>JAJQDC010000019.1 GCA_021202395.1 Clostridia bacterium | reverse complement strand
ATATAAGAGCAATAAATAAATTTTTATCAGGTTTACACATCAATGTGCTTTGTTTAATTATTAAATACCGCGGCAACATTTTGTTGCCGCGGTATTTATATAAAATGTGCTAAATTTATTAACACTTTAATGCACCTGTAACACCAGTAATCCCGCCGAGAATACCGCCTACAAACAAAAGCCACGCGCCTACAGCGGGGGTAACAGAATATGAAGCCCAGTCACTGCCTTCGCCGCCGCCGAACGTGAACGCAAGAATTAAAGCCACAACGGCACATATTACAAGCAAAGCCGCCGCACCCAGTGTTACGAGTTTAAGCACTTTAATATCAAACAGTTTATATACAACATACAATATTAAAGTAAGTATCGCAAGCGCCATTGTTATGTAGGCGAAAGCCGCCATAGCGCCGTAGCCGTCAGCACCTGTAAGCATTTCGTTTCCGAGAGCATATCCGTCGGTGGCTGTGCTGCCAAGTAGCGTTATGCTTAAACTTATGTAGTTTACACACACGCCCACGATAGTAAGTACCGCCATAACAAGCAGCACGGCGCAAACAATAATGTTTGCAAGTGTCAATTTGTTTTTCATATAAATTTCTCCTTTTTCGGCTTACAGCCGTTTTTCTTTGATATTAAATATTTTTATTCACGTCCTGCCATACGCTGTTTGAAAGTATTTCTGCGGAACTGCCCGTGAACGCGCCGCCCGCGTATGTATCGCCCTGAAGATAATACATAAACCAAGCCGTCATATATCCGTCAGCCATAGGCAGCATATCGCCGTGGTCTGTATCTACGCGGCGCATCATAACTTTATCCACGTCATCAGATAAATTATTGTAATTTTCTTTTAGCGAATACAACGGACAAATGCCCTGCTCGTCTTCCACGGTAATATTCTCGGCTGTTCCTGCATCTATGTAGCCCGTGCCTGCTACCATAAGATAGGGGATATTTATGCCGCTTACGTCGTATTCCCATTCTGTCGATTGCGTCCAGTATTTAGACGTAGCGCTCGCCGTGTACATTGCCGTGTACATACTTCCATTATCCTGTGCGGTAACGGCGTTAATCGTACCGACGCCGCCCTGCGAGTGACCGCCTATTCCTATATTTATTGTGTCTACCTTGCCGTAAAACACGCTTGCGTTGTCGCCATTGAGTTCAAGCATAAAGTCAAGGCTCATAGACGATGAGAGTCCGCTATAAGGGTTTTCGTTCTCGTTGCCTATTACTATAAAGCCCCACGACGCGAGATGATCGAAAACGGCTTCGTATTTAGACGCAGGCACGCCCGTGCCGTTTACCATAACCACAAGAGGGTAAGTTTTACCGCTTGTTTCCATTTCAGCGGGATACCATATTTCATATTTGCCGACGGTATCGTCTTCAGCGTCGTATTCAGTGGAAGCTACCTCGTAACTACCCTTTAAGGTATATTTTGCTTCAATATCACCGCCGGTAACGGTATTTTCGTAATAACCTTCCTTTACCGCAGGCAGTGTAGACCAATACCACAAAAGGGCGAACAGGGCAATAATCAGCACTAAAAATATAGCCGCTATTATGCCTAATACTTTAAATAATTTTTTCATATAATGTTTCCTTTATTCGGTTTTACAGCCGTTTTATACTTCCTGCTTTCTGTTTATAAATATTCCCGCGGCTGTAAATATTGCCGCGTAGATAATTGAAAGCACTATCGCCGTTGCAATTTTTTCGCCCGACGCCGCGCTTGAAAACAGATTTTCAAGCCAATAGTTGGTAAATGCAAAACTTTCAAAATTCAAGAAAGAATCTAAAATACTCAAAACCAATGAAACAAGCATAGGCGCGACGATGCAGCCAGCTATGGCTCCGCCTGTCTTTCTTACCGCTATAGACACGGCGAAAAATACCGCCGTGTATCCAAGAACAACTATAATCTGCGCAATAAGAGATGCTATAACTTTTCCGTTTATAGTGCCTGACTCAAAGAACATAGCGCCGAAAACGTAGCCGCAGATCCAGCTTACAATGCAGGCGGCAAGCGCGAATATAAGAACGGCGATAAATTTTGAACAGCAAATTATTTCCCTTTTAAAACCCTTCGCGCAGATATTTTTCAGCGTGCCGTCGGTATAGTCCTCACACACGAAAAGTGCCGTGAATATAGCAAGAATAAGCGTGGTCAATCCGCTTGAAAGCGAGCTTTGCAATATACTTGCCGCCGTGGGAAACGTTGTATTCGCAAGTTCGCTTTCGTCCAAAGCGTTGTAAATCACCTGTTGCAGCAACACAGATAAAAACAGATAAACCGCCAGGATGATTAGACAGATATAAAAACTCTTGGCTTTAAACAACTTTCTCGTTTCGTATTTAAATAACTTTCCCATAATTATATCCTCTTTATAAAGTAGTCTTCAAAGCTGCCGCTGTTTGTAGTTAGTTCGCTCACTTCCACTCCGTTTCTTACCAAAAAACCATTGATCTTTGCTGCTGATTCTGTGTTTCTTAAATAAACTTTATTGCCGCGCACCGCCGCATTCAATTCCGGAGCTCGTTCATTTAACAGCCGCGCTGCCTTTACAACATCGTTCACAGTTATTACCAACCCACTGCTGCAGCGTTTTTCAATCTCTTGAGCAGTAATTTCTTCCACTAAAATGCCGTTGTTTATTATACCGTAGCGCGTGGTTATCTTTGCGAGCTCGTCTAAAAGATGGCTTGATATAAGGAACGTTATGCCGCGTTCTTTGTTGAGTTTCAATATAATATTCCTTATATCCTTTATACCCTCGGGGTCAAGCCCGTTAATAGGCTCGTCAAGCACCAAAAATTCAGGCTCGCCCAACAGCGCGAGGGCTATGCCCAATCTCTGACGCATACCCAAAGAAAACGCACCTGCTTTTTTGTTGCCCGTATTGCCGAGATTTACAAGTTGTAAATACTCCTTGATGTCCTTGTCGGTGCCACCAGCAAGTATAGAATATCGCTTCATATTTTCATAAGCCGTACAATTTTTGTACAGCCCCGGTGCTTCTATAAGCGAGCCGATTTTTCTTCGACCTTTATCCAAAGGTTCGCCGCCGAACAGCTCAATTTTACCGTCTGTCGGGAACGTCAGCCCTAAAATAAGCTTCATTGTGCTGGTTTTCCCAGCACCGTTCCTTCCTATAAAGCCGTAAATATCGCCCTTGTTTATGGTCATATTTACTTTGTTTACGGCAATTTTTTCGCCGTATTTCTTGGTTAAATCAAAGGTTTTTAATACTGCTTCCATATTACCTTCCATTTTTTATTATTTTATCTTGACAAAATCAGAACTATTGTCTATAATAAAATTATAATTTATTGTGATATTTTAGTATCACAGATGGTATTATAAAGGTTAATCGGCTTAAAGTCAACGGAATGTTTTTCTTTACCGTCTTAAATAGACTAAAAGACCAATTTATTTAAATTGATACAAAAAAGCAAAAAAATATCAAAGGTGAATTATGGCACGGAGTACAAAAGTTACAGATTTTTTAAAGGAATGTATAGCAGATGCTCTGCTTGAATTATTGAAGGAAAAGAGTATAGACAAAATAACGATTGACGAAATAACGGCTAAAGCTGGCGTGGGCAGGGCTTCCTACTTCCGCTATTTTAAGCGCAAGGAAGACGCCATAACTTTTAAATTTATAAAAATGTGGGAAAATTGGACGCATAATAACGATGTAAAAATACGAAACTCTTTTGCAGTGGAAAACGCACGCACTTTTTTCACATATAACTACGGCATAAGGGATACACTTACACTAATCTATAAAAACAACCTGCAATCTGCTATTTTCGATTCGTTTAAAATAATTATGAAACCGGAAGAAGGCAGCGATACGCAGGAACATTATAAAGCGGCATTTTACTCTTACGGACTCTTCGCGCTATTAGATGAGTGGGTTAAACGTGGTTTTACGGAAAGTGTGGACGATATGGTCGTTTACTTTGAAAATTTATTTAACCCAATTTTAACGCACTATAAAAATTAATAATACCGCTATTATTCTGCTATCTGTGTTTTTACCTTTAAAATATCCGTCCGCTTGAACAAACGGACGGATAAATTTTTTATTTATATTTATTTTGATAAGTATTCATCTATAGCCTTAGCTGCAGTTTTACCTGCACCCATTGCAAGAATTACTGTAGCTGCACCCGTTACCGCGTCGCCGCCAGCATAAACGCCTTGTTTAGACGTTGCACCCGTTTCTTCGTTTACAATAATGCCGCCGTGCCTGTTTACTTCAAGCCCTTTTGTGGTATTTTTTATAAGCGGGTTGGGGCTTGTGCCTATAGACATAATCACGCAGTCTACGTCTATAATGTACTCGCTGCCTGGTATCTCTACGGGGCGTCTTCTGCCCTTTTCGTCAGGTTCACCAAGTTCACACTTTATAACCTTTATGCCCGTAACAAAGCCGTTTTTAGGATCCCGCCTGTCGTCGGGGTTATGGTAACCTATAATTTCCGTAGGGTTACGGAGTATATCAAAGATTATGCCTTCTTCTTCGGCGTGCTCCACTTCTTCTTTACGGGCAGGCAATTCTTCCATAGACCTGCGGTAAACAATATGTACACTCTCGGCACCCAGCCTTAATGCCGTACGGGCTGCATCCATTGCAACGTTGCCGCCGCCCACTACAGCCACACGCTTTGCGTGCATTATGGGCGTAGAAGAACCGTCTTTATACGCCTTCATAAGGTTGCTTCTGGTTAAAAATTCATTTGCAGAGTAAACGCCCTTTAAACTTTCTCCCGGGATGCCCATAAAACGGGGAAGACCTGCACCTGAACCTACGAATACAGCTTCAAAGCCGTCTTCAAACAGCTCGTCAATGGTAATAGTTTTACCTACTACTACGTTTGTTTCTACATCTACGCCGTATTTTTTGAGTGCGTCTACTTCTTTTTGCACTATGCTTTTAGGCAGTCTGAATTCAGGTATGCCGTAAACAAGTACGCCGCCTGCAAGATGCAGGGCTTCGTAAATGGTAACTTTATAGCCCTTTTTGGCAAGATCTCCTGCACAGGTAAGCCCTGAAGGACCAGAACCTATTACGGCAACTTTGTGCCCGTTGCTCTGCGGCAGTACAGGTTCGCCCGTAAAGTTTTTATTGTGGTAATCTGCAACAAAGCGTTCAAGACGGCCGATGCCTACGGGCTGGAACTTTATGCCGAGCGTGCATTTAGATTCACACTGCGTTTCCTGCGGGCAAACTCTGCCGCATACTGCGGGCAAAGACGAGCTTTGCGAAATTATATTGTAAGCGCCTTCAAAATCTTTTTCTTTTACCTTAGAAATAAATTCGGGTATAGAGATATTTACGGGGCAGCCCTGCACACAAGGTTTATTTTTGCAGTTTAAGCACCTGTCAGCTTCTGCAACGGCAATTTCTTCGGTATAGCCCAAAGCTACTTCCTTAAAATTTCTTGCCCTTACCGCAGGTTCCTGCACGGGCATTTCATGCTTTAAAGGTTGAACAGCCATTTACTTTACCTCCTTTTTGAAGAGGTTACAAGTAGCCTCCCTTTCTTTTGCTTCAAAATCAACGTACATTCTTGACCTTTCCATAGCTTCGTCAAAGTCAACTTCGTAGCCGTTGAAGTCCGGTCCGTCTACGCAGGCAAACTTTGTTTTTCCGCCGACTGTAAGCCTGCAGCCGCCGCACATGCCTGTGCCGTCTATCATAATGGGGTTCATGGAAACTACCGCAGGAACATCAAAAGGTTTAGCAGTAGCAACTACAAACTTCATCATAATCAAAGGTCCTATTGCAATTACCTTATCGTATTTTTCGCCGCTTTCCAAAGCTTCTTTTAACGGTTCGGTAACAACGCCCTTCCTGCCGTAACTGCCGTCGTCGGTCATTATAGTAAGCTTATCGCTGCAGGCGGCAAACTCATCTTCCAATATTAAAAGGTCTTTACTTCTAAAACCTATTACAGAATGAACTTCACAGCCGAGTTCATGCAATTTCTGGGCAACCGGCAGGGCAATGGCGCAGCCTACGCCGCCGCCTACTATACAAACTTTTTTAAGCCCTTCAACTTCGGTAGCGCATCCCAAAGGTCCGCAAAAATCAGAAAGGTAATCGCCTTCATTTTTTTGGTTTAAAATCATAGTCGTTGCACCGACTACCTGAAATATAATTTTTACCGTGCCCTGATTGCGGTTATAGCCCGCAACGGTAAGCGGTATCCTTTCACCGTTTTCATCTACGCGTAGGATAATAAACTTGCCCAGGTTCCGCCTTTTTAGCTACCATGGGCGCATAAATATCCATCATTGTTACGGTGGGATTTAAAACCCTTTTACTGACAATCTTGTACATTATAACTCCTTGTCGGCTTTAATAAGCTCTCTTACGTTTTTAATAAGGTGTAACGGGTAAGGTGCGTCAAAATCATCTGCCCACCTTACTTCTCTTATTATACCGGTCTGTAAATTGTTGTGCCTTCCTAAGGGTGCAACAACCTTATCGCCTACTTCAGCCGTTTCAAAGCGGCAGGCATACCAATAGCGGTTGCCGACAACATTAGGATCATCAGGATATTCAACTGCGGTAAAGCACATCAATTTATTCATATAATAATTTTATCACAAACGGTATTCAAAATTCAACAATTTTAAGCTGTAATTTTAATACAAATAAACGCACGGCGGTATGCCGTGCGTTTATTTTGGCAGATTATACGCAAGTATAGCCGCCGTCTATGGGGAGAATAACGCCCGTTACATAAGAAGCTTCGTCGCTTGCAAGGAATATAGCTCCCGCATTAAGCTCTCCTTCTTTTCCGTACCTGCCCAAAGGCACCGTAGCCTTCATATAAGCTTTAAAGCTATCTGTTTCAAGCGTGTCTACGGTAAGTTCGGTTGCAAAGTAACCGGGGCAGATTGCGTTGCACGTAATGTTATATTTTGCAAGTTCAGCCGCAACAGCCCTTGTAAAGTTTACCACCCCGCCTTTAGAAGTATGGTAAGCTACGGTATCCATTGCCGTGTTGCCTACAAGGCCGTACATAGAAGCAATATTGATTATTCTGCCGTAATTATTTTTCTTCATAATGTTAGCAAAAGCGCGCGTTACGTAAAATACGCTTGTCATATCGGTTGCAATGGTAAAATCCCATTCTTCGTCGGTCATGTCAAGCACACCTGCATTTTTTGCGGAACCGGCACAGTTTACAAGAACGTCTACCTTGCCGAACTCTTTTTCTGCCGCTGCTGCAGCCGCGTCTACACTTGCATGGTCTGTTACGTCGCACTTTACGGGAAGGCACTTTACCCCCATTGCGCGAATCTCTTCTGCAAGCTTTTCAAGCCTTTCTAAACGTCTTGCAGTAATAACAAGGTCGGCACCCTGCCCAGCAAAACCTTTTGCCATTTGTGCTCCCAGTCCGGATGACGCACCGGAAACAACTACTACCCTGCCTCTCAGATCAAACATAATAATCACCTTTTAAATTTTTTATTTTTAACAGTCTTATTAAAAAGGCTGATAAATTTTTTATTCGTATTCTACAACGTTTATCCACTTATGCAAAAATTCCCTTTCTTCTTCGGGTGCTTTTACTAAGCGTGATGCAGCAACTATGGGTATCCACCTTTGTACGTACTGGATTGCCGTATCGCTCTTTTTGCAGTAAAGTTTTAAATATTTATCACCCAGCTCTTCCTGCCCGTTAAGGTAAAATAACAGGTAAGTGCGCGCTACGTCTGCCGCTGCGTTACCCTGCGTTGCGTGCGCCCAGTCTATTATGTAGGGTGTGCCGTCGGGTGTAATAATAACGTTGCTGGGGTTAAAATCACCGTGGCAAAGTTTTGTATGCCTTTTCATTCCGCTTAAACGGGTATGCAGATCGTACCTTGTTGTGGCGTCAAGACCGGCAGCGCTTATTTTTCTTTGCATCTTTTCGGTAAGCATGTTCAGCATGGGAACCCTTTTAGAATGAACCGTCATCTGCAAATCTACAAAAAGTTCAAGGTATACGTCTGTTTTATCGGGGTTTTCTGCCATAAGCTGTTCAAGGGTTGTACCTTCTATATAGTTCATGGTAATAGACCAGCAGCCGTCAACTACAGATACTTCCTGTATTTCAGGAATTTTAAGGTCCGTTTCCTCTACCCTTGCGTTGTTAAGCGCTTCGTTCAGAATATCTGCTTTTGAATATTCTTTATCAAAAGTTTTAACAAGTTTATCGCCGTCTTTAAAGATTTTTTTGCCCGGTCTGCGGACAATCAACATTTCGTCGCTCATATTTTTCCTCCTTAATTTTTACCATAATAAGCGTTCAGATACATCTGCTTGATTTCGCTCATAAGCGGGTACCTGGGGTTTGCTCCGGTGCACTGGTCGTCAAAAGCCTGTTCCGTCATATCGTCAAGGCGCGCAAGAAAGTCCTGTTCGTCTATGCCATAATCTTTAATAGTCTTTTTGATTCCGACCTTTTCTTTAAGGTCGTCTATGGCCTTAATAAGGTTTTCAAGCTTTTCGTTGTCGTCTTTGCCGCCAATGCCTAAAGCTTCTGCAATTTCGGCATAACGCCTTAATGTTTTGGGATGGTCGTACTGGCTGAAAGTTCCCATTTTTGCAGGTGCTTCAGATGCGTTAAAACGCAGCACTTCGTCTATCATAAGCGCATTTGCAACGCCGTGAGGCAGATGATGGAACGCACCAAGTTTATGTGCCATGGAATGGCATACCCCAAGGAATGCGTTGGCAAAAGCCATACCAGCCATTGTTGCGGCGTTAGCCATTTTTTCCCTTGCAACTACGTCAGTCTGGCCGTTGTTGTACGCATCGGGCAGGTATCTGAATATTGTTTTAAGCGCCTGTATGGCAAGCCCGTCGGTATAATCGGTAGCCATTACAGATGCGTATGCTTCCAGAGCATGTGTTACGGCGTCTATACCTGAAGCGGCAGTCAGCCCCTTGGGTGCAGACATATGAAGGTCTGTATCTATTATAGCCATATTGGGCATAAGTTCGTAATCGGCAAGCGGATACTTTACGCCGGATTTTTCGTCGGTAATTACTGCAAAAGGCGTAACTTCAGAACCTGTACCAGCCGAAGTGGGAATGGCTATAAAGTAAGCTTTTTCTCCCATTTTCGGGAAGGTGTAAACCCTTTTTCTTATATCGATAAAGCGCATTGCCATATCCATAAAGTCGGCTTCGGGATGTTCATAAAGCACCCACATAATCTTACCTGCGTCCATTGCCGAGCCGCCGCCGAGCGCTATTATTGTATCAGGCTCAAACGCAGTCATCTGCTTTGCTCCCTCTATTGCGCAGGCAAGCGTAGGGTCGGGTTCTACGTTGAAGAAAGTTTCGTGTGCGATACCCATTTCGTCAAGTTTATCGGTAATGCACTTTGTAAAGCCGCTTTTATAAAGGAACGTATCCGTTACGATAAACGCTCTCTTTTTGCCCATAACTGTTTTAAGCTCGTCTAAAGCTACGGGAAGGCAGCCCTTTTTAATATACACCTTTTGGGGTGCTCTGAACCAAAGCATATTTTCTCTCCTTTCGGCAACAGTTTTAATATTCAACAAATGCTTTACCCCAACATTTTCAGAAACGGAGTTTCCGCCCCAGCTGCCGCAGCCGAGTGTAAGCGAAGGTGCAAGTTTAAAGTTATATAAATCACCGATGCCGCCGTGCGAAGACGGGGTATTTACAAGAATACGGCAGGTCTTCATTCTTTCGCAAAACTCATCAAGTTTATCTTTTGACGTGTTTACGTTAAGGTAAATTGACGATGTATGCCCGTAGCCGCCGTCAGCTATAAGCTTTTCTGCCTTTTCAAGAGCGTCGTTAAAATCTTTTGCCTTGTACATTGCAAGCACGGGAGAAAGTTTTTCGTGAGCAAACTCTTCAGAAAGTTCTACCGATTCCACTTCTCCTATTAAAATTTTAGTGCTTTCGGGAACATTTACACCCGCAAGCTTTGCTATTGTATAGGCGCTTTGACCTACTATTTTTGCGTTAAGCGCACCGTTTATTATAATAGTTTTTCTTACCTTGTCGGTCTCTTCGCCCGTTAAAATATGGCAGCCGCGCAAAGTAAATTCTTTTTTTACTTTGTTGTAAATTTTTTCCTCAACGATAACTGATTGTTCTGACGCACAAATCATACCGTTGTCAAACGTCTTGGAGTGAATTATAGAGCTTACTGCAAGTAAAATATCGGCACTTTCGTCTATAATTGCAGGAGTGTTGCCTGCACCAACGCCAAGGGCGGGCTTGCCGCTTGAGTAAGCAGCTTTAACCATACCCAGACCGCCTGTAGCCAGAATGGTGTCTGATTCCGTCATAAGCATGTTTGTCATTTCAAGCGAAGGTATATCTATCCATCCGATTATCCCTTCGGGCGCACCTGCTTCTACCGCTGCTTCATATATAACTTTTGCTGCCGCAATGGTACTTTGCTTTGCCCTGGGGTGGGGGCTTATTATTACGCCGTTGCGTGTTTTAAGGCATAAAAGCGTTTTGAATATCGCCGTAGACGTGGGGTTTGTTGTGGGTATTACCGCACTGATAAGGCCGATAGGCTCGGCAATTTTTTTATAACCGTAGGCTTTGTCTTCTTCTATAACACCGCAAGTCTTTACGTTTTTATATTTATTGTAAATATGTTCGGCTGCGTAGTTGTTTTTTATAACTTTGTCTTCTACCACACCCATTCCCGTTTCTTCAACGGCAAGCTTTGCAAGGGGTATCCTTGCCTTGTTAGCGGCAATAGCGCAAGCTTTAAAAATTGTGTCAACCTGTTCCTGGGAATAGGTTGAGTAAATCTTTTGCGCCGCTCTTACTTTTTTAATCTGCTCTTCCAGTTTTTCAACACTGTCGCATACATCGTAGGTAAACTTGAATTGCATATCGTTCTCCTTTTATTGCTTTGTGCCCTGTTGCACAGTTATTACTTAATAGTGATTTTTTTATCGATAAAATATTATCAAATATAAGACCTTATTGCAAGCATTTGAAAATAAATTTTTATTTATAACTGAAATTGTTTATAAGTAAAAAATTACGTTACAAAAAAACATTATTACCCTTTTGCCTGCAATTATAT
>JAJQDC010000041.1 GCA_021202395.1 Clostridia bacterium | reverse complement strand
GTTTATAGCAATCCTTCAAAAAAATCAATAATTTTGTCTATAATTCTGTAAAAATCTACAAACTTCAAAAAATTTTTCATTTAAAAATTTGTAAAAATAAAGGATTTTCAAAAAAAATTGCGTATATAAAATATATGAAAGAAAATATACCCGAACTGAAAGAGCGCACTTACGCTATAGAAGATGCGTTTTTTTCGCCTTATGCAAAAAAATCTAAAGATACAGCAGGCAGGCGCAGGCAAGAAGAACCTTGCGGTATGCGTACTGATTTTCAGCGCGACCGCGACAGGATAATCTACTGCAAGTCTTTCCGCAGGCTTAAAAATAAAACCCAGGTATTTTTCTCTCCGGAAGGAGACCACTACATAACCCGCCTTACGCACACGTTCGACGTAGCGCAGATAGCTCGCAGCATGGCAAGGGCGCTCTCTTTAAACGAAGACCTTGCCGAAGCGATAGCACTGGGGCACGACCTGGGGCACACCCCGTTCGGGCACAGCGGCGAGCGGATACTTAATAAATTATCACCGGACGGCTTCAGGCACAACGAGCAGTCGCTCCGCGTGGTAGACGTACTTGAAAAACACGGCAACGGGCTTAACCTTACCTACGAAGTGCGGGACGGAATACTCAACCACAACCAGCTTCAGGCGGAAGGGGTACCAATTACGTTAGAAGGCAAATGCGTCTGCTATGCCGACAGA
Organism: Clostridia bacterium; assembly: GCA_021202395.1. GTDB lineage: Bacteria > Bacillota > Clostridia > Christensenellales > Borkfalkiaceae > Coproplasma. The sequence continues at coordinate 10,785 of JAJQDC010000041.1, read as the reverse complement.
ATTGCTTACATAAACCACGATCTTGACGACGCCATCCGCGCGGGGGTACTTAAAGCCGACGACGTTCCCAAAGACATAGTAGCCGTTCTGGGCTCCACTTCAAAAGAACGCATTAACACGGCAATAACGTCTGTCTATCTTGCCAGCCGCGGAAAAAATTATGTTTCTATGGGTAAAGAAGTAAAGCAGGCGAGCGACGCGCTCAGAACTTTTATGTTCGATCGGGTATACTATACGCCCTTTGCCCAGGGAGAAGAAGTAAAGGCAGAGCGGATGATTTCGGCTCTGTACGAATATTTTGTAGACAACCCCGCCGCATTGCCCGAAACATATTATAAACTTATCGGCGTATGCACGCCCGAGCAGGCGGTGTGCGACTATATATCGTCCATGACCGACAGGTACGCGGTATATACCTTCAACAGGCTGTTTGTGCCCAAGGGCTGGACCTTCGGCGACGAATTGACGTAGATACCGCCCCTTGCCGTCCCTGTTATGGAGGGGTAGCGTAATAACACATCTTGCCTTCCCCTTTTATGGGACGAGACGCCATTTCTTTAAACAGCACTAATGCGCTGTTTATGGCGGTGAGATGAGCAAGCACTTATGTAACGTGCTTGCGGTGCCCGAAACGGCGGTTGTCCTTGCCGCCGTTGAGACAGGTGGCGGCGTAGCCGACGGATGAGGGGTTAATAACGCTAATCTTATTAAAAACGACCGAACACATCGTCATCCTGAGTGCAAGCGAAGGATCTCGCAAGAGCGGCATCGAGCCGCGGCTCGCGAACGACCAACTACGTCGGCAGAAGAGATGTTAAAAATAATAACGTTAATATATATTAATATTTAACATTATTATAGAACAATAAAATCACAAATTGCTGCGGGAATATGCCGCAACTAACGTAAAAATATAAAACATTATGGCAGGCGGAATAGATAACGAGTTTATAAGAACTCTTGTAGAAAAAACCGATATAGTAGAGGTGGCTGGCAGTTACCTTCATCTTGAAAAAAAAGGCGGCACGTACTGGGCGTGTTGCCCCTTTCACCATGAAAAAACTGCGTCTTTCCACGTAGACGAAGGCAGGCAGTTTTACCACTGCTTTGGATGCAGTGCGTCGGGCAATGTAATCACGTTTGTAAAAGAGATGGAAAGCTGCGACTTTGTTTCCGCAGTAAAGATTCTTGCCGACAGGGCAAATATGACCATTCCGCAGACTGCTTACGACAGCGAGCGCACGGTAGAGCAAAAGAACAAGCGGGACAATATTTTAAAGATACTTAACGACTGCGCCCACTTTTATCTGGACAACCTTAATTCCGGCAAGGCAGACGCCCATATAGAGTACATACTATCCCGCAAAATACCGTCTAAAATAGTGCGCTCGTTCGGGCTGGGCGCAAGCTTGAACTATACAGACCTGCCCAGGTATCTGCTTTCCAAGGGGTATAAAACGCAGGATATGATAGACAGCGGCGCCATAAACGAAGCGGACGGCAAACTTACCGACGCACAGGGCGGCAGGCTGATATTCCCCATTATAAACGCCTACGACGAAGTAATCGCTTTCGGCGGAAGGGCGCTTAAAAAGACCGACTTTGCAAAGTATAAAAATACAAGGGAGACCATTGTATTCAACAAGTCTAAAACGCTGTACAACATCAACCGTCTTAAAAAGTTAAAGCGCCGCCAGGCTATAAACGGAGTTATAATAGTTGAAGGATATATGGACGCCATTTCCCTTTGCCAGGGCGGGTTTGAAAATGTGGTTGCCAGCATGGGCACGTCGCTTACGCTTGAACAGGCACGCATGATAAAAAGGTATTCCGACAACGTTTTTATCAGCTACGACGGCGACGGCGCGGGGCAAAAGGCAAATATGCGCGGTCTTGAAATATTAAAGAGCACCGGACTCAACGTAAAGGTAGTGCCCCTGCCCGAAGGGTTAGACCCAGACGACGTTATAAAAACTTACGGGGCGGAAGGCTACCAGAAGTGTCTGGATAACGCTATGCCGCTTATAGATTACAAAATTTCGGTGAGCCGCCGCGGCGTGGATCTTGAAAAACCTGAAGATAAAATCAAATACGTATCAGACGCATTGCGCATAATAAAAGGGGCGGAAAGTTCCGCCGAGCGCGAAATGCTTTTAAAAAATTTAAGGGACGAAACGGGCATAAGTTACGAATCTTTAAGCAGGGATCTGCAGTCGGCTCCCGCCCCGCAGGCAGAGCAGGAAGAAAAGACTGTAGCCCGCCCCAAAGACGTTTCGTCGGCACATACTAAGGCATCAAGGTTCGTAATATCTGCATTTTTGTTCGGCGCGCCGTACACGCAGGATTACAATATAGAAGATATTTATTTTGACGACGAAGTACATGCTTTAATAGCAGGTTACTTAAAGTCTAAGCGCATCCTTGGCGAAAAGATAACCCTTTCGGAACTGTTTGAATTTTTTGAAGAAGGCACGGCGGAATATGAAGAGCTTTGCAGGATACTTGACCTTAACGACGGCGAAAATATGGACGGCGAAGTAAACCGCAAAACGTTTGCCGACTGCATCAAAAAGCTTAAGTCAGACGAACTTGACGGTGCTATAGAAGAATTAAAACGCAGTTTTGCCGCGGCGCAGTCTTTGGAAGACCGTTCGCAGACGGCGGCAATGCTGCAAAAATTAATAAAGCAAAAGGAAAAATTAAAAAGCGGAGATATACTATGAGTTTATCCGATCAGAAACTTAACGAAATTTTAAAAAAGATTATCGAAGAATACGGCTCTAAGGGATCGATAAGTACAAACGCCCTTTGCGACATTATGGAAAAGTATGACACAACGCCCACCCAGATGGACTTTGTGTACAAGTCGGTTGCAGAAGCGGGCATACAGATAATAGACGAAGCCGAGCGCGACCGTGAACTTTATGAACAAGCCCTTTCTGACATCGGGCTTGACGACCCTGTAAAGATGTATCTTAAAGACATCGGCAGGGTGCCCCTTCTTTCTGCCGACGAAGAAATTGAGCTTGCCCAGAAGATGCAGGAAGGGGATGAAGAAGCCAAAAAGAAACTTTCAGAAGCCAACCTACGCCTTGTTGTGTCCATCGCAAAAAGGTACGTCGGGCGCGGCATGCTCTTTTTAGACCTTATCCAGGAAGGCAACCTTGGGCTTATGAAGGCGGTAGAAAAGTTTGACTACCAGAAGGGCTTTAAATTTTCTACCTACGCAACGTGGTGGATACGCCAGGCTATCACAAGGGCTATTGCCGACCAGGCGCGCACCATACGTATACCCGTGCATATGGTAGAAACAATTAACAAACTCACCCGCGTTTCGCGCATACTGCTGCAAAAGCTCGGCAGGGAACCCACCCCCGCAGAAATTGCCAAAGAAATGGGCATAAGCGAAGAGCGCGTCCGCGAGATTCAAAAGATTGCGCAAGACCCCGTATCGCTTGAAACGCCCATAGGCGAAGAAGAAGATTCCCACCTTGGCGACTATATAGAAGACGAAACTACCGTAACCCCTTCTGACAGCGTCTCTACCACAATGCTTAAAGAAACTTTGCTTTCGGTATTAAACACCCTTACCCCGCGAGAAGAAAAGGTACTCCGCTTAAGGTACGGCGTAGACGACGGCAGGCCGCGCACGCTTGAAGAAGTGGGCAAAGAATTCAACGTAACCAGGGAGCGTATAAGGCAGATAGAGGCAAAAGCTTTAAGAAAACTGCGCCACCCTTCGCGCTCAAAGCACCTTAAAGACTTTTTAGATACCTGATATGGGCAGGATAGAAATTCTCTGTTCCCACCTTACGCCGTGCGGCACGTTTGCCGACGTAGGCTGCGACCACGGCTACTGCACGCAGTATATGCTAAAGAACGGGCTGTGCAAAAGTGCGGTAATTTCTGACGTAAGCGCAAAGAGCCTTTCTAAGGCAGAAAAGCTCTTAAAAAAGTACATTGATTGCGGCATATGCCGCCCCGTTTGCTGCGACGGGCTGCAAAAGATAGACAAGGATACCGACCTTGTTTTAATAGCGGGAATGGGCGGCGAAGAGATTGTAAAGATTCTTAAAGAAGGGTTTATACCCAAAGCTTTTGTATTCCAGCCGATGCACAACGAAGCCGACTTAAGGGCGTACCTTGTACAAAGCGGCTGCCTGCTGCAGTACGACGGCATATTCTTTTCGGGCGGCAAATATTACTTTACCATAAAGGGCACAAACAGCGGCGGCAGCGGCAATTATTCCCCTGCGGCGCTGGCATACGGCAAAGACAGCCTTGGGACAATCGAACTAAAACATATGCTGGGCGATGAGCTCGGCAAGATAAACGGCTACCTTGCGGGGCAGCCGTCGGAACATAACCGCGCTCTGCTAACCCAAAAGGCGCAATTTATACAGGGGGTATTAAACGGTGAATATACATAATTTTTTCAATTTTTTGCAAAGGGAGATTGCTCCCGTGTCGCTTAGCAAAGAATTTTGCGATAAGTACGGCATGCGCGACAACAGCGGCATTATATTAAACGCCAGCGGCGAAGTTACGTCTGCACTGTTTTGCCTTGACCTTTCGCCGTCTGCCGTAGCGCAGGCAGAAGAGAGCGGCTGCGACGTAATCGTTACGCACCACCCCGCAATATTTTACGGAATCAAAAATTTAGACGTAACGTCAGACGTACTGTCCGCCTGCATAGCAAGGTGCTTAAATGGCGGTATTTCGGTAATATCCATGCACCTTAACTTTGACGCTGCAGACCGCGGCATAGACCGCTTTCTTATGCAAGGTCTTGGCGGCGAGTGTGAAATTGCCGTAATGAACGTGCTTTCGGGCGGCGGTTACGGCAGAGTGTACGACGTTCCGCCCGCCACATTTGAAAGTTACTGCCAAAGGGTAAAAAGGGAATTCAACGCCGCGCGCATGATCTGTTACGGGGACGGCGAGCGCACAGTTTCTAAAGTGGCTTCTTTCTGCGGCGCAGGCTGCGACGAAGATTCAATAAAATTTGCCCTTGAATACGGTGCAGACACTTTTGTGTCTTCTGACATGAAGCACCACCACATAACGGCGCTTACGCAGGCAGGCTGCAAAGTTATACAGCTTACGCACTACGCTTCAGAAAATTACGGCTTTGAGCGCATAGCCCGCCTTGTATCAGAAAAGTCTGATATACCCGTAACTTACTACACAGACAAAAATTACTTGTAAAAAAATAGTGTTCTTAAAGGAGCCGCTTTATAAGGCGGCTGACCTTAGAAATAAAGGAGATAAAAAATGGCACAGATAGAACAGCTCTTAAAGTACCAGGAAGAGGACGAAAAACTTTTAAAGTTAGAGCAGGAAACTGCCGGCTCAGACGAGCGTAAAAGGTTTGTACAGTCCAAAAACTTTCTTACAAAGGCACCCGAACAGCTTGAACGGTTAGACGGCAAAGCTGCCGAACTTACAGCTTTGTTAGAAAAACTTAACAAAAGCAGCAACGAGTTAGAAGAAGCTTTAAAAGATTTTGACAACCTTGACGAAATGGTGCAGGAAGGGGCTAACGTAACATTCTACAAAAAGTCTGCCGTTGCCCTGCAGAAAAAGATCCGTTCTTTAAAGGCAGAAATTGCAGCACTTTCTAAAAGCGTTAAAGATGTAGACGACGAATACAAGGCGCTTAAAAAGAAAGTTATTGCAATGCAAAAGCAGTATAAAGAGAGCAAAGAGGCGTACAGCAAACTTAAAGACAGCAAAAAGGAAGAAGTTGCCGCCCTTGAAGAAGATCTTAAAAAACTTTCTAAAGACATCAGCCCCGAAGTACTTACTAAATACAAGGCAAAGCGCAACGAAAGGATATTCCCCATCATCTGTGCGGTAAAGGGCGACAGATGCTCTAAATGCGGAATGGAACTTTCTATAAAGGGCAAAGAAACTTTAGCTTCAGGCTCGGTGATAGAGTGTGAAAACTGCCACAGGATTTTGTATAAATAATGTAAGCGGACAACAAAAACTGTACAATACTTACAAAAATTTTAAAAAAGTATTGACAAATAATTTGTTCAGTGATATATTTTTAAGTACCCTATTACAGGGTTATTTGTTATCACATGCGGCGGAAAAGCTGCAGGTTAATAGTAAAAAAGGCGGCATTGCCGCCTTTTTTGCTTTATATAAAAATTTTATTGTGTCGGCTGCGTTTGACATTTTATTATTATAGCGGTAAAATTGTTACATAAATTTATTCTTACGGACGTGATTTTTTATGACGGAATTTGAAGGCAAGTCGCTGTTTGTATTCGGCGACAGTATAATGAACGGGTCGGGCAACAACGACTTCGGCATAGGTGAATACCTTGCACGCGACATGGGCTTTGAACTGCACAAGTACTGCGTCGGCGGCGCAAGGGTGGGCTACGACCAGGGCAAAAGCTGGGTTCCCGAACAGGTTATAAAGGCTATAGAAGACGGCGCTAAAGCAGATTACATAGTGTTCAACGGCTTTACTAACGACTGCAACGTAACCCCGCCCAACGACTTCCCCGACGTAGACCTTGGCGAGTTTCCGCAGAGCTACGCTGCAGGCGACGTTTATACGCTTACAAAAAAACAGGCAGATTTTTCCCGCTGTTTCGATTCGGTAGTTTATACCTTTTTAACATACTTCCCTGCGGCAAAAATTCTCTTTGTACGGCCGCACAACATGGGCAGGCGTACAGACGTTTTGCAAAAGCTTTACGGCGAGCGTGCGGTAGAAATTTGTAAAAAGTGGAGCGTGCCCGTTGCAGATATTTACCACGAAAGCTGCCTTAATACGTTTATATCGCAGCACAGAGATTTATACACCTGCGACAGTTACGGCTGGGGCAGGGGAGACTGCACCCACCCCAACGCACTGGGCTACGAAAAGAAGTATATGCCCATTATAGAAGCTAAAATAAAGAGTATTTAATTTTTACATAAAGGAGTTTTGTTATGTCTGTAATAATGTTGAACGGCAGCCCGCATAAAGAAGGCTGCACTTACACCGCGCTTACAATAATAGCCAAAGAGCTTAAAGACCAGGGGATAGACAGCGAAATTATCTGGCTGGGCAACGAACCCGTAAGGGGCTGTACGGGCTGTATGGGCTGTAAAGAGACGGCAAAATGTATTTATAATGACGATGCGGTAAACGCCATTGCAGAAAGATTGCGCTCAGCCGAAGGGTACATATTCGGTGCGGCGGTGCATTACGCTTCGCCGAACGGCAATATGGTAGCCGCCATGGACAGGTTATTTTACTCTGCAGGCAGATATATGAAAAACAAACCTGCCGCCGCAGTAGTGTCTGCACGCAGGGCGGGGACTACGGCTTCTTTAGAAGTGCTGAATAAATACATAACCATAAATAATATGATAATGGTGCCTTCCACTTACTGGAATATGGTACACGGCAGCCGTGCCGAAGACGTGTTAAAGGACGAAGAAGGCGTTTCCGTTATGAGAGCGATAGGCTCTAACATGGCGTGGCTGGTAAAACTTTTGCGCAGTGCAAAGGGCACCGAGCTGGAATCTCCCGTAGCCATCCCCAAAGCACGAACAAATTTTATAAGGTAATACTATTACCACACGCAGCATGGCGGCAGGCACGTCGGCAGAAGCAATGTTTAAAAATAATAACGTTTTTACAAATGCGGTAAAAAGCATTGAATGGGCGGAATTGCTATTCGGGCGCGAGTACTCGCGCGCGAGCGAAGCGACAATCTGCGCACCTTGATTTAAAAAATTTCAGATAATAAGGCGCAGATAGCCTTCGCTGTCGCTCAGGATGACGTACTTGGCAACCGACGGTGAATGGGAGCTTCAGAGCGTAAGCGAAGAATCGTATAAAAGTGGTGCGGATAAATTTCAAATCGGAGTGGGAATATGGCTGAATTAACAGCGGCTGAAGAAAAAATTGCCAAACATAAAAAGGCGTATGACAGCGCATTAAAAAGCATTTACAAAATCGTCGGCTTTAAAGAAATCGGCGATTATACTGCTGACGATTTAAAGCTTTATTTATCGCAGAAATACGGTGCAGCCGAAACCTGCTACCCCGATTGCATGGACTACATTTTTTACAATATACCGCAGAGCAATACGCCAATAAGCGTACTTTCAGAAGGTTATGTAAAAGACAGCGAGTGCAGCGGTATTTTTGTTCTTCCGCCGCTATGCGGACAGACAGATCCAAAGGCAAAAAAGAACGGCGCTGTTTTAATAATTAATGCAGTAAACGGCAAACCCGATTCATGGTGGGCGGGCGGCAACGGCAAGGGCTACGATATAAAAACAGAGCTTATGATATTCTGCGGCAGAACGATGGAACAGTTTTTATCTTACTATAAAAAGTAAAAATGGAGCGGGAATATGGCTGTATTAATGACAGAAAAAGAGAAAATGCTTGCAGGGCTGCCGTACAATTCTTTTGATGGCGAACTTGTAAAAATGAGCACCTACGCAAGAGATTTGTGCATACAATTAAACTCTCTACCTTACAGCTCTAAGGCAGAAAGGGCGGCTATTATCCGCAAACTATTCGGCAAATGCGGTAAAAATATTGACGTCTGCGCAGGGTTTTACTGCGACTACGGCTGCAATATAGAAGTAGGTGAAAATTTTTTCTGCAACTATAATGTTGTAATTTTAGACGTCTGTAAGGTAAAAATCGGCGATAACTGCTTTATCGCGCCGCAGGTCGGCATATATACCGCCTGCCATCCGCTTGACGGGCAGGAGCGGCTTTTGTACGAAATGGGCAAACCGATTACAATCGGCAACAACTGCTGGATAGGCGGCAACGCCGTAATTAACCCCGGTGTAACCCTTGGCAACAACGTTACCGTCGGCAGCGGTGCGGTGGTAACAAAGTCTTTTCCTTCCAACGTGGTAATAGCGGGCAACCCCGCAAAAATAATAAGATATTTAAAGTAAAATTACGGAGCAGCAAAGTTTGCCGCTCCGTAAAATTTTTCTTATAAAATTTAAGTTAAGGCGTAACCCTGTTTATGTCGCGGGGGAACATTGCCGCATAGCGCACGTTCTTAAAGCCCAACAGGTGCATGGTAAGCCTTTCAAGCCCAAGCCCCAGCCCGCCGTGGGGGGGAGCGCCGTATTTATGCAGCATCAGGTAGGTTTCAAACTCTTCGGGGTTCATACCAAGCTTTTTCATTTTTTCTACCTGCATGTTGTAATCGTGTATACGCTGTCCGCCGGAAGTAATCTCTATACCCCTGAATAAAAGGTCAAAGCTAAGCGTTACTTCGGGGTCGTCGGGGTCGTCCATAGTGTAGAAGGGGCGCTTTTTGCTCAGGTAGTGCGTTACAAAAAGGAAGTCGCTCCCGTACTGCTGTTTAGCCCACTTGCCCAAAAATGCTTCTTCTTCAGGTTCAAAGTCCTTCATGTCGGTAATGTTTTTAAGCTTTTTAACGCACATTTCTTTTGCGTCTTTAAACCTTATGCAGGGTATCTTGTCTATTACGGGTATATCGGCTTTTAAAATGTCTACTTCGTTTGCATACTCTTTTTTAAGCAGTTCCATTATATAGCGCAGCGTGCCCGTTTCCATATCCATTATATCGGTAAAGCTGTCTATAAAGCCCATTTCAAAGTCCATAGAAATATATTCGTTAAGGTGCCTTGATGTGTCGTGGTGCTCTGCACGGAACACGGGTGCAATTTCAAACACCCTTTCGTAAACGGGTACAAGAGCCTGTTTATACAGCTGGGGGCTCTGCGCAAGATAAACCTGCTTGCCGAAGTAGTCAAGCTTAAATACGTTTGTGCCGCCTTCGGCGCCTGCAAAGTTAATTTTGGGGGAGTGTATTTCGGTAAACCCCTGCGTGGTAAGGTATTCCCTGAAACCGCGCTGTATGCCTTCCTGAATCTTGAATATAGCCCGCTCTTTGGGGTTGCGAAGGGTTACGGGACGATAGTCTAAAAGGACGTTAAGGTCGCAGTTTACCTGCTTTTTAGAGATAACTACGGGCGGTATTTCTGCGGGAACGGAAAGTAATTTAATGTTGTGGATCTGCAGTTCAAAGCGTTCGCTGCCGTCGCGCGTTTCGCTTTTTACCACTTTGCCCGTTATTTCTGCGCTTGCCTGCTCAACTACGTCCTGCGTAAGGCGGTAGTCAGAAAATTCCGGCGAGTACACGCACTGTATAAGATCCCTTGCCGTACGAAGAATTATAAAGGCAAAATCAGACATATCCCTTATATTGTGGATAGCACCCCTTACGCTTACCACCTTGCCTTCGTTTTGTTTAAAGGCGCTGTAGGGGGTAGATTTTGCGGGGTTTTCACCGTAAATGTAATCCATAAAATTTCTCCTGAAATAAATTTCGCTTATAATTTTACGGCTTTTTTATATAAAAATCAAGCGAATTGAAAAGGATATTTAATAACATTATCATTGGCTTTGTTTTTATACGGTATATTACCTTGCCTTACTTTGGTGTAGTGAAGCAATGAAACCACACCTTGCCTTCCCCTTAAGGGGAAGGCTATAATGCGGTAAAAAAGCATTGAATGGGCGGAAATGCTTACTCGTTCGCGAGTACTCGCGGGATCCTTCGCTTGCACTCAGGATGACGTGTTTGGTAAACCGAAAAGCGTAAAATAGGGAGCCAAGAGCACCACCTCTTGCCTTCCCCTTTTATGGGGGAAGGTGGCGGCAAAGCCGACGGATGAGGTGTAAAGTTGCAATAAGAATAACACCTCATCCACCGCAAGCGGTCCCCGCTGCGCTGTCAATCAAGTGCAACACAAAATTCGTTAGGA
>JAJQDC010000024.1 GCA_021202395.1 Clostridia bacterium | reverse complement strand
GGCACCGCAAGCACTTGCATATGTGCTTGCTCATCTCGCCGCCATAAACAGCGCATTAGTGCTGTTTAAAGAAATGGCGACTCGTCCTTACAGGGGTGCCTTTAATGCGGTGCGCAAAGTAGCGCTAACGCTCACGCGCAATGACGTGTAGTGTTCGGTCGTTTACCCTCCCTTGCCTTCCCCTTCTATGGGGGAAGGTGTCCCGTAGGGACGGATGAGGGGATAATAACGCATTAAGGTGAAACCATCCATATCAGGCAATTCTAAAAAATTATCCGCGTTACAATAACGCTTGATTTAATAAACGTTTAATGGTATAATATAGTATATGGCAGTTTATATTTCTGACAGTGCGCAAAATACTTTGAACTTTGCGCGTGAATATGCTAAAACGCTTAAAGCGGGCGACGTGGTGCTTTTAAACGGTGAAATGGGTGCAGGTAAAACTGTATTTGCCAAAGGCGTAGCCCTTGGGCTTGGTATCACAGACGAAGTATTGAGCCCCACATATGCCTATATGAACGACTATAACGGCAAGCTGTACCACTACGACTGTTACCGCCTTTCGTGCGGAGCGCAGGCAGAAGCACTCGGTCTTTGCGACTATTTTTACGGAAACGGCATCTGCCTTATAGAGTGGGCTCAGAATATAGCAGACGTACTGCCCGAAAACTGTAAAACGGTTACCATCAAAAAAACGGGTGACAGCCTGCGGGAAATAGAATATTAAAATGAAAAATTACCTTGCTATAGACTCATCGTCTAAGCATCTTACAATAGCCGCCTGCAAAAACGGTAAAAGGGCGGTGCGCTATCTGCCCGACTGCGCAATGCGCCATTCAGTACTTTTAATGGGGGAGATAGAAAGCGCTTTAAGCAGCCTTTCGCTCACTCCTGCGGAATGTGATTTGTTCTGCGCGGTAACGGGCCCCGGTTCGTTTACGGGCATACGTATCGGCATATCCGCCGCAAAGGGCTTTGCGCTTGGTGCGGGTAAACAGCTTTTACCGCTCACGGCGTTTGAAATGATTGCATATAATGTAAATACCGAAAAAGATTTTCTTGCCGTGGTGGATGCGGCGCACAGCCATTACTACTGTATGCGCTTTACGGGCGGCAAAGCGGGGGATGCAAAATATTTAAGCAGAGAAGACGTAATATCTTACGGCTTGCCGTTATTCGGTTACGAAGAGCTTGACCTGCCGCAATATACCCGCATATATGCAGGCGACGCACTGTATAAGGCGGCGGAAATAAAGATGGAAATGCCTGAAGCGTACGGTGAAATGACTGCGCTGTATGTGCGCAAGTCTCAGGCAGAAGAGGGCAGGTTATGAAACTGCGCAGCTGGATATACGAAGATATTTTTAAAATAGCACAGATAGAAAAGGAGTGCTTCCCCGCCGAACCGTGGAGCTTTCAGATGCTTGCAGAAAGTTTTGGCAACGATAATTTTTACGGCATACTTGCCGACGACGGCGGCGAGATAACGGGCTACGGCGGCATTACCATAAATGTGGACACCGCCGATATAGACAACATTGCAGTGGCGGAACCTTACCGCAGGTGCGGCACGGGAACTGCGCTTTTGCAAAAACTTATAGCCATCGGCAAAGAAAACGGTGTAAACAAGATCTTTCTTGAAGTAAGGGTGTCTAATGCAGACGCAATGTCCCTTTACTTAAAGCATGGTTTTAAGGGCGTTTACGCACGCACCCGTTATTATTCCGACGGCGAAGACTGCCTTGTTATGGCAAAGGAGCTTTAATCTATTTTTGTAGATGGTTGCCATATATCCGCCGTCCAATGCGGCAGTGGCAAAGATTTGCTGTTCTTGCACGGATATATGTCGTGTAAAGAAAGTTTTTACTACAACATACAAGATTTACAAAATTACTACAGGGTAACGGCGTTTGACTTCCCTGGGTTTGGAGCAAGTTCGCCCATAGAATACGGCTGGTCGGTGGCTGACTATGCCGCATTTACCGCAAAATTTATATCGCAGGCGGGGCTGCACTGCCCGTTCGTGGTGGCACACTCATTCGGCGCAAGGGTGGCAATCAAGCTTGCTTCGCAAGACGACAACATATTTTCTGCGCTGGTAGTAACGGGCGGCGCCGGTATGGTAAAAGAGCGCAGCGCAGGATATAAACGCAAAGTTGCCGCTTACCGCGCGGTAAAAAGAATTGCACCAAAGTTTGCCGAAAAGAATTTCGGCAGCAGCGAATATCGCCGCTTGAGCCCCGTTATGAGGCAGAGCTACAAAAAAATTGTAAACGAAGACCTTACGGCGGACGCCGCAAAAATAAAGTGCAGAACGCTTTTGCTTTACGGCGAAGGCGACACGGTTACGCCCGCAGATGAAGAAGGAATTACCTTTAACCATGCCATATGCGGCAGCCAATTAAAGATTATGTGCGGCGGACACTTCTGCTTTTCGGAATATCCGCAGGCTTTTAACAGCAGCGTTGCACGGTTTTTCGGGCAATGCAAGGAGTTTTAATGGGTATATTTATATCGCCCGCAAAGACAATTGAATGTGTGGTAATAGCTCTGTGTTTCGGTTTGCTGTTAACGCTCTCTATCTGTAAATTTCTGGGGGTGTTGCAGCAGGGCGCATACAGTGGCAAAAAGGCTGTGCGCTGGTTAAGAAAAAAGGGCAACATGTATTTTGAAAGGCTTACCCTTTTGGGCCTATTGTGCTTTTTATCTTCTGCAGTGGCAGCCGTGTGCTTTTCCTTTTTGCAGGAATGGGCGGCGGTAGTAAGCCTGGTACCCTTTATAATATTTTTTGCGGCGTTTATTTATGCAGATAAAAAGATAGCTCTTCGTATTCCCGCAGTGCGCACGGCGCGGTTTAAGCGGTTAGAAGGGGTGTTCTTTTTTGTAAGCGCAATATTTTCTTACCTGGCGGCAACGCTGTTAAACTTTGCAGATTACGTCTGGGGCAACGGGCTGTTTACCCTGTTAAAGTACAGTATCCTTGCAATACTTCCCGTTCTTGCGGTTGCGTTTGCCTGCCTTGCAAACCTGATAGATAAAATTTACGAAGTACCCCGCAACAAGGGTTACGCAAAAAAGGCTACCCAAAAGGTGAAGGAAAGCGGAATTACCGTAATAGGCATAACTGGCAGTTACGGCAAAACGTCAGAAAAGAATATTCTTGCGGCAATGCTATCCAAAAAGTACAGGGTGCTTACAACGCCCCGTTCGCACAACACGCCCATGGGCATATCTGCCACGGTAAACGGTGCCGACCTTAAAAATTACGACGTGTTTATTGCAGAGATGGGCGCGCGGAGCGTGGGGGATATTGCCGAATTATGTAATATCTGTCCGCCGCAGTACGCCGTAGTTACGGGAATTTGTCCGCAACATCTGGAAACTTTTGAAACGATAGATAATATTATAAAAGCAAAGGGAGAAATTTTTGTCCTTTCCTGCAAAAAGGCTTACATTGCACCCGACTGTGCAGACTACTTTAACGGATATAAAGTGGAAAAAGCAGAAGTGTGCAGGGTAACGGATATTGACGCAGGCAGCAGCGGTACGCAGTTTACGCTGGAAATCGGCGGACAAAAGGTAAAAATAAGCACTAAGCTTTTGGGCGGGCACTGCGCTTACAACATTGCGCTTGCCGCCACGGTTGCTTACGATATGGGTGTAAGCGTGCAGGATATCGCCGCTGCGGCGCAGGAACTTGATTACGTGGAACACCGCCTTCAGCTTATACAGTCTGGCGGGGTGAACATATTAGACGATGGCTACAACTCTAACGTGAAGGGGGCGCGTGCGGCGCTTGAAGTTCTGCGTACGTTCGGCGGCAGAAAGATTGTTGTAACCCCCGGCATGGTGGAGCTTGGCATACTTGAAGAGCAGGAAAATAAGCAGCTCGGCGGGCTGCTGTGCGGGCTTGACCTTGTTATACTTGTGGGCGATACGCTTATTGCGCCCGTCAAGGAAGGGTACCTTGCGGCAGGCGGCGACCCGCAAAAGCTTATAATAAAAAGCACTTTAAAGGACGCGCAGAGCGAACTTAAGGGCAAGCTGCAGAGCGGGGATACCGTACTGTTTTTAAACGACTTACCCGACATATATTAAAAAGTTTTTATAAACTGCGTAATACTATGTCGCGTTTGCGTTTCTATTAAACGACCGTAAAACTATATGTCATTGCGAGCGGTCTCTACCGCGTGGCAATCTCGCGAGAACTCGCGGATGGCGGAGTACAAACGCCACAAAAGTTTTTTAAAAATAATACGTTATTTCTTAAATAATAAAATAGACATTACAACCAAAAGATAAACCCAAAAGCAATTCACCAAAGCTGAAAAATTTAGCGGAGGTGATTTTTTTATGTTAAAAGGTAATATTGCTGTGGTGTTCGGCGGTGCGTCGAACGAAAGTGAAATTTCGGTAATTACTGGTACCATGGCGTGCAACGTGTTAAAAAAGGGCGGAGTGGATGTGCTGCCCGTTTACATTACGCAAAAGGGAGAATTTTTTTGCGGAGAAGAGCTGGCAGACGTACACGGTTATTCTGCGTTTATTGCAGAAGAGCACACCCGCTGCATTGTAGCAAACGGCGGCATATATACGCTGAATAAAAAGGGTAAAACAAAAAAATTTCTGCCCGTGTATGCGGCGCTGAACTGCTGCCATGGCGGGCTGGGCGAAGGCGGCGGGCTTTGCGGTCTGTTCGGCTTTAACGCCATTCCGCTTGCGGGGGCAGATATGTTTGCAAGCTCTGCATTTATGGATAAGTACCATACAAAACAGCTGCTTGCGGCGTTAAACGTGCCCGCTCTGCCGTACGCAGTCGTGCGTTCGATGGGGGATATTCCGCAGGCAATTAAGGCTATCGGCTTCCCTATGGTGGTAAAGCCCGCCTGCCTTGGGTCAAGTATAGGCGTGTCTGTGGCGCAGGACGAAAGGCAGCTGAACGTTGCCATAGGCGCCGCACTATGCTACGATAAAAAGGCTATATGTGAACCGTATTTACAAAGCCGCAGAGAGATTAACGTAGCCGTTTACTTTTCGGGCGATGAAACGGTGGCTTCTGACTGTGAAGAAGTGTCTTCTTCAGACAGTTTTCTTACGTTTGACGACAAGTACGCAGGCGGCGGTTCGTCCCGCATTCCTGCCGATTTACCCCAGGATATGGCTCAATTAATTAAAAATATTGCTAAAAAAGTTTACGTTGAGTGCGAGATGCGCGGTATTGCGCGGTTTGACTTTTTGCTTGACGGCGACAAAATTTATTTAAGTGAAGTAAACACCGTGCCGGGGTCTATGGGGTACTACCTGTTTTCTAAAAACTTCGGCGGATTTTACCCCGTGCTTGAAGGGGTGATTGAGCAGGCGGTAACCGACTTTGCCGACGCCCGCCGCAAAAAGATTATCACCACGGGCATACTTAACGGCATTCCGCATACCGCCGCAAAAGGCGGAAAAATGTAACGGGCTGAAATTATACATTAATATAAGCAAAAGGACAATTATTTATTGTGTGTAAGTTTTAGCGTTATCTTGCCTTCCCCTTTTATGGGGGAAGGTGCCCATCGGGCGGATGAGGGGATATCTAATCACCATATTATATAGCGCAAATGGAGAAGAAAAAGGAAAGCCAGATTATCCCCTCATCTGTCAACAAGTTGACAGCTTCCCCCATAGAAGGGGAAGCCAAGAGTGGGACAATGTTTTAGCTTAACTTGTCATAGAGAAGCGCAAGCGAAGAATCGTAAAAAAGTGGTACGACCATTGTGCTACGATTGCCGCGCTCCGCTCGCAATGACGTGCTTGTCAACCCGAATAGCAGAAGAAGAGCCAAGGGTGGTGTCGTACTTGCCGTCCCTGTAAGGGAAGGGGGACCACGTAGTGGGGGAAGGGTTTTGTGCCGTAAATAAGGTGAACCCTTCAGTCTGCTTCGCAGCCAGCCTTCTCAACGGCGGCAAGGATAAACCGCCGAAAATTGCGCAGTTATTATCGAAACCTTTTATAATAATGTGCGCAAAGTGTCGCTACGCTCGCGCGGGCACCGTTTGCGCCTTGCACTATGCGCAAACTCATCTCGTAATGCAGCAATAGCGCATAGGTGCTATTGCAAGAACTGCATTACTCGTCCTAATAAGGGAGCCAAGGGTGGGACTATGTAATTGCCTTATTTGTCGTTAAGAGCATAATCGAAGAAT
Source organism: Clostridia bacterium (assembly GCA_021202395.1). Lineage (GTDB taxonomy): Bacteria > Bacillota > Clostridia > Christensenellales > Borkfalkiaceae > Coproplasma. The sequence goes on along the minus strand of JAJQDC010000024.1, from coordinate 5,490 downwards.
CGTATAAAAGTGGTGCGAGCACTATGCTACGATTGCCACACTACGCTCGCAATGACGTGCTTGTCAACCCGAATAGCAGAAGAAGAGCCAAGAGTGGTGTCGTACTTGCCGTCCCTGTAAGGGAAGGGGGACCACGTAGTGGGGGAAGGGTTTCGAACCATAAAATAAGGTGAACCCATCTGCGCCCATTTATCTGAATATTTTATAATGCGGTGCGCAGAGTTTCGCTACGCTCACGCAGCCCTACGGGCAGCTCCCCTAATAAGGGAGCCAAGAGTGGGACTATGTAATTGCCTTATTTGTCATAGAGAAGCGCAAGCGAAGAATCGTATAAAAGTGGTGCGAGCACTATGCTACGATTGCCACACTACGCTCGCAATGACGTACTTGGTTAGCCGAGTTGCAAAAAAATAAGGGTAGCTAAGAGTGGGACGGTGTATTTGCACTACCTGTCGCATTAATCACGCTTATCGGCTGTATAAATGCTTTTTAAGGCAATTTATTTGACAAACTACTTCAACCTTTTATATAATTAAACGGTAATCAAAAGCGTTTAAGGAGGTTTATATATGCCTGATAAAATTGCTATGTCTACGCCCATAGTAGAGATGGACGGCGACGAAATGACCCGTGTGCTGTGGAAGTGGATAAAAGAAATTTTAATTGAGCCGTACGTAGACTTAAAGACTGAATATTACGATCTGGGACTGCCCGAAAGGGACAGGACAGACGACAAAGTTACGGTAGACGCCGCTCTCGCTACAAAGAAGTACGGCGTTGCGGTTAAGTGTGCCACCATCACCCCCAACGCACAAAGGGTAGAAGAGTACCATTTAAAACAGATGTGGAAGAGCCCAAACGGCACGGTAAGGCGCATACTTGACGGAACTGTGTTCCGTGCCCCCATAATAGTCAAAGGTATAACTCCCTACGTACCCGGCTGGAAGGCGCCCATTGTGCTTGCTAGGCACGCCTACGGCGATATATATAACTCGGTAGAAAGTAAAGTTAACGGCGGAGACAGCGCTTACCTTGTAGTGTGTGATAAAAACGGCAACGAAGTATCCCGCAAGCTTATACAAAGTTTTAACGGCGACGGCATAGTGCAGGGTGTGCACAACCTTGATAGCTCTATCCGCAGCTTTGCGGTAAGCTGTTTTAACTACGCATTGGAGCATAAAATTCCCATGTGGTTCGGCGCTAAAGATACCATATCAAAAATTTACGACCACCGCTTTAAGGATATATTCAACGAGATTTACGAAAGGGACTACAAAGAAAAGTTTGAAGCAGCAGGCATTTACTATATGTACACGCTTATAGACGACATAGTAGCCCGCATTATGCGCAGCGAAGGGGGCGTTCTGTGGGTGTGCAAAAATTACGACGGCGACGTTATGAGCGATATGGTGGCAACCGCCTACGGCTCCCTGGGCATGATGTCTTCTGTGCTTGTTTCGCCCGACGGCAACTACGAATACGAAGCGGCGCACGGCACGGTTACAAGGCACTACTATAAGCACCTTAAGGGGGAAGAGACATCCACTAACTCGGTAGCCACAATCTGGGCGTGGACGGGCGCTCTTGCAAAAAGGGGTGAACTTGACGGCAACGCCGCCCTTACCGCATTTGCTAAAAAGCTGGAAAGCGCCACAATAGCTACCATAGAAAGCGGCAAAATGACGGGTGATTTAATTCCCCTTTTCAAGGCGGAAGGCGTTACGCCCGTAAAGCTCAACTCTAAAGAGTTCTTATACGCAATAGCGGAAAGACTGTAAAATGAAAGTTTTGCAGATTATATTGGACGTAATTCTGTTTGCCGACTGCATTGCGGCAGTGGGGCTTACCGTTTACTTTATTTACTCGCTGAAAAAGTATCTTGCGCAGTTACCGCCATATGCCGAAGTGGCGCCAAGGGGTAAGGTAAACTACAAGCTCAGCGGAATTACCCAGTACGAGATTACAAATATTATAGCCCATTCAAACCTGTATATCACCGAAGAAATGGAGTACGAAGCCTACAGGCAGGCTAAGTTTAACCGTAAGCTTTTAAATATTCTGTTTGTAAATCTTCCGCTTACTGTAATAGCCGCACTGTGCTGCTGTTTTGACGGGTTTACTACCGCAAGCGACACGTTGCCGGCAACGTTTGTTGTGGTTACGTTTGTAGCAGGTTTTGCCGTAGGCGTTACTTTAAACTTTGTGTATGCGGATATTGCTTACCAGAACGGAATAGTAAGCAGCCGTAACCGCTGGACGGGCTTTTTAGACAGGCAAGGGCATATATACCGTTACGGCAGGCTGGGCGATACGCTTACGTTTGGTTTTGGTATTATAAGCGGCTGGCTGCTTAGCGGAACGGTTGGTATGGCTATATATACCGTTGTTGTAATGTGTTTATAAGTGCTTTAATGCTTTATTGATAAAAAAATTATACCCTGTGGAAATCCGCAGGGTATAATTTTATTCGGAGAGATTTACAAACAAAACTGCCGAAACAGTTGGTATAAGTAAAATTGGGGGAGTAAAATTATAATTGCCCCGCGGTACTACATAATTACCTGCCATATATGCCGCAATTAACGGGCAAAATATTACCTTGCCTTCCCGTTAGGGAAGACAAGGAAGGAGGGGGTTTGTATGTTCCGGATAATTACTCAATCTCTATGTTTTTGCCATGGATTTTGGGCTCTTCTTTAGGAAGAGTAAGGCATAAAACACCGTTTTCGTACTTTGCTTTAATTTTGTCTTGCTCTATGTCTTCGCCTACGTAGTAGCTTCTGCGGCAGGATACATTGCACTCTTTAAGTACATACTTTTCGCCGTTTTCCCGGTCGGGTTCCTGTTTGTCGCTTTTCTGCGCACTTACGGTAAGGTAGCCGTCTTCAAGAGTTACATGTATATCCTTTTTGTCGTATCCGGGCAGCTCTACTGCAAGCTGGTAGCCGTCTTTTGTTTCCTTTATATCCGTACGCATTCTTGACGGCTCGTTAAAGAACATCGGCTTAAAAAAGTCGTCTAAGTCATCAAAAAACGGGTCATGGAAGGGTCCGTGGTAAGGGTGCATGTCTCGGGGCGGCATACCATGGGGCGGCATACCATGGGGCGGACGCCTGTCTGGTTCACAATGTCTTTTTTCAGGATAATCTTTCATAATATTCTATCTCCTTTTAAATTTATTTTTGTTAAGGTTCTGTTTCTTTTCGCCTTCAGTTTTATTATAATCAGCTTTTACCGTAATTAAACAAAAAAAAGTTAGAAATCGAAATATTTTTTTACGAAGAATTAGTTAACGGCGTTAAGAGAAGAAGAATCGTATAAAGGCGGTAAAAAGCAACGCCAGCACATTATGTCATCCTTCGCTGTCGCTCAGGATGACGTGTTTTGTCAGCCGAATAGCGGAAGAATAAGGAAAACCAGATTATCCCCTCATCAGTCCCTACGGGACAGCTTCCCCCGCAGGGGGAAGCCAAGAGAAAAAAGACCGAACATTATACGTCATTGCGCGTGAGCGAAACATTATTACCTTATTATAAACGGCAGTAGCCTATATATCATTGCCACGCTGTCGCTCAGGATGACGTAATTGGTCAGCCGATGGTGAAGGGAGCCAAGAGCACCACACCTTGCCTTTCCTGTGGTGGTAGTGGAGCAACGCTACACACCTTGCCTTCCCCTTTTATGGGGGAAGGTGCCCAACGGGCGAATGAGGGGATAATAACGTATACCTTATTATAAACGCCAGTAGCCTATATATCATTGCCACGTTACGCTCGCAATGACATGCTTGCTAACTCAAATTTTCTCATAAAAATTTTTTATAAATATTTACATATGGTAAATCGTATGGTATAATTCGTACAAGGAGAAAATTCTTATGAAAGCTATCAAATCAAAAAATATGGCGGTGTGTGCGGTTGCGGCAGTTATGCTTGCAGCTTCCGTCGTGTGTGGTCTAACACAAAGCCCGCAAAGCGTAAGCGCCAACTCTGCGGCTACGTGGTGGACGGGTACGACCATCCAAGGAGTTTACCCTTTGTATGACTGCCCGCTGGAAGTGGAGAGCGAAAATTTAACTTTCAATATAACCAGCTTTAATGCGGATTCCGACACTTACGTAACGGCGGAGTACAACTTTTATAACCCCACTTCGGAAGACATCACCGCGCGGCTGGTGTTCCCCTTTGGAACAATACCCGATTACTATTACGATAGCGGTTTTTCTACAGATAAATTCGGCGCAACGGTAAACGGCAGCGATGCAGGTGCGGAACTGCGCTTTACTTTTCACGAACATTATGGCGATGATTTTGAGTTTGAAACGGACGGCGCATTGCTCTACGATTATAAAAAGGAAGACGATTACTTTACCGAAGACACAGTTCTCACCGCGGTAACTTTTACCGTGCCTGAATTTACGAACACGTCTATGAGCCCGTACACGTATATAAGCTACACGCAGGACGACAATATAAGGGTAATTTGCAATAACACATGGTACTACAACGATGATACCGCTACAGGGGAAATTACTTTGCGGCACTCGGGCACGGACGAATTTACCATTTACTTTGCAGGCGGCGTACCGCAAGATTTATATGCTTACAGCGTGCCGTGGCGAGCAAATACGAACGGCTACGGCAACTACCTTGACGAAGACAGCAGCACTACTGCAACGTTTACGGCGGAAGAAACTATCACCTTTGCAGAGTATATCCAGAGTTTTAACCCGTTTACGGGCAAATATGCCGAAAGCGACTGGTACAATCTCAGTCTCGATTATTTAAATGATTTTTATGCTTACGGACTTTACACCTATTTTTCCGAAAGCGATATAGAAGATATAGAAGAGTGGTTAATCTATTGGTACGACTATTATATAGAAGTGCCTGCGGGCGGTTACACGGTAAATACCGTTACTGCGCCGCTGTACCCTGATTTGTTTACCAACTACGACCCTACGCTGTATGAATATACCTATTACCTGTCGCCTGCGGCTACGTGGGCAGACTTCGGCACACTGGCTGTTACGATAAACACGCCCTATTATCTTGTAAAGAGTTCGCTTGATTTTACGCAGAGCGGCACCGCGCAGGAAGGGTTTGTGTATACCGCAACAACAGACGGGCTGCCGCAGGGTGAGCTTACGTTCAGGCTCTGTGAAGATTTAAACCCCACTACATCGTCTCAAAGGATAAACGAAGCGTCAAAAAAGGCGTTGATCTGGGCATTGATAGCCGACGCAGTATGCGTTGCCGTCGCCGTGCTTGTATTCTTGCTTGTAAGGCACCATAAAAAGAAAAAGACGAAGTAAATTGGCTGTACAGCTCTCCTGTGGGGTAGGAGAGCAACGCACCATACCTTGCCTTCCCCCTGCGGGGGAAGGTGGCGGCGTAGCCGACGGATGAGGGGATAATAACGTATACCTTATTCTCGCCGTCCCTGTAAGGGAAGGGGGACCACGAAGTGGGGGAAGGGTTTTGAACCATA
>JAJQDC010000014.1 GCA_021202395.1 Clostridia bacterium | reverse complement strand
ATGATATATACCACAAGCATTTAAAATATAGTAAGTTAAATATTTAACTATAGTAATTATTTTTAACACAAAAATATCCGTCTGTAAAACTTTTATATATTTACGGCAAAAATAAAGCCCGCACGGTGCTGCGTGCAGGCTTTACAATTTAATTGGTAATAATAAATACAAATGTTGTAATTATTCAGCTGCCTTTTCCTGTGCATAAACGGAAACTTGTTTGCCGTCTTTGCCCACTCTTTCAAACTTAACAGTGCCGTCTATCAAAGCAAAAAGCGTATCGTCTTTGCCGATGCCAACGTTGTTGCCGGGCTTGAACTTGGTGCCGCGTTGCCTTACAAGAATGTTGCCTGCAAGCACGAACTGGCCGTCAGAGCGCTTTACGCCCAATCTTTTAGATTCGCTGTCCCTGCCGTTGTGTGATGAACCGGTACCTTTTTTGTGGGCGAATAAAGTAAAAAGTAACATAAAATCTTTTGCCTCCTTTAATTATTCTGCCTTAGCTTCAGCTGTTTCTGCTTTAGCTTTTTTGGTTTTTGCGGCTTTGGCTGCGCCTACAGAAGTTACCTTAATTTCGGTATAAGGCTGTCTGTGCCCCTGCTTTTTGCGCTCATTCTTCTTAGATTTGTACTTGAATACAATAATCTTTTTAGCCTTGCCTTGTGCCACAACGGTAGCAACTACTTTCTGGTTTTCTACTTCTGCGCCTACGGCAATACCCTTTTCGTCTGCTATCATAATAACGGGGAATTCAACGGTATCGCCCACAGCGGCATTAAGTTTTTCAACCTTTAATACGTCGCCTTCGCTTACTCTGTACTGCTTGCTTCCATTTTCAAAAATTGCGTACATTGTTAAAATTTACCTCCTCTAACCAGTCTCGCCGGACTATACGCCATACAGCGCAGGCGGCTTAAAATTTAGCTCTTAGGTGCCTGTCCCGAGCGGCTCAGCATATAATTTAACATATAATATTATCAAAGTCAAGCAAATTTATGGTGGAATTTTGATTGTAAACGTATACTTTTTATATTATTGTATATTCCTTTGCCGTCCCTGTGGGGTACGGAAGAACGTTACGTACCTTGCCTTCCCCAATGGGTAAGGTATAACCCGCATTAAATGGCGCATACTTAACAGAAAGGAGGCGTCAATGGAAACTACAGAACAAAAAAAGAGCGGGGAAGAGATACTTGCAGAAATTTACCGCAATGCCCATCTCGCCCTTCAGTCTATTTCTGATATACTGCCGCAGACCGAAGACGGTGCGGTAAAGTGCGAGATTATGCGTGAACACGAAGAGTACGAACGCATCTGCGGTAAAGCGGCAGAGCTCGCTAAAAAATTAAACTCAGAAGTAAAAGAACCCAACCCCATGAAAAAGGCTATGATGTGGTCGGCTATAAAAATGAATACGGCGGCAGATAATTCAGACCAGCATATAGCCGAACTTATGATAAGGGGTACCGTTACGGGTATAACCGCCCTTAAAACCAGCCGCACCGACGGCGGCGAAATAACCAACCAGGAAGTAAAAGACCTTTTAGACGAGCTTATTTCTTTAGAAGAAGGCTTTGAAGAAAATCTTAAAGCTTACCTTTGATAATGCGGCGGTAATAAAATAACCTTATTATAAACGACTGAACAGCCCGTCATTCAGAGAAATGCGAAAAATCGTATAAAAGTGATACGGTAATTGTGCTACGATTGCCACGCCTACGGCTCGCAATGACACCAACACACCTTGGCTTCCCCTTCTATGGGGGAAGCTGTCCCGTAGGGACTGATGAGGGGATATTCCTGACTTTTCTTACTTAGTCTTGCAGGTGAGCTATATTGCTGCAACACAATAAAAAATCGGGCGGTGCCCGATTTTTTTATGTAATATCAGTAAATAATTTTAGTGTTGGCGGTAGTGTGGCTGTGCTTTGCCGCTCTGCAGGTAAACTCCCCTGCCGCAAGGGCGGCGTCTGCCGTAACCGTTACGGTGGCGGAAGGGAACCTTTCCCGCAGGCTGCGCGAAAGGCTTTCGCTTGCAGATGCCCGTTCTGCCGTTTCGCAGTCGGCTACAACTTCTACGCACGGCGCTCCGCCGCTAAGCAGCCGCAGCACTTCTGCTCGTATGGCAATAAGCACTGCGTCGCCCGAAGGAACATATCCCTTGCCGCCGCAGCGAGAGCAGGGCATGGTAAGTTTTTCGCCGATACCTTTACCCGTACGCCTGCGGGTAAATTCTATAAGCCCGAAGTCAGACATCGGCAATACTTTGCACTGGGCGCTGTCCTTTTGCAGCGCTTTATTCAGCTCGTATGCAAGCGACTGCCTGTGGCGGTCCTGCTTCATATCTATAAAATCAACCACAACTATGCCGCCGATATTGCGCAGTTTTACCTGCCTTGCAATCTCTCTTGCGGCAGCAAGGTTGGTCTGGTAAACGGTCTCTTCAAGGTTGTCTCCGCCCGTAAAGCCGCCGGTGTTCACGTCTATTACGGTAAGCGCTTCGGTGCGCTCTATAACAAGGTTGGCGCCGCCTTCTATCTCTACCCTGGGCGATACCGCCGCAATAATCTGCTTTAACACCCCGTATTCGTCAAGCATGTCCCGCCCGCCTGCGTACAGCTGTACGTTTATTTTTTCGGAATCGGGCATAAGCGGCAATATGTCTTTTATTTCGTTAAAAATCTTTTCGCTGCCGATTATAATCTCGCTTATATTTTTTATATCGTTGTCGCGCAGAACGCGCAGCGGAAGGCTGTAATCGGCATATATCAGCCCCCGTTTTTTATTATTAAGCGCCTTTTCGTACAGCTTGCGCAGGTAGTTCAATTCGGCTACTATATCGCCGTAGGTGCTGAAGGGGGCGGCGGAACGTATTACAATTCCTTCCCCCTGGCGCTTTGCTCGGGCTGCTTCTTTAACAAGGCTCTGTTTTAACTCGCTGTCGGTAATCTTATGCGACACGCCCACAAAGTCCGTTTCGGGCAGGTATATCACTGATTTACCCGCAAACGAAAGGCGGGTGGTAACTTTTGCACCCTTTTTGCCTGCGGGCGGTTTTACTACCTGCACAACAACTTCGTCGCCTTCTTTAAACTGCAGCCGTTCGGCTCTGTAGTCCTTGGGGCAGCAGGGGGATACGTCGTCGGCAGGCAAAAAGCAGTTTCTTTCCAGCCCGCAGTCTACAAACGCAGCCTGCATGCCGCTCTGTACGGCGGTTATTACGCCCCTGTATATGTTGCCCTGTTTAACCGAGCCGTCTTCCTTTTCGGCGTCGCACGCCGCAAGCCTGCCGTTTTCTGTGGCGGCGGCAATGGTATAGTCCAGTATATTGTCAAAATACAGCGTTTTTTTAGACATAATTTTTCCTTTAAAAAATTTACTTGCCCGTCAAAAAGTATTGCTGCCAATGCTGTCAGTCTTTATTATTTCCGTTACCCTGCCGCCGTAAATGCTCTGCAAAAAGGTGCAAAACAGGTCGGGGCGCAGGTTGCTTGTTCCGTAGCCAAGGGTAAATACAGTATCGCCGCCCTGCCGATTTAAGCCGTATATCCTGGGGCGGATATCCACGCTTCGCCCGCGCAGGTCGGTTATTATTATGCCGTCTTTTAAAAGCACTTCGTTTTCGTCAAAGGCGTTCAATCCCCTTGCCGTGTAGGTGCAGGCGGTAATATTTTCGGCATATTCAGCGTTCTTTTCTACCTGCCGCCAGGCAAGGCACTTTACGCCCTGCGGGCTGTAAGCGTTAAAAACCTGCCTGAAGTCGCCGCTGAAAATGCAGTCTACGGTGCAGAACTCGGCTACGCTTTTTACGCCAAGGGCAAGCGGGTTGCCCATAAATATACGGGCGTGCTTGTTAAACCCTTCGCTGTATTTTACCTGTATGCCCGCCCTGCGGAAAGTTCTGTCTATGTGCCGCAGAAGATCCAGGTGGGAAAGGTATTCCGCACCGTCGGTTTTTGTGTATTTAAAGGCTATCATATAACCCCCTTTGCGGCGGGGCAGTACTTCTGTATGCCGCACCCTTTGCAGCTCTGCATGCAGCTGCCCGTAACCGTACCGGCATACGCCTTTTTGCGCTCTGACAAAAGGAACTTTTTATCTATGTACATATCTATAAAATCCCAGGGCAGGACTTCGTCTTCGCCCCGCCCGCGGGAGTATTCGTAGGGGGATATGCCGCAATCATCAAAGGCTTTTTGCCATTTTTCGCATGAAAAGTAGCTGTCCCATCCGTCAAATATACAGCCGTTTTTATAGGCGCTTTCTATCACCGCGCCAAGCCGCCTGTCGCCGCGCGCAAAAGCCGCTTCCAATAGGGAGGGGTAGTAGCTGTTCCAGCTGAACTTTACGCCCCTTGGCAGCACGCTTTTTAATAGTTCCTGCTTTTGTAAAACTTCTTCTTCGTTCGCCTGCCGCTCCCACTGGAAGGGGGTAAACGGTTTGGGTATAAACGTTGCTACCGAAACGGATATACGCAGCTGCCTTGGTCTTTTATTTTTAAGGTAAAGCTTTTGTATCTTTTCGCAAAGCGATGCAATGCCCCTTAAATCGTCGTCTGTTTCGGTGGGCAGCCCGAGCATAAAATACAGCTTTACCGCGGTATATCCCGCGTTGAACGCGCTTTCTGCCGCAGTTAAAATCTCTTCCTCGGTGATGTCTTTGTTAATAACGTCGCGCAGCCGCTGCGTGCCCGCTTCTGGTGCGAAGGTAAGGGATATCCTTCTTGCTTCCTGCGCAAATTCCCCTTCAAAGCTGTCTACCCGCAAAGACGGCAATGCCAGCGTAACTTCTGGCGGCAGCTCCCCTTTAAGGCTGTGCAAAAGCTCTTTAAGTTTGCCGTAGTCGCCTGTAGAAAGTGAGTTTAAGCTTACTTCGTCGTAGCCCGTGTTTTTTATAAGGTTCTGCGCCTGCCCGGTAAGGGTGGCTATACTGCGCTTTCTTACGGGGCGGTAGATGAACCCCGCCTGGCAAAAGCGGCAGCCGCGGTAACAGCCGCGCATGACTTCTATAACCGCCCTGTCGTGCACGCTTTCGCAGTTGGGCACGGCAATCTGTTCGGGGAAGGTCGCCCCGTCAAGGTCGGTTATTAGCGCCCTTTTTACCTTTGTTACGCCCGTAAAGCCTGCTATTTTGCCGTCTTCGGCATACTCAACTTCGGTAAGGCAGGGGCAGTAAACGCCGTCTATACGGGATATTTCTTCGTAAAATTCCTTGGTGGCGCCGCCGTGCTTTTTATAAATTTCTGCCGCGTCCACGTCGCACGTTTCGCCGTCGCCTATAAAAAATACGTCTATAAAATCGGCAAGCGGCTCGGGGTTGGCGGCGCACGGACCGCCTGCTATTATAAGGGGATAGTTCTTGCCCTTTCTGTCTTTGCGGCGCAGCGGTATGCCCGCAAGGTCAAGCATGTACAGTACGTTTGTGTAGCACAGTTCGTACTGCAAAGAAAAGCCCACCATGTCAAATTCCCTTAACGGCGCCTTTAATGCAAGCGAGTAAAGCGGCACGCCCGCCGATTTTATCTTTTGCCCGAAGTCCTGTGCGGGGGCAAAGCAGAAGTCGGCGCAGTATCCGCGGTCGGTAAACGACTTGGCTACAATTTTTATGCCAAGGTTGCTCATGCCGACTTCGTACAAATCGGGGAAGCACATACAAAAGTTTATGCCGCTTTCCTTTATTTCGGGCATACCGTATTCGCCGCCCGTATAGCGCGAAGGCTTTTCGCAGGAAAGCAGTATGTCCCTTATTATATCAAGATTAATCTTTTCCACCGCCACATTATATAATAAAAAAAAGTTTAACGCAATAAAAAATAATAAAAGGTTGCAATTAAAAAGTTTACCTTTTAAATAAAATGTGGTAAAATTGTTTTACGTAGTTATTTTAAGGTTTAAATATAACTGTACTTCAAAATAAAAGTAAGGGAGATTTATAATTATGAAATACAACTTTAAAGGCATTAATGCAGAAGAACTTTCTTTTAAGCACAACAGGGTAAGGCTTGAACCCAACACCAAGCTTGATATAAAGCCCCAGTTCTCGCGCCAGGTGCGCAAGATAAACGGCAACGACAAGCTTGTGTTTATAGCACTATCTCTTAAGGTAGAAAGCACCGAAGACCAGCCCAAACCTTTTGACGTAAACGTAACGCTTGTGGGCACGTTTGAAGTGGAAGATATAGTTGCCGGATCTGACGACGAAAGGGAATTCATTGTAGAGGGAACAAAGATTTTATTCCCTTACCTTCGTGCGGCTGTAACCAACCTTACGGCTTCGGCTTACGTTGCACCCCTTAACCTTCCCGTAATCACAGGACCCATCTTCCCCGAAGACAGGGATGTCTATGCGTTTACCGTGGGCGGCAACGGCGAACTGAACTAAAAAATACAATGCGGCGGCAGGGCGCTCTTCGCCCTGCCGCTGAAAATTTTTACTTAAGAGAGAATAATTATGTATACAGAAAACGACGTTGAAAGGGTTTTACTTTCCGCAGACCAGCTTAAAGAGCGGGTGGCACAGCTTGCCGAAAGCATTACGCAAGATTATAAGGATACATATCCGCTGTTTATTGCGGTGCTTAAGGGCAGCTTTGTGTTTTACAGCGACCTTTTAAGGGCGGTAGGTATGCCCGTACAGGCAGACTTTATGTCAGTTTCTTCTTACGGGGAAAACGCTGTGTCTTCCGGCAGGGTAAAAATAGTAAAAGATTCCGACGCCGACGTAAGGGGAAGGTCTGTTCTTATAGTAGAAGATATCATAGATTCGGGCAACACGCTTTACGCCCTTAAAAACCTTTTGCTGCAAAGGGGTGCAAAGTCGGTAAAAATCTGTGCTCTGTTAGATAAAGCATCCCGCCGCACGGCAGACATCGCCGCCGACTACGTCGGCTTTGAGATAGAAGACGAGTTTGTTATTGGCTACGGGCTTGACTATGCCGAAAGGTACCGCAACCTGCCCTACGTAGGCATTTTAAAGCGTTCCGTTTACGAAAAGTAAATTTTTTAAATGGCAGGATAATATGAATTATTGGACAGAGCTAAGCGTAGAGTTTGCTAACCAAAGAAACTATTTGGATGAGCTTTATAGGGTTTACCCTATTTCTCCCAATTTAAGAAGAAGTTTACCTGACGGTTCGGCAGAGTCGATTGAAAAGAGCTTTAACGAAAGGAATAATAAAGAGCTTGTAAAAGAGTTGTTAAAACTTGAACTCTTTCCTATAAAAGACAGTTACGTGCCTTATTTAAGAAGGGATAGTTCGGCTATAGAAAGGAACCCTAATACCATAAACAGAATAGCGGGCAACCTTTATTCTATGGGGTTCAGCGCAATAATAGATAAATGTACGGAACCTAAAGAAACTAACAGGCAAATGGGTCCGATGTTCAAGAACTGGTTAAAATCAGGCGTACTTGGCTGCAAAATAAGTGAAGATGAAGAAGAATTTTTAAATGGTGCAGAAAATGCAATTTATCTTGCGTCAGACGAAAAGATGAAAGATTTTGCAATAAAGCACTTAGGGTATACACGTACGTCAAAGGGGTTAGATTTTATTGCTAAATTCAATAATAAGTTCGTAATAGGGGAAGCAAAATTTTTGACCGATTTCGGCGGCCATCAGAATGACCAGCTGGAAGACGCTTTAAGCACCTTAACGAGCAAGACTTCGGCTACGTGTAAGCACGAGGTGATAAAAATAGCAATACTTGACGGCGTTGTGTACATAAAGAACGGCGGCAAAATGTTCGGTTATTTAAAGGACGACAAGTTAACGATTTTATCTGCATTGGTATTAAGGGAGTTTTTATATTCTTTATAGGAGAAAATGGTGGAATTAAGTTATAGTAATAAAAAGAGCATTGAAGAAATTGTTAATAAGGCAAAGCAATGCGAATATAATTGTAATTTCACCGGCAGTTCTGTTCTGTTGCAGGGGGAAAATTTTGACGGGTTGAGCCTTTTGCTGAAAGAAGGTTTAGAAGGCAAGATAGATTTGGTTTATATAGACCCGCCGTTTAATACTTCACAAGATTTCGTTGTGGATGATACCCGCAAATGTGCGGTAAGTAAACCTAAAGCGGGCACTGTTGCCTATTGCGATAAATTCGGTTTTGATGAATATTTAGAGTTTATACGTGAAAGGGTAATACTAATTCATAAACTGCTCTCTGAAAAAGGGAGTTTTTATTTTCATATAGATACAAAAATGGGGCATTATTGCAAAATAATTTTGGACGAAGTTTTTGGCCGCAGTAACTTTAAAAATGATATAACAAGAATTAAATCTAACCCCAAAAATTTTGCAAGAACTGCTTACGGCAACGAAAAAGACTTGATTTTGTTCTATGCAAAATATGCGAATAAAAATATATGGAATGAAATTGCTGAACCTTTAAGCAAAGAAGAAACGGAAAGGCTTTACAAAAAGAAAGACGAACGCGGTTATTATACTACAATACCTTTGCATGCGCCGGGTGAAACAGCAGATGGCCCTACCGGCAGAATGTGGCGCGGTATGCTGCCGCCCAAGGGCAGGCATTGGCGGACTAATCCCGATAAGTTTGACGAACTTGACAGCCAGGGGTTGATTGAATGGTCTGCTACTGGCAATCCAAGAATAAAAAAGTATGTAGCAGATCATAAAGGTAAAAAAATGCAGGACGTATGGGAATTTAAAGATCCCCAGAACCCTGAATTTCCTACTCAAAAAAATGAAGATTTGCTCAAGAGAATTGTAATGCAGTCTTCCAATGCAGACAGCATAGTAATGGACTGTTTTGCAGGAAGCGGAACAACTTTGGTTGCAGCGGAAAAATTGGGACGCAAGTGGATAGGAATAGATAAATCAGAAGAAGCAATTTCTGTAATAAAAAAACGGCTTGATAAAGCAGATTACTTTTTTTCTTTGTTAGATTGAAAAATAACAGTTTAACGGGCAAAGATTAAAAGATTATAAATAACTGACGGCTGCCGCAATTTCAGCGGCGGCTATTTTTTTTGCAGCAAACTACTGTCTGGTGAAAATATATTTGTACGCTTTTACCGTGGTAATTTGTTTGAAATAATATGAAAACCGTGTTAAAATGTTATTAAGCCTTTGTGAAAGGCAAAAATATTTTTTCAGGAGATTTACTTATGGAAGAAGAGATTGAAGTAACCGCCGATTCCGCAGAGACCGTTCCCGAAGAACCTGCTCCCGCAGAACCGCAGGGTAACGGCATACTTGCCAAAGTAGACAGGTATTTCGGCATCACCCGTTCAGGCTCTAAATTCAGGATAGAAATCATCGCAGGTTTAACAACCTTTATGGCAATGGTTTATATCCTTATGGTAAACGCTAATATGTTTTCCATACTTGACGGTGTGTCTTACGGTGCGGTTTACATCGCAACTGCAATTTCTGCAGTGGTAGGCACCGTGCTTATGGGGCTACTCGCAAAACTGCCCCTTGCGCAGGCAAGCGGTATGGGGCTTAACGCATATTTCGTTTATACGGTATGCGGCATTGCCGGAATCTCGTATGCAAACGCACTTGTGTTCGTGCTTTTAGACGGCGTTATATTTATAGTGCTTACGGCAACGGGACTGCGCAAACAGCTTTTTGCAGCCGTACCCGACGCGGTAAAGGCTGTAATACCTGCAGGTATCGGTCTGTTTATCGCCTTTTTAGGTTTGCAGAATGCAGGTATAGTAATACCCGATTCTTCTACGGGCGTTACGCTTGCTTCTATGAACTTTTTAGACAGCGCTACTTACGGCACGGTAATACCCATAGCTATCTGTGCGGTAGGCGTGGTGGTGGCAGCGGTGCTTGCAAAGAAGAACGTAAAGGGCGGTCTTTTGTGGACTATGCTCGGCGCAGCCGTATTGTACTATGCTCTTATGGGTTTGGGCTGTGCGTGGAACGACGCCACATGCGTTGCTTTATTTGAAAGTTTTGAAATGTCTAACCCCTTCACCGCATTCAGCGACTGGGGCACAATGTCGGTTGGCCAGGTATTTGCCAGCGGCTTTAACTTTAGCGATTACCTTGCAATAGAAGGCAACAACGCAGGTACGCTTATACTTTTGTTTATAACAACCGCGCTTGCCTTCTGCATGGTAGATATGTTCGATACAATGGGTACGCTCTACGGCGCTTGCGCACGCGGCAACCTGTTAGATAAAAACGGTGAAGTTCCCAACATGAACAAGGCTATGCTGTGCGACGCTATAGCAACCTGCACGGGCGCTATCTGCGGTACTTCTACGGTTACTACGTTTGTAGAGTCTTCTTCAGGTACGGGTGCCGGCGGCAAGACGGGCTTTACCGCAATGGTTACGGCTCTTTGCTTTTTAGTAGCAATGTTCTTAAGCCCCATAGCACAGCTCATCCCCAATGAAGCTACGGCAATAGCGCTTATTTATGTAGGCGTACTTATGATGACATGCGTTACTAAGGTAGACTGGACGGATCCTTCTGTTGCCGTTCCCGCATTCCTTACCATAGCAATAATGCCCCTTACGTACAGTATTTCTTACGGTATTGCGGCAGGCCTTATATCTTACGTGCTCATCAAAGTGTTCACCGGCAAGATAAAGGAAGTAAAGGTATTCACGTGGGTAATAGCAGTGCTGTTCCTTCTTACCTTCTTCATTACAAACTGATTTAATTACAGCAATAAAAAATCGGGTGCTTGCACCCGATTTTTTTTGTTGTAAATTTACGTAATATACGGTGTGTAAAAATAATAGTGTCAATCTATTGAATTAATTTGTAATATATGCTATAATGTATGTGTCAATTAATAGTAATCGATGATTAATTCAACATTACAAAATCTTGCCTTCCCCTTTTTGGGACGAGCCGCCATTTCTTTAAACAGCACTTAAGCGCTGTTTATGGCGGCGAGATGAGTTTGCGCATAGTGTAAGGTGCAAACGGTGCCCGAAACAGCGGTTGCCCTTACCGCTGTTGAGACAGGTGTCCCGTAGGGACGGATGAGGGGACATTTTCTACCTTATTTTAATAAAAATATTGTAAAACAACCAAATTATCCCCTCATCTGCGCCATATTATAGAACAATTTATAATGCGGTGCGCAGAATTTCGCTGCGCTCACACAGTCGGCTACCGCCGCCAGCTTCCCCCGTAGGGGGAAGCCAAGAAAAAAGAAATACCGAATTAATCATTGGTTACTAATAGCGGTTTATAATATGACAGTTGATTTAAATTACAAAAAACCTTACGGCTTGCGATACGATTGCTATTACAATAATAAAAAAGTCGGTAAAAGGGATAATATTGCTCTTGCGGAAGAAGGCGAACTGCTTTTAATAGAGCGGAATATTTTCTTAAGTAAATTCTGGTGGGTATTGGCTGTATTTAATCTGCTGTGCGGACTGCTCGGCTCTTTCGACGACTGGAAAGACGAGCGGGTAAAACAGAAGAAGATTACCGTTTACTATAAAAATATTTTGTCAGATAATTTGATAATTGAAGTACTGCCGGAAGGCAAGGTAATTAATATAAAGGGAGTAGAAAGTTTTGCGGCAGGCGTGGTTACCGAAGAAGAAAATGCGGTAATAAAAAAGCGCATCTCCATTTCACAAAAGCTACTGATAATTTTTCCCTTGATTATTCTTGCTGTAGTTTTGGTGGTTCTTGCAGTTTGCTTGATATAAATTTAAAAGTATTATGGAAAAGAGAATAAGAAAAAAGAAAATTACAATTAAAGGTTATATAACCC
>JAJQDC010000007.1 GCA_021202395.1 Clostridia bacterium | reverse complement strand
TCTAACTGCTCAAGCACTGTGGCTAATTCTAATAAATCAGAAGTTGTCATATGCTGTTTCCTCCTTATGTAGAATTTTGATGTATATCATCAAATTCCCCCTAAGAAGGCTAACCGCCAAGGTATATAATCTCTTGTTGCAGCAACATCACGTTGCACTAATTATTATATAATAAAGTTTTTGTTTTGTCAAGCTATAAAAACGAACGTTTTTGTTTTTAACAGTTATTCACTATATTCTTTATTCCGACAATTTTTTTAATTCTTTGCCCGTTCTACCAGCCTTTATATCAGCATAAATTAGATTAAAACCTATGCGGAGGCTGATATTTATGAATCAGGAGATTGAATACGCCCAGATGCTGGAAGTGCCCGTCAGCACCGTAAGCGTAGTAAAAAAGAAAAATCTTTTCAAACGTAAGAATGTAAAAGAAGATGACGAACTTAAAGAGCAGGTGGTAGACAGCGTAAACGAGCGTATGGGTGATTACGTCTATGCAGAAGACCTTACCGTGCCGCCGCAAGAAGGCAAAAAGGCGTTTGCCGCAACGCTTGCCGACAGGTCGGGTAAAATTCTGGTAGCAGAAATCGTGGCGGCGTGCCTGCTTGCCGTAGGCATATTCCTTACCAACGTATTTATGTCGGGCAGTGCGATTAACACCTTTATACAGTCGCTGTCTTCCCAAAGCGTATCCGAAGAGGCTTATTCAGATTTTGAACTTGCTTCGGTGGTTTCTGACCTTGCCGATACCGAAGTTGCCGTAAGTGCAGAAGGGGTGATTACGTTTACAGGTGAATGTTCCGTTTACCCCGTTTGCGACGGAACGGTGTCTGCCGTAACGCAGGACAGTACGGGGTATTATACTGTAATCGTTTCGCACACATCGGCTTTTACCAGTGTAATAACGGGGCTTACAACGGTATATTACGCCCAAGGGGACAGCGTCAAGGGCAACATTCCCGTGGGTTATACCGACGGCAGCGGCGAAGTAAGCGTGTCTATGTACAACGGCGGCGAGCTGTTAAACTGCTATACGCTCAGCGGCACCGTGCCCGTCTGGAACCCTTGAAGTTAACTATCCATCCGCTGTTTGCCGCCGCAGGAATACTCAGCGCGGTATTTGGCGGGCTGCCGGTATTTTTAATCTGTACGCTGACCGCGCTCCTGCACGAGTGCGGCCATATTTTTTGTGCACGCAAAATGGGCTACTGCTGCAGCAGGGTTAAGCTTATGCCGTACGGTGCGGCTGCCGTCTGCAATATAGAAGGCATATCCGCCGCAGACGAGTTGCGTTTAGCTCTTGCAGGCCCAGCCGTAAACTTTGCAATCTGCCTTGCCGTGGGCGGGCTGTGGTGGTTCTTCCCCGTAACGTACGCTTATACCGATACACTTATGCAGGCAAACGCCGCAATGCTTGTAATAAACCTTTTACCCGCCAGCCCGTTAGACGGCGGCAGGGCTGCCCGCTGCGTGCTGGCAAGATTATTTTCGCCAAAGGCGGCAGAGATCGCTCTGCGCATTTCTGCTGTGGTATTTGCTGCTGCCCTGTGCGCACTGTGCGCCTTTATCGGCTTTAATTTAAGCTGTATAGTGTTTGCCGTGTTCCTGCTCTTTTCGGCGGCAGAAAAACCGCAGCAGGCGGTAAAAATAAATTTTGCATCTAAAGAGATGTTAAAAAGGGGGTTAGAGATAAAGTATATAATGGTTTCACCAGATATTACTTACCGCAAGGCGGTAACGCTGTTAGACGATAAAAAGTATGTAGTGCTCCGCCTTGAAAGCGGCGCAGAGCTTACGCAGGACGAACTGTATAACGGATTTGTAAACTGCGGTATATACGACAAGGTTTTTGATGTTTAAAGATAATAACATTCTTTTATAATGCGGTAGAAAGCATTGAATCGTCGGAATTGCTTTTCGGGCGCCAGCCGCTACGCTCTGGCGAGATTGCCACGCTACGATCGCAATGACGTACTTTGTCAGCCGATAGAACAAGAGTGGGACGACGTATTTGTTTACCTGTCATTCAGAGCGAAGCGAAGAATCGTATAAAAGTGGTACGGTAATTTGCAACGATTGCCACGCCGCTATGAGACTCGCAATGACAGCCCTACCTTGCCTTCCCCTTTTACGGGACGAGCTGCCATTTCTTTAAACAGCACTTATGCGCTGTTTATGGCGGCGAGATGAGCAAACGCATATTGTAAAGCGTTTGCGGTGCCCGCGCGAGCGTAGCGACACTTTGCGCACCTTATTTTTAAAAGTTTCAGATAATAATTGCGCAAAAGCGGCTGATGCCCTTACAGCCGCTGAGACAGGTGCCCATCGGGCGGATGAGGGGATAATAACGTCAACCTTATTTCTTGCCTTCCCTAGGGGGGAAAAGGTGCCCAACGGGCAAATAAGGGTATATTCCACCCCGTTTATTTATATATAAAAATATATAAATTCCGTTTAAACTGTTGAATTTAATATAAAGTTATGGTAAAATCAAATTGAGCAAATTAAACATGGCTATAAGAATGGAATTTATGTGGTGAAATTTTACTCATGAAGAAGATAATTACAATAATTTTTACAACGTTATTAAGTATAATGATGTTTTCAGCCGCAGGTTGCGATTTATTATTTGAAGAGTCAGATGATAAAGATGCCGACAATAAGTTTGAATCTTTTGTACAATGCCTTGATAACAATGACTACGATGGAATAAAATCTCTTTTTTCTCAGAATATAGTTGCAGATACAGCGACGTTTGACAATGATTTAGACGAGCTTTTAAATTATTATGACGGCGATTATGTATCTTATTTCCCTCAGCTTCACGGAAGCGGACGTGATAAAGACAGCGGAATTGAGAAAAAGTGGTATACTATGTCTTATGATGTTACCACCAGCGAAGATATATACCGTATGGCATTCATTTGGTATGCAAAGGATACCGGCGACAGCGGTAACGTCGGCATACACTCATTTTACATTATAAAAGCAGAAGATGATCCAAATTATCCGCAATATTCATATGGCGGCGATGGATTATGGACAAACGGCATAAATATCGGACTTTCTTGGGAGATCTTGGATTAGAATAGCTAATGTTAACCTTATTATAAGGTTGACGTTATTAACAAAAAATATACGGCGGCTGGAACAGCCGCCGTAAATGCGTATTTACTTAATTACTTGCAGAAGGCAAGGCAGCAAAGATACATGCTGTATACGTCTGCCTTGGATATAATTTCGTAAGGGGCGTGCATAGAAAGAACTGGTACGCCTACGTCTATGGTATCTATCCCCAGGTTGGCAACATGCTTTGCAACCGTGCCGCCGCCGCCGGCGTCTATCGCGCCAAGCTCGCCGGTCTGCCATATTGCGCCGTAATCGTCAAATATATCCCTTATCCAGCCGATATATTCGGCAGGTGCGTCGTTTGTAGAGCTCTTGCCCCTTGCGCCGGTATATTTTTGTACGGCTGCACCACAGGATACGTAAGTGGAATTGCGCTTGTCAAATACCGAAGAGTAAGAGGGGTCGTATCCCGCCGTTACGTCCGCCGATATACATTTAGAGTTATACCTTACTTCTATGGGGTTGGCACCAAAGGAGTAAGCTATTGTGTCTATCACGTCGTTTATGACTTTGCTCTGCATGCCCGTAGTGCCGTCGCTGCCTACTTCTTCTTTATCGGCAAAAATAGCAATTACGGTGTGGGGGGAATCATAATCGAATATCGCTCTCATTTCGGGGTAAGCACACACCTTATCGTCGTGCCCGTATGCAGATATAAGCGCCCTGTCAAGCCCCACGTCGCGGGCTTTGCCTGCGGGTACAAGGCACAGTTCAGAGCATAAAAGGTCTGCTTCGGTAAGGCCGTATTTACCGTTTAAAAGTTTTAATATTGCCGTTTTAACACTCTCTTTATCTTCTTCGTCGTCTTCGGGCAAGCCGCCTATTATGGCGTTAAGGCTTTCGCCTTCTATAATCTTGTCGGCAGATTTTTTCATCTGTTCGCCTGCAAGGTGGGGCAAAAGGTCGGTTATGTAAAATACCGGGTCGCTGTCGTCTTCACCTATGCAGACGTCTACCTTTTTGCCGCCCTTAAGCATAACCACGCCGTGCAGCGCAAGGGGAATAGCCGTCCACTGGTACTTTTTAATTCCGCCATAGTAGTGCGTCTTTAAGTAGCAGATGCCGCTTTCTTCGTACATCGGGTTGGGTTTTAAGTCAAGGCGGGGTGAATCTACGTGGGCAACCATTATGCGTATGCCGTCGGTTGCAATGTCCTTTTCGCCAACCCTTATAAGGAATATGTTTTTATCCCTGTTTATAAAGTAGCGTTTGTCCCCTTTTTTAAGTTTTTCCGAAAAGGAGAAGGGTGTAAACCCGTTTTCTTCGGCAAGTTTTTTTGCCGTATGCGAAGCGTCGCGCTCTGTCTTGGAACTGTCTAAAAATTTCTTGTAGTCTTCAGAAAAGGCGTAAATCTTTTCAAGCTGGTCTTTGTCAGAAATTTTGTAAACATTTTTACGTTCGTACTTTAAATCCATTAGCTATCTCCTGATACATTAAATATTTTATGCCTTTGCGGCATTGGCTCACATAAATTATATAACCGTAATTAATGTTTGTCAAACAGTGTTTGCCGCAAAAATAATTGAGTTATATATTTTTAAAAAGTAATGTTGACGGCTGAAATAAATTTAAACAGCGGCTAAACAAAAAACAGCCCTTTGGGGCTGTCTAATTTTTATGCAATAATTGCCGCATATATGTGGTGCAATTTTAATGTTCAAGAAAACTTTTGCCAAACAGCTCTTTATCTATATCGCCGCTAAGCACGCTTTCTACCGTTTTTACGCCGAGTTCCACGCCGCGCCCGTATGCGGCAAACGCTTCGGCGTAGTTGCCGTTTAACGCAAATTCCTGATTTTTATTTTTAAAAAGATTTTTAGTGTAGGCAAAGTGCCGTTTAAGGCAGTTTGCAGTGCCTGCCGCGGTAACCTGCGGGGCAATTTTTCTTATGCTGTCGCATACGGGCAGCGTGCATGCCAGCACCCGTTCGCGCGGCAGTATGCGCCGTCTTTCGCCCGTTTTGCGGCTTACGTAAAGCCCAAGGTCGCGCTCGTAACGTATGTGCGTAAACCTGCCCTTGTTCGCTTCCTGAAAGCGGTACACAAACGGGTGCACGCTGCAGTCAAGAGCATAGTGCGCAGCCCAGCCCGCCGCATAAGACTGGTTGCCGTGGCACAGTTCTTCAAACAGGTTAGCGGCGTCCATCCGGTGCAGCTGCCTGCCCAGATTGTTTTTGTAGCTCAGTCCGTAAAAAAAGAATACGTCTGCGCCCTGCGCGCCCAAAAGGTACAGGTCTTTATTCGTTATTAAATTTTTTCCGTCCGTGCTTATCTGCCTGTAAATTTCTTCGGCGGCAATAAGGTAGGTAAAGTAATCGGGCATACCGTTAGTTTATCTGTTTTTTACCTATAAAATACATTATGCGCTACATATTTTCCCGCTTGGCGTAAAATAGATACTGCTGCATATAGCCTGCGTATTCACCGAACAAGCCGCAAAAATATAAGTTTATTTTGTTTCTGTCTTTAAGCGTACCGCCAAAGTCGTCGCGGTAAAGCTTTTCTATCCACGTGTCTACGGGGAAGCATTCCCTTTTGCCAAAACCGAAAAGGGAGATGCAGTCGGCAACTTTGGATCCTATACCTGTATATGCCGTAAGCTTCTTTTTAAGTTCGGCACTGCCAAGGGTATACAGTTCCCGTATGCCTTCGGCGGCAATTTTTCTTGACGTTTCTGCAAGGTAGTTGTCCCTGTAGCCCGCGCCGATGCCCTTATAAAATTCTGCAGGCATCTGCGCAAGTTTTTCACTCGTAGGGAAGGCGTAGTACTTTTCCCCCATAAATTCCCGCTCTTCGCCGAGCGCAGAACATAACCGCTCTATAATGCCTTTTATCCTGGGTATATTGTTGTTCTGCGAAATTATAAAGGAATATATCATCTCTTCAGCGTTCTGGTTGAGCAGCCTTAAGCCCCTGCCAAGCTCGCTCCCCCTTGTCAAAAGGGGTACGTTATATTCCTTTGCCTTTTTGTTGATTGCGGCATAGTCCCGCCCCAAATCAAAAAAGTTATAAAAGTAATCGCCGTCTTCGCACTCTGTTACCGTTTTAACCCCGTTTGTGTAAACGTAGCAGGCTTTATCTGCGGTAAACACCTTATATCCCTGCCCGAACGGCACAAAGCGGAATATCTGCCCGCATTCAAGCACGTCTTTGGGGTTAAAGTATGTTGCGTCGTAATCTGTCTTTACCATAGTAATTTAAATAAAGCGGCGGGTGTGCCCCGCCGCTTAACCTTTTATTAGTTTCTTACGTCTGTCCTGCCCGTTATGTAGTCGAGCGACACGCCAAAGTATTCTGCCAGTTTTTTCATATAGCAGAGCGAAGGTATGGTTTCGGTGCGCAGCCATTCATAAACGGCGTTGTGAGCAAAGGGCATATCTTTGCTTACGTCAGAATATTTTACGTTCTTTTCGGCAGTAAGTTCAACAAGCCTTTTGTGGAAGGTGGTGGGGATTTTTGCAGGCTGGTAAAACCTTATGTCGCTTTCGCCTATTATGTAGGGCAGCGAGCAGTTAAGCGTATCGGCAAGTTTTATAATGGAGCGCATGCTGGGCACGGTGCCGTGCAGCGCGTTGCCCACGATGGTGGGGTTAAGGTCGGCCTTTACCGATAATTTACGCTGTGAAAGTCCGCTTTCGGCAGCAAGTGCCTGCAGCCTTTCGGTGAAGATCTTTGAATCAACCTGGGTACTTTGCTTAAGTTTTGGCATAATATAATTCTCTCTTTAAAATTTATTTTTTTATTTTTTTATACATTGAATCTGAACAGCACTACGTCGCCGTCTTTGATTACATAGTCTTTGCCTTCTGAACGGACCTTGCCCTTTTCTCTTGCACCGGTAAGACCGCCGCAGTCTAACAGCGTCTGCCAGTCTACCACTTCGGCGCGGATAAAACCTTTTTCAAAGTCGCTGTGTATTTTGCCCGCCGCCTGGGGTGCCTTTGTGCCTTCGGTAATGGTCCATGCCCTTGTCTCTTTTTCGCCTGCGGTAAGGTAAGAAATAAGTCCCAAAAGGCTGTAACTCTTTTTTATAAGCCTGTTAAGACCGCTTTCTTCCAGCCCGAGTTCTTCAAGAAACATCTTGCTGTCTTCTTCGCTCATCAAAGAAAGTTCTTCTTCTGTCTTGGCGCAGATGACAAGCACTTCGCTACCTTCTTTTTTTGCAATGTTTTTAACCTTTACCACGTTAGGTATGTCGTCTTCGGCTTTGCCCATATCCATTTCAGATATGTTAGCCGCATAAATAACGGGCTTTGCGGTAAGCAGGAACAGGCTGTCTACAAGCGGTTTTTCTTCTTTAGAGCAGGTGAACAGCCTTGCGGGCTTTTCTTCACTTAAAAACTTGTCAAGCCGTTCCAATAGCTCGTATTCGGCTGCGGCTTCCTTATTGGCACCGCCGCGGGCTGCGTTCCTTATGCGGTCTTCCCGCTTCTGAACAGCCTCTATATCGGCGAGTATAAGCTCTAAGTTAATGGTGGCAATGTCGTCGGCAGGCTCTATTTTGTCGCTTACGTGGGTAATGTTGCTGTCTTCAAAACAGCGCACCACGTGCACTATTGCGTCGCATTCGCGTATGTGCGACAAAAATTTATTGCCCAGACCTTCGCCCTGTGCGGCACCCTTAACAAGGCCGGCTATGTCTACAAATTCTACCACGGCGGGGGTAACTTTCTTGCTGTCGTACAAGGCGGCAAGCTTTGCCAGCCTTTCGTCGGGTACGGCAACAACGCCAACGTTGGGCTCTATCGTGCAAAAGGGATAATTTGCCGCTTCTGCCCCCGCGTGGGTTATTGCGTTGAACAGCGTAGATTTACCGACGTTGGGCAAACCTACTACACCTAATTTCATAAAACCACGTCCTTTACGGAAATTTATTATATTATATACTATTTTAAAAAATTATCAAAACGCTTTACGGGTTAAGTTGCTAAATTTTAAGCGTTATGTTAAAATTATTTTTACAGACGAGGTTTATTTATGGATTATAAAAAGTATATTGCCGGAAGGCTCAAGGCAGACGGCGTTTCTTACGATGATATTTATTCGGCGATAGCGGTACCCCCTGCCGCCGATATGGGCGACTACGCACTGCCCTGTTTTAAGTTTGCAAAGGTGCTCCGCAAAATCCCCGTTGTTATTGCGCAGGATCTTGCCGCAGGCTTTGCGCCCGACGGCGTTATAAGCGGCGTGCAGGCGGTAAACGGCTACGTGAACTTTACGGTAAACAAAGCCTACCTTGCCAAAGAAGTTTTAAACGACGTCCTTTCGGAAGGCGCCGCTTACGGCTCCTGCAGCGAAGGGGCGGGCAAGACTGTCTGCATAGACTACTCTTCGGTAAATATAGCAAAACCCTTCCATATAGGGCATTTATCCACTACGGCCATAGGCGGTGCGCTTTACAAGATATATAAGTTCTGCGGCTATAACGTTGTGGGCATCAACCACCTTGGCGATTACGGCACGCAGTTCGGCAAGCTCATATGTGCATACAAGCACTGGGGCGATAAAAAGGCTGTGCAACAGGGGGGCATACATGCGATAAACGAGCTATATGTCCGCTTCAATTCTGAAGCAGATGAAGTGATGGAGCAGGAAGCAAGGGAGTATTTCCGCCTTATAGAAAGCGGCGATAAAGACGCCAACGAGCTGTTTGACTGGTTTAAAGAGCTTACGTTAGATTACGTAAACGGTATTTACAAAAAGCTGAACGTAACGTTTGACAGCTACAACGGCGAACGCTTTTATTCCGACAAAATGCAGCCTGTTATAGACGAATTAAAGCAGAAGGGGCTGCTTAAAGAGAGCGAAGGTGCGCAGATAGTGGACCTTGAACCGTATGGCATGCCGCCCTGCCTGATACTCCGTTCAGACGGTGCGTCGCTGTACGCCACACGCGACCTTGCCGCGGCGCAGTACCGCAAAGATACTTACGATTTTTACAAGTGCCTTTATGTGGTAGCCTACCAGCAGAATCTGCATTTCAGGCAGATTTTTAAGGTGTTAGAGCTAATGGGCAAGCCCTGGGCAAAAGATATGGTGCACGTGGCATATGGCATGGTATCTTTGGAAGACGGAGCAATGTCTACCCGCAAAGGCAAGGTAGTATGGCTTGAAGATGTAATAAATAAATGTGTAGAAAAAGCCGGTAAAATAATAGAAGAAAAGAACCCCGACCTTGAAAACAAGGAAGACGTTGCCGAAAAGGTCGGCGTCGGCGCGGTTATCTTCGGTGCGCTGTATAACAATAAAATAAAGGATATAGTATTCTCTTACGACAAGGTGTTGAGCTTTGAAGGGGAAACAAGCGTGTATGTGCAGTACACCTGCGCACGTGCCAAATCGGTAATAGATAAGGGCGGGGTGCCTTCCTGCTACACGGCAGAAGATATTACCCCGCAGGAAGCGGAAGTGGTAAAACAGCTTGCTCTGTTCCGTTCGGCTGTGCAGGATGCGGCAAAAAATTACGAGCCGAGTTACGTGGCGCGCTATGCCGTAGACCTTGCGCAAAAGTTCAATAAATTTTACTTTGACTGCAAGATATTAACTGCCGAAGGCGGTAAAAAAGATTTCCGTCTGGCGCTTACCGCCGCAACGCTGCAGACGCTTACAAATGCGCTGACGCTGCTCGGCATCGGCGTTCCCGATAAGATGTAGGGTGCGACGTTGTTTGCTATATAACATTAACCTTACTGTAAACGACAGTAGCCTAAGAATGACGTGCTTGGTAAGCCGAATGGCAGAAGAATAAGAAAAGGCAGATTATCCCCTCATCCGTCCCTACGGGACACCTTCCCCCATAGAAGGGGAAGGCAAGAGAGAGTAAACGACAGTAGCCTATACGTCATTGCGAGCGGACTCTACCGCGTGGCAATCCCGCCAGGACTGGCGACCAGCAGGTTGGGCGGCAGAAACGATGTTTAAAAATAATAACGTTTAATTATAATGCGGTAAAAAAGTATTGAATCGTCGGAAATGCTTTTCGGGCGCCAGCCGCTACGCTCTGGCGCGCGAGCGAAGCGACACCCTGCACACCTTGTTTATAGCCGTCCCTGTAAGGGAAGGGGGACCGCTTGCGGTGGAAGGGTTTGCTGATTATATGGCGCAGATATTGCCACGCTGCGCTCGCAATGACGTACTTGGTCAGCCGAATAGCATAAAAATAAGGGAGCCAAGAGCGGGACGACGTAATTACACCCCCCCCCACAAAAAAAACAAAATAGGTTAAATATGCTTAAACTTATTATCTTTGACCTTGACGGAACGCTTTTAAATACTTCAAAAGACATCCACAAGGTGCTTAACGAAAGTCTTGCCCATTTTTACCTTCCGCAGGTCAGTCTGCAAGATACCATAAGTATGGTTGGCAACGGCGCAAAAAAATTGGTGGAAGCCGCCGTTCCGCCCGAACATAAACCCATTACCAATCTTGTATACGAATTTTACAGCCGTCTGTTCGCCGAGTGCAGCAACGATTTAACTACGCTTTATCCCGATGAAGATACCGTTTTATTAAAGCTCAAGTCTTTGGGCGTAAAGTTTGCCGTAGTAACAAATAAACCTTCCGCTGCAACAAAAAACGTCTGCAGCAAGCATCTGGGTGCCTACGGCTTAGATATGGTAATCGGCGGCGGAGGAGGCTTTGCGTTAAAGCCCGATGCGGGCGCAACGCTGCATGTAATGCAGTCCCTTGGCGTAACCGCAGAACAGACAATTTTTGTGGGCGACGGCGAAACGGACGTGCAAACGGCAGCGGCGGCAGGCATAAAGTGTATCTCCGTCTTGTGGGGCTACCGCTCGCAGAGCCAGCTTAAAGCGGCAGGCGCAACCCTGTTTGCCAAAAGTTACACACAATTTTTACAAATTTTACAAGAAAAATTTTTGTAAAACTATTGACAGAGTATTTTAACTATGCTATAATCTTATTAAGATTGATTATCAATAAAAACGTAAAAGGAGTTTTAAATTATGAAAAGATGTACAGTGTGCGGCGAAATTGTAGCCGACGACGTAGAAGTTTGCCCCGTATGCAAAGCTAAGACTTTTGCCCCCGTAGAAGAGCAGGCTAAGTTTGCCTGCGAACATCACGTAGGCGACGGCGTGGTAGAAGATAAAGAAGTTATGGAAGGCCTTCGTGCCCACTTTACGGGTGAGTGCACCGAAGTAGGTATGTACCTTGCTATGGCAAGGGTTGCCGAAAGGGAGGGCTACCCCGAAGTTGCAGAAGCGTTCAAGCGCTACGCTTACGAAGAAGCTGAACACGCAGCAAAGTTTGCAGAACTTCTTGGCGAAGTAGTAACCGATTCCACCAAGAAAAATCTTGAACTTCGTGCCGCTGCCGAAGCAGGCGCCTGCGAAGGCAAGCTTGCAATAGCTAAGCGAGCAAAGCAGCTCGGCTACGACGCCATCCACGACACCGTTCACGAAATGGCTAAAGATGAAGCCCGCCACGGCGCAGGCTTTGCAGGCCTTTTAAAAAGGTATTTTAACTGATTATTTGTCGGTTGCAACACGGCGATTTGCCTGTTGTGTGTAAGTTAAATACTTGTTGTATGTAAGGTAAAACATCTGTTATTAATATGGTAAATGCCTGTTGTAATTGCGGTGCTTTTACCGTTGTAACGTAATACAATTCAACTAAATAAAATCTTGTAACAATTTTTATTACAACCTTAAAAAGGGGAGCCCACCGCTCCCTTTTTTTGTGCTGAAAATTTACCGCATCTCGCCGTCTTTATAAGGACGGCTATAATGCGGTAAAAAGCATTGAACGGGCGGAAATGCTATTCGGGCGCCAGCCGCTACGCTCTGGCGAGATTGCCACGCT
>JAJQDC010000013.1 GCA_021202395.1 Clostridia bacterium | reverse complement strand
ACCGCAAGCGGTCCCCCGTCTCAGCGGCTGTAAGGTCATCAGCCGCTTTTGCGCACATTTATCTGAAACCTTTTAAAATAAGGTGCGCAAAGTAGCGCTATCGCTCACGCGGGCACCGCAAGCACTTGCATATGTGCTTGCTCATCTCGCCGCCATAAACAGCGCATTAGTGCTGTTTAAAGAAATGGCGGCTCGTCCTTACAGGGACGGCAAGTAATAAGATAAAAGAGTATAAGCAATAAACCATCAAAATACTATGAAAAAATGTGTATTTGCAGGTACGTTCGATCCCCCTACACAGGGGCACAGAGCGGTAGTAGAAACCTGCCTTAAAATTTTTGACGAAGTGGTTGTCGCCGTTATGGTAAACACCGCCAAAACCCCGTTTTTAACGGTGGAAGAAAGGGTATACCTTCTTAAAAAGCTGTTCGGCGAAGGCGGCAGGGTAAAGGTAATATCCTTTTACGGCGCGGCGGTAGACCTGTTAAAGCAGGAAGACACCGTGTTTTACGTGCGCGGCGTGCGCAACACGGTAGACTTTGAGTACGAAAATGCAGACTACTTTGCAAGCAAAAAGCTGATGCCAGAGCTGGTGGAAGTTTATATTCCCGCCCCGCAGGATATTTTGCAGGTAAGTTCTACCCTGGTAAAAAATTCGGTAAAGTTCGGTAAAGATTATTCCGCTTACATTCCGCAAGAAATTGCAGACGATATGAAAAAACTATTGGAGGGCAAAAATGTTTGAAAGACAAGTAAAGATCCCCGATCCCGAGGATATAAAAAATTTATTCCCCGTACCCGACAGCCTTAAAGCTGTAAAAGCAGAGCGCGACGCTTTGATTACCGACGTAATAACGGGCAAAAGCGATAAAATGCTGGTTATAGTCGGTCCCTGCTCGGCGCACGAAAAGGCGCCTGTGCTGGACTATGTAGAGCGGCTCGGCAAGCTCAATTTAAAGGTGCAGGACAAGCTTGTATTAATACCCCGTATATACACCAACAAACCCCGCACAAAGGGCGTGGGGTACAAGGGTATGTTCTCTCAGCCCGACCCTACAAAGGGCGTAGATATTTTAAAGGGTATTATAACCATAAGGGAGCTTAACGTTGCCGCTATGGAAGCAAGCGGGCTTACCGCCGCAGACGAAATGCTATACCCTGCCAATATCGGGTATGTAGAAGATTTACTCTCTTACATAGCAGTGGGCGCAAGAAGCTGTGAAAACCAGCTTCATAGATTGGTAGCCAGCGGCGTAGACGTAGCTACGGGCGTAAAGAATCCCATGAGCGGCAGCATTATGGCGCTGTTAAATTCCATCTATGCGGCGCAGAGCGGGCAGACGTTCAAGTTAAACGGCTGGCAGGTGAAGACTGACGGCAACCCCCTTGCGCACGCAATACTCCGCGGTGCGGTAGATAACTACGGCAACGACATACCCAACTTCCACTACGAATTTGTAATGCAGCTTTTAGAAGGCTACAAAAAGTCCGGTCTTGCCAACCCCGCAATCATAATAGACGCAAACCACTCTAACAGCGGTAAAAAGTTCAAACAGCAGATTCGTATCTGCGAAGAAGTTATGCAGAACAGAAATTACGATAAAGACTTTAAGGGCATTGTAAAGGGCCTTATGATAGAAAGCTTTATAGAAGAAGGCAACCAGGCAGACGACGTCATTTACGGTAAATCTATAACCGACCCCTGCCTTGGGTGGGAAGATACCGAAAGGCTGCTTTTGGATATTGCAGATAAAGTTTAATTTTCCCGGGGAAATTATAAGATGAGCGGTGCAGATAATAAAGTAGGATATCTGGGTCCTGAAGGCAGCTATTGCCAGATAGCGGCACAGCATATGTGCCCCGATGCAGAGCTTGTGCCGTACGGCAGCTTTCACCTTGTGGTAAACGCTCTGCTTGGCGGCGAAACGTCTGCCGCGGTGCTGCCTATAGAAAACACAATAAACGGTGCGGTGCGGCAGAATATAGACCTTTTGCAGATGCACAGCGAGCTTTGCGCGGTGTGCCAGCATACGGTAAAAATAGACCACAGGCTCTTTACCCTTAAGGGGGCAGATAAGTCAAAAATAAAGCGTATATATTCCCACACGCAGGCTCTTGACCAGTGTGCTGCGTTTATATCGCAAAACTACCCGTATGCTACTACGGTGGCAACCGATTCCACTTCGGGCGCTCTCTCTTTGGTAAAAACAGAAGAAGACGCCGCAATAGCAGGCGTCCAGTGCAGCAAACAAGGCCTTGATATGTCTTCTTGCTGCATATCAGACGAAAAGAATAACTACACCCACTTTTTAAAGATAATTAAGGGGAGTATCCCGCAGGACTTCCGCTGCCAAAGGGTGTTCATATCCATGACCTGCCCCAACGTACCAGGCGGACTGTTGAACCTTTTGCAGGTAATTTACAGCTACGGGCTGAACATGGCAGAGATAGAATCCCGCCCGATAAAAGACAGGGTGGGGGAGTACAGATTTTTTATAGAGCTTGAAGCCGACTACTCTTTGCCCAACGTGCAAAAGGCACTGCAAGATTTAAAGAGCAAAACCAACTCTTTCCGCATTTTAGGGTGTTATTGATATAATAATTTACCGTAGCAGAGATCGAAATGACAGCCCTGTGGGGCTGTACAGCTCTTAAGAGCTGTCATCTCGACAGAAGTGGAGAGATCTCCAACCGTAAAAGCGCAATGCACCCACCCTTGCCTTCCCCTTTTATGGGACGAGCCGCCATATCTTTAAACAGCACTTATGCGCTGTTTATGGCGGTGAGATGAGTTTGCGCATAGTGCAAGGCGCAAACGGTGCCCGAAACAGCGGTTGTCCTTACCGCGGTTGAGACAGGTGTCAACGAAGTTGACGGATGAGGGGATAATAACGTAAACCTTATCACCCCATGACCAGCAGTAAACAAAAACACAAAACGCCCTGTAAAAACTTCAGTAAAATAAAGGTAAGCGGCTTTACGCCCGCAGGGGTAAGGTAACAAAGCTGCTGCAGCAATACGCACGCTCCGCCAAAGGTAACCAAAAAGCCCGCAAACGGCAGAGCAAATACGCTGTTTGTATTTGCAAGCGCTGCACAGCCGCCCGTCATCTCTATAATGCCGTTGCACACGGCGGCGGCAACGTCTTCACCCGCAAAAAGGCTCAAAAGTTTTTCAAGCGGGTAAAGAATATCCGTATCGCTTACAAAGGCAGATGCAGTATAAAAAAATACGATAAACGCCCCCGCCGTAAGGCTTGCGCTTACCGCGCCGTAAAAGCTTTCGCGAAGGGCGTCTTTTTTAAAAGAAGGTTTAACGGCGGAACTTGTTTCTTTGGGCGTAAACAAAGAATATACCACGCCCACGGTAACCACAGCAATTATATGCGCTGTAAAAAGTTTCAGCCCGCTAAGGCTGCTGCCGAACATGGCGGCGCCCACCGTGCCTATGGCAAACAGCGGACCTGTGGTGGAACAAAGGCAAGCCAGCTTTTTTGCGCCGCTCTGCGTAACCGCGTTTGCGTTGTAAAATTCACCCACCGTGCGGCTGCCTGCGGGGTAGCCCGACATGGCGCTCATTAAAAAGCACGGTGCAGCGGCGTAAGGCAGTTTAAATATTCCCGTAACTTTTTTAAGCGGCAGTGCGGCTTTTACCGCAATACCCGTATTGGTAAACAGTGCGCATATAACCATAAACGGGAATAAACAGGGCAGCACGCATACAGCCCACATTTTTAAGCCGTTTAAGCAGACGGCGGTATACCTTTCGGGAAAAATTACAAGCGCAGCAGCAAATGCGGATAAACTTATTGCCAGAAGTCCATACTTAATGCGGCGCACACACTTATCAGACATACATAAAATTATATTGCTTTAAGGTGATAAATATGAGCAAAAAATTAGGTCTTGCCCTTGGCGGCGGCGGCGCGCGCGGCGTCTGCCACATAGGCGTTTTAAAGGCTCTTGAAGAAGAAGGCATTTCGCCATACTGCATATCGGGCACTTCTATGGGCGCGGTGGTGGGCGGCTGTTATGCCTGCGGTATACCGGTAGATACCATACGCGACGTTATGCTTAGTTTAAAACTTACCGACCTGTTAGACGTAGACGTTGCCCCCTACACAAGGCTGTCTATCCTGCGCAGCAAAAAGCTGCAAAAGCTGTTTTTGCAGTATATCGGCAATACGCAGTTTTCTGACCTTAAAATGCCCTTTACCTGTACGGCGGTAGACCTTTATTCGGGCAAGCTTGTCATATTGGATAAGGGGAGCGTGGCAACGGCGGTGCAGGCTTCGGCAAGCATACCCGCGGTGTTCCGCCCCGTTCCGTATGAAGATAAACTGCTGGTAGACGGCGGTGTGCTTTGCCGTGTTCCCGTAAGAGAGACAAAGGCGCTTGGCGCCGACGTCGTGCTTGCAATAGACGCAATAAAGTACGTTGCTGAGCCTGTAGAAAAGGTACCCAACCTTGTGGCTAAACTTACAAGGGTGTTTGAAATTGTAGACGTGCAGAATACCGCAAACCAGCGCAGCGCGCCCGATTACCCCTGCGACCTTATGCTTGAACCCGAAATGAAGGGTATGAACCAGTACGCAGTAAAAAATCTTGATAAAGCTTATAACGAAGGGTACGAAATTACCGTAGCCCACATGCAGGAAATTAAAGAACTTTTAAAGGATTAACCCCATACTATAATGGATTTATTTGATTTAAACGGCAACGAAGAAAAGGCAAAACCGCTTGCCGAGCGCATGCGCGCAAACAACTTGAACGAATTTATCGGGCAGAGCCACATAGTGGCAGAAGGCTCCCTTCTGCGCAGGGCTATCTCCCTTGACAGGCTGGGCAGCTGTATCTTCTGGGGCCCCCCGGGTACGGGTAAAACCACGCTTGCCAATATAATAGCTTCTACCACGCACGGCGAGTTCATTAAGTTAAACGCGGTGCAGGCGGGCGTTGCCGACGTTAAAAAGGCGGTAGAAGAAGCTAAAAATAATTTAAAGATGTTCGGCAAGCGTACATACCTTATGCTTGACGAGTGCCACCGCTTCAACAAAACGCAGTCAGACAGTCTGCTCCCCGCAATAGAGCAGGGTACTATAATTTTTATCGGTTCCACTACCGAAAACCCCTATGCTTCAATGACGCCCGCTATAGTTTCAAGGTGCCGCGTGTTTGAGTTCAAACACCTTTCGCAGCAGGATATTACGGTGGCAATGCTCAAAGCGCTTAAAGATAAACGTAAGGGGCTGGGTGCATATAATGCCGTTGTAGACGGCGACGCTATAGAACATATCGCCCGCACTGCCGGGGGAGACCTTCGCACAGCGTACAATGCGTTAGAGCTTGCCGTGCTCACCACCCCGCCGCAGGCAGACGGAACGATTAAGGTTACGCTTGCCGACGCAGAGCAGTCTATACAGC
Organism: Clostridia bacterium; assembly: GCA_021202395.1. Classification (GTDB taxonomy): domain Bacteria; phylum Bacillota; class Clostridia; order Christensenellales; family Borkfalkiaceae; genus Coproplasma. The sequence goes on along the minus strand of JAJQDC010000013.1, from coordinate 6,809 downwards.
AAAAGGCTTTGTCTTATAACGAAGACGCCTTTTACGATTATCTTTCGGCTTTTTGTAAATCACTCCGCGGCAGCGATTCCAACGCGGCGCTGTACTACGCCATGCGCCTTATAGAAGGCGGCTGCGATCCCATGATAGTTGCAAGGCGGCTGGTTGTGCACTCTTCCGAAGACGTAGGTATGGCAGATCCGCAGGCGCTGGTGGTTGCCACTTCGGCAATGTACGCATTTGAAAAAATCGGCTACCCGGAAGGGCTTATTCCCCTTTCAAACGCAATAGTATACGTCTGTGAAGCGCCAAAGAGTAACGCCGCATGTATGGCGTACCATGCCGCCGTAAAGGACGCAAGGGAAGTAAGGGATGACGACGGCGTACCGCCGTATTTAAAGGATAACACCTTCGGCGATAAAGAGACTAAGGCTCAGTCGGGTAAATACAAGTATCCGCACGATTACGGCGGCTGGGTAAAGCAGCAGTACCTGCCCGATAAATTAAAGAACAGAGTGTACTACAAACCCACCGGCAACGGCTACGAAAAGGTAGTAAAGCAAATCCGCAAAGACAAGGGCATTGATTGATTGCCACCGTAATATGCTTAAATTAATGGCAAATTGTCAGTCAGATGCAATGACACCACCTATTGCCTTCCCTGTTGGATATGGGAGCAATGCCACACCCCTTGCCGTCCCTGTGGGGTAGGTGAGCACATTATCACATCTTGCCGTCCCATAAAAGTAATCGATGATTAATTCAACATTACAAAATCTTGCCTTCCCCTTCTATGGGGGAAGGTGTCCCGTAGGGACGGATGAGGGGATATTTTCCACCTTATTTCAATAAAAACATGGTAAAACAACCAAATTATCCCCTCATCAGTCGGCTACTGCCGCCAGCTTCCCCCTAGGGGGAAGCCAAGAAAAAGAAAAGCCGAATTAATCAGTGTTTAATAAAAGGGGAAGCCAAGAATACTTGTCTACCTTATTAACCAGCCAACCAAAAAAAGCTTACGGCAAAACCGTAAGCTTTTAAAATATAAAATGAATCAATAATAATCGTAGTAATAATTGTAGCCGCCGTTATACAGACCGACAGAAGACAATATCTCTATAACAATTTCTATAACGCCTACGGCTATAGCTATAGCGCTTATTATAATTCCCGCTAAGGCTAAACCCTTGCCTTTTCCGCCCAATTTTGCAGCCTGCCTGTAGCCTATTATGGAGCAGACCAGCCCGGCAGCGCCCATAATTATTGAGCCGAAACCGAGTATAGAAAATACAAAGCCGATTATTGCAAGTACGTTATAAACCTTCTCTTTTTGTTTTTCCTGGTAAGGAGTATAACCGTTAGTGTTAAAATTATCGTAAACGGGCACGCCGCAGTGCGGGCATACCACAGCCCTGTCGTCAAGTTCGTGTCCGCAATTTTTACAGTACATAATTTTTTCTCCTTAAAAATTTTTAAACTGTACCGACTAAAAATATTATAAAAAACATAAAGTAAAGCACTATAAAAAGAACCAATACCAATTCTACAATGCTTATAATTATGCCTGCCAGCGCAAGGCTCTTGCCGTTGCCGCCGTATTGCGGTGCGTTTCTGTAACCTATTATGGAGCACACCAAACCCGCTACAGCCACCACAAAAGAGAGTATAAACCCCACAATGGCAAGTATATTTGTCTGGTTGCTTTGCGGCATACAGGTGTTTGTATTTGCAAAGTTGTAGTTATCGGTAGCCACCCCGCAGTTGGGGCAGAATACCGCCTTGTCGTCAAGTTCCTTACCACAGTTTTTACAGTACATATAAATTTCTCCTTTAAATTTACTGCATATATATTATATAATAACATTTTATATATTATATAATAACATTTTAATTTAGTCAATGTGTTTAAATAAAGTTTTTAAAGTATCTGAATGTAGCCAAGAGCGGGACAACGTTGTTTCTGAATTTGTAATGGGTGCAATATCCCTTTGCCGTCCTTGTGGGGTAGGGGAGCGCATTACCACATCTTGCCTTCCCCCTGCGGGGGAAGGTGTCCGCATAGCGGACGGATGAGGGGATAATAACGACAACATTATTATAAACGGCAGTAGCCTTTACGTCATTGCGAGGGGTCTCTACCCCGTGGCAATCTCGCCAGGACTGGCGACCAGCAGGCAGGGCGGCAGAAGCGATGTTTAAAAATAATAACGTTTATTCTTAAATAATAACACACTTTATTATAATGAGGTAGAATGATATCCGAAGATGGAATTACGCTACTGCCGCCCGTTCGGGCGAGATTGCCACGCTTACGTTACACTACGCTCGCAATGACCTGCTTGGTCAGCCGATGGCGAAAGGAGCCAAGCACATTGCCACATCTTGCCGTCCCCTGTGGGGTAGGGGAGCACATTGCCACATCTTGCCTTCCCCCTGCGGGGGAAGGTGTCCGCATAGCGGACGGATGAGGGGAAGGTTCAAAAACAAAATTCCCCACCCAAAAAACAACCCCGACGGTGAGCGGCGGGGGTGTAAATTTTCACATTATAAGTAATCTTTTTCATCGGTGCAGAAAAACAATATCCCTGCAATTATGTTGGTAAATATCAGCACACAGACGCTTAAAGCTACAGAAGGTTTTTCTTTCGCCTTAATCTTTTTAAGTGCAAGCGCTGCAAATACAAACGACGGTATTGTGAACAGCATCATAATGCCGCATATTACCGCCCCTGCGCCGAAACCTATAGCATACTCGGCATCGTATGCACTTGCTTCAAGACCGGCTGAAGTAATTGCTCCCGCTATGAAAAATGTAACAAAAAAGAGCAATACTGCCGCAGCCATTGCAGCCGCAATTATAGAAAGTATTATCAATACCTTTGCTACGGTAACAAGAGCTTTGTTGCTTTGTTCAGTCTTTGGCTGATTTTGCTGCGGTGCGTTGTAGTTGCTTGTAGGTACCCCGCAGTGCGGGCATACTACAGCTTTGTCGTCAATCTCTTTTCCGCAATTAATGCAGTACATAAATCTTTACCCTTAAAATCAATAAACGTAGTTGCTTTCGTCTGAGCAAAGAAGCAGTATGCCGCCGATAAGGTTACAAAACAGCAGAACGCAAACACCGATGCCTACCGAAGGCTTGCCTTTACCCATCTGGCTTAAAGCAATGCCGCCGAAGATAAGGGGCAGTATCATCCAGCAGCCGAATACCATACCGATTATGATAAATACTTTAGCTGCAAGAGCGACGCCTGTCGATCTCTTTTTCGCATTGGGGTTAGCTGCAGGTGCTGCAGTAGCAGCAACATCTGTGGCAGCGCCGCAGTGGGGGCACATAACAGCTTTATCGTCTATTTCCTGCCCGCAATTTTTGCAAAACATAATTTCATCCTCCCAACTTTTTATTATTTTTATTATAATATGTAATGCCGCATAATGTCAATACTTTTTGTAACATTATACAAACAATTTACAAATAAAACTTATAACAGCATGTTGCATATAATATTTTATTTATTATAGTATAACGGGTATGTAACATTATTATAAACGACCAAACACTATATGTCATTGCGAGCGGGTTCTACCGCGTGGCAATCTCGCCAGGACTGGCGACCAGCAGGCAAGGCGGCAGAAGCGGTGTTTAAAAATAATAAAGTTTATTTTTAAATAATAACACACCTTATTATAATGCGGTAGAAACGATATCTGAAGGCGGAATTTGTCTACTGCCGCCCGTTCGGGCGAGATTGCCACGCTTACGTTACACTACGCTCGCAATGACATACATGGTCAGCCGACGGAGAAGGAGCCAAGAGCGGAACAACGTATTTGTGTTCCTTGTCAGGGTAGTACATTACCACCCCTTGCTTTCCCTTATAAGGACGGCTATAATGCGATTCCTTGCAAAGACTGATATTTTTTACTAATACTATGTATTAAAATTTATTACACTAAAATAAATTGACAAACGGCGCAAACTGTATTATAATTAACTACATAATACATAAAAGCTATGACTGAGAGAAGTAGCTTGCTTTATCGCCTTCAGCGAGCGGGGGATGGTGAAAGCCCTGCGGAATGAATGTAAGCGAATAACACTCACGAGCCGCTGCCCGAAAGGTAACAAGTAGGGTAAGCCGTAAGCCCGCGTAAAGGGCAGAGATTTAGTAAAAGGAATCTTTAAAGTGATTGCTGTAAAGCAATAATTTAGGTGGCACCACGGACATTACCGTTCGTCCTAAAATTCTATTTTAGGCGGGCGGTTATTTTATTGCCCGCATAGGAGAATAAAATTATGTCAGAAATTTATCGCACCACAACGGCAGACAAACTCACCGAACAGGATATAGGTAAAAGCGTTACCTTGTGCGGTTGGGTAGAAAATATCCGAGACCACGGCGGCGTTTCGTTTATTGACCTGCGCGACTACTACTGCGTAATGCAGGTGGTAATGCACGATACCAGCCTTTTAACGGGGATCAATAAAGAAGACTGTATTTCGGTAAGCGGCGTTATAGAAAGCAGGGACGAAGAAACTTACAACCCCAAAATTCCCACGGGCACGATAGAGCTTGACTGTAAAGCCGTACGGATACTGGGCAAGGTGCGCGAACAGCTTCCTTTCGAGATTATGACTTCTAAAGAGACAAGGGAAGATCTGCGCCTTAAATACCGCTATTTAGACATGCGTAACCGCAAGGTTAAAGATAATATTATTTTCCGCTCGCAGGTAATATCTTTCCTGCGGCAAGAGATGGCAGAAATGGGCTTTTTAGAAGTACAGACGCCCATTCTGTGCGCGTCTTCCCCCGAAGGCGCAAGAGATTATATCGTGCCTTCCCGCAGGTACAAGGGTAAATTTTACGCCCTTCCGCAGGCACCGCAGCAGTATAAGCAGCTTTTAATGGTGGGCGGTATAGATAAATACTACCAGATTGCACCCTGCTTCCGCGATGAAGACGCCCGTGCAGACCGCTCCCCCGGTGAATTTTACCAGCTTGATTTTGAGATGGCTTTTGCCACTCAGGAAGACGTATTTGCCGTGGGCGAAAAGGTGCTTTACGACACATTTATAAAGTTTGCCCCCGAAGGCAGCAAAGTTACAAGCCTGCCCTTCCCCGTAATACCTTATAAGCAGGCTATGCTTGAATACGGCACCGATAAGCCCGATTTACGCAACCCTTTAAAAATAATAGACCTTTCTGACTTTTTTAACAAGTGCACGTTTAAGCCCTTCCAGAACAGGACGGTAAGGGCGGTAAAGGTGCATGCAGATATGTCTAAGGGCTTCCACGAAAAGCTTTTGCAGTATGCCCTTTCAATAGGAATGGGCGGATTGGGCTATCTGGAAGTTGCGGAAGATCTTACCTTTAAAGGACCCATAGATAAGTTTATACCTGATGATTTAAAAGATGAACTTATCAGGCTTGCCGGGTTAGAATACGGCGACACGATATTCTTTATTGCAGACGACGCCCAAAAGGCACCCGTGCTTGCAGGTAAAATCAGGCAGGAGCTTGCCGTAAGGCTTGACCTTATAGAAAGGGATGCTTATCGTTTCTGTTTTATAAACGACTTCCCTATGTACGAGATTGATGAAGACACGGGTGCAACTGTATTTACGCACAACCCGTTTTCTATGCCGCAGGGCGGGCTTGAAGCGTTAAACGGCAAAAACCCGTTAGACATTCTTGCTTACCAGTACGACATAGTGTGCAACGGTGTAGAGCTCTCTTCAGGCGCGGTGCGCAACCACGACCTTGACATTATGGTAAAGGCGTTTGAGATAGCGGGCTACAGCGAAGATGATTTAAAGGAAAGGTTTGGCGCGCTGTACAACGCATTCAAGTTCGGCGCTCCTCCCCACGCAGGCATGGCGCCGGGTGTAGACCGCATGATCATGCTTTTAAGGAAAGAAGAGAACATAAGGGAAGTTATAGCCTTCCCCATGAGCGCATCTGCCCAGGATCTTATGTGCGGCGCCCCGAACGTGGTTACCGAGCAGCAGCTCCGCGAAGTGCATATAAAAATAAGGTAGTTTGCACTTTGTTGTAAGTGATCGAACACCATATGTCATTGCCACGCTTACGTTACACTACGCTCGCAATGACCATACCTTGCTCGCAATGACCACCCCTTGCCTTCCCCTTTTATGGGGGAAGGTGTCAACGAAGTTGACGGATGAGGGGATAATCTTTTACCTTATTAAAGTGGTAAAAAGGATAAGCAACTATCGTTGCATTGGTACAATTAGCGTTGAATATAGGAGATTTCTCGATTACGCCTACGGCTTCACTCGAAATGACAGCCCCTGCGGGGCTGCACAGGCGGCATTGCCGCCTGTCATCAAGAAGTATAAGCGATAACAGAATAATTATTACAATTGCAACACTGCATCCGTTTCGCTCGAAATGACAGTTCCTTTGGCACTGTACAGCCTGTAAGGTTGTCATCATTAAAGTGGTAAAAAGGATAAGCAACTATCGTTGCATTGGTACAATTAGCACAGAAGGTAGGAGATTTCTCGATTACGCCTACGGCTTCACTCGAAATGACAGCCCCTGCGGGGCTGCACAGGCGGCATTGCCGCCTGTCATCAAGAAGTATAAGCGATAACAGAATAATTATTACAATTGCAACACTGCATCCGTTTCGCTCGAAATGACAGTTCCTTTGGCACTGTACAGCCTGTAAGGTTGTCATCATTAAAGTGGTAAAAAGGATAAGCAACTATCGTTGCATTGGTACAATTAGCACAGAAGGTAGGAGATTTCTCGACTACGCTCGAAATGACAGTGCCTTTGGCACTGTACAGCCTG
>JAJQDC010000049.1 GCA_021202395.1 Clostridia bacterium | reverse complement strand
GCGCACAAACGGTGCCCGAATTTGCCGTTGTCCTTACGGCAAATGAGAAAGCTGGTTGCGTAGCAGACTGAGGGGTTTCTTCTATAACTCTTGCCTTATTAAAGCAATAACTTTATTATCATAATAAACCCTTCCACCGCAAGCGGTCCCCTGTCTCAAAGGCTGTAAAGACAACAGCCTTTTTTGCGTAGTTATTGTCTGCAAACCCTTCCACCGCAAGCGGTCCCCCTTCCCTTACAGGGACGGCTATAAAAAAGGTGCGCAAAGTGTCGCTACGCTCGCGCGGGCACCGCAAGCATTTACTTATATGCTTGCTCATCTCGCCGCCATAAACAATGCATAAGTGCTGTTTAAAGAAATGGCGTCTCGTCCTTACAAGGACGGCTGTAATGCGGTAGCAAAATTACTGAAGGCGGAATTTGTTTATTACCGCCCGTTCGAGTGTGCGAGTGGAGCGACATCCTTCACACACGTAATATAAAAAGCTTCAGATTATTTGGTAACCCGAATAGTGTAAATAAGGGGAGCCATGAGTTCGATAACATATTTATTTACATAAAGTAAAAAATTTAAATCCCCCCACTACTCCTGCACAGAATTTTGCAGATAGTCTAAAATATAGTCAGAAACGCCTTCTGCAATGATGTTTGCCATGCGGTAAACAATGTTCAGCCGTGTGGCGGAAAGCAATGAATAGTTAAACAGCGTTTTTTCTGCAATTATACCGATGATGGATACATTACCCACCTTTGCAAGCTTTTTGTTGGCCCCGCTCCCTGGCTTAACGCCCCGCGGGGCAAGTTTGATAAGCCCGATGTCGCCTGCAGAGCCCACCGCGGCATCTATTGCAATTACAGGACTCTGCGGATGAGTAGTTGTAACAAAACTTGTTACATACTTAATTTCTTTGGCGGTAACGGGTTTTGCCAGCGTGCCGTAAACAAAACAGTTAAGCCCGCTCAGTCTTTCCTTTATTTTTGTTCCCGTAACGGGGCCAAGACTGTCGCCAATAGAAAGGTCGCTGCCGATGCACACAATTACCGGCGGTTTAGCGGGGCAGGGAAGCAGCTTTTTAAGGGCAATTACCGTTCCGCTGCCCGCAAGAGTGTTATATAAATTAAAAGAATATTCCATATTTGTACCCATTGTACCCAAAACTTTTTGTTCTGTAATTATTGACAATATTTAACACTTTAAACCTTATAAAAAAATATAATAAGGTGAACCCCACAGGCGCTATGCGCCAGCTCCCCTAATAAGGGAGCCAAGAGTGGGCAATAAGATTGCTTATTTTATGATTATGTTTCACTTAGCGCTACCGTAATTAGCGCCATGAAACAAACTATAAAAATTTAAAAAACAATGTAAATACCCCAAAATTTACCCCTGAAAAAGGGGGAGAGTATTAAAGTTATCAACATTTTATCTACTTATCAACATTTAAAATTACCTTATCTGGAAAATTATTAACAGCAATAACTCAATTAAATTACACAAAATACTTGTAAATGCAACGTAAAAGTGGTATTATTTTTGTTGCGGGTGGAAAAATAGCTGTAATTTTTGTGATTTTTATCAACAGTATCCACAAAATTAATGCGTATTTTTTGCAGTTTATTAACAGTTTATCAACACTTTTTGCTTAAAGTTTTCCACATATCAACAATTTAAAGCGTTTTGTGTTTCACGTGGAACAATTTAAACCCAAAAATTTTTGGCAGAATGTTTCATGTAAAACAAATTTTGGTAAAAAATCGGGGTAGCGCTAACGAAAAATTTTACCAATTTTTAATATTTTACGAATAGTTGACTATAATTTTAACTTAATGAAAGTAGAATAAAAATTACGTGATAAAGTCTAAAAATAGCGCAAAACGCTTGATTAACAGAATAATTTATGGTAAAATCAAAATTGGTTATATATAATATATTTTAAACTATTATATTGCGGCGGAATTTTGCGCGACGCGGGGTAAATCTGCTTCTGCCAATGTAACTATCTCTTTACAAAAAATCGGGCTTTAACGCCCATTAAAGGAGCTTTATTTTGAGTAAAAAAGGCAAAATTATAATGTGGGTAGTAATCGCCGTTGTGGCTATTGCCGTTGTAGCGATTATTCTATCCACTACGCTTAACACTGGCACAAGCATAGACTTTGCCACGTTTAAGACGTACGTAGATAACTACGGAAGGGTTGCCGACGTGTCGTACTCAGACGGCAAGGTGGTTGCCGATGATAGCGGCAATGTAACCGTTTACGTTTTGGATGAAGACGGCAACTACGTTCTGGAAGACGGAGTTAAGACGACGACTACCGTTTCGGCAAAAGAAGTAATTTACAGCGTATCCGTAGACAATTACAACTTTACAGGTTATTCTGTATACGGCACAACGTACACGTCCACCGGACCGAGTATGTACAGTTACAACGATCTGGTAGACAGCTGGATAGACTACGGTATAACGATTTCGTACGAAGATCCCAATTCGGGCAGCTACTGGTCATCTATACTTTCTGTTTTAATGATAGTGGTGGTGTGCGTAATATTCTGGCTCATCATCCGTTCGGCGGCGGGCGGCGGCACCAAGGGCAACAGTTTTGCACGCAGCAAAGCGCGTATATCCACTAACATAAAAGTGCGCTTTACCGACGTAGCTGGCGCAGAAGAAGAAAAACTTGAACTTGCAGAAGTAGTAGAATTTTTAAAGCAGCCCAAAAAGTTTTCTGATCTGGGTGCAAGAATACCCAAGGGCGTACTTTTGGTTGGCCCCCCGGGAACAGGTAAAACGCTGTTTGCCAAAGCCGTAGCAGGCGAGGCGGGCGTTCCGTTCTTTTCGGTATCAGGTTCAGACTTCGTAGAAATGTATGTAGGCGTGGGTGCGTCCCGTGTGCGCGATCTGTTTGATATGGCTAAAAAGAACCAGCCCTGCATCATTTTTATAGATGAAATAGACGCAGTAGGCAGGCAACGCGGTGCAGGACTTGGCGGCGGCAACGACGAAAGGGAGCAGACCTTAAACCAGATTCTTGTACAGATGGACGGCTTTGAATCTAACGAGGGCGTAATAGTAATGGCGGCTACAAACCGTTCTGATATACTTGACCCCGCGCTGATGCGCCCCGGCAGGTTCGACAGGCAGATTTTTGTAAACCTTCCCGATGTAAAGGGCAGGGAGCAGATATTAAAAGTACACTCCCGCAACAAACCTCTTGCCCCCGACGTCAACTTTAAAACGATTGCAAGAATTACAAGCGGCTTTTCAGGTGCGGACCTTGCAAACCTTTTGAACGAAGCTGCCATTCTTGCGGCAAGGGCAAATAAAAAGTTTATCGGCAACATAGAACTTTACGAAGGCGTAAACAAAGTTCTTATGGGCCCCCAGAAGAAATCTCACGTTATAACTGAAAGCGACAAACGTATTACAGCCTACCACGAAGCGGGCCATGCGATAGTTGCCAGAATGAGCAAGCATTGCGACCCCGTACAGGAAGTTTCTATAATCCCCCGCGGCAATGCGGCAGGCTACACCATGACTCGGCCAGACAGCGACGATTCCCACGTCAGCCGCGAAAAGCTTAAAGATTTTATATGTATGGCCCTTGGCGGCAGGGTTGCCGAAGAGCTTGTAATAAAAGATATTACAACCGGTGCGTCCAACGACCTTGAACGTGTAACCGAAATTGCAAAGAAGATGGTTACCGAGTGGGGTATGTCAGATAAACTTGGCCTGGTAACCTACGGAAGCAATTCGCAGACGGTATTCCTTGGCAAGGATATGGAAACGCACAACGCATACAGCGAACAGACTGCTAAAATTATAGACGAAGAAATGCATTCTATAGTAGACGACGCTCACGCCCGTGCAACGGGTTACCTTACTGAAAAGCGTTCTGTGCTTGACAACATGGCACGTGTGCTTATAGAAAGGGAGACGATATACACCGAAGAGGTGGATATGCTTATGGAAGGCAAATCTTATACAGAAGTTATAGCGTTTATGGACGAACAAGATTCCGCCCATATGGAAAATCCATTCAAAAGATACGGTGAATAAACCGCTCGCGGCGGAAGGTTTCCCGTGAAACTTTCCGCTGCGGAAGCATAGGGATAATATGGCAAAAGTAGTTTCTTTTACAAACAAAAAAGGCGGCGTGGGCAAAACTACTACCGTCGTAAATATGGCAGCGTACTGCGCAGACTTCGGCAAACGTGTACTTTTAATAGACCTTGATTCCCAGGGCAATGCTACAACGGGGCTTGGCTTTTCTAAAAGCGCGTTAAAAAAATCTGTTTACAACGTACTTATAGAAGACGAAAAGGTATCGGCAAATATTTTGCCTACCGAGTTACCGCTTTTAGATATCCTTCCCGCCAACGTAGATTTATCGGGTGCGGAAGTAGACCTTGTTTATAAACGCAACCGCGATAAAATTTTAAAGGGAGCGTTAGAAGAAGTAAAGTCTAAATACGATTACATATTTATAGACTGCCCGCCTTCTTTGGGGCTGTTAACCATCAACGCATGGGTGGCGTCAGATTCGCTTATAATACCGATGCAGAGCGAGTACTACGCCCTGGAAGGGGTAAGCCAGCTGATGAACACCATATCTATGGTAAAACAGCATCTTAACCCCGGGCTGCAGATAGAAGGCGTGGTAATAACGATGTACGGCGGCAGGGCAATTGTTTCAAGGCAGATAGCTGCAGAAATCAAAAAGTTCTTTAAGACAAAGCTGTACGAAATTATTATACCGCGCAACGTACGCCTTTCAGAGGCACCCAGCCACGGCAAGCCCATACTGCTTTACGACAACAAGTGCATGGGTGCAAGGGCGTATAAAGCCCTTACCGAAGAGTTTTTATCCAAACAGTAAAAATACCAAGTGGGTTCACCCGTAAAAGAAACAAAAGATTTATGGCTTAACGGAGGTCATTTTATGGCAAAAGGTTTAGGCAAAGGGCTTGACGCATTGTTTGAAGAGACGAACGCTGCGTACGAGCACGTTTACGAGAGCGGCAAACCGTTTGAGTTTACCGAAGAAGAAAGAAGAAACGCACAGGAGATGCCCCTTTCGAGCATACACGCTAACCCCAACCAGCCGCGTAAGAATTTTGACGAGCAGGCTTTAAAGGAGCTGTCTGATTCAATAAAGCGGCACGGCGTTATTATGCCGATTGTGGTAAACGACGAAGGCGACGGCTCGTATATGATTATCGCGGGCGAACGCCGTTTCCGCGCGGCAAAGCTTGCTGGGAACACCACAATACCCGTAATTGTACGCAACTACACCGAAAGGGAAGTGCAGGAAATATCGCTGATAGAAAACTTACAGCGTGAAGATCTGAACCCCATAGAAGCGGCTTTGGGTATGAAACAGCTGATGAACGATTACCACCTTACGCAGGACGAGCTTGCAGAGCGCATCGGCAAATCGCGCCCCGCGGTAGCAAACACGTTAAGGCTGCTTACACTTTCGCCCGAAGTTATAGAAATGGTATCGGAAGGCAAGCTTTCGGCAGGGCATGCGCGCACGCTTGTACCCCTTGCGCCCGAAGACCAGATTTCGTTTGCCAAAGACGTAGTAAAAAATGCTTCATCGGTACGCGAGCTTGAAAAGAAGGTACGCGCCTACAACATTCCGCCCGAAGTATTGGAAGAGCGCAAAAAGAAAAAGCGCGCCATAGCTTCGGTAGAGCTTAAAGACTTAGTAGAGCGCATGCGCTTTACATTCCGCACCAAGGTTAGCCTTATAGGCAACGATAAAAAGGGCAGGATATACATAGACTACTACTCGCGCGACGATCTTGACAGAATTATCGAAATACTTGACATAATAGACAAGCAAAAGTAAAGCCGTTTTACGGCATAAGATTGCGGCGCATAATGCGCCGTATTTTTTTATAACGCTTGCGCCGACAAAAATTTTAAGCGCCATGGCGCTGATGGGAGAGATATGGATAACCCGATGGGCGAAGGCCCGCTTAAATTTAAAAAGTTTACTACCGAAGACGTACCGCTTTTACGCAAATATTTTGCCGGGTGCACGCTGCATTTAAGCAACTACTCGGCTGCCTTTAACGTGATGTGGCGGGAATACTTTATACAATACTACGCCATTGCCGAAGGTTGCCTTGTGTTTGCGGAGTTCTTCCGCGGCAGGCTGTACTTTCATTACCCCGTAAGCCTTAACGGGCAGGAAGCCGAAGAGCGGGCGCTTGACGAAATAGAAGCGCACTGCCGCGCAAACGGGCTGCGTATACACTACACCAGCGTGCCGAAAGACAGGCTGTGCAGGCTGATAGACCGCTACGGCACCGACGTAAAGATTACCAACCCCCGCAGGTGGCGTGATTACCTTTACAACGCCGCCGACTTTGTTAACTTTAGCGGGAAGAAGTTTGCAGGGCAAAGAAACCACGTCAACAAGTTCAAAAAGCTCTATCCCGATTATGAGTACACCGTGCTAACTTCTGCCGACGAATGCGAAATTACAGCCTTTTTAAAGGAATACGAAAAGCGGCAGTTAAGTAAGGGTACGCTTATCGCCAAAGAAGAAATGACGTCCGTTTATAAGCTTTTAAAGCTGATAGACTATATCGGGCTGGTGGCGGGCGGGCTTAGAGTGGGCGGCAAGCTTGTTGCCTTTTCGGTGGGCGAAGTGTGCGGCGATATGCTGGTGATTCATGTAGAAAAGGCTCTTACCGAATACGACGGCGTTTACTGTACGATGGCAAACGAGTTTGCAAAACATAATGTAACAGAAAATATTACAACGATTAACAGGGAAGATGACGCCGGCGACAGGGGCTTAAGAAAGTCTAAGCTGCAGTACAACCCCGTTGCCCTGGGTGATAAGTTTACCGTAATACCCCACCGCATTATAGACGGTATTTCCCGCCTGCCAACGATTAAGGGCGAAAGGATAGAGATAAGGGAGATTACCGACACCGAAGCACAGGACTTTTATCGCCTTGAAAGCGACCTGGAGCGCAATAAATATTGGGGCTACGACTGGCGTGAAGACTGTAAAAGCCAGCCTACGGCAGAATACTTTTTAAGTAGTATAAGGGAAGATTTTGCTAAAAAAGAAGAGATGCCCCTGGGCATTTTTGTAGACTGCAAGCTTGCTGGTGAAGTGGTGCTGCATAACTTTGGTTACCGCAGCGACTGCGAAATTGGCGTAAGGCTGCTGACGGAATACGAAGGTAAGGGCTATGCCAAAGAAGCTTTGACTGTTGTAATTGATTATGCTCTGTTTGAGCTTGATGCAGAGACGGTTTACGCCAAATGCTTTAAGCCGAATGAACGCAGCAAGCACGCTTTGCTTGCCGCAGGCATGGTTCTGTATAACGAAGATAATACCTATTTTTACTTTAAAAAGACAGCTAAAATGTAGTTGTAACAACTATTGTTACATAAAAGGGTATTTGTACCCCAAAATCGGGTAGATAAAACCCGTTAGATGCCAAAATACGGCAGATAAAATGTAGAAATATGTCGAATAAACGATAAAATAAGGATATTTTTTGTAACTATTTTTATTACAACAATAAGCGCTTTTTTCTTGTTAATAATAAGCGAATAAGGCGCAGATATTGCCACGCCGTGCTCGCAATGACACCCCCCCTTGCCGTCTCCGTGGGGTAGGGAAGTACATTACCCACTCTTGCCGTCCCAGTTGGGTAAGGGCGCAACACAACACATCTTTCCGTCCTTGTAAGGGAAGGGGGACCACGTAGTGGGGGAAGGGTTTTAAACCGCAAAACAAGGTGAACCCCACAGCCCTTACGGGCAGCTCCCCTAATAAGGGAGCCAAGAACGGGACAACGTATTTACCACCCCTTGCCGTCCCTATCAGGGAAGGGATCGCTTGCCGTGGAAGGGTTTCACCCAAGGGGAGCCAAGAATGGTGCGACGTAATCATCTTCCACTTATTACTTACTATAGCAGTCTAAGTATTAATATAAAAGCCGAGAATATTAAGCCAGCGCCATCAAAAAATGGTGGCGCTGGTTGTTTTTAACCTTGCTTAAATATTAATTTAAATAGTAAGCTTCCCATATAATCTTTCATAAGGTCGGCAAATTCTTCGTACGTTATCTCGCCGCCATAAACAAGCAAGTCGTACCACACACCGGCTTCTACCGATTTAATGCCGGATAGATTAAACCCATTGCGCTCGTAAAATCTTTTACGCTTTATGCGCTCTTCAAAATTTTTTGCGCTTGTATCAAGTTCTTCCATACATAGAATAATCTTTTTATCATTATAGCGCCGTTTAATTTCAGTAAGAATTTCGCTGCCATAGCCCTTACCGCGCACTGCGCTATCTACCGCAAGAAAGAATAAATACACTGTCTGTTTGTGCGTTACTGTGTTGGCAAGCCCAATAAAGCTGCCGTTACTTTCTGCAGCAAACAGCTCGCCTTTGCCTTTTTTTGCTTTATTCAGTATCATAAAAAACGGCGGTCGTTCGTTTGCAGGGAAGGCAGATTTGTATAACCTTTTTACCTGCTTTAAATGCTTTTTATCTTTTGTAACGTCGGTAAGTGTAATCATACGGCAAGTATACCATAATACAGATATTTTTGCAAATTATAATTATTATAAAGTAATGGAAAAGTAAAATAACTTATACCTTATTATAAACGACAGTGTACTTTATGTCATTGCGCGTGAGCGATAGCGTTACTTTGCGCGCTTTAATCACACCTTGCCTTCCCCCCTGCGGGGGAAGGTGGCGGCGTGGCCGACGGATGAGGGGATAATAATGTATACCTTATTTTTTGCCGTCCTTATTAGGACGAGCCGACATTTCTTTAAACAGCACAAATGCGCTGTTTATGGCGACGAGATAAGTTTGCGCACAATGCAAGTGCTTGCTGAGCTCGCGTGAGCGTAGCGATACTTTGCGCACCTTACTATAAAAGGTTTTAGATAATAACTGCGCAAAAGCGGCTGATTCCCTTACAGCCGCAGAGACGGAAAACACGAAGCTGGGGGGTATTACCGTATAGCATGCTTTAACTTTTTACAATCACACCTACATTTTTTGTACAATATTACCATAATGTTTAACGTGAAACATTAAAAGCGGCAGTCTGTTTAAGAATGCCGCTTGTATTTTATATTAAAGCTTTACCTTGTGCTGTGCCTATTACGGTAAATATTTCAAGCTGGTTGCCCGATGCTGCGTCTATATAAATATAGTATACATCATCGCCGCGCGAGCAGTAAAATTCATACGCAAGACTCTCGCTGCCGTTATGCGGTATAAGCGCCAGTCTGCTGCCGTTAACTTCTAAAGAATCTGCAAGCTTGCTCTGAGCTTCATCTTTTGTAATGGCGGGGGTGGGTATATCTCTGTTTGTATGGTTTAGAACATAAGACAACGCTTCTACGCCGGTTACAATACCGCGTTCTTCGCAGACCTTTACTTTGATAATGTCGGGGTAAATTACGGTGTTGCCCTGCACGGCGGCAAAGTTAAGGTTGCACGTTGTGCCACTTTCGCTCACCCACGCAGCCTGCATGCCGTCGTAGCCAAGTGTTTCAAGAAAGTTTTCTGCAATGGTAATGCAGTTGTTAACGTCAAAATTGTGGTCGGAACATTCTTTAAAGCTATCGAACATGACTACCTTGCCGCCCGCCTTGGATATCTGTGTAAAGTACTCTTCTCCGTCAGAATAAAGATTTACGTTGTAAACAGTAAGCTGCTGGGCGGTGGTTTCACCCGTACATTTAACATCGTTTACGTTGTAATCGGCAAAGTACTTTCTTGCAAGGTCTTCTGCTTCAGAAGAAGTAATTTCTTCCATTCCGTCAAGGTTTTTGGCACTCACCTTTTCTTTCTGTTCAGCAAAGGGGCCGTCGTAAATCTCTTTGGGTGTCTCTACCGAGATGTTTGAAATCTTATCAAAACTTTCAAACATCAGCCCTTCGTGCTTGGTAAGAGCTTTAAGCATCTCTTTTTCTCCGCAGCAGGAAGTAAGTTCGTTAAGAATTTCTTTTACTTCTTTATTTCTTGTATACATATATTCTATTGTCGCCGTCTGACTGTCTGTAAGGGTGTTTCCTTCCGCTACAGAATACAGCATGCTCTGGGCACTGTCTCCCATTTTATTTATAAAAGAAGTAAGCGAAGAAGTAAGATTGCCGGCTACGGGTAAATCTTCAAGACAGCTTTCGGCAAGCTCGCTTTCTATTGCTATATCTGTAAGGACTCTTGCCTGTTCGCCGGCAGAAGTAGCCACCCTTGCCTTAGAAAGGTTAGAGTCAAGATTGTCTACTATGGCGTTGAGTTCGTAAAGGGAGTGGGATGCCCCCATGGCAACGTCTGCCTGCACGCCGTTGTAATTCATCCAGCCAAAGGTAAGCATTGTACCAAGTGCGAGCGTGGTTACACCTAAGGCTATAACAGCTGCAAGCCAACCGCCGAAGCCCGGGGTACGCTGTTTGTTCTGCCTGTTCTTTGCCTTTTCCGCCTTTACTTTAAGCGCATGTTCGCGCTTAGCCATCCTTGCATTCAGGCGCGCTTCGCGCTTAGCTTTAGCTGCTTCTGTCTTTGCAATGCGTTCCTGCTTTTTGCGTTCCATACGCATTTCGCGTGTCTCGCTCTTTAATTTATCTCGGCGTTCAAGGCGCTTTTCTTTGCGTTCTAACCGCTTGTTCTTCATCGCCGCTACTTTGTCTGCTACCCTTTGTTTATGTTCAAGCCGTCTTTGCTGACGTTTTTCCTTCTTTTCTGCCCTTAGCTGGGCAGCTTTAAGCTTGCGCTGCTGCTTTATTTCGTGTTCAGAAAGTTTTTTCGGCTGCGCTTTGGTTTTCTTTTCGCCTGTAGTAGGTTTCTTTTGCTGCGCTGCAGATTTGCTTTTTACTGTAGACTTTGCGTCTTCTTTTTGCGTTGCGCTCTTCTTTTTGGTAAGATTTTCTGCTTTCTGCGCTCCGCTCGATACTTTTTTCTCGCTCATTTATTTCCTCCTATATCGCAAAGACGTGTCTGCCGATGGTGGTAACAGTCTGTCTTGAAAAAATCCACGAACTGGTCGCGGTGGCGGGGTTATAGTAGTAAAGACACCCGTAAGTGGGGTCCCATCCGTTAAGTGCGTCCTGTGCGGCGTTAAGGGCGGTCTGGTCGGGCGTTAAGTTTATCTGTCCGTCAGATACCGCGGTAAAGGCGTCTTTCTGGTAAATTACCCCCGAAACAGTGTTGGGGAACAGAGAAGAAGCCACTCTGTTCATAACAACCGCGCCTACCGCAACCTGCCCTGTGTAGCTCTCTCCGCGCGCTTCGCCGTAAATGCACTTGGCTAAAAGATATAAATCAGAGCTGGTGTAATTTGAGCCGCTGCTCCTTTTTTCGTCTTCCTGAAGAACCCTTACAGAATCGTTCATTCCAAGCGCTTCAAACGTCTTTATGCCCGCAACGCCGTCGGCGGTAAGCCCGTTCTTTTGCTGGAAGTAGCGCACAGCTTCTGTAGTGGCTGGGCCGTATATGCCGTCTACCGCGCCGCTGTAGTAACCCCACATTTTAAGGCGGCGCTGTACTTCTTTTACTTCACCGCCGCTTGCGCCTTGTTTTAAGACGGCTGTCTGGCAGACTTGCGGGTTAGCGCCACCCGTTTCGCCTGCCGTATTAAATAGCGCCGTGGTCGTGCAAACGGCAGCTGCCGAAAGTGCAACCAAGCCTATTTTTAGTGCTTTTTTCATCTTTCCTCCTTTTGCCCCGATTCGGGCGCTGTCAATCAAAAAACTTTTGTATTATGTCGTAAATCAGACTGTGGTACTCTACGTCTGCCGTTGCAGAAGTAAAGCACAGCGGCGGGTACAGTACGCACCACCAGTTGTCGCCTTCGCCGGAGCCGAGTTCAATTATAAGAGCGTCATAAATTCCGCTTTCAAGCGTAACGTCGTTGTATACCCTTGTGGGGAATTGCTCCTGCCGTACTTCGGCGGTGGAAGTGTAGGTAAAGCCGTTCTGTTTAAGCACGTTGTCGCACACCGCTTCTATCTGTGCGGTAAGCGCGGTTACCGTAGCCATTGCCGTTGCTTTATCTTCGCAGGCGGCTGCGTAGGGGGTTAAAAACTCCACTACGGCGTCTTTTACCTTGTACTTTACTTCCTGGTCGGCTTCGCTGTTAGAATCTGCCCTTACGTGCAGCCTAAGGTAGTCTGACGTAGCTTCTGCAGTGCCGCTTTGCGATCCGCCCGACACATAAATTACCGTTGCAATTATTATGATTAATATAAAAAAAGTTATACAAAAATTTTTCATACAGACTTTATTGCCCGCACGGCAAAAGTTTATACCTTAATTTGTTGAATAATAATTTTGATAATGGCGGTATGGGATAGTGCTGCCCCTTGCCGTCCCTGTCGCTCATCATTTTAATATAAAAACCCATAAATTCCGTTTAAACTGTTGAATTTAAATTAAAGTTATGGTAATATTATTATGCGACAAAAACTAAATATACTGAAACGCAAGGTACAAATCTCGGCATTTGTATCTCTTATTCCTTGTGTTTCAGGAGTTTTTGTCGCAACAATCATGGGATACTTGTGCAGGCGTCCCTGATTGGGGCGCTTTATTTATAATTTTTACCATAAGTAAAGCGTTACCATAAAAAACCAACAAAGCCTGCAAAAAATTTTTATGAAGGAGAAATGAAAACAATGAAAAGAAAGATTTTAATTATCTTGCTTTCAATCATGTCGGTAGTCTGTCTTGCGTTAGGTTTGTCTGCTTGCGGCAGCAATAACAGCAATTCTGAGCACGTTCATTCCATGACTCATTATTCAGCCGTAGACGCAACCGAAACAACCGACGGAAA
>JAJQDC010000017.1 GCA_021202395.1 Clostridia bacterium | reverse complement strand
TTCTTCAACTGCTTCTTCGGCAGGTTCTTCTGCTGCTTCTTCAGCAACTTCTTCTGCAGGTTCTTCAGCAACTTCTTCAGCAGGTTCTTCAGCAGGTTCTTCAGCTACTTCTTCAACAACTTCTTCGGCAGGTTCTTCTGCTATTTCTTCAACTGCTTCTTCGGCAACTTCTTCAGCAGGTTCTTCAGTAACTTCTTCTGCAGCTTCTTCAGCTGCTTCTTCAACAGCTTCTTCTGCTACTTCTTCTGCAGGTTCTTCAGCTATTTCTTCAACGGGCTGTTCTTCGGCAGGTTCTTCTTCGGGTTCTTCTTCCAGAGCTTCTGCCGTGGTTGCAGCCGTTTCTTCCTGGGCTAAAACCACGCCCGCTGCAAGAATTTCTTTAATTTCTTCTACGTCCTGCTTAACTTCGCTTACGCAGTTACCGTTAGATGCAGCTTCGGTATAAATAGCGTCTTCTTTGCCAAGTATTCCGTCAAGCTTTTCGTTAGCTTCGTCTAACCTGCCGTTTACACCGTCAAATTCTGAGCCGCAGACGCTTACAAGTTCTGCCGTAAGGGAATCGGTTATCATACGCAGCCCTTCTTCGTCAAGGACTATATCGTAATCGAATTCAGAGTGGTCTTCTGAAAGTTTTTCGGTAGCTATCCTTTGAGCTATCTTATCGGCAAGCATATCGTAGTCTAACTTTTGTACAACGGCGGCGGCAAGCGAATCGCAGCCTGCATCGTCTAACACGATGTCAAATTCGTCGTTGGTAAGTTCGCTTACCTTATGGGCTATATCGTTAGCAAGCGCTTCTGCATCTATAGCAGCATATTCTTCTGCAGGTTCGGTAATTTCTTCTGCAGACTCATCTGCAAGTTCTTCGTATTCTGCGTCTTCTGCTTCGGGTATTACAAGCTGTTCGGCAACGCGGCTTGCAATATCATCGGCAGATACAGCTTCCTGGGGAGGAATGCTGTCTGCAATCTTATAAGCGAGTTCGTCGTAATCGATTTCTGCAACGTTAACCAGAGAAGCGATCTTTTCTGCAACGGCATCGCTGTCTACAAGGTTGCTTTCGGCAAGCCTGTCGGCAATGCGTACTGCAAGTTCGTCGTAGTCAAGATACTCATCTTCGATAGAAAGCTGTTCGTCGTCAAGAGCTTCTTCAGGCTCTTCTTCGCGTACGGCGATGCCGTCTTCAAAGGCTTTAGAAAGAGCGTCTATCTTTTCGTTAAGAGCTGCGTTGTATTTTTCTACCTTTTTGTCAAGACTTTCAAACGCACCCGTTATCTGTGCGGTCATATACGCAAGTTCGGCTGACATCCTTGAAAATAAATCGTCCGTCTTTGCGGCATTGTCTTCTGAAAGTTTAGAATAAACGTTTTCGGTCTGCGTGGATATGTAAGTAAATTCTTTGCGCAGCGCCGCGTTTTCTTTTTTAAGCTGTTCGTAGATTTCGGTGCTCTGCTTGCCAAGGTAGGCGTTTTCCTGGGCAACCCGTTTAATGAGTTCCTCGTTATCCGCCGAATGGTTAGCCGAGTGCTGTTCGTCCGATGCGAGCAGTTTATCGACCTTTGCCGAAAGGTCGTTTTGCCGCTTTATGATTTCTGCCTCACGCTGAAGTTTTACGTCGGCTTTCGTCATATTTTTTGTGTCTGTTCCTGATTTGTTTTTTCCAAATGCCATAATCTTTACCTCTTGCGGAAAAAATGCCAACCTGCATATATAAGCCTTTCCCGCTCTTTACGTATTACTTGCTTATTTAATTGTACTACAAAACGTTTAAAATGTAAATACAATTATTAAAAATTTTTTGTAAAAAATCAAATTTTTTTTGATTTGGGGGGCTTATATTGCCCCGCGAACGTTACAGGGCGGTGTTAAATGCAATAATCAATAAAAAAATACTTGTATTTTTAGCAAGTTTAATGTATAATGGTATGTAATATTCGTTTGCGCGTAATTGATTTTTACTTTAACGCACTAATGCAATAAATAAAATTTCGGAGTGATTACAATGAGTGAAAGAGTTTACAACTTTGCGGCAGGCCCTTCTACCCTGCCCCTTGGCGTGCTTAAACAGGCGCAGGAAGAATTTTTAGATTTTGCCGGCACGGGAATGTCCGTATGCGAAATATCGCACAGGGACAAAGCATATGACGCAGTAGTTAAAGAAGCAGAAGCGCTTACAAGGGAGCTTTTGAACGTGCCCGACGATTATGCGGTAATATTTGTGCAGGGCGGTGCGTCTACGCAGTTTGCCGCGGTACCCCTTAACCTTATGCACGGCGGCAAAGCAGACTATATAGTTACGGGTAACTTTGCAAAAAAGGCATGGCAGGAAGGCCAGATATACGGCGAAGCCGTAAAAATAGGCGACAGCAGCGACAAAGTTTACACTTATATACCCGACGTAGACAAGCTTAACTATTCTGAAGGCGCCGACTACGTACACATAACGTCCAACAACACTATATTCGGCAGCCGTTATGATAAGTTCCCCGAATGTAAAGCCCCCCTTGTAGCGGATATGTCTTCAGAGATATTCTCGCGCGAAGTGGATATTTCTAAATTCGGCGTAATATACGCAGGCGCGCAAAAAAATCTTGCGCCCGCAGGCGTTACAATAGTAATAGCAAAGCGTTCGCTTATACAGGATCCCCTTAAATACTGCCCCACAATGTTAAAGTGGAAAGTACAGGATGAAAACGGTTCGCTTTATAATACCCCCCCTGCATTTTCAATTTATATGGCAAACCTTGTGCTGCGCGACCTTAAGGCAAAGGGCGGCGTAAAAGCCATGAACGAGATAGACGTTTACAAGGCAGGTTTATTATACGACTTTATAGACAACTCTTCTTTATTTACAAACAATGTAGAAAAAAGATACCGCTCTATAATGAACGTACCCTTTGTAACGCCCAGCGCAGAGCTTGACGCCAAATTTATTGCAGAAGCTAAAAAAGCAGGTCTTGTATCGCTTAAGGGCCACAGGCTTGTGGGCGGCATGAGAGCTTCTATCTACAATGCGATGCCCGTAGAAGGCGTTACATCGCTTATAGACTTTATGAAGAAATTTGAACTGGAGAATAAATAATATGGCTAAAAGTATTTTAAAGTTAAACGCTATAAGCCCCCTTGCCGACGGGATATTCAAAGATTATGAATACAGCGACAGCTGCGCCGACCCCTGCGGCATAATGGTGCGCTCTGCAGCGATGGCAGATTACAACGTAAACGGCAGCCTTATCGCCGTTGCAAGGGCGGGTGCCGGCACGAACAACATACCCGTTGCCGGCTATGCTGAAAAGGCTATCGTGGTATTCAACACACCGGGCGCAAATGCAAACGCCGTAAAGGAGCTTGTTATATGCGAACTGTTTTTGGGCGGCAGAAAGATTACCGACGCCATAGACTGGGTTAAAACCATAAAGGGCGAAGGCGACGCCGTAGGCAAACTTGTAGAAAAGGGCAAGGGTAAATTTGTAGGGCACGAGATTGCGGGCAAAACGTTGGGCGTTATAGGGCTGGGCGCGATAGGCGTTGCCGTTGCAAACAGCGCTTACGCACTGGGCATGAACGTTATAGGTACAGACCCCTACCTTTCTACGGGTAACGCACTTCACCTTTCCCCTTACGTTAAGGTAGTTGCTTCCCGCGAAGAAGTTTACAAAGAAGCAGACTTTATTACCGTACACGTTCCGCTTAACGCCGACACAAAGGCGATGATAAACGACGGCACAATATCCCTTATGAAAGACGGCGTCGTAATAATAAACAACAGCCGCGGTGAGCTTGCCGACAGCAACGCAATAATAACCGCCCTTAAAAGCGGCAAGGTCGGCAGGTATATTACCGACTTCCCTTCGGCTGACCTTATCGGTGTGGAAAACTGTATTTGCGTACCCCACCTGGGTGCAAGCACGCCCGAAGCCGAAGACAACTGTGCGGTAATGGCTGCAAACCAGCTTGTGGACTACATTGAAAACGGCAATATCAAAAACAGCGTAAACTACCCTGCAATATCCCTTCCCAGGGGCAGCGCAGGCAGGCTGAGCATACTCCATAAAAACGTTGCCAACCTTATAGCTAACTTTACTACCGCAATATCTGCAAAGGGGCTTAATATATCCAATATGGCAAGCACCAGCAAGGGCGATTATGCGGCATCCATTCTTGAAGTAGACGGCACCGTTACAGACAGCCTTGTAAACGATATTTCGGCTATAGGCGGGGTTTTAAGGGTTCGCTCTTTATAATATATTATATATAATATGTAAAATATAAAATAAACGGATTTGCATTCTGCAGGTCCGTTTTTTCTTTTTTCTGTCATTGCGTTCGCAACGTAACGTAAGCGCACGCTCGGCAAAGCCGTTACCTGCCGCCTTAAATTCTCCGTCCCAATTTAAATACATCATTTGACACAAGATATTATATGTGGTAAAATAATGTTGCATTTTTTCTTACAAGGGGAAGATTATGGTCGGGAAGACTATCTTAGAAATTTTTCTGCTTATAGTTGGTTTTGTATTGCTGGTAAAGGGTGCAGATTTTTTTGTAGACGGTGCGTCGGGCATTGCTGAAAAACTGCATGTTTCTACCTTTGTAATAGGGCTTACCGTGGTAGCCATAGGTACAAGCCTGCCCGAAGCAGCCGTTTCGGTTGTAAGCGCCATACAAAGAAACGGAGAAACGCTTGTAGGCAACGTGGTAGGCAGCAATATCATGAATATTCTGCTTATACTTGGCATTGCATCGCTTATATGTAAAATACCTGTAGAAAAAAGCTCACAAAGGATAGAGTTACCCTTCCTTATAGCGATAACGGGGATATTCATCGGGCTGGGCTTCTGGAACAGCGGCTACCAGTGGTACGACGGGCTTATACTTTTAGTGCTGTATGCGGCTTTTATGGTATACACCATTTTAATGGCAAGGCGCACAAGGGTAAGCTTAGCCGACGGCACTGTTGCAACGCAGATTGTTACCGAAGTAGAAACAGAAGTTATTACCGAAACAAAAACGGGCTTAAAAGCGTTCTGGGCAAAAGTAAAGTTTAAATTCAACGAACTTAAAGAGCACACCTGGTTCCTTATACTTATCACCGTAATTGGTGCGGCAATGGTTGTTGGCGGCGCAGAGCTGGTGGTTAATTCGGCAGAATTTATCGCAGAAGATTTATTCGGTATAGACCCCAAGATAGTTGCACTTACCGTAGTGGCATTCGGCACTTCCCTTCCCGAACTGGTTACATCCATTTCTGCGGCAAAAAAGGGCGATATGGGCATTGCCACCGGCAACATAATAGGCAGCAACATTGCAAACCTGCTGTTTGTTGCAGGGCTGGGCTTTGTATGCGGCGGCAGCTACGAAGTAGCATTCTGTGCAACAAATTACAACGACCTTATAGACGCGCTTGTATCTTTGGGTTGCGCTGCACTGCTGCTTGCATGCTCGTTCAATAAAAACCGCTCTTTAAACAGAATCACAGGCGTAATAATGCTTGTATGCCTTGTGGGGTACTACGCCTGCCTGTTTGTTACCAGAATATAAAATATGCAGAATAAAAAATAAGACCTTCGTACATAATAAAACGGTACGGAGGTTTTTTTATGCCTAAAAAGAAAATCAGAAAACTGACCGAAAAAGAATATGCTGAATATATAGCCGGGTTAAAAGACGGCGGCAGCAATGCGGGGCAGCGATAATTCGCCGCCCCGTTTGTGTTTTTTATGGGGGGTATTTTAAAAAGCGATTCGGCTGACCAAGTACGTCATTGCGAGCGTAGCGTGGCAATATCTGCGCCCATTTAGCTGAAAGTTTAAAATAAGGTGCGCAGGGTGTCGCTATCGCTCGCGCGCCAGAGCGTAGCGGCTGGCGCCCGAATAGCATTTCCGCCCGTTCAATGCTTTTTACCGCATTATAACAAACGTTATTATTTTTAAACAACGCTTCTGCCGACCTGCCTGCTGGTCGCCAGTTCTGGCGGGATTGCCACGCGGTAGAACCCGCTCGCAATGACATATGGGCTACTGGCGTTTATAATAAGGTAAAAATGTTACGCTCGCGCGCAATGACATGTAGTGTTCGGGCGGTTTACCCTCCACTCTTGGCTTCCCCTTTTGTGTAAATTTTGTTATAAAATGAAAAGATTGTGAATAAAATAATTATTGCGCTTTGAGCGTTTGACTTGCAAAAAAACGGGTGATAATATATACAACAGTTATCATATGATAACTGTTTGTTTAAACAGGTGAAATACTATGGCAAATGAAAACGACGTAAAAAGGTTCACAAAATCATTCGTAGAAGTTCTGTGTGCAATAAAACATTCCCAGCCTTTGGGTGAAGAATCCCGTAAGTTTCTTGTACTGAGCAACATACACGACTACGAAGTGCAGAACGGAAGGCAGATTACCATATCAGATATTTCTAAAATATCGGGTATGGCTGTACCAAACGTAAGCAGGTTTTTGCGCCCGTTAGAAGAAAGCGGCTACATAGAACGCCAGCGCATTGGGCGCACGGTGTATCTGCACGTAACCACCGACGGCGACCAGGTTTTAGCTGCCAAATTTAAGGAGATAAGCGACATATTAAGGGTTACTCTTGACGGACTTTCTGAAGAAAAAATTGAAATTTACCTTAAATGCGGCGAAAAGATTTGCACGGCGTTAAAAACCATAGCTAAACCAAATAACGAGACAGGAGACAAAAATGTTTAAACTTTACAAAAACCTTAAAGCCTTAGACTGGGTGCTTATAGTATTCATCGTGGGCGTTACGGTTGCGCAGGTCTACTTTACCATGACGCTTGTAGACTACGTTTCGGGCATTATAAGTGCGATAGGTGTGGCAAGCGTTACAGGCGATACGGGCGACATATGGTACAACGGCGGCATGATGATTTTGTACGCGGTATGTTCGGCCGCCTGCCAGGTAGCAGTAGGCTTTATTGCATCGCACGTATCAAGCGACCTATCCAAGACTTTAAGAAGCAGGGTATTTACCAAGGTAGAAGGTTTTTCTGTAGCAGAAGTAAATAAATTTTCTACCGCATCCCTTATAACCCGCTCTACCAACGACATACAGCAGGTACAAATGGCAAACGTCATGATACTGCGTATGCTTATATCTGCACCTATCACGGCGATATGGGCTATATGCAAGATAAGTTCAACAAGCTGGGAGCTTACTACTGCAGCTATCGTTGCCGTAGTGCTTTTAGTTATAGGCATACTTGCAATTATGCTTACCGTGCTTCCTAAATTCAAGGTAGTGCAAAAACTCACCGACCGCTTAAACGGCGTAACACGCGAAAACCTTACGGGTATAAGGGTTGTGCGTGCGTACAATGCAGAAGGCTACCAGGAAGAAAAATTTGATAAAGCCAACGACGACTTTACCAGAGTACAGACCTTTACGGGCAGGGTTATCGCTTTGATGAGCCCCATGATGACAATAATAATGAACGGCGTAACGCTTGCTATTTACATAATAGGCGCATACCTTATAAACAATAACGTAACCGAATATGCCTCCATCGTTTCATTCATGATGCTGGTTACCCAGGTTGTAATGGCGTTTGTAATGCTCTTGATGATGTTCATTATGCTGCCCCGTGCAATGGTTGCTGCCAAACGTATCAACGAAGTGCTTGACACACCCGACAGCATTACCGACCCCGAAGTTGAAAAACAGACTACCGAAACGGGCACGGTTGAATTCAGGGACGTAAGCTTCAGATACCCCAACGCAGACGGCTACGTTATTAAGGATATATCCTTCCGCGCAGAAAAGGGGCAGACGGTTGCGTTTATCGGCTCTACAGGCAGCGGCAAGTCTACCCTTATAAACCTTGTACCCCGCTTTTACGACGCCACCGACGGCGAAATACTGGTAGACGGCGTAAACGTAAAAGATTTAAAGCAGCACACCCTGCACCAAAAGATAGGCTACGTTCCGCAGAAGGGCGTTCTGTTTACGGGCACCGTGGCTGAAAATATAGGCTACGGCGGAGTAACCGACAGGGCAACCATAGAAGAAGCAGCACAGATTGCCGAAGCCGACGAATTTATACAGCATATGGAAAAGGGCTACGACAGTGATATAGCCCAGGGCGGTAAGAACGTATCCGGCGGACAGAAACAGCGTATATCCATAGCCCGTGCCGTTGCTACCCACCCCGAAATTATGATTTTTGACGACAGCTTTTCTGCACTTGACTATAAGACAGATAAAAAGGTACGTGAAAATCTTAAAGAGCACCTTGAAGGCACTACCAACTTAATAGTAGCGCAGCGCATTGGTACCATTATGGACGCAGATAAAATTATAGTTCTTGATAAAGGCAAAGCCGTAGGCGTGGGCACCCACAAAGAACTTTTGGAAACCTGCGACGTATACAAAGAGATAGCTTTATCTCAGCTGTCTGCAGAAGAATTGGGATTAACTTCCGGGGAGGTGGTATAACATGCCGGGACCTATGGGCGGACCGATGGGCCGCAGAAATATGAACGATGCACCTGCACCTAAAGGATCTTTTAAAAAGAATATAGGTAAACTTATAAGGGCTTTCAGGGCTTACTATATACCTATACTTATATCGATAATTTTCACGGTAGTATCGGTAGTTCTCTCTATAATAGCGCCGCAGTTCCTTTCTGACCTTACAGACGAACTGTCCAACACAACGGGCATCGTAGATGTAGACGTAATATGGCACTTTGCAATTATACTTATAGTCTTTTACGTATGCAATGCGCTCTGCCACTACGTTTCGTCATTCATAATGACCACGGTTACGCAGAGAACGTGCAAGCAACTGCGTACACAGATATCAGACAAAATAAACAAAGTACCCCTTAAATACTTTGACAGCCACGCATACGGCGACACGCTTTCACGCGTTACCAACGACGTTGATACCATCGGCCAGAGCATGAACCAGTCTATCACCATGGTGATACAGTCGGTAGTTATGCTGGTTGGCGTGCTTATTGCAATGTTTATCACCTGCTGGCAGATGGCGCTTGCCGCACTGATTACCTTGCCCATAATGCTTGTTCTGATTATGGTAATAATGCACTTTTCGCAGCCGCAGTTCCGCAAACAGCAAAACGAGCTGGGCGCTTTAAACGGCAAGGTAGAAGAGACGTATTCGGGGCATCTTGTAGTAAAAGCGTTCAACGCTGAAAAGAAAACTGCCGACGACTTTGAAAACACCAACAGCAAACTGCAAAAAGCTATGTTCTGGTCGCAGTCAATATCAGGCATGATGCAGCCCGTTATGAGCATAATGAGCTACTTTGCATACGCAGCTGTGTGCGTGGTAGGCGGCCTTTTGATGGTAAACGGAAGCGGCGGCGTTACCTTCGGCACTATTTCCGCATTCCTTGTGTACGTAAACCTTTTCCAGAGCCCCTTATCGCAGATTGCGCAGGCATTCAACACATTGCAAAGCGCCGCTGCCGCATCGGGCAGGGTATTTGAATTTTTGGAAGAAGACGAACTTTCTGACGAAACGGGCAAGACACGCAAGCTTACAAACGGCGTAAAGGGCGACGTTGAATTCAGACACGTTAAATTCGGTTACAGCGACGATAAAATTATCATACCCGACTTTTCTGCCAAGGTACAAGCGGGCATGAAAGTGGCAATCGTAGGACCGACTGGCGCCGGCAAAACCACCATGGTAAACCTTTTGATGAGATTCTACGAAGTGAACGGCGGCGATATACTTATAGACGGCGTTTCTATAAAGGATATGCCGCGTGAAGAAGTGCACGACCTTTTCGGAATGGTGCTGCAGGACACGTGGATGTTTGAAGGCACGGTGCGCGACAACATTGTTTACAGCAAACAGGCCACCGAAGAAGAGCTTAAAACAGCCTGCGACGCCGCCAATATATCGCACTATATATCTACCCTTCCGGGCGGGCTTGACTATTACATGGAATCGGGCGACGAGCTTTCAGGCGGGCAGAAGCAGCTGGTTACCATTGCAAGGGCAATGATAGAAAACGCACCCATGCTTATACTTGACGAAGCTACGTCTAACGTAGATACCCGTACAGAAGAGCTTATCCAGACGGCGATGGATAACCTTACCAAGGGCAGAACAAGCTTTGTTATAGCACACAGACTTTCTACCATAAAGAATGCAGACCTGATACTGGTAATGCAGAACGGCAACATCGTAGAGCAGGGCAACCACGAAGAGCTTATGGCTAAAAACGGCTTCTACTCCACCCTTTACAACGCTCAGTTTGCCGGCGAAGAGATATAAAACTATTCACGCAATTTCTTTTGAATGACTGTTCAAAAGAAATTGCCGTGATTTTATAAGACAACCAATCTTGACTTAAAAGTCTGCGATTGTTTTTCTTCTCTTTTGCGCATTAATAAGGGCGTCCGTAATTATATAATGCGCAAAATTCACTTTTTTACCTTAAGCTGCAAGTAGGTTGCAGCAAATAAGGGCGCAAAGGTGTGGCAAAGCTACACCTTTGCAAAGTTATTATCTAATAATAAGCCGAATTTTGCTGTTGCAAAAGTTCGATTAATAAGGTATAATAAAATAATATTGCGGAAGCCCGATTAGCAAGATATGATTGTTAAATAATTCATATTAACGTTTATACACTCTCCTTTGTATTGTGCGCAGCGGCAAATGCCGCTGCGCACACACTTTATTTAAGGCATATGTGCGGGGTAATTGAAGATAAACTGAAAACAGAGTAATATCAAAGGGAGATGTTATTAAGCGATATAAATATGCCAGACAGTTGATATTACAGCAAAAACATATGCCGCAACCACCATTGGTTGCGGCATATATGCTTGGTAATTGAAGTTATATCTTATTTTCGTTTTTCGGCGGAACACTCTGTTTATAATAAGGTTAACGTTATTATCCCCTCATCCGTCGGCTATGCCGCCACCTTCCCCCATAGAAGGGGAAGGCAAGATAAGACGGATAACAACGCTCTTTTGCGACAGCAAAAAGCGGCTATACTTAAAATAATAACTTTGCGCACATGCGGCTTTGCCGTATGTAAGCGCCCCCATTTGCTGCAACCTACTTGCAGCTTATGGTAAAAAAGTGAATTTTGCGCATTTTATTATTACGGACGCTCTTATTAATGCGCAAAAGAGAAGAAAAACAATCGCAGCGCAAGCAAGATTGGTTGTCTTTTGAAATCACGGCAAATATTTACGGGCAGCAAACCGTAAATATTTGCGTGAACAAAGTTTATAATATTATCACAATAGCGCCGCCCTTGCCTTCGTTTACCATGCGGTTTACGGCTCTGCGTAGTTTACCGCGCGTCTCTTCCTGCATGCAGGATACCTTGGCGGCAAGCCCTTCCTGCACCATAGATTTAAGCGTCTTGCCAAACAGGTCGGTATTCCACATCTCTTCCGGGTCCCGTTCAAAACCGCTCATCATGCCCTGCACCATATTTTCGCTCTGCGCAGCCGAACCCATTATGGGGTTCACTTCGCCCGAAACGTCTACCCGTATAATATGGTAACTTGGTGCGCTTGCTTTAAGCTTAATGCCCACGCTGCCGCCCTGCCGTATTACCGAAGGGGCTTCGTAAGAAATATCTTCTTCTGCAGGCTGCACTATGCCGTAACCGTTTACGCTTGCACACAGAAGAGCGTCTTTCACCTTTGCATACCCCCTGCCTGCATCCGCCGCAGAGCGCACGAACTTCATAAGAGAATACTCTCCGCTGATCTCTTCCCCCGCTATTTCAGAAAGCATTTCAAAGTAAATACCGTCTTTGGCAGCCGCTTCCACTTTTACGCAGCCCGTCTTTAAATCGGCGGTTACGTTTACGCTGCTGTTCCAGTACTTAGCCCCTTCAAAAATTTTGTCAAGGGCAGAAAGCTGGCTCATCTTGCTTATGTTTGCACTGCATGCGGACACCGCTGCCAGAAGCTCGGCTATGGCGGAATTTTCCTGCGGCATAACCTGCGTCCATTCGGGTATTTCTACGTCTATCCTGCTTAAAGGAAATTCAAACAACAGCGTGCGCAGAAGGCTGTTTATATCGTCTTGCGACGGGTTATCCCAATCGCAGTAAACACAAGGGCAGCCGCAGTTTGCGGCAAACTCTTCTGCGGCATGCTGCGCCGCCTGGGAGCGGTATACCACCGCCCTTGCGCAACCCTGGGTAACGGACGCAAATTCTGCACAGCCGGCAGTTAAATCGCCGTTATCGTTTATTACAAGAATATGTATGCGGCTGCCGCCGTTCTGCTGTAAAAAATTTATTTTGACGTCTTCGCCGTATATATCTGCACTGTTTGCAAAACCGGCACTTACGTCCCCCCACAGGCTTATATTTACATCGCCGCCGCACCGCGCCGACAGGTCTGAACAGATTGCGTTATCTACCATAATTTACCCTCCTATTAATGCCGTATAAAAGATTATATTGCGCCGCAATACAATTTATGCTTGTTTATATAAAAAAGGTAAAAAATTGCCGCACGGCTGCTGCCGTGCGGCGGTGAGAATATTGTTTTAATTTATTAAATACAGCATATACCACCTTATTTTACGGTAAAAACCCTTCCCCCACTTCGTGGTCCCCCGTCTCAGCGGCTGTAAGGTCATCAGCCACTTTTGCGCAGTTAATATCTGAAACCTTTTATATTAAGGTGCGCAAAGTAGCGCTATCGCTCACGCGGGCACCGTTTGCGCCTTGCACTATGCGCAAACTCATCTCGCCGCCATAAACAGCGCATTTGTGCTGTTTAAAGAAATGGCGGCTCGTCCTAATAGGGACGGCAAGGTGTGGCTGTCATTTCGACTGTAGCGTAGCGTAATGGAGAAATCTCCTACCCTTCTACGCTGAGTTACCATGCAACGCCAGTTGCAATACTTATCACCGCTTTTACACTTAAATATCTTCGGTAAGCAATACGTTGTCCTACTCTTGGCTTCCCCTTCTATGAGAGGGAGGCAAGGAGTGGTTATTTTGAAAAACAGGCGGCGATACCGCCTGTACAGCCCCGCTGGGCTGTCATTTCGACTGGAGCGTAGCGGAATGGAGAAATCTCCTACCATTCTGCGCTGAGTTACCATGCAACGCCAGTTGCAATACTTATCACCGCTTTTACACTTAA
>JAJQDC010000018.1 GCA_021202395.1 Clostridia bacterium | reverse complement strand
CTATGGTTTATTGGGTATTGTCATGGCAATTATTTTAATGTCTTTCATATTCCAAG
Source organism: Clostridia bacterium (assembly GCA_021202395.1). Taxonomy (GTDB): domain Bacteria; phylum Bacillota; class Clostridia; order Christensenellales; family Borkfalkiaceae; genus Coproplasma. The sequence goes on along the minus strand of JAJQDC010000018.1, from coordinate 13,486 downwards.
GCTATAATTATTATGCAAAAGCAGAAGAAAATAAAAGCGATTGGACTTTAGCTGATTGCGAGAACGTGGCTCTTTTTATAAAAGAAAATTTTGATACTTTTGTAACAGAATATAACAAGACATTAGAAGAAGATGATGATAAATTGTTGGCAACATATATAGAAGATACAAAATATGTCCGTTTGGTAGAAGATAAAAAATTTGCGGCATATTTAGATTTTGATGGTGATAATGGGTACGTTGTGGTTACCGGTTTATACAATATTTATGAGCTTAAAACTAAAGGTGATTTACAATGTTTAAAAGAATATGATGGTATGATATATTATAGTTATGGTGATGGCTTTTTGTATTTAGACGATGAAATGACCTACCAAAAATTTAATTATCAAAACTATTCTTCCGTAAGTAAAATCAAATCTTCGTATGTTGATTCACAAGGGCGTTTGCTGGAAAATTATTTAGATGATTATCTGGAAGATGAATATAGCGGGTATACTTTGATAGCTGATTTTTCTGTTGGTGTTTCTCCTACAGCGTATACAAAACAAACCAGAAACAGTTATTACATTATGAACGAGCTTGATTCTAATGGTAATGCTACAGGTGATTACGCAACGGAATGTAACTGTACGTTAACTGCTGTTTATAATCTTTTTTTCAGCCTTAGCTTAAATGGTTTTTGTTCTTCTGTTCCATATGCTAACCGTTACGATATGAGCGAAGAGATAGTCAATGATGTTTTTTATAGCAAATTTGGCAATGGAACAGCAGCTTCTTCTTTAAATGAAGATAGTGATGAAGAGAAAATTGAGAGTTCTGTAAAAGAATTTGATAAATATTATTGGTCAACGGCAGAGCCTTCTGTATTAAAGAAAATAAACGAAGTTTATAAGGTTGCTCGCGACTATGCTGTTGCAAATTGTGGATATAGTCCAGATGAGGGTATGTATGATTCGTATATACCAGAAATATTGGAATATACTGCTGATTATTATAGCGTAGCATTAACAGCAGAAAGTTCATCTAATATGTATCAAGCAAGACAGTCAATTCTTGATAACAGAGCGGCATACATGTGTTTAACCAATAGCAACCTTTATGAAAATCATGCTACAGCTATGATTGGATATAAATATATCTCATACGAAACTGGTTGGTGGATATTCTCTTCAACGAAACATAATTATTTATATGAAATGGCAGACGGTTGGGATGGTAATTCGGCTTATTATGACGAAAATGCTAATAGCGGCAGTATTTCTTGCTGTTATGTAAATTTTGAATAAGGATGGTGGTTTATGAAAAATACGTTAACAAAGCGCATCAGTAAAATTGCAATGTCGGCGGTTGCCGTCGGTTTGTTGTGCTCAGGTCTTTTATCTGCAGCTGCCTGCAATGATGATGACAAACTTAACGGTAAATTAGGCATGCATTATTTTACTGTAGGGGAACAGTATTCGCATGACCAGGGTACATTTATATTTACAAGCGTTACCGCGTCTTGCGGTATTACGGTTGGCGGAACTGAATACGACGGCTACTATCTGCAAATTAACGGCGAAATGGATATGGATAGCTTTTACATAGATACGAACAAATATGAATACATATTTAACTATCTTGACTGGGAAAGCGAAGCAGACGGTGAAATTGAAGAATATCTTACGCTGAATTCTGAACTGAGCAGCGCATTGAGCAGCGTAGAATTGTATATAGATGGTGCCCCCGGCGGCGAGTCGGCTGGCAGTTATTGCCTGGTTTTTGAAATGACTGAAGATATATACAATAAATTGTATGCCCGTAAAGATACCCCTACAGATGCAAGTTATGGTTACGATATAGAGTTAGAATTAGATTGTCTGGCATACAGACGTAATTCATTATCTTATATAGCTTATTTAGCGATAGGTGCCGCTGAAATTGTATATCAGTAAAAAAATGAACAAGAAAAAGAAAATTATTATTACTTCTGTAGCGGGCGCGGTGTGTGTTGCTGCAATAGCAGTTGTTTTAATTTGCTTGTACTTCGGCGGCGTTATAGGTTCCTACCGCGTTAAAAAAATTACCGATTTCCACGGCTGGGAAGATTTTTCTGACGGGTATGTACAAAGCATAACGGGCGATTACTACGACGGGGAATATTACGGAATCACGGTAGAAATTACAGACGAAGAAGAAATATCTTCGGTAGTAAATGTTATAAAGGGCGGCGAGTATCGCTTAAACAGCAACGGCGGCGTTACATTTACGGGTACATACCTTAAACTTGTTTTTACTTTCAGCGACGGAACAACGGGCGAAATAAATTACAATGCTGCATATTACAATAACAAACGGTACGATTTTTCTGACAGCGGAACGCTGTATGCGCTTGTTTATGATATAGCGGTGGCTCACGGCGACATTACAGAAGAAGAGATTGACTGGAACGATTAACCGTAAAAATTTGATAGTCTAAGTGTGGCTGAAGAGCGGATATTACCTTTGTTTGGGGGAAGGACGCAACACTGCACACCTTGCCTTCCCCGCATCGGGGGAAGGTGTCCCGTAGGGACGGATGAGGGGATAATAACGTATACCTTATTATAAACGACCGAAAACTATATGTCATTGCGAGGGGGTTCTACCCCGTGGCAATCCCGCCAGGACTGGCGACCAGCAGGCAGGCGGCACGCAAGTTGTTTAAAAATAATATCGTTTACTTTAAAAAAAATGCACCTTACTATAATGCGGTGGTAAGATATCTGAAGGCGGAATAACGGTACTGCCGCCCGTTCGGGCGAGCTTGCCACGCTTACGTTACACTACGCTCGCAATGACGTGCTTAGTCAGCCGATAGTGAAGTGCAGCCAAGAGCGGGACAACGTATTTACTTACCTTATTATAAACGACAGTAGCCTTTACGTCATCCTGAGCGTAGTCGAAGGATCCCGCGGGAGCGGCATCGAGCCGCGGACTTCGCGGGCTTGTAGCCTTGCGCACCATAATAAAAATGTTTCAGATAAATGTGCGCAAACCAGCAACTACGTTGGCACGCAAGTTGTTTAAAAATAATAACGTTTTATTCTTGATTGAATTTGACCTTAATACAACGTGGTAAAAATATATACACTCCTTTATAGTTTAACGGGGCTACAGTGCAGCCCCGTTTGTGATTTTATATTTAATATTTATTCCCTTATAAAAAAATAACGGCGGGGTGCCGTTATTTTTTGTTTTCTCATGTTATTATATGTTAACTTTTTACAGATTTATTACATCAGTATGATGAATTTTATTACAATTCGGTGGTAACATTAAATATATCAAAAAACATGTTTCAGGGCAGAACAATGCAAATAACTTTACAAAATATTTCTAAATCTTTCGGTAAAAAAGAAGTTATATCCAACCTTTCTTTAAAGCTGCAAAACGGTAAATTTACTACCCTTCTGGGTTCTTCCGGCTGCGGCAAAACTACGCTTCTTCGTATGATTGCAGGGCTGGAAACGCCCGACAGCGGCGAAATTCTTTTTGATGAAGAAGTGGTATTTTCTAAAGAAAAGAACATAAACGTTCCGCCCGAAAAAAGGAACCTTTCTTTTGTGTTCCAGGACTTTGCCCTGTGGCCGCACATGACCGTTTTTGAAAACGTTGCTTTCGGCTTGCGTGCAAGGCACCAGAAAGAAGGCTTAAAGCAAAAGGTGCAGCAGGCGCTTGATACGGTAAAACTTGGCGACCTTATTTACCGTTACCCGCATGAACTTTCGGGCGGGCAGCAGCAGCGCGTAGCCTTTGCAAGGGCAATAGTGGTGCAGCCGCGCTGTATACTTTTTGACGAGCCGCTCTCTGCATTGGACGCACAGCTTCGCGAAAGTATGCGGTCAGAAATAAAGCAGCTTACCGCACAGCTTAACATTACGTCTGTATTTGTTACCCACGACCAGGCGGAAGCAATGAGCATGAGCGATTATATAGTAGTAATGAACGGCGGCAGGATAGAGCAGTACGACACCCCTATAGAAGTGTACGAACACCCCGCCACAAAGTTTGTTGCAGAGTTTGTAGGCAAAGCCAACTGGATAAAAGACGGCTTGATGATCCGCCCCGAGCAGGTAACTTTAACGCAAAGCTTTGGCGCAAAAAAGTGCAGGGTGGTGTCTTCGCAGTACTACGGCGGGCACTACAGCCTTGTTCTTACAAGCGACTGCGGCGACTGGACTGTATCTTCGCAAAAAGACTTCCCTTCCGGCAGCGAAGTTTACGTTAATTTTGATAAAAACAAGGCGGTAACGCTGCAAGAATAAAAGCGCAGATATGCTTTTAATATAAAAAATTACAGGAGAATTTAAAAAATGAACAACGTAAAAAGAATTGTAACTACTGTTATTACAGCGGCGGTTGCATTGGTAACCATGTCGGCATTTGCCGCCTGCGGAACTTCAACCGACTACAGCCAGGATTTTGCAGATTTAAAATCGCAGATAAACGAACTGGGCGACAAGATAGACGATCTTGAAGGTAAAATATCTTCTTCAGATAGCGGTAGCAGCGGTACAAGTGAAGCTACGGCTTCTGACGTAACGATAAACTACAGCGGCTTGAGCGGCGAGCTTAACGTATATATGCCTTCACCCAAGGGCATACAGACGCAGTTCAAAGAAGAATTTGAAGCCCTTACGGGGGTTACGGTAAATATCGTTTCGGGCACAACGGGCGAAATTTTAACAATGCTTGAAGCCGAAGGGGACAACCACTGGGCAGACGTAGTTATTCTTGCGTCGTGGTCAGACGGGCTTTCTTTAAAGGCAGATAACCTTCTTATGTCTTACCAGTCGCCCTATGCAGAGTACATGCACGACGGCTGCGTGGATGATTCGTATATGCTTTACGGCACCAGCGCTTCTGCCGTAGGCGTTATATACAACACCAAATATTATACGGCAAGCCAGCTTGAATCTTTAGACTGGGACGATTATGCAGATTCTCAGTTTAAGGGAGAAATAGCCATACCCGACCCCCAGAAGTCCGGTGCCTGCAAAGACTTTGTAGCAGGCTTTGTTACAGCTATAGATACCGACTATTCCATAATAGACAGCTGGGCGGCTAACGGCCTTGTAAACGGCGGCGGCAATAGCAACGCGCTTGCGGCGGTAGAAAGCGGCTCAACCCCCATACTTCTTGCAGGTGTAGACTACAACGCATATTCTGCCATAGCAGACGGCGAAAGCATTGCAATTTACTACCCCGAAAGCGGCACGGTAATCAATCCCCGCCCCGCTATGATTATGAAGACTGCTCCCAATGCAGAAAATGCCAAAAGGTTTATAGACTACCTTATGTCTGACAGCGCCCAGCAGATTGTTGCAGACGCATACCTTATCCCCGGCAGGGCAGACGTAGAGTGCAATTCCGCAAGGCTCGGCTTTGACGAAATCAACCAGTATACGGTAAACTGGAACGCAATGATGAGCGTTTCTGATACAGCTGCGGCTTACGTTGTAGAAAAGACCGCAGGCAACAACTAATTTAAAATGAAAAATTCTTTGAAATTGCAAAAGGCTACGGCGGTAATTATTTTTATCGCCGTAGCAATCATATTGGTGTTTTTTATTATCTGTCCGCTTGTTACCATATTTTCCCGTTCAATCATAACCGACGGCAAGCTTGACTGGACTAATATTAAACAGCTGATATCCGAATCGGAATATCTTGAAACTATACGCAACTCTCTTTTACTGGGGCTTACGGTAACGCTGCTCTCTACGGTTATATCCTTCCCGCTTGCCTTTATATTTTCCCGTACAAGGTTTGCAAAAGCAAAGTGGATGGATATAGTTTTTATGATACCGTTTATGACTCCGCCCTACATAGCGGCAATGGGCTGGCAGCGTTTTTTATCCAAGCGCGGTTTTTTGTGGCAGTTTGCCCTTATATTGACGGGCGATATGAACAGCGCTCTGTGCCAGTATCTTTTAACGGCTACAAGCGAATGGCTGTATTCATTCTGGGGGCTGGCTGTTATTATGACGTTCAACGTGTTCCCATTTATGTTCACGCTGCTTAAAAACGCAATGGCAAACATACCGTCTTCTTTAGATGAAGCGGCGGCGGTAAGCGGCGGTAACTTTTTTTACCGCTTAAGAAAGGTATATATACCCCTGCTTGTGAGTAACTACGCAATAGCGGCAATTCTTGTTTTTGTAAAAACCATAAGCGAATACGGCACGCCGTCTGTTCTGGGCAACGGCATTACCTTTATGGGTACAAGCGGCTTTTATGTGTTTACCACAAAAATACAGTACTTTGCCACCGTAAATTTAAATTTTGGCATGGCGGCAACCCTTTCGGCAGTGCTGACCATAATCTGCTTTGTTCTGTGGCTTATACAGATGACCATCACTAAAAAGACGAGCTACAAACTGCAGAGCGGCAAAGGGGTAAGGGTTACGCTTAAAAAAATGCCCGTGTGGGCTTCGGTATTGGCAATAATATATATCGTATTTATTTTGCTGCTTGCTATAGGGGTACCGTATTTTTCGGTAATAACCACGTCGCTTATGGATAAACTATCTGACGGGATTGTTAACTGGGATAATTATTCCTTCGGGTGGGGCAACCTTACTTTAAGCAACTACGCCAATATGTTCACCGCAAACGACGGCGGCGGTGGCAACGCCATACTAATAAGCCTTATGCTTGCTTTAATATCGGCAACGCTCGCTTCCGTTCTGGGTATGGTAATATGCACGCTTACACGCAGAAGGAACCGCTGCTATAAAACGCTTGAAGCGGTGGGCATGATACCCGAAATGCTGCCTGCTATTGTACTTGTAATCGGCATGATGATTTTCTGGAATACGTCAATATACAACGTTATACCCATTTATAGGACTCTTGCCATAATGGTTGTGGCATATGTTGCGTTGTTTTTGCCATATTCCATACAGTATATAAGTTCGGCTTACACGCAGTTCAACGACAGTTTACCCCTTGCGGGCAGAACCACGGGCGGCAGTAAATCTTACGTATTTTTGCGGATAACGCTTCCCCTTATAGGTAAAGGCGTTATAACGGGCTGGATGATGATTTTTATTATATCTTTCCGCGAGCTTGTTGCAGCCAGCCTGCTGCAGCCGCCCAATACCTACGTAATATCTACGTATATATACAGCCTGTTTAACCAGGGCTATAACGGCGCTACGCAGCAGGCAATGTGCCTTGCGGTAATATGCCTTGCCATAACCGTAACCGCGCTGATACTTATTAACGTAACAACAGGCCGCAAAAAGAAATCTCACAGGTAAAATTTTTACTGTACACACAAAGCCCGATGCGTTTCGGGCTTTTAAATATTAAAGTAATTTTACAATTATTTTACCTTTTAAGCGTAAAAATTTAAAAACAAAATGGTAAAATATATCTGTAAACAGGAGAAAGAAAATGAATTTAATTATAGGCGGCGGTGTGCATGAACACGGCAGGAATTGCTTTTATATAGAGTCCGACGTAAATTATATAGTGGACTGCGGCATTATGAAGGGCGTAAAAAGCTGTTACCCAAAGCTTACGGCAGAAAAAATTGCTGCGGCAGATTTTCTGTTTTTGACGCACCCGCACGAAGATCATATCGGGGCGTTCAGCTGGCTTGTAGGCAAAGGCTTTAAAGGCAAGGTGATAGCGTCGCAAGAAACGTTAGAAAGTATTTCTGGTTACGGCAATGTCTATGCCCTGCCCAAAGGCGGTAAACGGGCAATATTTGGGGGTGTAACGGTAGAATATGGCAGAAGCGGGCACTGTGTGGGCAGCCTGTGGTATTACATAAAAACGGCAAAATCAAGCGCGCTGTTCAGCGGCGACTACTGCGAAACTTCCTGTTACAATGTAGATAAAATTCAAAATAAAAGGGCGGAACTTGCCGTTTTAGACTGCGCCTTCGGCTATTCAAGTTACAACAAAGTGGTGCAGGAAATGCGCATTAAGGAATATGCCGAAAGTGTGTTAAAAACGGGACAGCTGCTTTTACCCGTGCCAAAAAACGGCAGGGCGGTAGATCTAATTTACCTTCTTGATAAAATTGACTGCAATATATCTGTAGACGAAAAGCTGCGTACCTTTTTGAACGACCTTTCAGAAGAAAACGTGTGGGTGCCGCAAAAGGTTATGTCGGTTATAGAAGAATGCCTTTACCGCAATATGCGCAGCGGCAAACCGAATGTATTTTTAATAGCCGACGCACAGCTGGCTACTTACGAAGGTAAGAGCGTGGCAGAAGGGATAATAAAGAGCGGCGGCAACATACTCTTTACCGGGCATGCCGATAACGGGGGAGAAGCTTACAGGCTTATATCCTGCGGTGCGGGCAAAGTTATACCGTATAACGCCCATATGAGCAAGCAAGACGCCGACCGCGTTGCCGCCAACAACAATTTTGATAAAGTAATTTATTTCCACGGGGAAGATCTTTAATTAATTTTTAATCATATCAAATTTTTTTAAAAGGTTATTTTACAAGAAAATAAAATAGCCTTTATATGCTTGTATTAATTTTTTAATTGCGTTATAATATCGCATATGAAGTTTTACTTGGCAATAGACATCGGCGCATCTAGCGGCAGGCACATTGTCGGCTATAAGGACGGCGGTGAAATAAAAATTGAAGAAGTTTACCGCTTTAAAAACGGCGTGGTAAAACAGGACGGACATCTTGTCTGGGATATAAATAATCTTTATACCAACGTTTTAAACGGCATTAAAGCGTCGTTTGAAAAGTACGAAAATATAGTCTCGCTCGCCATAGACTCGTGGGGAGTGGACTATGTTTTATTAAACGGCGATAAAGAGATTGCCCCCTGTTATTCGTACAGAGACAGCCGCACAGAAGGAGTAACAGATACCGTTCACCGCATAATATCCTTCAACGAATTGTATTCAAAAACGGGCATACAGTTCCAGCCGTTCAATACCATTTACCAGTTTTATAGCGATAAACTTAGCGGTAAATTAGATGATGCGACAGATTTTTTAATGCTGCCCGAATATCTTACATACAAGCTTACCGACGTTAAAGCACACGAATACACCAACGCAACTACTACGGGCTTGGTAAACGCCCAAACGGGAGAGTATGACAAAGATATTATAAATAAATTGGGTCTGCCGCAAAAGCTGTTTACGCCGCTTACAAAAACTGGTACGGTAGTAGGTGAACTTACCCCGTTAAATCAGGCATATTGCGGGGGTAATTGCAAAGTAATGCTGTGCGCCAGCCACGACACGGCAAGCGCGGTAGAAGGCATCCCTATTGAAGGGGATAACCCCTATATATCTTCGGGTACGTGGTCGCTTTTGGGCTTAAAGGTAGATCAGGCTATTACTGATGAAAACAGCCGCATTGCAAATTATTCAAATGAAGGCGGTGTGGGCTATACCCGTTACCAGAAGAATATTATGGGTATGTGGGTTGTCAACAATTTAAAGGCAGAACTCTGCCCCGATATGCCCTTCGATGAGATAATAAATGCCGCTCGTTCAAGCATATATGCGGGTGTAGCCGACGTAAACGACAATAAGTTTTTATCCCCCGACAGTATGAAAGCGGCGTTTGACAGTTGCTTTGAAGATAAGCCGAAAACGACAGGCGATTACTTTAAATGCGCGTTTTTAAGTTTGGCGCATGGCTATAAAAAGGCTTTGCAAGAACTTTCTTTAAACACGGGTAAAACTTTCAGCAAGCTCTATATAGTCGGCGGCGGCGCGAAGAATACTTACTTAAACGAACTGACAGAACAAATTTGCGGAATCACCGTAATTGCGCTCCCCATAGAAGCTACAGCTATAGGTAATCTTAAGTTACAGATGGATGTATAAAAATATGGTGGAAAAATTATTTTTAGAATAAACGTATTATTTTTAAATAACTTGCGTGGCGTTTGGACTTGGCTGTCCGCCAGTTCTGGCGAGATTGCCACGCGGTAGAGACCGCTCGCAATGACACCAGCGTTACTGCCGTTATAATGCGGTGGAAAGCGCATAAGCAACTTAAGTTGCTTTGGTACAAGTAGCGCTGAAGATAGGAGATTTCTCGACTACGCTCGAAATGACAGCCCCGCAGGGGCTGTACAGCCGTAGGCTGTCATCTCGACCAAATGAGCGGAGCGAATGCGTGGAGAGATCTCCTAACTGAAGCATAAAAGAGATAATACTATAAAAAGGTGGTAATATGACTATATACGAATACGCAAAACAGGACTACGCCGCAATTGGCGTGGACAGTGAACAGGCAATTAAGGCGTTAGCACAGATACCCATTTCCGTGCACTGCTGGCAGGGGGATGACGTAATAGGGCTTGACGGAGCGGGCGCTCTTTCGGGCGGAATACAGACGACGGGCAACTACCCCGGCAGGGCAAGAAACTTTGACGAGTTAAAGGCAGATTTAAGCGTAGCCTTCAGTTTAATGCCCGGCAAAAAGCGCTTGAATTTACACGCAAGTTACGCTATTTTAAACGGCGAAAAGGTGGACCGCAACGCCTACCGCCCCGAACATTTTGCCCCCTGGGTGCAGTTCGCAAAGGAGCAGGGGCTGGACGGCATAGACTTCAACCCTACTTTCTTTTCGCATAGTATGGTAAAGGACGGGCTTACCCTTTCTTCCCCCGATGAAACCGTGCGCAAGTTCTGGATAGATCACTGCAAGGCGTGTATAAAAATTTCTGAATATCTGGCAACGGAAATGAACAGCCACTGCCTTATGAATATATGGATACCCGACGGCTATAAAGACGTTCCCGCGGACAGGCTTTCGCCCCGTCTCCGTTTAAAACAGTCCCTGGACGAAATTCTTTCCATTCCCTACGATAAATCAAAAGTAATAATCGCCGTAGAAAGTAAAGTGTTTGGCATAGGCGTTGAAAGCTATACCGTGGGCAACAGCGAGTTTTATATGAACTACGCCGCCAAAAACGGTTTGTGCTGTCTTTTGGATAACGGGCACTACCACCCTACCGAAGTGGTAAGCGACAAAATCCCGTCAATGCTGGCTTTCTACGATAAAGTAGCCTTGCACGTAACGCGCGGCGTGCGCTGGGACAGCGACCACGTTGTGTTATTTGAAGACGAACTTAAAGAGATTGCGAAAGAGATTGTAAGAAACGACGCTATAGAGAAGGTTCTTATAGGGCTTGATTATTTTGACGCGAACATAAATAGAATATCCGCCTGGGTTACGGGCTACCGCGCTATGCAAAAGGCGCTGCTTAATGCTCTGCTTTTGCCCAACGATAAATTGAAGCAATTACAAAACGATGGCAGATTTACCGAGCTTATGGCAATGCAGGAAGAGTGCAAAATGTTACCCTTGGGTGCAGTTTGGGAAGAATATTTAAACAGAGAACAGGTAGCCAAAAACTACTTTGCCGAAATAGAAACTTACGAAAAGAAGGTATTAAAAAACAGAGTATGAAAGATATATTGACAGCGCCCTTTGTTAGGGAAATGTACGAGACAACGGCGAATATGTACAGGTTGGGCTGGGACGAGCGTAACGGCGGCAATATCAGCTATTTACTTGACGAAAAGGAAGTAGCCGAATACCTTGATTTAAATAGCGTTATCCGTACCATACCGCTCGGCGGCGTTAATGAAGCCGACTTCGACGTAACCCCCTTGCTTGGTAAAATTTTTATAGTAACGGGCACGGGCAAGTACTTCAAAAACGTTGAAAAAGACCCCGAAACAAATTTAGGTGTTATCCGCGTTGTTAAGGGCGGAGTTGAGCTTTTATGGGGATATAAGGACGGCGGCAGACCTACAAGCGAACTGCCCGCGCATTTAATGTGCCATATGGCAAGGCTGGCGGTGGACCCTTTAAACAGGGTAGTAATGCACAGCCACCCCACAAACACGCTTGCAATGAATTACGTTCACGAGCTGGACGAAAAGAAGTTTACTCATACGCTTTGGGAGATGTGCACCGAGTGCATAGTAGTCTTCCCCGACGGCGTGGGAATATTGCCCTGGATGCTCTGCGGCACAAACGAAATAGGCGAAGCTACAGCCAAAAAGATGCACGACTTCCGCCTTGTTATCTGGGCAATGCACGGCATATATGGCTCAGGCAAGACTATGGACGAGACGTTCGGTTTAATAGAGACGGTAGAAAAGGCGGCGCAGATTTATATGCTTACATACAATAAACCACGCATAAATACCATAACCGATGAAGATATGGTAAAACTTGCAGAGCTATTTAAAATAGATTACAGAAAAGATTTTTTGAATATAAAATGATTACTGAAAACAAGACGGTAAAAAAGACTATAGCCTTGATTGCCCACGACAACAAAAAACCTGAAATAGTGGAGTGGGCAAAGGCAAACAGCGAAATATTAAAGGGCTACAACCTGTGCGGCACGGGCACGACTTCTAAACTAATATCCGAAGCCACGGGGCTTAACGTAAAGGGCTTTTTGTCGGGTCCCTACGGCGGCGACCAGCAGATAGGCGCAAAAGTTGCCGAAGGCGAAATTGACGCGGTTATTTTCTTTTGGGATCCCCTGCAGATGCAGCCGCACGACCCCGACATCAAGGCTCTGCTGCGTATATGCGTTGTCTATAACGTGCCTATTGCTACAAATCAGGCGACAGCCGATTGCATAATAAAATAATTTCTTATATAGCTTTAAAGGCGGCAGTTTTTTGCCGCCTTTATATGTATTGGTAGCCATATATTATCGATTTAATGGCTTTATTCTTCTGCTTCCGTTGCGTTGTAGTAAACAGTGCAGGCGGCGAATGTGCCGGAAGGTGTATTTAATGTTATTGTATACGTTTTGGTATCTTTGACGTAGGTATAAGTTGTATCTGTTGATATGGTTACAGTGATTTCTGTTAAAACGTAACCGCTGCTTGCATCTTCGGTAACTACGTAATAATCATACTTTTCTGCTGTAGTGGTGGGGAGTTTTACTACCGTAATTTCATCTGTATCACTTTCACCTTCAATGTTTGCAAATGCAAGCTCTAAAAGCTCTTCGTTCGAATATATTCCCGCATTAATTGTTGCCGCATCGGCATTGTATACCGTTGCAACTTCGCCTTCAAATACGTAATACTCATTACTGATATAGCTGTAATTTTCATCGGTGCTTACATAATCATACGTCGTATAAGTGCCGTCTTTAGAAAACAAAATAAAATAATCGCTTCCGTCGTAAATTACGGAGCCGTCTTCGGGGTTTTTGTCAAATTCGGCTATGTACTCGGCTACGGTGTTTTTGGCGTTCTGCAACGCGCTTGTCTTGTTAGCTTTTTCAAAAATAGTAGCAAACGTAGGTACGAGTATCGCCGCAAGGATGGCAATTACGGCAATTACTATCGATAATTCAACAATAGTAAAGCCCCTTTTGCCGGTGGCTTTGTTTTTATGTAATTCAGACATAACTTTTCATTTTCTCCCTGAATAAAATATTATGTTAAAATTTTACACTATTTTTACTAAACT
>JAJQDC010000020.1 GCA_021202395.1 Clostridia bacterium | reverse complement strand
ATGTATTATACATCAAAAAAATTTCAAAAACAAGAAAAAAAGTTGTAAAATCTTGGAACGTATGTTTGCAAGATTTAAAAATATATGCTATAATAAGAAAAAAGGAGTAAAACTGCTATGAAAAATATGGATGATAGAATTCAGCGTGTATATGATTTCCTGCTCAGCTACACTGCTGAAAACGGGTACGCCCCTTCTGTCAGGGAGATTTGTGCCAGCTGTAACCTTAAGTCTACAGCGACGGCATACCACTACCTTAACAGGCTTCACGAAAAAGGTTTAATCAGCAAAACCGACAATAAAAAGCGCGCTGTTTCGCTTAAGCAGCAGACTGTTAACGTACCCCTTATTGGTACGGTCGCCGCAGGCCAGCCTATATTTGCAATGGAAAATTACGAAGACGTTTACAACCTGCCTTCTAACTTTTTCGGCGCAGGCGAAATGTTTATGCTTACCGTAAAAGGCGATTCTATGATAAACATCGGCATACTTAACGGCGATAAAATCGTTGTAAGGCGTCAGGACACTGCAGACAACGGAGAAATTGTTGTAGCTTTGGTAGATGACAGCGCAACGGTAAAAAGATTTTACAAGCGCGACGGCAAATTTGTTCTTCACCCCGAAAATGACTATATGGAAGATATGATTTTTGACGACGTGTCTATACTCGGCAAAGTAATAGGTCTTTTGCGTAATATTTAAAATTCTTATAAAATACAGCTCTGCAATTTTGCAGAGCTGTATAATTTTATATAGATTTAAGATATTCAACTTCCTGCGGGGTGAGCTTTCTGAATTCCCCGCGCGACAGCCCCCTTAACGTAAGGTCGCCGATTTTAATGCGCTTTAACAGCACAACTTCTTTGCCCAATTCCTGGAACATTTTACGTATTTCACGGTTTTTACCTTCTTTAAGCGTAATATGAATTTTTGTATACTCTTTAGAAGTTTCAACAATGTGCGCTTTGCATTTTTTTGTCATAACGCCGTCTACTTCTATTCCGCTTCTTATCGGGTTAAGATCCTGTTCTGTAATTGTACCTTCTATTTTTACAAGATAAGTCTTAGGCACTTCGTTAGAAGGGTGCGTAAGATGTTGCGCTAACTCGCCGTCGGTAGTTAAAATAAGCAGTCCTTCACTGTCGTAATCTAACCTGCCTACAGGGTAAATTCTGCCCACATTGGTGCCTAAAATATCCATCACGGTCTTCCTTCCGCGATCGTCTGATACAGTGCTTAAATACCCCTTTGGCTTATTAAGGATATAGTATTCATGTTTTTTTAGCGAAACGGCTTTGCCGTCTACCTTTATATCGTCAGCTTCGCTTACATCGTCGCCCATGGCGGCAATGCGCCCGTTTACGGTTACACGCTTTTCTTCTATAATTTTGTCGCACGCACGCCTGCTTGCTATTCCGCAGGAAGCAAGAAATTTATTTATTCTCATAAGTACAGCCTTTAAATATTATCTACTGACTATACTATATAAATTTTCTTCAAAAATCAAGCTTTTTTGCTGGTAAAATTGTATTTTACCTTTTAAACAATCATTGTTTCTGCCTTTACTTTCTTTGTATGGAACCGCCTTATAATCAACATTTACATTCTTTTTTATAACAATATTTGTATCTTTTTTAATTTTGCAAAGTACATCGCCGCACATAAAAATATTATTTGCAGACAGTTTTTTAAGCTCAAAATTATTAAAACAGAAATCTAAAATGTTTGTACTTCTTTCGTACATATCGGGGCAATTAAGAACAACACAAACAACATCCATGCCGTTTCTTTTTGCCGAAGAAACAAGGCACCTGCCAGCTTTTACCGTATAGCCTGTTTTTATGCCGTTAGCACCGTCGTAGTTATACAACATTTTATTTTTGTTTGAGTAACTGCGGTATTTACCATTATAATTTTTTGTAGCAACCACTTCCCTTACCACGCTGTTATTCATTGCGGCGCAGGCTATTACTGCCAAATCTCTTGCAGTTGTATAGTGGTTGTCGTCCGGCAGCCCGCTTGGGTTTACAAAATTGGTATTGTTTGCGCCAAGCTCTGCTGCTTTTGCATTCATTCTTTCTACAAATTTATTTACGCTTCCGCTGTGTGTAACGGCAAGGGCAACGGCACAGTCATTGCCCGAACGGAGCATAAGGCCGTATAACAGGTCTTTTACGTCTATCTCTTCTCCCTTTTTTAAATATACCGAAGATCCTTCTACCCCTGCGGCGATATCGGGTACGGTTACCACTTCGTCAAGGTTGCAATCTTCTGCTACCAACAGAGCCGTCATAATTTTTGTTGTGCTCGCCATAGGCAGTTTAGTATCGGCATTATTTTCTTTAAGTACTCTCCCCGTAGAAAGTTCTACCGCTATTTCTGCCGATTTGCTTTCTGCTGATACTGAATAATAATTACTTAAGCTTAAAATTATAAGCAAGATGGCAAAAGATATTGCGGCAATGTTTGTTATTCTTTTAAGCATTTTTAGATATTGTGTGTACCAGATCCCCCGTTTTTTCTATGAGCGTATCTATCGCCCCGTCGTCCATCTTTAACAGCCTGCAGCCGTTGCCTTCGTCTACGAGAAAACCCTTTGGTTTTACCGTAATAACCGTACCGTTGCCGCCTGCAATTTTAAAGCCGTCTGCTTCTTTATAAGCCTTTATATCGCCGTACTCCCCGCCGCCGTTAAGATTTACCACAGTAACCGAAGAAAGCGGAATTATCTGCGCTCCGCTTACGGTAATTATAGATTCACCTATAACGGTATTTGCATCGGCTACCTTTTCTAACGCTTTGGGCGGTTCTTCAAAATTGTTATCGCGTGTTTTAGTTTTTGTTTTCATTTAAACCTCTCTTTAAAATAATGTAAATAAGTTTTATTGCCGCAAGCAGATTTATTACGCAAACGGCTTTAGCGCTGTACCTTAGTTCGCTGTGTTCGGTGTTTAAAATAACGTAATTTCTCAGTTTACACCTGCTGCCCGTACATTCAAGATATTTATACAGCGGCAATGTAACCGCACTTTGCGCAAGGGCAATATAAGCGTTAGCTTCGCTGGTTACGCCGTATTCGCTCAGCTGTACAATCTTAAATATGCACACGTGGTCCAAAATTATTTTGGCAGTTTTTAAAAACTGAGATATGCTAAATTGCGTGTCTTTGCCGTTAACCTGCATTTTATTGCCGTCTTCTGCAGTGTTTACGTTTAAAAAACGTATATATCTGAAAAGGCAGAAGTTTGCAGAAGCATACTTAGTTTCGGTATTGCCGTATACATAAACAGAAAAGTAAACGGGAAAGACTGCAATTAAAAATCCTGCCGCAGCGCCGTACACCAATAAATTCTGCATAACAATATTATTTGTATTTACATTTTTATTTATACAAAAAAATAACCCGCGCTATCTGCGCGGGCAAAACCGTGTAACCGATGTAATCAGTCGTCGTCTTTAATTTTAATTACGTCATCGTCGACGTCAATAAAATCGGGAATTTCAAACCCGTCTTCATCCTTTTCAGGTGCCGAAGGGGCAGGCTTAACTTCTGCAGGCTTTTCTGCCATATTATTTTCTTCGTCTTCTTCGGGGTTATATGTATCCTTTTTATAAAGGTAATTGCCGTCGTCTTCATCTTCGTCGCCGAACTGCAGGCTCTGGAGCTGGGCAATCTGTTCCATAAGGTCGTCGTAATCGGGCAGCTCGTCTATAGAGTTAAGCCTGAAACGCTTTAAAAAATTATCCGTGGTAGAAAACTGTATAGGCTTACCTATAGAATCTTTCCTGCCGCTGGGGTAAATCATTTCAAGATCCAGCAACACATTAACGGCATAATCACAGCTTACACCGCGCACTTCTTCAAGTTCAGAACGGGTTACCGGCTGTTTGTACGCTATAAGCGCAGCGCACTCAAGCACCGCCCTTGTAAGCTCTTTTTCCTTTATGGGGGTAATTGCGGCTGATACAATTTCTTTATAAGCGGGGTTGCTTGCAAACTGCAGCTTGCCGTTAAAGGTAAGCAAATGTATTCCGCAATCGCCGCTGTACTTTTCTTTCAGTTCGTCTACGCAGGCGTTGACTTCTTTAAGCGTACAGCCGACTTTTTCCATTATGTACTTTACGGGAACGGGACCGCCCGAGGCAAAGACCACCGCCTCAATTATATTCGTCAAATTGTTCAAGAGTATCCACCTTTAAATCCCATTCGGGATTGAGTTTTATATTAATTTCACCAAATATTTCTGTCTGCACTACCATTATGTATTGGTGTTTAAGCATTTCAAGCATAGCCTGGAATGTAGTAATTATTTCACTTTTATAATAAACGTTAAACAGTTTTTCAAACGGCGTTTCACCCTTTTCTATAAGCGTTTCCCTTATAAAAGAAATTTTATCCTGCACGGTATAGTTATCCATGGGTATTTCTTTTACGTCGTCGCTGTCGCGTGTCATACTTTCGTTTTTAAGCATAAGCCTTGCAAACGCTTCAAGCAAACCGTCTACCGTAAAGTCTTTGTAAACAACCTTTACCTTGCTGAACTCGGCATCCGTTTCGCGGTAACAATAACCAACCGTTTCCATTTCTTTCAGCTTTTTGGTTTCGTCCCGTATAAGCTCCATCTCCCTTTGCTTTAACTGTTCTATAAGATCCTGCTTTTCAAGTTCAACTTCAGTAAGGTCTTCATCGGGCATTTCAACAACAGGGAGCATACTTTTAGATTTTATGTAAATTAGTTGGGCGGCAAGCTGCAGATAAAGGCTCTCTTTATCTACATCGCGCGAAGGCTGCGTTTTCATAAACTCTATGTAGTCAAGGAACTGTTCGGTAACTTTAGAAACAAATACGTCTTCTATATTTATTTTTGCCGTGTTGATAAGGTGCAGCAAAAGGTCTAACGGCCCCTCAAACACATCAAGCACGGTATTATAATCTACGTCAGACTGAAAATTTTCCTGCCCGTAATCGGGCTTACCTTCTTCCTGCGGCAGCTCTTCCTGATTTTCGTTATCCGTCATATAATTAACCCCCAAAGCAACGTAATAGGTTTGCCAACTATTTCTACCGCAAACTTCATTACGTAGCCCAATATATCAAAATACCCGAAAACGGATAAATAATTTTCTAAAATACCGCAGATAAAGCTTTCTAATATCAGCGCTAAAAGTATCCACTGACCGTACCTGCCCAAAAACCGCCTTACGCGGTTATAAGTATGTGTTAAAGCTTCTACTACCCTGAAGCCGTCTAACGGGTACAGCGGCAAAAGGTTAAACACGACAATGCTTAAACTGTAATTAAAAGTAAGCTTTAAAAAATATTCAAGAAAGTCAGTTCCGTAGTTTGTCGGAAGATACTTTACGCAAAGGGCATACAGCGGGTAAATAAGAAATGCTATAATAAGGTTTGCACATATGCCGGCTATTGCGGTAGTAAACAGCCCTGTTTTGTAGTTTTTAAAATTTCTTGTATCTATCGGCACAGGTTTGGCCCAGCCAAAACCTACAAGGGCTACCATAACAAGCCCCAAAGGGTCAAGGTGTTTTAACGGGTTAAGCGTAAGCCTGCCGTTAAATTTGGGCGTAAGATCGCCGTTTTTATATGCAACAAACGCATGTGCAAATTCATGCGGAACAAGCACAAATACTACTGCGAGCAGCGCCGCCGCAAGGTATAAAAGTTGTGTTATTACTGTTGACATTTATGTTACTTTAAGTAGTCGGGAACTACGTCGCCGCGTACCAGCTCTTCGTAAGTCTGCGGCTTTACAATATAGTTTGCTTTTCCGTCTTTTACCAGCACGCAGGCAGGTACAAAATTGCGGTTGTAGTTGCTCGCCATAGAATAATTGTATGCACCTGTAGAAAGTACGGCAATTATATCACCCCTTTTTGCCTTAGGCATGGGTACGTCTACGGCTATAATGTCTCCGCTTTCGCAGCACTTGCCTGCTATTGTAACCTTTTCGGTACATTCTTCGTTTGCCCTGTTTGCAATAAGAGCAGAATATTTTGACTGGTAAAGAGCATAACGGGGGTTATCGAACATGCCGCCGTCTATTGCAACGTACTTTTTAATCCCGGGAATATCCTTTATAGCACCTACAGTATAAAGCGTTATGCCCGCTTCACCTACGATAGATCTGCCCGGTTCAATTAAAACATAGGGCAATTTAAGCCCCAATTCTTTTGACTTTGCCTTTACTGCATTTAAAAGCGCTTTAAGATAATCGGCATAACCTTCTACGTTTATTTTGGCATCTTCATCGGTATACCATATACCAAAGCCGCCACCCATATTAAGCGTGTCTGCTTCAAAACCGGTAGCGTTCTTTATGTGTGCGATAAAGTCCATACATTTATTTACGGCTAGCACAAAAGACTGCTTTTCAAATATCTGTGAACCTATATGGCAATGGTAACCTTTAAGCTTTAAATTGCTTTTGGCAAGAACGTGTTGTGTAATATTTTCTGCCGTTCCGTCAGAAATAGAAAAGCCGAATTTGCTGTCTGTGCGGGCGGTCTGTACAAACGCATGGGTGTGCGCTTCCACACCGGGGTTGATACGTATAAGAACGTTTTGCACAATGCCTGCTTTTGCGGCTATATCGTTTAAAATATCAGCTTCGCTGTAAGAATCTACTACTATTGTGCCGACTTTAACTTCTACAGCGTATTCAAGTTCACGGTCAAGTTTATTGTTGCCGTGCATGTATATTTTATCGGCAGGGAACCCTGCGCTTATTGCGGTATAAAGTTCACCGCCGGACACTACGTCTACGCCTATTCCTTCCTGCGCTGCAATTTTATAAACAGCCTTGCAGGAAAATGCTTTTGAAGCATACAAAACAAGCCCGTTGCCGCCGTATTCACCGTCTATGGTATTTTTATAAATACGCATCATATCGCGTATATATTTTTCATCAAAAACGTAAAGGGGTGTTCCGAATTTTTCGGCAAGGTCTACACAGTCGCAACCGCCGATTTCAAGATGCCCCGCTAAATTTATCTTTAAAGTGTCTCTTTCGTTCATAATTCCAGCCTTGAATAATATACTGAAATTATTGTATCAAAATATCGTAAAATAGTCAAACA
This sequence comes from Clostridia bacterium, assembly GCA_021202395.1. GTDB lineage: Bacteria > Bacillota > Clostridia > Christensenellales > Borkfalkiaceae > Coproplasma. Next base: position 68,247 of record JAJQDC010000020.1, on the reverse strand, counting down.
AAGTAAAGCATTTTACCTGTTACAAAGCCCAGTTTTCACCTATTCTTTTTATAACGTCGCCAAAGCTTGCCCTTGCCACACTTTCGGCGGCTACAACATTTACGGTATCGTGCAGCACGTCGCCGCAATAAATTTCTATTTTACCCACCGTTTGCCCCTTTGCAACAGGCGCTTTAACCTTATTATCGGTAATAATATATTTCACTTCCCGCTCTTCCCCTTTTTTGCAAAATATAAATGCGTCCCGTTCAGGGAAAACGGCGTAAGATTTTTTCTTGCCGCCCAACAATTTAAATTCATCGTTAAGCGTTACGCTTTTATCCAAAATAATTTTGTTTTTATAGTTAGAAAAACCATAATCGAACATGCTTACGGCAGAAGAAAATCTGTTTTCGCTTGTACTTGCGCCAAGCACTGACGAAACAAGACGCATGTTATCTTTATATGCTGTAGATGCAAGGCAATACCCCGCTTCGCCGGTAAAGCCGGTTTTGCCGCCGTCGCAGGCATTATACCGCCTGATAAGTTTGTTTGTGTTGGTCATTGAAGTAGTACGTCCGTTGCCATGGGAAAAATCTTCCAGCCATATTTTACTGTAATTAAAATACTCTTTATGGTTAATTAAATTGGCAAACATAACCGCAACATCCTTTGCACAGGAATACTGCGTCTCTTTGGGAAGCCCCGTACAGTTAGAAAAAAGAGTATCTTTGCAGCCAAGTTCTGCAGCCTTTTCATTCATATCAGCAACAAACTGCTCTTCACTGCCGCTGATTCTTTCGGCAACGGCTACACAGCTGTCATTTGCGGAACATACTACTATGCTTTTTACAAGCTCCGTCAGGGGATAAGAATAGCCGCTTTCTAAAAATATCTGTGAACCGCCCATTCCTGCCGCACGGGAACTTACCGTAACTTCTTCTTCCAAAGCAATTTTACCCTGTTCTACAGCATCAAAGCAAAGTGTAAGCGTCATAACCTTACACACGCTTGCAATGGGCATGCGGTCGCATTCGTTATAACTATATATACATTCTCCCGAATTAAAATCCATAAGGTAAGCAGCCTTACATTCTTTTACAAGAGATAGATTATCCGTTTCGGCAGATACAGCTAAAGCTGACCTGCAACCTGTTAAAACGCACAAAGCGCCAAGTACAGCAACTATTTTTTTCATACAGATAGTATCTGGAATTAAAAATAATTTATACTACCGCCACGATAACCCTGAATAAAACGTTAACAAGAACAAGCAAAATAACGCCGTCGGCTACAGCAAAAGCGGCAGGGACATAAAAAGCAACTCTTTTATTCCATACGCTACTGCACCCCGTTGTAAATACAAGTACGGCATAAGATACAAGCGAATACGGCAAATATACAAACAAGAAAACGAACACACCACCTGAAATTTCTGCACAAACAAGAATTACCGAATACACAGCTAAAATTAAACATTTTAAGTAAAACGGTAATAAAGTAAGATACTTATATTTTGTAAACCGCGATATCAAAAAACAAATATAAAGATAAAATACTTCTTTTAAAAAACTTGCGATAAAAATAGTAAAACTTTTAAAATTATATATGTTATACACAAATTTTATTGCATAACGTAGAAGAAAAATATTATAATCAGTAATTTTACATAGTACTATGCCAGATATAATTGCAAGCAAAAGTACCAAACATGAACACAAAATGAATTTTTTATCTGCCTTTATTACAGAAAAATTAACAGACCTCATATACAATTATATGAAGCCTGTTTAAAAATTTATAACTTATCAGTACGCATTCATCATATTTTCTACCGAAATACCAAAACCCCTTGTAGGGTCATTTACAAAAACATGAGTTACTGCACCTATAAGTTTTCCGTTCTGTACAATAGGGCTGCCACTCATCCCCTGCACTATCCCGCCGGTTACAGAAATAAGGTCTTTATCTTCTATCTTAATAACAAAGTTACGGTTGTCTTTATTGTTTTTATCCACCTTTACAATAGATATATCGTAACATTCTATTGTATTTGCGTTTATTGTAGAATAAATCTGGGCTTTGCCGATATTAACGTCGTTTATATCGCCCTTTTCTATCTTTACAAGGTTTGAAGTATCGTAATCTGCAGAGATCTCTCCGAACACGCCGCAGGGCGTATTCACTGACGCTTTACCTATAATATTGTTGCTTTCTATCGCTCCCTTAAGCTCACCGGGCGTTCCGCGCACACCCTTTTTAACATCGTAAATTACACAGCCGTAAATGCAGCCGCCGTTGATGCCGATTACGTTATTGGACGTATCAGTTACAGGGTGCCCCAAAGATGCAAACTTGCCCGCAGTTTTGTCTATATAAGTTACAGTGCCAACGCCGCTTAAACTGTCTTTTATTAATATGCCAAGCCGCACTTTGCCCGTTGTTACATCTTTAACGGGTTTTACAGTAAAATTATATTCTTCTTCACCGCGCAAGATCGTTAACTTTAACTCAACGCCTTCTTCGTACAGCCATTTATTTACATCTGAACTGCCGTTTACGTCGGTGCCGTTTATACTTTTTATAATATCGCCCGTTTTAAGCCCGCATTCCCTGCCGGGTGAAGCCAGCCCGCTATCGGTCATAACTTCACTTATGCCAACAACTTCTACCGACGTTGTATTAAGTACAAACCCTGCGGGGAACCCGCCAAGATAAAGCTCGTACCCTTCTGCAGCCGCCGTAAACGGCACTGCAGAAAATATTAATATAAAAGCAAATAAAACTACAAACATACTGCTGACAAATTTTTTTCTTATAAACATAAGATTATTTTGCGCAGTGCTTTAAGTTCTATACCGTAAAATTACTTAATTATTTGTATTTTGCAATAAGCTCTTTTGCATGCTCGCGTGCAGACGGCGAATCTGTGCCGCCGGTAAGGCGTACAATTTCGTTTATTTTTTCTTCTGCACAAAGCTCTTTAACCATTGTAACGGTACTGCCGCCCTGCTCGCATTTGTTGATTAAAAAGTTTTTGTCGCCTGCAGCACAAATCTGCGGCAGGTGAGACACAGCTATTACCTGCGTGCTCTTTGCAATGGCAACAAATTTTTCCGCCACGCGGTTTGCTGTAATGCCGCTGATACCCGAATCAATTTCATCGAATATGTATGTGGAAACTCCGCTTAAATTACCCATCTGTGCCTTTAAAGCAAGCATAAAACGGCTGAGTTCACCGCCGCTTATAACTTTACTTAGCGGTTTTAGCGGCTCGCCTGCATTTGCTGAAAACATAAATAATATGTTATCTGAACCGTTTGAGCTTGTTAAACATGCCGTTTCACGGGTATAATCGGTAAAATCTATATTAAACCGTGCTCCCGATATATTAAGGCTTTTAAGCTGTTCTACAGTTTCACTGCAAAATTTTTTGGCACACTCTTTTCGTAAAGCCGTAAGTTTTAAGCACAAGGAATAAATTTCGCCGTCGGTTTTTTCTATTTCTTCGTTAAGGCGTTCAACTGCACTTTCGCTGTCTGAAATAAGAGCAAATTCTTCTGAAGCTTTATTATAAAATTCCTGTACGGCTTCTACTGAACCGCCGTACTTCTTTTTTAAACCTTTAATAAGCGTAAGGCGTTCATCTATGCGTTTTGCTTCTTCTTCATCAAAATCAAGGCTATCGGTAATGTCGTACAACGTATCTGATATATCGTCAAGCTCTGCTGTTACGGCTTCTAACCTGTCGCATATAGCCGAATAATCGCTGTGTATATCTGATACAGACGCCATCATGCGCTTTGCCGCCGACACAGAATCGGAACAGCCGCCGTCGCCGTGCAAAAGAGAAAAAGCACCGCCTGCCGCTTCTGCTATGCGTTCGGTGTTATCTATAATCTTCTGTCTGGCGGTAAGCTCTTCTTCTTCACCGGCGCTGAGCTGAGCGCTCTCTATTTCGTTTATCTGGTAAGAAAGAATATCCAGCCTGCGGGCACGTTCGGCGCTGTCTCCGCCCAGAGTTTTAATTTTCTTTTCACAATCGCGCTTTGCTGCAATTTTTTTGGCAAGCTCTTCTTTTATTTTATCAGCGCCTTCGCCGCAAAGGCTGTCTAGCACCTTAAGCTGGTTGCTTTCGCTTAAAAGGGCAAAATGTTCGCTCTGCCCGTAAACGTCTACAAGATGGCGGGTTACGCTTTTAAGCATGCTTGCCGTTACCGTGTTACCGTTGATTTTTATATTACCCTTGCCGTCGGCAGTATATTTGCGGGTAATAATAATCTCTCCGTCAGATTCTATATCAAGCTCTTTTAACGCTTCTGCAGCCGCACTTCCGCTTTCGGTATAAAACTCTCCGCGTACGGTAGCTTCCGTTGTGCCGTAACGTATCATGCTTTTATCTGCCTTGCTACCAAGGATAAAATTAAGCGAATCAAGGATTACTGATTTACCGGAACCCGTTTCACCCGACAAAATATTTAAATTCGGACCAAACTCTATTTCTGCATTTTCTATAAGCGCAATATTTTTTATAACAAGTCTGTTAAGCATAATTAAATAAGATAACCTTTAAGTTTTTCTGCAACCGTTGGTGTGTTTTCATTGCAGTTTACAATAACAAGCACGGTATCGTCGCCGGCTACACAGCCCAATATATCTTCTGACTGCAAAGAATCAATAAACATTCCTGCGGTAGACCCGTTGCCGCTCATTGTTTTTACCACAATAAGATTGTTGGCATAATCTATATTTTTAACGCACTCGCGGAATATGTTCAGCATTCTGGGGCTTAAAGCTTCTTTATCCCCTTCTAAACTTGCGTACTTATATTTTTTTACCGTGCCGGCTACTTTATAAAGTTTTAAATCTTTAATATCACGGGATATTGTTGCCTGCGTAACGTTGAAATTTAATTTATTGAGTTCGATGCAAAGCTCTTCCTGTGTTTCAATTTCCGTACGGTTAATTATCTCAAGAATTTTTGCCTGCCTGTCGTTTCTGTACACTTTTATCTGCTCCATTTACTTAATTTAGAAAGAAGTTTATCAAAAAAGTTTATCTGCCCCGTGGTAATAAATTCTACATAGTATTGCGATTTTGTAACTGTCGCCGTAAGGCTGTCTTCAAATTCACCGACTATAACGCCGTCTATGGCAACGTTTACCGACGTGTTATTCTTTTTATATATAATTTTTAATACAGAGCTGTCTGAAAATACTATCGGGCGGGAATGCAGCGAATGGGCACACAAGGGCGTAAGAGCAAAAGCGTTTATATCCGGCGTAAGAACAGAGCCGCCCGCCGCAAGCGAATATGCCGTAGAGCCCGTAGGCGTACACACTATTATGCCGTCGGCAAGGTAATTATCTACCACCGAGCCGTCTATTTCGGCAGAAAGCTGTATTGTGTTGCTGTATTTATTGCCGTAAGTGCTGCGCTGTATAGCAAGGTCGTTAAGGGCAAGATAACTTTTACCACAAATTTCCACATTAAGCATACTGCGCTTTTCTGTAATAAAGTTCTGCGTGCATATAAGGTCTATCGCACTGTCAAGCTTGTCCTGCTCAAATTCAGCCAAAAAGCCCATATGCCCGTAATTTATACCCATAATCTTGATGCCCAGACGGGCACAGTCGCCTGCTACGGTAAGAATCGTACCATCGCCGCCGAGCACTATAAGAACGTTTAACCCTTCAAGATTTTTACCGTCAAATACCTTGCGGCATTCTATACCGCATGAATTTAGCTTAAGCGTTATCTGGTCTATCAGCCTTATATTTTCACTTATAAAATTTTTATTTGAATATATCCCTACTTTCATACGCAATTATTATACATCAGTTTATGCAAATATGCAACAGAGAAAATAAAAATAAAATCTGTAAAACTAAACTTTTACAGATTTTATAAGTAAATCTAATGGCTCGGCTTTGCCGCCCTTTTCAAGTAAAATAACATATTCGGTATTTTTACCTTTTACCATCGGCGCACAGCAAAGTTTTTGCGGGGCAAGGTTACACGTTAAAGAAAAATCATAAATCTTTTTTATAATGTTCTTATGTTTTTCAGGGTCTTTTACTATACCGTTTTTACCTACATTCCTGCTTTCACACTCAAACTGCGGCTTTATAAGCGCAAAACAATACTTGTTATCTGAAAGCACATCGGCAACGTGCTGTAAAATATACGTAAGCGAAATAAAACTTACGTCTACCACCGCACCGTCAAGCTCTTCACTGAACAACCCCTTATTAAGGTTTCTTGCATTGTAATTATCTATAATAACTACGTTTTTATCTTTAAGGCTTTCAGCAAGCTGGCTTTGCCCGACATCTATGCAGTAAACTTTTTTTGCCCCGTTTTGCAAAAGGCAGTCGGTAAAGCCACCCGTGCTTGCACCCACATCGGCAAAAATTTTACCGCTTACGTCAAAGTTAAATTCCATAAGCGCTCTGTGCAGCTTGAAGCCGCCAACTGAAACAAAAGAAATTTCGTCTTCTTTTACTTCAATAAGGTCGCCTTCTTTAACTTCGTAGGCAGAATTGCTTACCCTGCCGTTAACGGTTACGCAGCCGCGCTCTATCGCCGCCGCAGCCTTGGTACGGGATGTAAAACGGTCTGCAAGATATTTATCCAATCTCATTTTTTATGTAATCTGCAATGTCGCCGACTTTAAGCCCGTAATCGTCCATAAGGTCTTCAACACCGCCCTGTTCTATAAATTCGTCTTTATACGCAAAACATTTTACAGATTTATTGCTCTCGGCATAATAGCTTGCAACAAGCGAACCAAGCCCGCCGGTGCACACGTTATCTTCTATCGTAACCACGTGGTCTTCGGCTAAACCGTCAAGCATTGCGCCGTCAAGCGGTTTAATAAATCTTGCGTTTATAATTTTGGGGGAAATTCCGCTCTTTTTTAATATTTTTGCAGCCGAATAAGCCCTTGTTATCGCTCTTTCGCCGCAGGCAATTATTGCCGCCTTACCGTCCCCCTGCGCAAGAACATCCCACTTGCCCCATTCCACTTTACTGTTGGAAGGAAACTTATGGCGGCATTCACGCGGATAACGTATTACAAGCGGAGCGCTGAAATTAACGCTGAACTGCAGCATCTCTTTAAGTTCGTCTGTGTCTTTGGGAACGGCTATCGTAAGGTTTGGTATCGGGGAAAGGAAAGATAAATCAAATACCCCCTGATGCGTTTCGCCGTCTGGCCCTGATACACCAGCCCTGTCTACACATATGGTAACGGGCAGATTCTGGCTGCAGATATCAATTATAATTTCGTCGTAAGAGCGCTGTAAAAAGGTGGAATAAACGGCGTAATAGGGTTTAAGCCCTTCCGCCGCCATTGCAGCACATAAAATGGTTGCATGCTCTTCGCAAATGCCTACGTCGGCAGAACGGCCGGGGAACTTTTCAAAAAAGGAAGAAAGCCCAAGGCTGCCCGTCATTGCGGCGGTTACGGCTACAATTCTTTGATCTTTTTCTGCAAGCGAGCACAGAGTTTTACCCAATACTTCGCTGTATTCTTCCTTTGCGGGGCTTACACCTTCATCAGAAATTCCGTGAGTGGCTTCGGGGTTGTCTTCACAAAAAGCATAACCCTTACCCTTTTTTGTCTGTATATGTAAAATTACCGATTCGTGCTTTAATCTTTGTTTTATATCCTGTAAAACGGATATAAGGCTTTGTACGTCGTTGCCGTCATACACGCCCTCGTATTTAAAGCCGAATTTTTCAAACATGCCTGCCCTGGGGTGGCGGTTTTGTTTTTTCCCGGAATCGTCGCTTAAGATTTCAAGATATTCATGCATACTGCCAACCGTGGGCGAAATTGACATACCGTTATCATTAATTATTACAAGTATATTTGTATTTAATGGAATTAAGCTGTTGAATGCCTCGTACACAAGCCCGTTGTTAAAAGAACCGTCGCCTATAACGGCAATAACGTTGTAATCTTCCCCCTTTACGTCCCTTGCCTTAGCCATACCCAAAGCCGCCGATATGGAAGTTCCTGCATGCCCGGTATTGTAGCAGTCGTATACACTTTCTTCACGCTTGGGAAATCCTGACAGCCCGCCACGCTTGCGCAGGGTATCAAATTCCGCAGCCCTGCCCGTTAAAAGTTTGTGGGCGTAACACTGGTGCCCTACGTCAAAAATAACCTTATCGCGCGGAAAATCAAACACGTAATGAAGGGCAACGGTAAGTTCTACCGCACCCAGGTTAGAAGATAGGTGTCCGCCGTTAGTCATCACGGTGGAAATTATTTTATTGCGCAGTTCTTCACACAGCACGTTAAGGGCGTCAGCATCCATACCCTTTACGTCTGCAGACGTAATATTTTCGAGCATTACTTTTCCTTTTTAAAATACGTAGTAAACTTTGCAAAAGCAAAAGTTATCTGTTTATTATATTTAATGGCAAGTGTTTTACAGAACGCTTTTCCGCCAACCGTAAGCGCACCTATAAGCGCGCTTATGATAATAGAGATAAACATTAAGGCGATATCGTTTTCTACAAAAGCAAAATACGCCGCAAACGTGGTACCTACGGCACCGCTCACAATGCCGCATATATCGCCGATTACGTCGGCAAATACGCTTGCAATTTTTGTTGAATTTTTGCAGAACTTTACCGCGCGTTTGGCTCCCCTTATTTTGTTTGAAGCCATTGCGTTAAACCCTTCTGCATTGCAGGAAAGCACTGCGTTTGCAAGCATGTCGCAGAAAATATTTAAACACAAAAGCACAACAAGCACTATTATGCAGACATAAATCGGGCTGTCATCGTTTATAGAAACTTCTGTTAAAAGGCTGAACAAAAAGCTTAATATAAAAGACAGAATAAGGACGAAAAATCCCCATTTTACCCATGAAGGTACTTTCTTTTTTTTCTTTTTAGGCTTTTTAGCTGGTTTGGGCGTAGTTTCCTGTTCAGAACTTTCTTCACCGCCGTCTTCTTTTACGCTGTTTTTATTGTTACAATTATCGTCTATATCCATATAAATCCGTCTGTAAAAAAATACGCACATAATTTATGTGCGCAAATAAAATATAAAAGTGGCTTATATTAAATAAACTTTGCGGCTTAAGGTTCGGTAGGATTTCCCCCGCGCTTACTTCCCGTCGCCGAAGAAGCAGTTTCCTTTTAAAAACACGTTTGTACCGTTTCCGAATACATAACCGAATCGCCACTGAGACCACACCGTAATCTCTAATACTTTAACAGTCTAGAAGCTTTCCTTGGCAGCTGATGATGAGCTTATCCTCTTTTGCAAAATCAATTTCAAGCAGCGATAGCGTAAGCTATACGTGGCCACATATAGGCACGCTTAGATCTGCTATCCGCTGACTTCACGCAAGGCAGGCTACTCTGTACCGAGCTTTCGCCCGATAGCAGGTTTATACAGGCGGCAGTCATTTGTGCCGTCTGCCTCCACGGTGAATGGGTAGGCTGTCATATGCCGTTATGCAGTTCCCATACACCTTTACTCCCAGCATCCACCCGAATTTGGGCAAACCAAGCAGACACCAGAAACTTCATCGATATGCCCTTTAACGGTAGTTTAACCCCGTCTTCGTATCATCAACAACTGACTAGAATACTGCACCACTATTATATTGATATTATATTAACACACATTTATTAAAATGTCAAATATTAAATTGTGCTGTTTGCCGCAACAATCTTGCCACAAAGGTTAAAAACCTTATGTATCCCTGTGGCGTACAAATGATACAAATTGCTTTAAAAATTCTGTATCTGCGTCTATCCCGTCAAGAATTTTTATACACTTGTCGTAAATTATATCTGCGTAAACGCAACTTTCGTCCATGCCGTAAAAATTTACGTAGGTAAGCTTATTTTCGTTTTTATCTTTTCCAAGCGTTTTACCCATCTTTTCAAAGCTGCCCTTAACGTCTAAGATATCGTCTACAATCTGGAATAGCCTGCCAAGATCTTCACCAAACTGTTTAAGTTCCAAAAAGTACCTGCCGCCCTTTAAAACAGAAGGCACCGTGGTAGCCGCAGTAATAAGCTTTGCCGTTTTATTTAAAACTATATACTCTAACCATTCTTCGTCGCATATGGCATTTTTTTCGCAGTACAGGTCTGCAGACTGCCCTGCCACCATGCCGTTTATTCCCGCGCAGTCGCACAAAAATTTGGCAGCATCGGCATACTCCCTGCCCCGTTTGCAGCAATCAAAAAGTATTGCGTATGCGGTATTTAACAGACCGTCGCCCGCAAGCACAGCGTTACCCGCCCCAAACACTTTATGGCTTGAAGGTTTGCCCCTGCGGAAGTCGTCGTTGTCCATTTCGGGCAGATCGTCATGTATAAGCGAGTAGGTATGGATAAGCTCAAGCGCAAGCGCAAAATCAGAAAGAGATTCTTTATCTGCACCGATAAGTTCGCCCGTGGCAAGCATCAGAACGGGGCGCACCCGTTTACCGCCGTTTATAAGCGTATATTTTATACTTTCAGCAAGAATATCAGGTTTACAATCAAGCTCTGAACAAAATTTTTCCAGCCGCGAATTGAATATAGCCAGATATTCGCTGTATTTATCCTGAAAGTTCAGCACGGTTTATAAACTCCTTACCGCCGCAAGGTAGGTATTGTACATAAGCATGGTAATAGTCATAGGTCCCACGCCGCCGGGTACGGGCGTTATATACGAACATTTTTCTTTAACAGTTTCAAAGTCTACGTCGCCGCAAAGCTTGCCGTTTTCGTCCCTGTCCATACCTACGTCTATTACTACCGCACCTTCTTTAACCATATCGGCTGAAATATATTTAGGTTTGCCTATTGCAGCAACAAGTATATCCGCATTAAGGCAAATTTCCTTTAAATTCTGCGTTTTGCTGTGGCAGAGCGTAACGGTAGCGTCTGCATTAGTAAGCAGCATTGCCATAGGCTTGCCCACTATGTTAGACCGCCCTACAACAACCGCATTCTTGCCCTTTAAACTTATACCTTCGCTTGCAAACATCTGCATAACGCCGTTGGGCGTGCAAGCCACAAGGCAATCTTCGTTCATGCAGAGCCTGCCGATATTTTGCGCGCAAAAGCCGTCTACATCCTTTTCGTAAGGAATATACGATAAAACCTTTTCTGCATCGATATGTTCAGGTAGCGGAAGCTGCACAAGTATGCCGTTAACATTTTTATCTGCCGCAAGGCTCTGTACAAGCTCTTCCAGATCTTTTTGGGGAGTATCTTTATCAAGGCGGTAAGCAAAAGATTTTATGCCTACCTCTTCGCACGCTTTAATTTTATTGCGCACGTAAACCTGCGAAGCAGAATCGTCGCCGACAAGCACCACGGCAAGACCTATTGTTTTGCCGTAATCTTGTTTAAAGCTAAAAACTTTAGCTTTTATATCAGCACGCATGCTTGCCGCTAATGCCTTGCCGTCTATTACCTTATACATTTTTATCACCTATTACCGATGCAAGTATGCCGCTTATAAATGAAGCGCTCTTTTCTGACGAATACTTAGAGGCTATATTTGCAGCCTCGTTTACGGCAACCTTGTCCGGTATGTCGCCGCAATATAAAATTTCTGACAGCGCTACCGTAAGTATGCACCTGTCCGCGGGGAACAGCCTTACTTCGGGGAAGCTGTAAGAATGTTTGTCTATTATTGATGTCAGCTCTTGAAAGTACGTATGTACTAAACCGATTATGTTATTACAATACGCTACGTCATCGGCGTTAAGGCCGCCCGCGCGGTACATCCCCGCTTTAAAATTTTCATCCGCAAGCGTGCCAAATTGTTCTGAAAACAAAATTTTAAAAACAGTTTCTCTTGCCGCAGTTCTCATAAATTCCTTTATAGCAAAATATTCCCTTTTAAAAAAGGGAATATTATTCCTTTAAGTTAAATTATCAGGAAAATCCACATCCTGAATGTGCACGTTAATTTTATCTACCTTAAACTTAGTCATAGATTCTACGCTATGTTTTATAGACTGCTGGATACGGAATGCAAGCGAAGCAACATTGTTGCCGTAATCTACTTTAACGCTTACGTCTGCAATAATGCCGTTCTTTTCAAAGGATAATTTAACCCCTTTATTTTTTGTATCAAGCAGCGAAACCCCGTCTACTTCGTTTATAGCAAGCGCAACTATGCCGCTCACTATGCCGGCGTCGTAGGTAATATCACCTTTTTGCGTAGAAGTCGGGTCGTGTCTTAAATGTGCCATAATTTTCTCCTGTAACCCAAGTATAACATATAGCGTAAAATTTTGCAACCTTTTATTAAGAAATTACCTTATATTAACGTTAAGTTGTTATACCGCCCCGTTAAATCTCTGAATAAACGGGCATAATTATTATATTTCCTGCCGCAACGCCCGCTTCATTCAAAAGAAGGTTGTAGATAGAAAGCGCCGTATCGTAATCTAATTCGTCTGAATTTATAAATACGTTTACGTTGCCCGATTCTGTACCTATTGCCACAACTGCGTCAGAAAAGCCTATTGACTTTATCATGGTTTCAAGCACAAGCTCCTGTTCCATAACAGAAACAATTTCAAGCTTCATAGCCACTGCCGAAGCGTACTCTTCGCTGTCTGAATCGTAAAGCGCTATTATGCTGTCTAACTGCAGAAGTTCTTCGCTTCTGGTTGTAGTTCGTTCGGAACGGTATGTAGTAAAATAGTTTGCCGTTGTTACGGCGGTGTCTTCGGCAGAACTGCTTTGCGCAAGCAATACGTTTAAAACAGCGGTTACGGCTAAAAGCAGCACAAGTGAAGACATTACGATAATCTTTTTCTTTTTTGACATAAATTTCTCCTTACATCGAATAAATTGCAATAATGTTTTTATTTATATTAAGCGCTGTAGAAACGGCATTAAGTATATTGTTCCTTACAAGTATACTGTCTGCCCCTTCACAAACGATAACCACCCCTGTTATTTCCCCTTCGGTTTCGGTAACCAGAACTTCCACTTCGCCGACGCCGTCCATAGCAGAAAGCACATTTGCGATCTTGCTTTCAGTTTCGGTCATTGATGATGCGGTAGAAGTCTGCTCTTCTTTATCCCCGTAAAAGATAAAAACGGCTGCGGCAAGCAGAATAATCAAAAGTATTACAAGTATAAGTTTTTTCTTTTCTTTTAAAAAATCAGCTATCTGCGTCCGTCTGTTCATATACAGTTATATTTATATAACCTTCCGCCTGCAAATATTCATAAATTTTACCGGCAACTTCCCCTTCCGCCGTAAAAAGACAAACTTCTACATTATCTACGTAAAACTGCCCTTCGGAATATATCACGGTTACGGTGCAGTCTGACGCAACGCCGAATTCGTTATATAAAATTTCTTCAAGCGCTTCGCTCTGGTTTGAACTGTAAACGCTGCAGATATAACTGTAATCTGCAATATCTTCGCTGCTGTAGGAAGAGACATCAAACAACCCGGTAAGCGGAGAAATAAGTATTGCTATGCAAACCAGCCGCAAGACTACCGTGATAGTTTTGCCAAGTTTGCCCTGCGGTATAATAAAAGATACCAGCACAGATAAAAACACGGCGCCGCAAGCCGTTACAAGATAGGCCGTCATAAAAAGCTTACCGCCGAGTTTATAATAAGCATAACCGTAAGCGCATACATAAACGCAACAGTAAGCAAACCTGCAAGAAAATACTCTACGTCAGACGATAAATCTGACATAAGCGAATACATATCGCCGTCGCCCACAGCCTGCACCACAGCACCTGCTATTTTTAACATGAGCGAAAAGGCTATTAAAAGCACCAGCGGGGATGCAACTTCTGCAATTATAAGTATTATGCCGCAAACGCCTACGGAATTTTTTATCAGCAGCCCCGCCGCCGTTAACAGATCGAACCCGCTTGAAAGGAAGCCGCCTACTATGGGTACCGAATTAGACACCACGTACTTTGTAGTTTTAAACAACACCCCGTCCAATAAAGACGTAGCCGAACTTTGCACGGTAATAAAAAGACTGAACACCGTAACGGTTATGCCCATTACCCACTTCATAATACTTTTTAAAAGCTTAGACACACCCGAAAAGTTTATCTGCGGATTAATTTTAGACATAAAATTGAGCACCGCAGAAGCTATCGCCGCAGGAAAAATAAAGCCGCTTATAATTTCTACCGCACCTTCCGACAAAAAAAGCGCGGCAGGCTGGTATATAGCGGCAGAGCTTGTACCGCCTGTCAGCACGGTAAGCGTTACAAGAATGGGCGTAATAATTTCCATCTGTTTTTTTAAGGAAGAAATGCAGGACACACACTCTTCTACCACGCCTGCAAGCGCGGCGGTAATCATAACTATTATAAGTGAATAACATGCAAGCCGTACTATTTTAGACGTAGATTTACCTATTATGCTCCCTTCCGCCCCTGCAAAAATTGCAGAGAGCAGCGCAACAGCCAGCACTTCGGCAAACACAGGTATCAAAGATATTACGTCAGAAAGTATAACGGAAGTTATCTCTGAAATGTAACTGCCGTAATCACTTCCAGCATTGCCGCTTATAAGATATTCTATAATTTCCCGTGCGGTATTGCCGAAGTTGAACAGATAGCTGTCTGAATTTTCATCAAGGTAAGATTGCAATGCAGAAAGGTCTAACCCTTCTAAAAGCTCAGCAATACTGCCGTTAAGGTCTTCCGTGCCGTCTTCCGCATTAACTGCAGCCGCAGGCAGTACGGCAAAAAGAGCAAATATACCTAATATGATGATTAGTGCTTTTATTAATTTTTTAGTATTTAAGTGGTTCATACCATATCTATTAATGAAACTATCACCAGGTAAAGGCTGCTGAGTATGGGAACGGAAACCATAAAAATTATTATTTTACCGCACATAATAAGCTTGTCTGCCACGCTGTCAAAGCCAAGGTCTTTTACCGAAGCCGCCGTAAGTTCCACAATGTAGCCTATACCTATTATTTTAAAAATAATTTTGACAACCGAACTGTCTATACCCGTCTGTTCGGTAAACGTTTTTATCAGCTGTATGCTTGCCGTAAGGTAATCGAACACGCATAAAATCATAATTATTCCGCCCGCAGCAAGGCAAAGCGGAACCAGGTCCGATTTATTAGATTTAAGTATAAGGGCACAAACGGCTGTTACCGCCGCAACGGCACACACTTTTAATAATATCATCAGAACATATCAAACAGCAGGCGCACCTGCTCAAACAGGTCGGTTATAAGGCTTATTACCGTCATAAGCACTATAATAAGCCCCACCAGGCTTACAATGGTAGCTATATCATCCCTGTCAGATTTTTTAAGCACTTGGCAAATAATTGTTATTATAATGCCCACGGCTGCTATTTTAAAAAGAATACTTATATCCATTACGCAAGCAAAACGGCAATAAGCACGCCGAGCATAAAAAATATTTTAACGTACAAAGAACTATACTTTTTATAATCGTTAAAACTTTCGTCCTTAAATTTTTTTATGTAAACCTTTCTTTCGGCAAGGTAATCTATCTGCGACTGTGCGTCTGTCTTACCAAGATTTTTTAAATAACTTTCTATAAATTCCCCGTCGGCACCTTTTAACAGCTGTTTACCGTTTAACAGGTCGCTTATATATGTGAACCCCTGCGCAAGCGTAAACATATCTTCCTGACGGAATTTCATATTTAATATAAGCAGCTCATTATATTCGTACAGTTCGTTAAATATTTTCATTCTCTTCTTTTTTTCCGCAGAAAGCAGCACGCCCGCAAACGTCGTAAGCGCCGCTATCGCCAACAATATTAAAATCTTTATCATAAATTACAGCTTTGCGGTTAATGCCCGTAAGGCACACAAAGTATTCAAACGGCATATCCTTTAAAATCTTTCGGTTACAAATATGGGAAGATGCTATTGCATATATCCCGCAGTCGGCGGCATAACGCATTGCATTATAATCATTTTCTCCGTACAGCTCGTCCGTTACGATAATATCGGGCTTCATAGCCCTTATAGCGCTTTTTACCGAAGCAAGCTTATCACAGCTTAAAACCACGTCTGCACCGTCCCCAAGGTTATAACCGCCCTGCCCGCCGCTGATTTCGTTACGCACGTCAAGCACAAGAATATTTACCCTGTATGCAGCGCTGATATTTTTTACAATATCCCTTAGCATTGTGGTTTTTCCGCAGCCCGGTGCAGAAAACAAAAGCACGCTGCACAGGCGGTCTTTTAGTAGTTTATTAAAAACATAACCGGAACAGCCGCCCACGTCATGCGGTATTCTTATATTCAAAGAGCTTGCGTTTTTTATTGTCTTTACTTCGCCGTTTTCGGTTACGTACTCCCCTGCAACGCCGATACGAACACCGCCGCTTACTGTAATAAAACCGTCTTTAAGCTGTTCTGCAAAGCTGTACACACAGCCACCCATTGCCCTGTAAAGCGTCTGCTGCACGTCATTGCAGATTATAGCGCCTCCGCCCCTTACGGTTACGCCGCCTGCATACAGGTATTTATATTCACCGCGGTATTCAACAATTACAGGCTGGCTGATCCTTAAACGTATTTCTGAAAGATAGTTTAAATTTAAGTTACCTATTGCCGAAAGTATATCTTTCGATAAAAACCCAAGATCCATAATTTAAGGTATTTATAAAGGTCAAAAAAAAGAACGCCGACGCACAATTTTTTATGCGTCGGCGTTCTTTTTATGGAGGAGTAAAATTTACTTGATGTAATTTTCAAGCAATTCAAGCGTGTTCTGTATAAGTTTATCCTGCTCCTTAGTACCAAGCTTCTGGAATGAAAGAAGGGCAAGCAGATAAATCTGGTTAGCCGTAAACTTCTGCTTTTCGTCGTCAAGAGTTTTAAGTCCGGCGACAATGGGGTTAGAAAGGTTAACCACAAGCGTTTTAGCGGTAAATTCGTCGCTCATGCCGTAGAGCTGTCCCATCTCGCTGTAACGGCGCGTCATCTCGTCTACGTTAATAACGGCAGGCACGTTTTCATTTTTAAAGCGTTCCGTTTTTACAGTTATTTTATCGTCGTTTAATGCGTTCTTAAAGATGTCTACGATAACGCTGTCTTCTGCGTTTTCTTCCTGCTTTAACGCACCGTCTATAGCAGTATCTATGCGGGCAAATTTAAGCTTATCGGGCGATTTGTATTCAAGGAAGGTTACAAAGTGCGGATCTATATACGAGTTGTCGCAAATAATTGCATCAAGCCCCGCTCCCTTGAACATCTTTATATACTGTGCCTGCTGCAGTTCGTCGCTTACGTAATAAATTGTCTGCGGCTCTTTACTTTCTTCTGCAGGCTTTTCTTCTGCATTTTCGCCTTCGGGCTTAACTTCTTCTGCTGCAGCGGCTGTATCTTCTGCCTTTTCTTCTGCGGTATCGCCCTTAAATTCTTTAAAGTTGCAATACTTGCCGTCAAGGTTTTTAAATACAATTATATCTTTTACCTTTTCGTAAAAATCTTCATCCTTTATGCAGCCGAATTTAATAAAGTTAGCTATATCTTCCCAGCACTTTTCGTATTTTTCACGGTCGTTTTTAAATAAAAGATTGAGCTTATCTGCCACCTTTTTGGTTATATGTTTAGAAATCTTTTGCACCTGTTTATCATTCTGCAAAAAGCTTCTTGAAACGTTAAGGGGTATATCGGGGCAGTCTATCACGCCGTTAAGCAACATAAGATATTCGGGTATAACTTCCTTTATGTTATCAGCAATAAATACCTGGTTGCAGTAAAGTTTTACCTTGCCGCGCTCAAGCTCAAGCTTGTTGCGTGTTTTGGGAAAATAGAGTATACCCTTTAAATTAAAGGGGTAATCCATATTAAGGTGCACCCAGAACAGCGGTTCATTGTAGTCCATAAAGGTATCTGTATAAAACTTTTTGTAATCTTCGTCTGTGCAATCCTTAGGCTTTCTCATATACAGGGGCGTTGTATCGTTAAGCGGCTTGTCGTTGCCGTCCCCTTTATAAGAAAGATAAATATTATAAGGCATAAACGAACAGTATTTTTTAATAAGCTGGCGGATGGTATTTTCGTCAAGAAATTCCTTTTCTGCAGATGCGATGTGCATTACAATCTTTGTACCGCGCTCAGCCTTATCGCATTCTTCTATGCTGTATGTAGCATTGCCGTCTGATTCCCAGTGTACGGCGGGTTCGTCTTTATAAGATTTTGTGAAAATCTCCACATCTTCCGAAACCATGTATGCAGAGTAAAATCCAAGGCCAAAGTGCCCTATAATGCCGTCGCCGCCAGCCTTTTCATATTTAGCAAGAAAGTCAGAAGCACCGGAAAAGGCTATCTGGGTTATGTACTTTTCTACTTCTTCTTCGGTCATACCGATGCCGTTATCTTCTACGGTAAGCGTTTTAGCTTTTTTATCTACAGAAATTTTTACGCAGTATTCGCCTTCGTCTGCCTGCGCTTCGCCCATATCGGCTAATTTTTTATATTTTGTTATGGCGTCTATGCCGTTTGCAACAATTTCTCTTAAAAATATATCCTTATCTGAATAGAGCCACTTTTTTATAATGGGCATCATATTTTCGCTTGATATCTGGATATTACCTTCACGTTTCATAAAAAACCTCCGTAAATTAACATTTATCTTATAACCGACTATTGCCCCGTTTAAACTGCATAAAACGTATAAATCACATATTTTTTTAATTTTTTTGTAACAAAAAGCGTATCCGTGCGGATACGCTTTTTAAACTATTTAATTTAATTACTTTCTTTTTTCTGCATCGGCAAGGATGTCTGCAAGTGATGTAGAAACGGAAGCACCGCCATTCCAGTTACTCATTTCATCATCGTCCTTTTTAGGAGCACGGGGCTTTCTTGCGGGCTTTTCTTCGCCTTCTTCTTTATTGTGCTTAGTGGGCTTACGTTCGCTTTCGGGAAGAAGAGCCTTAATAGAAAGGTTCATTTTCTTTGCGGCGGGGTCAAGAGCCATAATTTTAGCGTCTACTTCGTCGCCGACGTTAAGCACTGACGCAGGGGTTTCTATCCTTTCGTGGCAAATCTGTGATACGTGTACAAGGCCGTCTATGCCTTTTTCTACTTCTACAAAAGCGCCAAAGGGAACAACCCTTACAACTTTGCCGTGGATAACTTCGCCTACTGCATATTTTTCTGCAGCAAGATCCCAAGGCTGGGGCTGTAACTGTTTGTAACCGATAGAAACTTTCTTATTTTCCCTGTCTATCTTAAGGATAAGGAATTCGTAAGATTTGCCGATTTCAAGAACGTCGGTAACATTTTCTATACCTGTCCAGGAAAGGTCGGATATGTGTGCAAGACAGTCAAAGCCGTTTACAGAAACAAACGCACCGAATTTGGTAACCCTTTCTACTTTGCCTAATACAACGTCGTTAACGCTTATGGCATTAAAGAATTCTTCTTCCTTTGCAAGTTTAGCAGCATCGCGGGCAGCCTTTTCTTCTTCAAGAATAACGCGCTGGGAAGCGATAATTTCTTTCTTTTTGTCTTTCTTAACTTCAAGAGCTCTTAAACGGAGAGTCTTGCCTTCGTATTTGGAAAGGTCTTTTACATAGCCCATCCTTATTTCTTTAGCGGGCACGAATACCTGGTAAGAACCCATCTTGCCGATAAGGCCGCCTTTATTGAAGCCTGTGCAGGTAATTGAAAATTCCTTGCCGCCTTCTATTTCTGCGGTTGCAGCGTCTTCTTCTTTGAGCTGCTTAATCATCTTCTGGGAAAGTTTTAACGAAGGTTTAAGTTCTACTACAAGCAGTTCTATCGAATCGCCTACCTTCTTTGCGTACTCTTCCTGGCTGTATTCTTCGCAGTCAAGCTCCTCTTTAACCAAAAGGATTTCTGACTTAGAGAACGGCAGTAAAATTTTAAGACCGCTTTCGGTAGCTTCCGAAATAGTTGCAGACACCGTCTGACCTTTCTTGAATTTCGATTCGCTATCAATTTTGGCAACTACGTCGTCCATAGGGTTTGCCGATTTTGTCTCTTCCTTAGCCTCAGCCGTAACAGCTTCTTCTGCTTTTACTTCAACTTCGGGCTGAGCCGCTGCGGCAGAAACCTTTTCCTCTTCTTCCGACACGGTTACCTTAACTTCTGTGCTAACTTCTTCCATCTTTAAAAGAACCTCCCGGGTTTGGGCATCGGGGGTGGATGCACCCGATACTATACCTACACTTGCAAAATTTTTTAACATTGTATAATCTAAGCCGTCGGCATTGGCAAGCCTGAAAACATTTTTGCAGTAACGCGACGCAATATCAAACAACTTGTTTGTGTTGCTGCTGTTAAGCCCGCCGATTACCAAAACGGCTTCGCACTGCCTGGCAATATTTTCTGTCTCTGACTGACGTCCTATAGTAGTATAGCAAATAGTTTTGAAAACGGCAACTGTTTTTTCACGCTGTTTTTTTATATTTTCTATTATTTTTTCAAATTTTTTTACTGAAAACGTTGTCTGAGCCACTACACACAGCTCTTTGCCGCCGATTTCAGACAGGTCTGCGTCTTCTGAATTAACTACATAGGCGCTGTTGCCGCACCAGCCCATAAGCCCGATAACTTCCGGATGGGTGGGTTCGCCTGCTATAACTATTGTTTTTCCACTAAGGTACTGCTCCCTTACAATCTTTTGCGTTCTTTTTACAAATTCGCAGGTGCAGTCTATAACTTTTATTCCGCGCTCTTCGCACTGTCCGTAGTAAGACTGCGGCACGCCGTGCGAACGGAATATGACAGTAGCCCCGTCGGGCACTTCATCCAAAGATTCTACGGTATGCACTCCGTGGTCGGATATCTCTTTTATTACGTCTTTGTTGTGTATAAGTTCACCAAGTACGTAAGTATCTTTTTCCGCCGCAAGCGCGGTATCAACAGCCCTTCTTACACCCGTGCAAAAACCGCTGTTTTTTGCTATTATTACATTCATTTCTTCTTATTTTTAGCGGCAGCTTTTTGTTCTATAAACTCCTGTCTCATGCCAAGCATTACAGAGCGAAGCCTTTCTTCGCATTCGGCAATATTTTCATCTGTAAGTTTTTTGCCGTAGTATTCGGTAAATTCTATCGGCTTGCCGTATAAAATATCTGACTTGCGGAAGAGTTTAGCTTTTTTTATCTGCACTATAGGTATAATTGGTGTTTTTGTCTTTATGGAAATTGCCGCAGAACCGCCCTTAAAAGGCAGCATGTCAACATTTTCTTTATTGCGGCGACCTTCCGGGAATATATTTATGACTTCACCGTTTTTTACGTAACGCATTGCCTGCATAATGGCTTTTACGTCCGTTCCTGTGCCGTCCCTTGAAACTGGTATGCACTCACTTTTAACAACAAACCAGTGCATAAATTTGCTGCCTTCCCAAAGTTCCTGCTTTGCCATAAAGTGGACTGGTTTATTAGGGAACATCATTATTGAATACATAACGTCCCATATGCGGTAATGATTGCCTACAAGTATGTAGCCGCCGTCCTTTAAATCTTTGCCCTGCACGGCAAAATGCGCCCTGTACGGCAAAAAAAACTTAAGAACCTTTTCTACCTTATGCAAAAATCTAAACCATTTTTCTAATGGCGTATATTGCTTTTTATCCTTATTCTTTCCCATAAATATTATACTTTTTCCTGTATTTTATTGACAAGAAATTCAACAACCTGCTGTTCTGTCATATCAGAAGTATCTACCAATATGGCGTCTTCCGCCATGCGCAGCGGCGCAATTTCACGCTCGCTGTCCCGCTTGTCGCGGGCTATAATGTCTGCCTCTACCTTTTTAATATCTATATCGTATCCCTTGGCTTTTTCTTCTGCAAATCTGCGCATAGCACGCACACCCGAAGAAGCGGTGATATAAAATTTATATTCGGCATCGGGCAGAACGTTAGTGCCGATATCCCTTCCGTCAAGCACGCACGGCATAGACGATGCAATCTTTCTTTGCATTTGTACCATCTTTTCCCTTACGGCGCTGTTTGCAGAAACTTTAGAAGCCATATCAGAAATTTCAGGTTTTCTTATATCCAGAGAAACATCTTTACCGTCAAGAACGGTAACCTGCTTCCCTTCACTATACTCTATTTTTAAATCAATATTTTTTACCATATTGGCAACAGCTTTGCCGTCTTCGGGTGAAATACCGCTGTTAAGGCACTTTAACGCGCAGGCGCGGTACATGGCGCCTGTATCAAGATAGAGAATATTAAAATGTTTTGCCAGCGCTTTAGCCGCAGTAGACTTTCCGCTGCCGGCAGGTCCGTCTAACGCAACAACAAGGTTGCTTGTAATATCCCTGCGAAGGCGTTTAGCCCCGCGTAGGTATACATGTTCCGCTTTAAATTTACCGTGGCATAAAACCATAACGCGGATACATAGCGGCAGTGCGCCCTGTATAGGCGGTTCCAGCGAAGAAAATAATGCGCACCCGTCAAAGCCTGCTTCCCTTGCCGCTTTTGCTGGGTAAAAAGAGCGGATATCGCCCGTACTTGAAAACATAATACAAATTATATTTTCGCTGGATAAATTATTCTTTTCTCTTATTGCGCACAATAATTCTTTTACCGCAGCCTTAATTTCTTCAGGCGTGTCTGAATTTACGGTAGTAGCACCGCGTATGGCAGTCATCTGTTTTTCCTCTTATATTTTATTCTTTTATGGATCTTCCTGCGGCGTAGCCCGTGCAAAATGCAATCTGTAAATTAAAACCGCCCGTTAAAGCGTCTACATCAAGCACTTCGCCGCAAAAATACAGCCCTTTAACAATCTTGCTTTCCATTGTTTTTGGGTTAACCTGCTTTACGTCTACACCGCCGCTCGTTATAATGGCTTCATCAAAACCGCGGAGCGACGCTACAAGCATATCAAAATTTTTTATAATTGTCAACAGCCTTACCCTTTCTGTCTTGGTAACAACGTTTACTTTTTTATCCGCAGGAACACCGCTGCGTAAAAGCACTTCGCTTATCATGGCAGAAGGCAGCAAAGCTTTAAGGCAGTTGCTTATTGTTTTATTTGAAAACTCTTCAAAATCACGCAAAAGGCGCTTATCAAGCTGTTCTTCGGTAAGTGCAGGTTTAAGGTCAAGAACAAGCTTTATATTTTTTAAATCTGACCTGTTTATATAGCTTGATACTGTTAAAACAAGCGGACCCGATATGCCAAAATGGGTAAACTGCATTTCACCGAAAAGGCTTGTAATAAGTTTACTTCCGTCATAGACGGTAAGCCTTACGTTTTTAAGGGACAGCCCCTGCATTTCTTTATAAAAAGAACCTTTTATGTTAAGTCCGCAAAGGGCGGGCACGGCTGGCTTTACCGTATGCCCAGTATCTTGCGCAAAAATATAACCGTCGCCCGTTGAGCCTGTAGAAGGATAGCTTACTCCGCCGGTACAAACCAAAACCTTGTCAAAATAATATAGCGATTTGTCTGTTATTATGCCAGACATAGTACCCTGCAAAGCTGTTAAACTGTTTACTTTTTCGTTAAATTTAAATACAACTCCGTATCTTTTGCAATATTTTTCTAACGTTGCAGTAACGTCGCTTGCCTTGTCGCTTTCAGGAAATATTCTCGCTCCCCTTTCCTTTTTAAGTTTAAGGCCGCCTTCTTCAAAAAAAGAAATTGTGTCCTGCGGCGTAAAAGAGTAAATTGCACCCGTTAAAAAACGTGCGTTGTTTACCACGTTTTGCAAAAAGACTTCGGGCGTGCAGTCGTTTGTAAGGTTGCACCTTCCCTTGCCCGTGATATAAATTTTTTTGCCGCACTTTTCGTTGCGTTCAAAAACAGTTACTTCGTTGCCGTTTTTTGCGGCAGCCCATGCCGCCATTAAACCTGAAGCGCCTGCTCCTATTACCGCTACCTTCATAAACCTTAAAAGCGGACGGGAATAACCCGCCCGCAATCTCTTTATTATTTTATACGGGATAAACCTTGTCGGGGTTTGCCGCCATATCTTTATCTACACCGCTGTCGCGCGCAGCACGCCATTTAAAGTAATTGGTAGAAACTTCGGGGAACAGCGCGTAGCTTAACACATCTTCTTCCTTGGTGTAATAACCGGCGTCATTTACTTCCTGCGTAAGTTTATCCATTTCGTCAGATAACAAGTCTGCAGGGCGGCAGGTTATAACCTGCTCTCCGTTTTTGGTACACATAGCCTTTATTTCAGGATTTACTTCGCCTGCAACGGCACCGTATTTACCCAAAATAAGATCTTTATACTGTGCAGTAATGGTCTTGTACCTTCCCATTAAAACGTTCCATACAGCCTGCGTGCCCACAATCTGGCTTGTGGGGGTTACCAGCGGAGGATACCCGCAGTCTTTTCTTACTACGGGAACTTCGGCAAGGCATTCCATAAGCTTATCTTCTTTACCGGCAGATTTTAGCTGGCTGATAAGGTTAGAGAGCATACCGCCGGGAACCTGGTATAACAGGGTGTTTATATCAATCTTTCTTACCCTTGCGTTAAGGAAGCCGTCTTTTTCTAACCGCGCGGCCACGCCGTTAAAATGCTGTATTATGGGAAGAAGCTTATTTATATCGATGCCCGTATCGTACTCAGTGCCCTTAAGGGTTGCCACCATAGGCTCTGTCGCGGGGTTAGAAGTACCGTTGCCCAAAGGCGAAAGAGCACAGTCTATAATATCGGCACCCGCTTTAACGGACATAAGGTTTATCATATCGCCGGTACCCGTTGTATTGTGCGTGTGTATATGCACCTTTGTTTCGGGGCGCAGTTCTGCTTTTATCTGGCTTACCACATCATATGCAGTAAAAGGCAGCAAAAGGTTTGCCATATCCTTTATGCAGATGTTATCGGCACCCATATCTTCAAACTGTTTTGCAAGCTTTACAAAGTATTCGGTGGTATGTACGGGGCTGGTTGTATAAGAAATCGCCGCTTCACATACACATTTACCCTGACCATACTTTTTTATAGCCTTCATAGATGTTTCAAGATTACGGGGATCGTTAAGGGCGTCAAAAACCCTTATTACGCCAATGCCGTTTTCTATGGCTTTATCTACAAATTTTTCCACCACGTCGTCGGCATAGTGCCTGTAACCTAAAAGGTTTTGCCCGCGTAAAAGCATCTGTATAGGCGTCTTTTTAAGGTACTTTTTTAAATTTCTTAATCTGTCCCAGGGGTCTTCGTTAAGGTAACGAAGACAGGTATCAAACGTTGCGCCGCCCCATGCTTCCAAAGAATAGTAACCAATATCGTCAAGCTGGGCTAAAACGGGTTCCATCTCTTCCCACTTCATTCTTGTAGCGGCAAGAGACTGGTGCGCATCACGCAAAATGGTATCAGTAATATAAACTTTTTTTGTTTTTACTTCTTTATTTTCTGACATTATCTTTCTCCTGAAATTATGCCATTACAGCCGATACAGCCGACTGAACGGCTTCTGCAACCGCAGTACCGTCTGCATATCCGCTGAAGCAGGCAAGCAATATACCTGCGGCAATAGACGAAGCTATAACGCCCGCCACGTTGGGCCCCATTGCATGCATAAGCAAATGGTTCTGCGGGTCGTACTCCCGCCCGACGTCTTCTGATATTCGTGCCGCCATTGGCACAGCCGAAACGCCTGCCGAACCTATAAGCGGGTTAACTTTGCCATGTGTAGCAACGCACATAATTTTAGCAACAAGCAAGCCGCCAATAGTACCTATTACAAACGCAAGCAAGCCGATTACTATTATAAGTAAAGTATCTACCGAAAGAAACAATTCCCCAGTTGCTTTGCAGCCTACAGATATTCCAAGGAATATTGTAATTGTATTCATCAAGCCGTTCTGCGCCTGGGTAGAAAGTCTGTCTACCACGCCCGATTCCCTGAACAGGTTGCCAAGCATAAGCATACCCAAAAGCGCTATAGAAGAAGGCAATATAATACCTACTACAAGCGTAACGATAAGCGGGAACAAAACTTTTTCAAGCTTGCTTACCTTGCGGAGCTGTTTCATTTTTATAGTGCGCTCTTTTTTGGTGGTCATAGCGCGCATAATAGGCTTTTGTATTACCGGTATAAGCGCCATATAGGAATATGCCGCAATGGCTATCATCGGTATAAAATCGTCAGCGAGCTGCGACGTTACGTATATTGCCGTAGGGCCATCCGCACCGCCGATGATTGCGATAGACGCTGCTTCCGCAACGGAAAACCCAAGGAATACCGCAAGTATAAACGCAACAAAAATACCGAGCTGTGCACCCGCACCTATAAGCATACTCTTGGGGTTGGCTATTAACGGGCCGAAATCGGTCATTGCGCCTATCCCAAGGAAAATAAGGGGCGGGTAAATTACCTTATCTACGCCGAAATACAGGTACCATAAAAGTCCCCTGTTTTCTACCGTGTCGTAATCGTGAACATCAGGGTCAGGATATGTACCCCATAAAACTTCATCTGCGCCGGGAATATTCATAAGAAACATACCAAACGCTATAGGAAGCAGTAAAAGCGGTTCAAACTTTTTAACAATAGCCAGGTACATAAGCACAAACGATATAAGAAGCATTACATAGTTCTGCCACTCACCGTTTGTAAACCCCATGCTATTGAACAAGTTTATAAATATTTCACCGATGTCTACTGCAAGTAAACCGCTTTGCATCAGTTATCCTCCGATCAGCTTATTACTGCAAGAACGGCTCCCGTTTCTACATTGGCGCCTTTGCTTACCGATATTGTAACCGTTCCGTCGCAGGGAGCGGTAATGTCGTTATCCATCTTCATTGCTTCAAGAACAACTATGGGCTGGTTCTTTTTTACCTGCGAACCGCTTTCTACAAGAATATTTTTTATAAGTCCGGGGAAGGGCGAAAGAACTTTTTCACCGTTTGCGGGCGCAGCAACAGGTTCTGCCTTGGGGGCAGGTGCCGCCGCCTTGGGCGCTACGCTTGTTACAACGGGCGCAACTGCGCCGTCGGAAGATGTTGTTTCTTCTACGCCTACCGAATAACTTTTACCGTCAATAGTAACTATAAAATTACGCATAAAAACTGATTATACTCCTTTAAATTCTTTTTATCCGTTTTACGGTAAACTCACATTTGGGTTGTTCCGTCTGATAATAAGCCATTATCGCAGCCATTATTGCAACTTTCACTTCGTCGGGTATTTCATCTGACGCTGCCTCTGCGGGCTGTTGCTGCACCGCTTCTGAAGCGGCGGCTGCCTGCTCTGCTTTCTTTTTGCTCTTTTTGGTTTTTCTGTTTAAAACGCCCTTTTCGTCAAGCTTTTTAAATATAAAGCCTAAAAGCGATATTACGCCGATAAGAATAAGTATCCCTGCAAATACAACCAGAATACCTATACCTGCGTAAATAAAAGATTCTGCTTTATTGTCAAAATACCAGTTGTTATCATCTAAATTTTGTACGATGCTGAGTAACAGTGAACCCATTATTCACCTCACTTTAAAAGCATCTGCAGCGATGCGGCAAGGTATTGTTTTACAAAAGCAGGCTCTATAATGTTATCTATATAGCCGTTCTTTGCGGCATTTACAGGGTCGGCATTTTCTTCTGAATATCTTTGCGCAAGAGCAGATTTATCTGCAGATTTTTCATCTGCAAATTCTATCTCTGCACCCTGAGCACCGTCAAACAGTGCAATCTGCGCATTTGCAAATGCAAACGAACAGTCGTAGCCCATACTCTTTGCTGCAAAAAGCGTAAAGCCAAGCCCTACTGCCTTGCCGGTTACTACGGCAACTTTAGAATCAAGACAATCTAAAACATTTACCAGTTCTGTAACTTCTTTAAGCACAAGGCTGTTGTTGTTATCAAGGCAGGGGCACAAACCAAGGCAATCTACAAACGTTACAAAAGGCAGCCCGTTGCAGCAGGCAAATTCTGCAAAATCTTTAATCTTTCTTACGTTGCGCACGTTAAGCTTTACGCCGCCTTCCTTATTAAAGATAACCGCTGCCGCAGTAATTCCGCCTATCCTGCCTAAAATGCACTTTACGTCTGAAGAATAGGGTGCGCCTACTTCTATAAAACTGTCTGCATCAAAAACTTCTGTAAGGTTTTCTGCCGTAATTTCTGCATTTAGCTGAGCCAGAACGGTGTTCATATCGCCGCTGTCTGCAAATTTAACTGCAAGAAGGTCGGTAATTTTTGCTATCGCCTCCTTTACTTCAGAAAGATTTTCTGCAATAAACGCAGCGATATTGGCTTTTTCTAACGCTTCTGCCGAACCTACTTCCTTTGCAGAAAGGTTTACGCCGCTCTTTGCCGAAATAACAAGCGGGCTGTTTGCCGCAAGCAGACCTTTTTCTTTTATAAAGAAAGTAAAGTCGCAGGCTGCAACCAATACGGCAAGCTGACCGTACACTTCGCCGTTTATTACCGCGTACTGCGTAACGGAACCTTTAAGCTGTACGGCTTTTAAAATAAGCTTAGCAAGCCCTTCCAACACGTTTACCCCTTCGCCTATCTGCACGCCTTTAGAGTGCAAAAGATAAATTACGGGTGCGTCGTTCTTTTCGGCAGCGTCAAGACATTTAAAAATTTTATCGCACATAGCTTTGCTTACGCCGCCCTGCATAACCTGAGGGTTAATAACGGCAATGTAGTAAGGGTAACCGTCTATAGTTGCAAAACCTGTTACAACCCCTTCTCCCTGTGCTTCATCGCCATAAAATTCATTTCTGGAAAAACTGAAGGCAGAAAGCTCTACGAAGCTGCCTTCGTCTGTAAGCAAAGATATATCTTCCCTTACGGACTTACCGGCAAGCATCAACTTTTCTTTCCGCTCGTGCAGTTGTTGGATTTTATCCATAAAAATCTCCTATTGCCAAATTTCCTACATATATCATTTTATCAAAAACCATACAAAAAATCAACACAATAAAGACATATTGATAAAGAATTATCAAATAAATTTTCTAATACATTATTAAATACTATTATAATAAAATCATACGGCAGGCTGCCGCCTGCCGTATGGTTTTATACATTTACAGTTTTTTGTTTTTATCATTCTTTTTTTTGCGTTTTACGTTAAGCCCCAATTTGTTTTTTATAAACTTATCTATCTGGTCTGAATACTTGCATACAACAACAAACAACGCAATTACCGCCGCTATGATTAACGCCCAGCACAACAGCCCCCACCACGTATTGAACGGAATTGTTTCAAACGAGTATGCCGACAACGTTATGGATATTGCCCGTGTAATAAAGATCATTATAAGAAAGTACGGCCACGTCATTGTAGACAGCCCTGCAACAAAACACAGCAAATCATCGGGAAAAAGCGGCAGCAGGAACATTATAGAAAGCAAAAGATAATCTTTACCTTTCAGCTTTTTAAGCCACTTGTCAAGCTCTTCTTTGCCGACTATCCAGCTTACCACCCTGTAGCCGAGCCATCTACCTATCGCAAAGGCGACAACCGAACCGATAAAAATACCGATAAAACTGTACAGAGAACACAAAAGCGGGCCAAACAGCGCAGTGCCTGCCATTACCGTTATCGTGCTCGGGATAGGCAGAGCCACCACCTGCAAAAATTGTACCAATATAAATACCCATACAGCCCACGCACCGGTTTCTTCTATCATCTCCCGCAGAGAATCCATATCGGTTACCCTTTTTATAAACCCTGTGGAACAGATAAAGTAAAATACGACCGATATTAAAAAAAGACAGACAATAAGGCAGAATGTTGTTTTATACAGCGTAGATAAATCTAAAATATAAAAAATAAGCCCGCACAGCATAATTATAAATACAATGCCTATGGCAAGAGATATAAGCAGCGTGCGGTTGGTATTAATAAATTCCAATGTATCAAAAAGCAGACCGGATACAATAAAAAACCCTGCGGCAATGCACATAAGCACTGTTGCAGTAACGTTAAAAACGTGTTTTAATGTATCGCGGGTACTTTCTTTTAACATATACATATTATTACCATATATTATATTTAAATTGTGAAAAATTAATTAATTTTTCTTAAAATTCTTTATAGCGTCGGTGGCAAGCTTGTCGCATATGTTGTTAAACTCGTCATCGGCGTGTCCCTTTACTTTGTTAAAAGAAACCTTGTGTACATCAGTCAAAACCAGAAGTTCCTGCCACAAATCGGCGTTAAGTACGGCTTTTTTATCGGCTTTTACCCAGCCAGCACTGCGCCAGCCGTATATCCACCCCTTTTCAAAGGCATTTACCGTATAGGCAGAATCGCTGTAAACCTGAACGGAGCACGGCTGGTTAAGACATTTTAATCCTTCTATAACGGCAGTGAGTTCCATACGGTTGTTTGTGGTACTCTCTTCTGCACCCGATATTCTTTTTTCGTGCCCGTTGTAAATAAGTACCGCACCCCATCCGCCTACTCCTGGATTACCAGAACAGGCTCCGTCTGTATATAAAATTACCTGTTTCATTCAGAAAGCTCTTTAGAACGTTTTGTGCATGCAGACACCGCTTCGCCGATTATTCCGCGGAAGTTGTTTTCTTCTAATACCTTTACAGCTTCTATCGTGGTGCCGCCCTTGCTGCATACCCGCTTTATAAGTTCGGGTACGGGCGTATCGCTTTCGTTTACCATTTCTGCACTGCCTACTACTGTCTGCACGGCGAGCACGGTTGCTTCGTTACGGGTAAGTCCTTGTTTTACGCCTGCGTCTATAAGGCTGTCTATAAACATAAATACATATGCAGGTCCGCTGCCGCTTATACCCGTTACTGCATCCATCTTACTTTCGCTTATGCTTAAAGTCGTACCAAGGCAATTAAGAGTGCTGCCGATAAAATCTGTATCCGTTACATCGTCGTTGTAGTCAGACATATCCACGCCGATAACGCCGCTGCCTATAGAACAAGGTAAGTTGGGCATACAGCGGGCAACTTTGGTTTTTCTGCCGAGCAGCGCTTTTATTTTTTCTTTCTTTACGCCAGCCATAATAGAAATTACTTTTTCTATATTGGCGCCTTCTAACTCCCTGGCAACTTCTTCAAAGTGCTGGGGCTTTACGGCGATTAACACAAATTCGCTGTTTTCGGCTACATACCTGTTGTCAGCTGTTCCCCTTACGCCAAGGTCTGCCGCTTTGTCTAAAGCCTGCTCGTCGCGGTCGCTTACCACTACACGCTTAGCCCTTAAAAAATCAGAAAGGACTACCCCTTTGAGTATTGACTGCGCCATAAAGCCGCAACCTATAATTCCAAGTTTAAAAAGTTTTTTCATAAGATTAACTCCAAAATCAGTTGACTAACAAAAGACAATAATATATAATATTATCCGTTGGTTTTATTTTAGGGGAGTGGCTCAACGGTAGAGTAATGGTCTCCAAAACCACTGGTTGCGTGTTCGAATCGCGTCTCCCCTGCCAAAATGTAAAAAATACCCATTTTTTAGTTTATTTAAGCTAAAAGACGGGTATTTTTATTTATACTGCTTTTACATTGTTTATACTATAAACCAATTAAATAAAAGCAGAAAATGTTCCGCCTTAAAATATCATTTAAAATATACAATTTATTCGGCGGAATGTCAAGCAAAAAGCTCTTACCTTTGGTTTTGGGTAAGAGCCTTTGTTTATATTTAAAATATAATTTCTTCAGCTGTTAAGCGTTTTGCTGTGGGTGCGTACGTAAGAAGCTATAAGCTCTGCCGTCTCTTCTGCCCCTACCGACGAATCTACGCATAAATCATAATTATTTTTATCGCCCCAGTTCTGACCGGAAAGAAAATGATAATATTTTTTACGTGAAGCATCAGACTGCTCCATATGCTTTCTGGCAGAAGCATCGTCATCGCCGTAAAGCTCTTTTACTGTATTTACCCTGAAGTTTTCGTCTGCGTAGACAAAAACTTTTACGCAATCGTAATAATCTTTAAGAATAAAGTCGGCACCCCTGCCCACTATTACACAGCTTTCACTGTCGGCTATTTTGCGTATTACTTTAGCCTGCTCTATAATCGCCTGCCTGCTGGTTGAAGTAGTTAAGTAAGTATTCCTTAACTTTTCTTCCCCGTCGAGCGCGCCGCCGATAAAATCGTTTGTCAGCCCCGATTCTTCCGCCACCTTTGCGGCGATCTCTTTATCGTAATACCCTATCCCAAGTTTTTTTGCAACAAGGCTGCCGATATATTTGCCGTGGGAACCGTGCTCGCGCGATATGGTTACAATAAGGTTGCCGCTTTGCGCCTTTTCCGCTTCTGCCATAGGAACAATTTTACGCTTATATGTATCATACAAAATAAACACCGCAACTGCCGCCGTAAGCACTTCGCAGATGACAAGCGACCACCATACCGTATTGAGCGGATCATCCGTTAAAGTAAACGCATACGCTATGGGGAACACAAACACAACAAGGCGCAATAACGAAATTATAAGCGGGCGGATTGCGTAACGGAACGCCTGCAGCACGCCCTGTACGGCAACGCTGAACGCCATAAAAACATAACCTATAGCAGAAATTCTTATAGCCGTTTCCACTACCTGCTGGGTTTTTGAATCGGCGTCTAAACTGGTTGCACTGAACAGAGAAGCAAAAGGCGAAGCCAACGCTTCAAACAAAACGGTAACAAACACCGCCACAATAACGCAGTCTGCAATACCCCATATAATAGCCTGTCTGCACCTGGTTTTATCCCCCATGCCGTAGTTGAAAGAAAGTATTGTAATTATTGTATTTGAAACGCCAAAAAAGGCGAACAACGCAAACTGCATTATTTTGTAATAGATACCAAAGCTGCCCACAAGCGTATCTGCCACGCCCGCCGTA
Source organism: Clostridia bacterium (assembly GCA_021202395.1). GTDB lineage: Bacteria > Bacillota > Clostridia > Christensenellales > Borkfalkiaceae > Coproplasma. The sequence continues at coordinate 35,510 of JAJQDC010000020.1, read as the reverse complement.
GTACCTAAAATAAGGTTCATGCCAAGCATCATTACCGAAAGCAGTCCCTGCATAATTGCCGCAGACAAGCCCGTTTTGTATATGCCTTTAATTATAGTCCAGCTGGGCTTTATGAATTTCAGGCTCTTGTTGATATTTTTATTTGTAGCGTAATGGAATATCAGCGCAAGCATCAGCGACGCTATCTGCCCTATTATGGTTGCCCACGCCGCACCTTCAACGCCCATCTCGCAGGGGTAGATAAATACGTAGTCTAAAATAATGTTTAACGCTGCACCCGTACACTGGGCTGTCATAGAAAGGGTTGTTTTGCCTGTAGCCTGCAAAAACCTTTCAAAAACGGCAAAACCTATACTGCCTATAGATAAAACGCAGCAGATACGAAGGTACGATGTACCCATAGAAACAGCGCTTTCATAATAAATGCTTGTTTCATCAGCCTGCATCTTTATAAACCACTCTGCGCCGAAAATGCCGAAAAGCATAAATGCGACGTACAATACCAGCATAAGAAATATGCCGTTGCCGCAGGTTTTGCTTGCAACTTCTTTATTGTTTTCTCCTAAGCTTTTGCCGAGCAGCGCATTGATACCTATACCCGTACCAACGCCTACCGCAATCATAAGTATCTGTATGGGGAATGCGTATGTTAACGCAAGGTTGCCCGCAGTACCTGCAGAACTTTTCACCACAAACACGGTATCTACAATATTATATACCGCCTGCAGTACCATAGAAACTATCATCGGCAAACCTAACTGCCAGATGAGCTTTTTCATAGGTACCTTTGCTATACGCTCAGAAGAATCGGTATGACCTTTAACTCCGTTTTTTGTCATAAAAATAAAAAAACCTCCTTGACAATAAAAAAGGCGTAATCTATAAATGACTACGCACCTGATTATCCAAGGTTGGACTTATGTCTGGATAGATACATCTTTTTTACGCAAAATATTTTAGCAAAACTTTTTGAATTTGTCAAAATAATTTTTTACTTTTGATTTTTTAAATTTCAATTTTTTCAATCCGACAAAAAATATCATAATTTTTTATGACATTTGTCATTATAATAGTTGACATTTTTATCTGCAAATATTAAACTGTATATATAATTTTATTAAAGGAGTTTACTAAAATGCCACAAGTTTTTGGCTGGCAACACTTAACTTATGTTGCCGTGTTTCTCGTTCTTGCCGTAGCAAGCCTCTACTTAATACATAGGTTTTGCAAAAGTGATTTTTCTAAATTTATCGCTATAAAAGTTACAGCGGCAATACTGCTTGTGTTTATTGTATGGAACAGAATCTGTATCGCGATTTCTAACGACGACTGGTTCTACTTTATACCCAACACGTTCTGCGGTATAGCAAGTTTTGCTTTTGCAATCTGTGCACTCGCTTTCAAAAAAGACAACTGCACTCTGCACTGTATGGTCTACTGCGGCTTTATAGGCGGGCTAATTACCATAATTTACCCCGACTTTGTAAGCCAGAACGAATCGTTCTTCTATGTAAACACAATATCCGGCTTACTGCACCACTCTATGGCGCTGTACCTTGCAGTACTGATGTTTATGACAAAATGGATAACGCCGTCCCTTAAAAAATGGAAATACTTCCCCCTGGGGCTTTGCATAATGATGACGTACGGGATATTCCTTCTTACGGCATTTGATAAGTTCGAAGCCGATTACGACGCTATGTATATCAAAGAGCCACTTATTTCGGGTACGATACTCACTTGGTACTTTGTGGGGGCACTTATCCTTATACTTCACCTTATATTCCTTTTATGCTATACGTATATACCAAAATATATAAATAAGCAAAAACAAAAAAAATCAGCCGAAAACGGTTAAAAATAAATGCGTACAAGTTGTACGCATTTATTTTTTTATTAAACTTTAACGTCTCCCTTCTGACCGAGAAGATTTTTATTTGCTTCAAGTATCGGATCAATTTCGTTAGAAATAAATTCTTCTACCTGCGAAGGCGCCCTGCCGATAAATTTAGAAGCGTCTAAAATTTCGTCAAGCTTGTCGTGCACGGGGGTAAACATTTTATCTGCCTTTATCAAATCTAACAGGTTGTTGTCGCCGCCGTTTACCTTTACGTTTTTACCTGCTTCCATAGAAAGCACCCTTATTCGTTCATGCAGTTCCTGTCTGTTGCCGCCGGCTTTAACACATTCCATCATGATATTTTCGGTAGCCATAAACGGCAGTTCCGCCGCAATGTGCTTAGCTATTACTTTATCGTATACTACAAGATTTTCAGATACGTTCATGTAAATATTAAGTATGCCGTCTACCGCAAGGAATGCCTGAGCGATAACTATCCTGCGGTTGGCAGAATCGTCTAACGTGCGTTCAAACCACTGCGTGCCCGCCGTTATTGCGGCGTTTGTGGGCAGCGATATTACATAGCGCGCAAGCGAGCCCATACGTTCGCTGCGCATAGGGTTGCGCTTGTATGCCATAGCAGAAGAGCCTATCTGCGATTTTTCAAAAGGTTCTTCCACTTCTTTCATGTTCTGCAAAATTCTTATATCATTGGAAAACTTATACGCACTCTGCGCAATCTGCGAAAGGACGCACAGCACGTTATAATCAAATTTCCTGGGGTAGGTCTGCCCCGTTACGCCGTAAACTTTGCCGTAACCCATTTTGGAGACAACCTTTTTTTCAAGCTCTTTAACCTTATTTTCATCGCCGTCAAAAAGCTCCATAAAGCTTGCCTGCGTGCCGGTGGTACCTTTTACCCCGCGGAGCTTGAATTGCCCGTAAAGGTTTTCAAGGTCGGCATAGTCCATCTCAAGATCCTGCAGCCAGAGCGTTGCCCTTTTACCTACGGTGGTCAGCTGTGCGGGCTGCAGATGGGTGAAGCCCAGCGTGGGCAAAGATTTGTATTTAAGGGCAAACGAACGCAGTTTATCCATTACGTTAACAAGCTTAGCTTTAATAATGTCAAGCGCGTCGTGCATTATAATAAGCTCAGAGTTGCAGTCTACAAAACAGCTTGTAGCGCCAAGGTGGATTATGCCGCTTGCGCTTTTAGCCTGGTCGCCGTAAGCACGCACATGTGCCATTACATCGTGGCGTACTTCGCGCTCATATTTTTCTGCAACGTCAAAATTAACGTCATCGGCATACTTTTTAAGTTCGTCTACCTGTTGCTGCGTTACGTTCAAGCCAAGTTCCATTTCTGATTCTGCAAGCGCAATCCATAATTTACGCCATAATTTAAAACGCTTTTCATCAGAAAAGTTTTTAGCCATATCCGCACTTGCATAACGGGTAATCAAAGGATTAGAATAAACAGAGTTGTCAGCCATAAAATCTCCAATTTATATTAATTTTAATATTTTTCTCAAGTTATTTTAACATTTTTTAGGTTGGGGGTAATTCTGCCCGTAGGTTTCCGCAGTAACTTTTGCCATTACCTGGGCGTTAACGGGCTTATCGTTCATACCCGTTCGAACGGAAGCAATTTCGTCTACGACGTCCATTCCTTCTACCACACAGCCGAATGCGGCGTACTGCCCGTCTAAGTAAGAAGCATTTTTATGCATTATAAAAAACTGCGAACCTGCGCTGTTGGGAGCCATAGCCCTTGCCATAGAAAGCACCCCGCGGGAATGTTTAATATCGTTCTGTTTAAAGCCGTTAAGGGCAAACTCGCCCTTTATGCAGTAACCGGGGCCGCCCGTGCCGTTGCCAGCAGGGTCGCCGCCCTGTATCATAAAACCGCTTATAACGCGGTGAAAGGTAAGTCCATCGTAAAAGCCGCTTTGCACAAGGCTTAAAAAATTGTTTACCGTGTTGGGTGCTTTATCGGGGTAAAGCTCCGCTACAATCTTTTTACCGTTTTCCATCTCTATAGTAACTTTAGGGTTAGCCATAATTTATACCGCCTTTTATTAATTTTCCAGTTCGGAATACTTTTCTATTGTTACAGAAGCTTCTTTAAACAGCTTTAAAGAAAATTCGTCGGGATAGCCTTCTTTATAGACAACGCGCTTTATGCCTGAATTTATAATTATTTTTGCGCATATAACGCAAGGCTGGTGCGTACAGTAAAGGGTGCACCCTTCTACACTGCTGCCCACGCGGGCTGCCTGTATAATGGCGTTTTGTTCGGCATGTACGGCATAACAAAACTCTTGCATGGTTCCGCTTTTTATACCCATTTTGTTGCGGAGGCACTCACCCTTGTCTACACAGCTTTTTATCCCCTGCGGGGCGCCGTTGTAGCCTGTGGCAATTATGCGTTTATCCCGCACAATAACGGCACCGACATGCCTGTCAGGCTTAAAACAGCTTGACCAGCCGCCGATATGCTCGGTAAGTTCCATAAATCTTTTATCCCACTTATCCATCGCAAAAGTCCCCCTTTTACCGAATGACAATATTGTAACACCTTTTTACTGAAAAGGCAATTCTTTAAATCTAAATTGCATTTTTTTAATATTAATCTGTTTGAGATTATTTGCCAATGTTTATAAATTACTTGTAAATCAAAATCATATTTGATGGGAGGCATCTTCAAATGAACATAAAACCCTTGTTTGATAAGGTTGTTGTTGAACCTTTGAAAGCAGAAGAAAAGTCTAAAGGCGGCATTATCCTTACCCCTTCTGCACAGGAAAAACCCGCAACTTGCATTGTTGTTGCAGTAGGTCCCGGCGGAATTGTAGACGGAAAAGAAATTACCATGCAGGTTAAACCGGGCGACAAAGTTCTTCTTTCCAAGTACAGCGGAACAGAAGTAAAAGTTGACGGCAAAGAATACACCATTATACGCCAGAACGACATCCTGGCTATTGTAGAATAATCTGCGGGAGGCATTAAATAAAATGGCAAAACAAATTAAATACGGCGACGAAGCCAGAAAATCACTTGAAAAAGGCGTAAACGTTATAGCCGACACGGTAAAAATTACACTCGGCCCCAAAGGCAGGAACGTTGTTCTCGACAAAAAATACGGCGCTCCCCTTATCACTAACGACGGCGTTACAATAGCTAAAGAAATTGAGCTTGAAGATCCGTTTGAAAATATGGGTGCACAGCTCGTAAAAGAAGTTTCCACAAAAACCAACGATGTTGCAGGCGACGGCACCACCACCGCTATGCTCCTTGCCCAGGCTATTATCCGCGAAGGGCTTAAAAACCTTGCAGCAGGCGCCAACCCCATTATACTTAAAAAGGGTATTTCTGCCGCAGTGGACACAGCGGTAACAAAATTACAGTCTGTTTCTAAACCTATAGAAAATAAACGCTCTATCTCTCAGGTAGCTTCTATTTCTGCAGGCGACGAAAAGATTGGCGAACTTATTGCAGACGCAATGGAAATTGTCGGCAAAGACGGCGTTATTACCGTAGAAGAAGGCAAGACAATGAACACCGAACTTACTACCGTAGAAGGTATGCAGTTCGACCGCGGTTACGCTTCTGCCTATATGGTAACCAATTCTGAAAAGATGGAAGCCGTACTTGATACCCCTTACATTCTTATTACCGATAAAAAGATTTCTACATTACAGGAAATTTTACCTGTAATAGAACCCATAGCACAGCAGGGCGCAAGACTGCTTATCATAGCAGACGACGTAGAAGGCGACGCGCTTGCAGCACTTGTCGTTAACAAGTTAAAGGGCGTTTTAAACTGCGTTGCAGTAAAAGCACCCGGCTTTGGCGACAGAAGAAAGGCTATGCTTGAAGATATAGCAATTCTTACAGGCGGCACGGTAATTTCTTCTGACCTTGGCTATGAATTCAAAGACGTAACCCTTGATATGCTTGGCAGAGCTGCTTCTGTTAAGGTTGATAAAGACAACACCACCATTATTGACGGCGCAGGCGACAAAGAAGATATAAAAGCAAGAGTTGCTTCCATTAAAGCACAGATTGCAGAAACCACTTCTGATTACGACAAAGAAAAACTTCAGGAACGCCTTGCTAAACTTGCAGGCGGCGTAGCCGTAATAAACGTTGGTGCTGCAACCGAAGTAGAAATGAAAGAAAAGAAACTTCGTATAGAAGATGCGCTTTCCGCTACACGTGCTGCCGTAGAAGAAGGCATTGTTCCCGGCGGCGGCGTAGCACTCCTTTCGTGCATACCCGAAATAAAGAAGCTTGCAGACAGCCTTGAAGGCGACGAAAAGACGGGCGCAAGGATAGTTCTTAAAGCAATAGAAGAACCCGTTCGCCAGATTGCTGCAAATGCAGGTCTTGACGGCTCGGTTATCGTTAACAATATTCTTACTTCCGGAAAGGCTAACTACGGCTTTGACGCACTTAAAAATAACTATACCGATATGGTAGAAAGCGGCATAATAGACCCTACAAAGGTTACCCGCTCGGCACTTCAGAATGCAGCAAGCGTTGCAGCCACACTGCTCACTACCGAAAGCATTGTTACGGATATACCCGAACCCCCTGCTCCCGCAGCACCCGCTAACCCCGATATGGGCGGAATGTATTAATTTAAATAAAAAATTTACACCAAAAACGGCTTGCGTTCATCGCAAGCCGTTTTACTTTACTATCAAAAATTACATTTTACTCAATATCCGAGATAAGGCATACCTGCCGTGTTCGTAGGTAAGCCCGCCCTGAAAATATGCTATATAGGGCGGTTTTACGGGTCCGTCGGCAGAAAGCTCTATAGAAGCACCCGAAACAAAAGTACCTGCAGCCATTATAATTTTATCGTCATAACCGGGCATATCCCACTCTTCGCAGGTAACAAAACTGTCTACAGGGGACGCATACTGCACTTCCCTTATAAAATTTATCATTTTTTCTCTGTCGTCAAAGCGTATAGCTCGGGTGATATCGTAAGGCGTTTTGTCTGCCGAAGGGTAATTTTTATAGCCAAGCCCGTTAAGCGCGGTACCAATTAGCAAACTGCATTTAAGGGCTTGTGCTACCGTATGGGGCGCCATAAAAAATCCCTGGTAATAATACTGATAACCCAAGGCAAAAGAGCCTACTTCTAAGCCGATAGAAGGCGCGGTAAGCCGCTTACCTATAAGATCAATATATTGCGCTTTGCCGCAGATGTAGCCGCCCGTCTGGGCAAGCCCGCCGCCGGGGTTTTTTATAAGTGAACCAACAATAATATCAGCGCCCGCTTCGCAGGGTTCTTTTTCTTCCACAAATTCCCCGTAACAGTTGTCTACAAAAATGCAGCCGTTAAAGCCGCAGCTGCGTACAAATTTACATACTTCCCCGATCTGCCCGCAGGAAAATGCGTCGCGCAGCTCGTACCCGCGGGAACGCTGGATATAAACTACTTTTACCCCGTTTTGTAGTTCCCGTTTAATTTTTTCCAAATCAAATAAGCCGTTTTTATCAAGATCTACACAGTTAAACTTCACACCGAAATCTTTTAAAGAACCGTTGCCTTCGCCATAAATAACGCCGCGGATGGTATCGTAAGGCATACCGCTTATACATAAAAGCGTATCACCGGGGCGGAGAAAACCGAACAGCGCCACGGTAAGCGCATGTGTGCCTGACAAAAGATGGGGCGATACAATGCCTTCTTCTGCCCCGAATGCCGAAGCAAACACTTTACCCAGAACATCCCTGCCGTCGTCTCCGTAGCCGTAACCTGTAGTGCCGTTAAAGTGCCTATCTGCTATGTTATTCTTTTCAAAAGCTTTTGCAACCTTTACCTGGTTAAAATAAGCGGTTTTATCTATTTCTTTAAACCTGCCCTCAAGCTTACTTTCACATTCCTGTATATAACTTTCAATATTTTGCATTATTCAGTAGCTCCATTATATTTTCTGCCGTGGCTTCCTGCGGTTTAAGCCATACCAAACCGTTAAGCTTTTTAAAAAAAGTAATCTGTCTTTTGGCGTATCTGCGTGTATTTTGCTTAATTATGCCACGCATAGTACTTTGATTATCGCCGTTTTTAAGGCATTCAAGCACTTCTTTATATCCTATTGCCTGCATGCACCTGCAAGTTTCGTTAACACCGCAAGAAACAAGCCCCTTAACTTCTTGTACAAGGCCGCTGTCAAACATATCGTCTACACGCTTTTCTATCCTTGCGTACAACTCTTCCCTTGGGTAGTCTACTGCAACGGCAAGGTAGTCAAAACGTTTAGTATTGCCGTCGGCAAGGTCAGATTTTTTTTTGCCTCCCGTTTCACAAATTTCCAAAGCACGCACCACCCTTTTTACATCGTTAGGATGAAGCTTTGCCGCACTTTCAGGGTCAATATTTTCAAGTAGAGAATGCAGATACTCTTTGCCGTGTTCTTCTGCTATAGCGTAATATTTTTTGCGTACCGCTTCATCTGCCGCCACTCCGCCGTAGCTGAAGTCAAACAAAAGAGAGTTTATATAAAAACCTGTACCGCCGCAAATAACGGGCACCTTGCCGCTGTTTATAATATCGTATATTATGGGCAGAGCCTGCCCGCAGTAGTCAGACACACTGTAATCGCACGTAGGTTCGGCGACGTCTATCATGTAATGCGGCACGCCTGCCCGCTCTTTTAAAGTCGGCTTAGCCGTGCCGATATCCAGCCCCTTATACACTATCTGAGAATCGGCTGATATTACAGCACTGTCAAGCTTTTTGGCGCAGTCTATTGCCAAAGATGTCTTTCCTGACGCGGTAGGACCGCATATAACAAGCACTTTATCCAAAGTTACACGATCCTTTTAAACATTTTTTCTATCTGGTACTTTGTAAGTTTTACGGCAACAGGTCTGCCATGCGGGCACTTCATCCCCATGTCGCCGCCCATATCGGCAATAAGCTTATCTGCTTCTTCTTTGGTTATAGCCATTCCGCCTTTTATTGCGTGTTTGCACGCCTTCATGGCTATTTTATCCTTTAACACATCAGCAAGCTTTACCGTTTTTAACGAATTTAAATCTGACAGTAAATCGTTAAAAAACTCTTTTAAATTTATATCCTGCAGGTCGGCAGGTATTTCGTTTACCCTGTAAGAAGTAAGGCTGAACGGTTCTATATCAAAGCCCATTTCTCTTATAACAGACAAATTTTGCTCCAGAAAGGCATTTTCTTCTGCCGTTACGCCGAACAGATACGGTACAAGCATGCCTTGCCTTAAAACCTTACGTTCCTTAATCTGCTCCATAAAGCTGTTATAAATAAGCCGTTCGTGGGCGGCATGCTGGTCTATAATATAAACGTCGTCGCCGATTTCATATAAAAGGTAAGTGTTGAACAGATTGCCTTTGTAGGTAATTGTTTTGCAGACCATTTTAGCCTGTTCTTCTTTTTGGGCTTTTCTTGCCAGTTCTTCTGAATGGTCGGCATAAATATCATACGGGTCAAAACTTACAGCCATTTTATTTTCTGTTTTTGAACGCGATCCGTAATATTCACACAAAGAGTATTCTTTTTTCCTGTCGCGGAATTCAGGCTCGGTTGTAATATATTCTTCCGGTACAATATTTTGTTCGGTTACCGCAGAAATGGGCTTTTCGGGCTCTTTTTGCTTTTTTTCTGCCTTTTCGGGTAAATGTTCCCATTCGGCAGGGCGCACTGGGGGCGGCGTCTGTTTTTCAGGCATTGTAGACTGCACCTGCGGAATTACGCTGCTTTCTATCACAAAATCAGCCGCTTTTGCCGTTCCGTCTAACACGTTTGAAAGCACTGTATAAACCGCGTGGTATATCCTGTGGTTATCGGCAAAGCGCACTTCTGCTTTATTGGGGTGTACGTTTACGTCTAACTCTTCGGAAGGAACTTCTATAAACAGCACATACAACGGGAACTGCCTGTGCATTGTGTAACTTTGGTATGCCACCTTTACCGCTACAGAAACAGTTTCGTTTACCACGTGCCTGCCGTTGATAAACAGATGCTGGCAGCTTTTGTTTGGTTTAAAAAAGTTCTGGTTACTGATAAACCCGCTTATATGCACGCCTTCGTATTCGGCATTTATTTTGTAGCATTGGGATATTACTTTATAGCTGTAAACCTGGGAAAACGCTTCGTCAAGCCCGTTGCCGAAAGACTGCAACAAAAGCTTGCCTTCTGAATAATATTTAAAGGAAATATCGGGGTTGCCGAGTATGAAGTTTGTCATGCAGGAAGTAATAAAGCCAAGTTCCTGCTTTTCCGTCTTTAAAAATTTAGCGCGCGCAGGTGTATTGTAAAACAGATTGCGTACGGTAATTTCCGTTCCCTTTTGCAGTGCGGCGGGCTCTGTTTTACCTATGTAGCCGCCTTCGCAAACTACCCTGCAAGCCTGGTTCCCTTCGGTTACGGAAACAATTTCAGAAACAGATATTGCGCCGATGCTGGCAAGCGCTTCTCCCCTGAAGCCCAATGTTTTTATATTTTCCAAATCATCTACGCTTGACACCTTGCTTGTTGCGTGAGACATAAACGCAGCGCGCATATCGTCTTGCTCTATGCCCGAACCGTCGTCGCAGACACGTATAAGCTGGGTGCCCGCTTTTTCTACATATACAGAAATTTCTTTGGCACCCGCATCGATAGAGTTTTCTACAAGCTCTTTTATTGCCGACGCAGGGTTGGCTACCACTTCCCCTGCGGCTATTCTGTTGTATATATCTTTTGTAAGTATATTTATTTTTGCCATAAAACTGCGTTCTCCAGCCTTAAATTACATCTGCTCTTTTACCTTTTCTGCCAGATCAGATAAAATCATAAATGCCTGCATAGGCGATAAATTATTCATATCTGTACTTGCAAGAATGCTTTCCACTTCAGAAAGTTCCCTGGGTTCATCTTCCTGTACATCGGGTTTTTCTGTTATTTTATCTTTGCGCTCTACAAGTTTTAATATCTCTTTTGCACGAGCAGTAACTTCTTTCGGCACGCCTGCAAGCGAAGCGACTTCTATACCAAAGCTTCTGTTTGCGCCGCCGCGCATGATCTTTCTCATAAAAACTACAGTGCCGTTAAGTTCTTTTACTGCTATTTTATAATTTTTTACGCCGTCCATACGGTCTTCAAGTTCGGTAAGTTCGTGGTAATGTGTGGCAAACATCGTTTTAGCGCCAACCTTGTTTGTAAGGTGCTCTATAACAGCCCACGCAATGCTCAAGCCATCGTAAGTGCTTGTACCCCTGCCTACTTCGTCTAAAATAAGAAGGCTGCTTTTTGTTGCGTTTTGCAATATTGAAGCAACTTCTATCATTTCTACCATAAAGGTGCTCTGGTCAAAAATAAGGTTGTCGCTTGCGCCTATTCTGGTAAAAATTCTGTCTGTTATAGGTATTTCTGCATACTTTGCAGGTACAAAACAGCCGATATGCGCCATAAGCGTTATTAGGGCAGTCTGCCGCATATAAGTGCTTTTACCTGCCATATTGGGTCCTGTTATAATCATCGTGCGGTTGTCCCCTTCGTCTAAAAGGGTATCGTTGGGAACAAAACGCTCTTTGGATATTCTTTCCACAACGGGGTGCCTTCCATCTTTTATGACAAGCGGCTTGTCGCTGTCAACAATTACAGGACGCACGTACTTATAACTTTTTGCCACCTGCGCAAAAGATACGTACATATCAAGTGCGGCTATTGCACCCGATATCACCTTAAAATTATTTATATTGGCGGTAAGTACGTCTTTAATTTCTTCAAAGATTTGGGCTTCAAGCTTTAAAGCCATATCTTCGCTGTTTAAAATCTTTTCTTCTATTTCTTTAAGTTCTTCGGTTGTGTAACGCTCTGCGTTGGCAAGCGTCTGCCTGCGCTGGTAATTCAGCGGAACTTTATCTTTAAAAGATTTTGAAACTTCGATATAATACCCGAAAACACGGTTGTAGTTAACCTTTAAAGTACGTATACCTGTTGCGTCCCTTTCGCGGGATTCTATGCGTAAAATTATATCTTTGCCGTTATTTTTTATATCGCGCAGCTCGTCTAATTTGGCGTTATAACCGCTTTTTATATAGCCGCCGTCCTTTTGCAGAACAGGCGTGTTTTCCGGTACAATAGCTTTTGTTATAAGCTCTGTTACGGCGCTCATATCATAAAGTTTGGAACTTACTCCCCTTAAAGCGGCTGAACTGAAACCTGCAAGCTGCATACGGATATTCGGAATAACTTCTAACGAGCGGGCAAGCGCAATGCAGTCGCGCGGCGTTATGTTGCCGTTAGAAATCTTACCCGAAAGCCTTTCTATATCGTTTATTTCAGACAGAAGTTCGCTTATAGAAATCATTATTACGGGTGCGTTAAAAAGCTCTTCTACACCGTCTAAACGGAAGTTGATCCTGTCTTTATCGTTCAATGGCGACAAAATTGTATTGTTCATCAATCTTGCACCCATACCCGTTTTAGTTTTATCCAAAAGCCATAAAAGCGAACCGTAGCGTTTATTTTCTGCTATAGTTTTAACAAGTTCAAGGTTGCGTATGGCAGACGTATCAAGCGTCATGTAGCTGTCGCCCGATATATAATTTATTCCGTCTATATTTTTAAGTGCATGCTTTTGGGTGTCTTTAAGATATTCTATAAGAGCCCCCGCTGCACAGATTGCACCGCTGTGCCCGTTTACCGAAAAGGCAGAAAGCGTGTTTGTATTAAACTGTTCTTTAAGGCGCATTTCGGCACCGGCAAAATTATAAGCGTAAGATAAATAGCTTGAAAATTTTGGCAATACGTTCCTTGTTACTTCGGGTATGTTTTTAGTAGCAAGAAGCATATCATCGTTACAGATAATTTCTTTTACTGCAAGTTTTACCATATGCGAAACGGCTCTACTTACGGCTTCGCCGCCGTCAAAATCTTGCGCATACAGCTCGCCAGTGGTAATATCTGCCCACGCAAGCGAAACACAGCCATTATTTAAATAAGCACTGCAAATGTAGCTTGCAGAGCGTTCGTCAAGCTGTTTATCATCTGTAACGGTGCCCGCCGTTACCACTCTTACCACATCGCGGGCAACCATCCCCTTTGCCGTTGCCGGATCTTCAAGCTGCTCGCAAACAGCCACCTTTTCGCCAAAGGCAACAAGCTTTGCTATATACGTATCGGCAGCATGGTACGGCACGCCGCACATGGGGGCACGCTTTTCCAGCCCGCAGTCCCTGCCCGTAAGCGTAAGGTCCAATAATTTAGATACCTTTTCAGCATCGTCAAAAAACATTTCATAAAAATCGCCTAATCTGTAAAAGAGTACGCAATCTTTATATTTTTCCTTTACCGAAAGGTAATGTTGCATCATCTGTGAAAGAGCCATAAAAATTTACCTATATAATTTTGCCGTAAAGCGATATACCGTTCGCTTCGGTAACCTTGATGTTTACAAACTGACCTATCGGGTTATTTTCGCATTTAAAGTAACCCATTCTGCCGTACTCGTCTCTGCCAAGGAACATATCCTTTTTATCGTCGTACCCTTCGCATAAAACTTCGCACGTTTTGCCTACATAGCCTGCACTTTGCACCCTTGTAAGCGAATTTACAAGCTCTATAAGCTCCATTATTCTTGCCTTAGACACTTCTTCAGGCACCTGGTTTTCCATAGCGGCAGCCTTAGTGCCCTGCCTGGGGGAATATACAAACGTGAATGCAGAAGAATAGCCTACCTGTTTAACAAGGTCCATTGTAGCGCGGAAATCTTCTTCTGTTTCACCGGGAAAACCTACTATAATATCTGTAGTAACCGTGCAATCAGGGATGTATTTTTTTAAAATTTCTATCTTTTTAAGGTACTCTGCCGAAGTGTACCGCCTGTTCATTGCCTTTAAAATTCTATCTGAACCGCTTTGTACGGGAAGGTGCACGTTGTTGCAGATTTTACCGTAAGAAGCTATTACTTTTACAAGCTCTTCAGAAAAATCTTTGGGATGGCTTGTCATAAACCTTAACCTGAACTTGCCTTCAATTTCTGCAATCTGTTTTAAAAGCGAAGGGAAGCTTGCCCCGTCTATACCTTTACCGTAAGAATTTACGTTCTGCCCAAGCAAAGTAATTTCTTTATATCCGTCAGCTATAAGCTGTTTTGCTTCTGCAACTATATTCTGCGGCTGGCGGCTGCGTTCACGCCCCCTTACGTAGGGTACAATGCAGTAACTGCAAAAATTATCACAGCCGTACATTATATTTACCCAGGCGTTGGGGTAACTTGTTCTGTAGGGGTTATCCCCTTCGCATACGTCGCCGTTGCCGCCTACAATTTCTACTACCGCCTTTTTACTTTCACGCTTTTTTAATATAAGATTTTTAAAATCGTTTAAATTGTGCGTACCGAAAATAATATCTACATACGGGAATTTTTTGTGCAGTACGTCGGCTTTGCCTATTTGTTGGGGCATACAGCCGCCTACAGCTATAATAAGATTTTTATTTGCTGCCTTTAGTTTTTTTAACATACCAATATTGCCGTATGCATGGTTTTCTGCATTTTCCCTTATGCAACAGGTGTTAAAAACTATAATATCTGCTTCTTCTATCTTTTGTGTACTTTCGTAGCCCAACTCTTTAAGCATGCCGGCAATCTTTTCTGAATCGTGTACGTTCATCTGGCAGCCGTATGTAACAATATGGTAAAAACCGCTCATAAATCTCCTTTTTTACGTATATACAACTATTATATAATTTAAGAGAAATTTTTTCAATTAATTTGAAACAATTTATTGATTTTTCGTATACTAATTTAAGATGAAAAAGATCTTTAAAGTGCTGCTGTTTCTTATATTTGCTGCAGCTTTGGTTATAGCATTAATTTACGGAGCTTTTGCGTTAATTACCAAAGACGCCGTTTTAGACGAAAGCAAGCTTACAAATTACAGCCGCAGTATTACCGTTTGCGATGCAGACGGCAATGAAATTACGAATGCGTCATTAATTTATAAACGCAAAAGCGTGAACCTTAACGACCTGAACAAAGATACGGTAAATGCGTTTATTGCGTCAGAAGACAGAACGTTTTTTAAGCACAACGGGCTTAATTACAAGCGGATGGCTAAAGCTCTTTACAAAAACATTGTAAGCCGTTCGTTTAAAGAGGGCGCTTCTACCATCAGCCAGCAATTAATTAAAAACACACACCTTACGGGCGAAAAAACGATAAAGCGCAAACTGAGCGAAATAAAACTTACCAAAGAGCTTGAACAAAGATATTCCAAACAAAAGATACTTGAAATGTACCTTAACACAATTTACTTCGGACATAACTGCTACGGGCTTGAAAGCGCTGCAGAATTTTACTACGGCATAACGGCAACAAATCTTAACCTTGAACAGTCTGCCACAATGGCAGGTCTGCTTACCTCGCCTAACAACTACTCTCCCTTTAAAAATGCACAAAAATGCGAAGAACGCAGAAATATTGTGTTAAAAAGCATGCAGACATGCGGATATATAGATAATGAAGAATATAAAAATGCGGTAAACAGCCCGCTTTCTGCTGAAAAGAACCAGGATATCGGCACCGACGATTACCTTACCGCTGTATTTGACGAACTTGAAGACATTGGTATTGACTATTATAGTTTATCAGGCGGAAGCAAAATCAAGACTTTTCTTGACGTAAACCTGCAAAAACATATAGAAAATTTAACTTTTGACAGCGACAACTCCGTTATAATAATTTCTGCCAAAGGCGGCGTAAAAGCATATAAATCTACGATAGGCAGCGCAAGGCGGCAACCCGGTTCCACCATAAAACCGCTGCTGGTCTACGCACCCGCGATAGAAGAAAAACTGCTTTACCCAGACACAAAAATACTTGACGAAAAGGTAAACTACAGCGGTTATTCACCTGAAAATTACGACAAAAATTACCATGGTTACGTAACAGTTGCACAAAGCATTGCAAACAGTTACAACATTCCCGCAGTAAAGACATTGAACGCTCTTACGCTTGACAGGGCAGAAAAATACGCAGCAAAAATGGGAATAAAACTTGAAAATGACGAAAAAAATTTATCTCTTGCTCTTGGCGGAATGAAATACGGGCTTACGCTTAAAGATATCTGCGACAGATATTCCACCTTTACCAATAACGGTAATTATGGAAAATCGCACTTTATTAATGAAATTATTGCAGAAAACGGCAAAGTAATATACAAAGCAGAAAATACAACGCAAAAAGTATTCTCTATAGGGACTTGCTCGCTGATGAACGATATGCTTTTGCAAACGGCAAAAAGCGGAACGGCAAAAAAATTAAAAAATATCCCGTTTGACGTAGCGGCAAAAACAGGCACGTGCGGCAATTTACAGGGAAATACTGACGCATACTGCATTGCATACACATCAGAAGACTGCATCGGCGTATGGCTTGGCGATAAAGACAACACACCGCTAAATATAACGGGCGGCAACAACTGCACCCAAATAGCAGAAAGTATTTTAAATAAATTATATGAAGTAAAACCACCTGCACCGTTAAACGTAACAAGCGGAACTACAACAATAAAAATAGACCGCGACGAATATACAAACAACAATAAAATAATTCTTGCCGACAGGGCAGCACCAATGCTTAAGACAAAAGAAATTAAAGTTATAAAAGGGAGCGAGCCAAAACTTGCTTCTACCAGATTTTCCTGCCCGACAATAGAAAAGCCCACAATAAATGTTAAAAATAATGCAGTTTTTATATCATTATGTCAGACAGAGTACTATGTATATTTGATAGAACGCGAAAGTAACGGACAAAAAATACAGGTTTATAACGGTGAGTGGATAAACAACTTTTGCGATGAAGTAGAAGACGGAAATTACGTTTACTACGTAACCCCCTGCTACTGCGGCAAGGAAAAAACTTATTACGGCAAAACAATTAAACTGCCTGCCGTGAATATCGGTACAAAAACCCAGCAGCCGCAGCAGAAAATACCAGACATTATCCACTGGGACTGGTATAACGAATAAATAAAAACTCACACAACTGTGTGAGTTTTTATTTTTATAATTCAGTAATTTCTAATGTAGAGAGTGCGTCAGTAATAAGCCCTTCTACGTCAAGTTTTGCCTCTTCTGCAAGAACATCTTCTATTTTAGGTTTTATTATGGGATATTCAGGTAAAAATACCGTACAGCAATCTTCAAACGGCTGAATAGAGATTTCGTAAGTGCCGATCTTGCGGCTCCGCTCTATAATTTCGTTTTTGTCAAAGCCGCATAAGGGGCGCAGTACAGGCAAATTTTTTATAACTGAGTTAGAAGACGTCATACCCTCTACCGTCTGGCTGGCTACCTGACCTAAACTTTCACCCGTAATAATACACTGGTCGCCGTTTTTATCCGCAATTATTTCTGCAATTCGCATCATAAACCTGCGAAGCAGCGTAACCATATAAGCGCCATTACAATTTTTGTGTATTTCTTCCTGTATTCTTTTTACAGAAACAACGTTTAACGTGAAACCGCAGTTGTATTCAGAAAGCACTGCGGCAAGATCGTTTACCTTTTGTCTTGCCTGCATATTGGTATACGGGTAACTATGAAAGTGCAACCCTTCTATCTTCATACCGCGCTTAGCAATCATATGCCCTGCCACAGGGCTGTCTATACCGCCGGATATCAAAAGCAAACCTTTACCGGCGGTACCTACGGGCATACCGTCGGCACCGCTTTCAAATTTATTGAACACAAGCGCCGTGCCGTTTTCTCTTACGTCAATATTAATTACAAAATCTGGGTTGTGTACATCCACTTTAAGTAAACGGTTACTTTCAAGCATTCTTCCGCCGATTTCTGCGCTTATCTGCGGAGAATTAAGCGGAAATGTCTTATCTGCCCTGTGCGTTTCTACCTTAAACGTACCGCTTTCGCCTGCAACAAGTTTTGCCGCATTAAAAATTTCATTCATGTCAGACGGTACTTTATAGGCAACGCTTACCGAATGAACGCCGAAAACTCTTTTAATTTTGTTTACTATAAGGTCTGTATTTTCATCAGCAAAGCCTTCTACAAGATATCTGCCGCTCTGCCTGTGAATTTCGTGGCGGATGCCCTTAAGAGATTTTTCCATATTAACGGCAAAAATATGTTCAAAATACCCACGGTTTTTGCCCTTTAAATGAATTTCAGCATACCGTATAATTATTACCTTTTCCATTTATTTTAACGCCTCTTTAAGTTCACCAACTGTTTTATTTAAAATCTCTGCGGCAAGTTCAGCTTCTTCTGCCGTATTATTGCAGCAAAAGCTTATACGCAGTACGCTGTCGGCAAGTTTATCATTGATTCCGCATGCGGTTATAACCCTTGAATGGCGCTTTGCCGCATTAGAAGAACAAGCCGAACCCGTACCTATAATAAGCCCCTTGTCGTTTACTGCATGCAATGCAGTTTCACCGCGCACACCTTCTGCCGCTACGGTAAGAATATACGGCGAACCGCTTTGCGGCGATAAAACGGTAAAAATATTTTTATCCAACAGTTCGCAAAGCCGCCCTTTTACTGCAGATATTTTTTTGTAATTTTCCTGCAGATTGCCGTAAACTTTATCTGCTGCATATTCAAGCATTTTTATACCGAACACGTTTTCGGTACCGCTTCTTAAGCCGTTTTCCTGCCCGCCGCCGTAAATATAAGGCTTTATATTAAGCGTTTTACGCTTTATAAGCGCACCGGTGCCCTTTAACGCACCAATTTTGTGTGCGCTTAAAGAATAAAGATCTACGTTTTGTGAAAGCCTGTAAGGTAATTTGCCGTAAGCTTGCACACCATCAGAATGAAATACCGTACGAGAATTTATTTTTTTTACCTTTGCCGCAAGGCTGTTAATATCATTTACCGCACCCGTTTCGTTATTTACATGAATTACCGACACAAGCGAAGTGTCTTTATCTACAAGAGATAATAAACTTTCTTCGTTAACGCTTCCGTCGGCATTCAGCTTTGCAAACCTTACATCGCCGCCGCGGAGTTTTGCTTCGCTTACCGCCGAATAAACAGCAGCATGTTCGCCGCTTGTGGTAACAATGTTGCCCCGCCTGCCTGCGCAGAACACCGCCTGGTTGTCGGCTTCGCTGCCGCAGGAAGTTATTATAAGTTCATACGCATTTTTATCCGCTATATGCGATAAAATACTTTCCCTTGCAGAGCGCAAATCAAGATGCAAATTATATCCTTCCGCATATAGTGCGGAAGGATTATAAAATTGGTCGGTTAAATATTTTTCTGCCCTGCCAAGACAATCTTTATCAGGTTTTGTTGTGGCGGCATTATCAAAATAAATCATTTTAAATTTCTATTACGCCTTCATAAGACTGCTTAACGCTGCCGTCTAATAATATATCGCCGTCTTCTTTGCAGGTTACAAAAAGGTCGCCGCCCTTAAGCTTAACGGTAATAATACTGTTTTTAAGGCACTTGCCAGATTTTACCGCTGCAACGGCAACTGCAGCGGCAGCTGTACCGCAAGCCATAGTTTCGCCGTTTATCTTATCCCATACACGTATTTTTACGGTAAGGTTGTTTACCAGCCTTGCGCACTCAAGGTAAGCACCTGCGGGGAAGTATCCTGATGTTATTACAGCCTGCCCCAATGCTTCTATATCGATGTCGTCTACCTTGTCGCAAAAGACAGCGCAGTGCGGAATACCGACGTTAACTATAGTAGTTTTATATTCTGTACCGCCAAAACTTAACATCTGTTCTACCACTTCGCCGTCAAATACCGAAGGTATAGATTTACCGTCGAACGTAGCTTTGCCAAGATTTACCGATACAGAACTTGCAAAGCCGTTAAAAGAAGCTATTTCAAGTTCTTTTACACCCTTGCATGTTTCTATGTTAATTGTACCTGAATCTATAAACCGCCTGTCGTAAGCGTACTTTGCAACGCACCGCAGCGGGTTAGCCGCCATACCGCCGTCGCTTCCGTCGCGGTTGAACACACGCATTTTACATACGGCTTCGTCAGATTTTTCTATCATAACAATGCCGTCGCTGCCTATCCCGTAGTGCCTGTCAGAAAAGTTTATCGCAAGCGATTCGGGGCAGGTAATGCGGTTATCCATATTGTTAAACAAAATGTAATCGTTGCCGCAGCTGTGCATTTTACAGAAGTCAAGCTTTAACTTTTCCTTACGCAGGTGGTTGATATCTACAAGTTCTGTGTTGAACTGGGTGTATCTGCCCGCAATGCAATCTGCAAGTGCATTTGTGGTATCAAGCGAAGTAAGCACCGTAATACCAAGAAGTATTGCGTGATGGTGAAGAGATATATAGTTTGTAATAGATTCTATATCCGTTTTACCTGTATAAACTATATAGTCTATCTTATCTTCATCCATAAGCTTGAATATATCGTCGTTAGTAGAAAGCCTTTCCACGTCGGTACATTCAAGACCTAAACTTCGTATCGTATCAGCAGTACCTTTGGTTGCGTAAAGCGTAAGCCCAAGGTCTGCAAACTTTTTAACAATATTTACAATTTCAAACTTATCCTGATCGTTTACGGTAAAGTAAATGCCTGAAGGATGCTGCTTTGTGGGGTGCTTCATATTGAACCCTGCAGAAACAAGCCCCTTAAACAGCGCTTCTTCTATTGTTTTACCGATGCCAAGAACTTCGCCCGTAGACTTCATTTCGGGGCCGAGCTGCGAGTTTACGTCGTTGAGCTTTTCAAAAGAGAACACGGGAACCTTTACCGCAACGTACGGCGAACTGGGGTAAAGCCCCGTGCCGTAACCAAGGCGTTTAA
The DNA here is from genome assembly GCA_021202395.1 of Clostridia bacterium. Classification (GTDB taxonomy): domain Bacteria; phylum Bacillota; class Clostridia; order Christensenellales; family Borkfalkiaceae; genus Coproplasma. The sequence goes on along the minus strand of JAJQDC010000020.1, from coordinate 14,873 downwards.
GTTTTGCACCCATCAATATTTTTGTTGCAAGCTCTACCATAGGTACGCCCGTTACCTTAGAAATATAAGGTATTGTACGCGATGCCCTGGGGTTGACTTCTATTACGTAAAGTTCGTTCTGGTAAATAAGGTACTGTATATTTATAAGCCCCTTTGTTTTGAGCGATATGGCAAGCTTGGTAGATATATCAACTACCTTTTTAAGCATAGCGTCGCTTAGATTATACGGGGGATAAACAGCTATAGAGTCGCCGCTATGTACACCGGCACGCTCAATATGCTGCATAATGCCGGGGATAAGCACGTCTACGCCGTCAGAAATAGCGTCTACTTCAAGCTCTGTACCCATAAGGTATTTATCGCAGAGCACAGGGTTTTCTATGTGCTGGGCAAGAATAACGTCCATATAGCGTTCTATGTCGTTCTGGGTAAACGCTATTGTCATATTCTGGCCACCAATTACGTACGACGGGCGCAAAAGCACGGGGTAGCCAAGCTGTTCTGCGGCAGAAATCGCCTCTTGCTTGGTCATAACGGTAAGCCCCTTGGGGCGGGCTATGTCAAACTGTTCAAGCAGTTCGTCAAAACGTTCCCTGTCTTCGGCAAGGTCTACGCTGTCGGCAGGCGTGCCAAGTATCCTTATACCCTTTTTATCAAGGTAGCTGCAGAGTTTTATAGCAGTCTGCCCGCCGAAAGTGATCACCACGCCGTAAGGCTTTTCTATGTCTATTACGCTTTGCACGTCTTCCGGCGTAAGCGCTTCAAAGTAAAGCCTGTCCGCCGTATCAAAGTCGGTAGATACAGTTTCAGGGTTGTTGTTTATTATTATTACTTCGTAGCCAAGTTCTTTAAGCGTCCATACGCAGTGTACCGATGAATAGTCGAACTCAATACCCTGGCCTATCCTTATGGGACCCGAGCCGATAACCACTATCCTGCGCTTCTGGCTGCGCTTTACAAAAGGCTTTGCTTCGTCGTGTTCCTTTTCGTCATAAGTTGAATAAAAATACGGCGTTTGTGCAGCAAACTCTGCACCGCAGGTATCAACCATCTTAAACACGGCATCCCTGTGCATGGGGAGTTTGCTTCCTGAAAGTTTTTCAAGTTCTTTATCGGGGTAGCCAAGTTTTTTACCGCGCAGGTACTGCGGGCGTGTAAGCGGCTTGCCCTGTATCTCATTTTCGTAGTCGGCAAGGTTCTTTAATTTTTCCAAAAACCATTCGTCTATCTTTGTTATACGGTAAATTTCTTCTATAGGAATACCGCGCTTTATCGCAGAGTATACAACAAAAAGTCTTTCGTCGGTAAGTTCAGAAAGTTTTGCGTGTATCTCTTCGTCAGAAAGTTCCATCATCTTAGGCATATTTAAAGTGCCTAAAGAAATTTCTGCACCGCGGACGGCTTTCATTATAGCCATCTCAAAGCTGGTACCTATTGCCATCACTTCGCCGGTGGCTTTCATCCTCGTGCCAAGCGTGCGCTTTGCATAAAGGAATTTATCAAAGGGCCATTTGGGAAGTTTTACTACCACGTAGTCAAGGGTAGGTTCAAAGCAGGCGTAAGTTTTGCCCGTTACATCGTTTTTAATTTCGTCAAGCGTATAGCCGAGCGCAATTTTAGTTGAAACTTTTGCTATGGGGTAACCGGTTGCCTTAGACGCCAGTGCAGACGAACGGGAAACCCTGGGGTTAACTTCTATTACAGAATATTCAAACGAATCGGGGTTCAACGCAAACTGGCAGTTGCAACCGCCTTCTATGCCAAGCTCCGTTATAATGTCAAGCGAAGCCGTACGCAGCATCTGGTATTCTTTATCAGAAAGGGTTACGGCAGGCGCAATGACTATGCTGTCGCCAGTGTGAATGCCTACGGGGTCAAAATTTTCCATTGAGCAGACGGTAAGCACGTTGCCTGCACCGTCGCGCAAAACTTCAAATTCAATCTCTTTCCAGCCGCCGATGTAACGTTCTATAAGCACCTGCGTTATGGGCGAAAGCAGCAGACCGTTGTGGGCAATCAATCTTAACTCTTCTTCGTTGTACGCAACGCCGCCGCCCGCACCGCCAAGCGTGTATGCAGGGCGGATAATTACGGGGTAGCCGCCTATCCTTTGTGCTACTTCCACACATTCGTCTACCGTATAGGCAATATCAGAAGGAACAACGGGCTGGTTAATCTTTTGCATTGTCTCTTTAAACAGTTCCCTGTCTTCTGCCCTGTCTATCGCACTTAAATTTACGCCGATGAGCTTTACGCCCCACTCGTCCAAAAAGCCTTCTTTTGCAAGCTGGCAGCCAAGCGTAAGACCTGTCTGGCCGCCTAATGATGCAAGCAAGCTGTCGGGGCGTTCCTTTATGATAATTCTTTTTAACGTATCTATGGTAAGCGGTTCAAGATAAATTTCATCTGCAAGCGCTTTATCCGTCATAATTGTTGCGGGGTTAGAGTTGCAAAGAACTACGTCAAGGCCTGCGTCTTTAAGAACGCGGCACGCCTGCGCGCCGGCGTAGTCAAATTCGGCAGCCTGGCCAATTACTATAGGACCTGAACCAATAACAAGAACTTTTTTAATATCGTCTCTCTTAGGCATGATATTTCCCCTCCTTCATATTAAGTATAAATTTATCAAAGAGGAAAGACGCATCGTGCGGCCCGCCGCAAGCTTCGGGGTGGAACTGCACCGTGTATGCGTTTATATCGGGATATTCAAACCCTTCGCAAGTGCCGTCGTTGGCATTTATAAAGGATAGTTTGCCAAAGCTTAAGCTTGAAGATATAACTTCGTAGCCGTGGTTCTGGCTGGATATATATACCCTGCCCGTATCAAGGTTTTTAACGGGCTGGTTAGAACCCCTGTGCCCGTACTTCATCTTTTTTGTTTTGCCGCCCATGGCAAGCGCAAAAAGCTGGTGCCCAAGGCAAATGCCGAAAATGGGAAGTTTACCGGCAAGCTTTCTTATATTTTCTATAATGTGGGTATTTTCGGAAGGGTCCCCGGGGCCGTTTGTAAGCATAAGCCCCTGTGGATTGAACTCTAAAATCTGTTCCGCAGTATAAAATGCGGGTATCTTTATGCAATAACAGCCGCGCTTTACAAGTTCACGTGTAATATTGCTCTTTGCGCCAAAGTCCCATACGGCTACCCTTATTCCGTCAGGGTCGCCCATAAATTCAGGTTCTTTGCAGGTTACGGCGTTAACTGCGTCGCTAATGCGGTAGTTATTAACCGCAGAAAAATCTTTCAGCGGCGCCAACGTTATTGCAGCATTCATTACACCCGTTTCCCTTACTATTTTTGTAAGCTCTCGCGTATCGATGCCGTAAATACCTATAATGTTGTGTTTTTTAAGGTAATCGTCTAACGTGCCTTCACTTCTGAAATTAGAAGGCATATCGCACTTTTCGCGGACGATATAAGCGGAAACCCAAGGTTTTTTACTTTCCGAGTCCGACTCTATCATGCCATAGTTGCCTATAAGCGGAAAGGTCTGCGTAACGATCTGCCCGTAATAGCTGGGGTCGGTAAGGGTTTCTATATAACCCGTCATACCAGTTGTAAAAACAAGTTCGCCGACAACCTCTCCGCAAGCTCCGAACGACTGCCCGACAAATTGTTTCCCGTTTTGCAACGTCAAATAAACTTTGCTTGTCTTCATCTGATTTTTCCTTGAATTTTTCTGTTATTTCAGTATCTTAAAAGTTTTACCATAACGGCTTTCTGTGCGTGCAGCCTGTTTTCTGCTTCGTCAAAAATTTCTTTGGCGTGCGCTTCAAACACGCCTTCGGTAATTTCTTCTCCGCGGTGGGCAGGCAGGCAGTGCATAACCATTACGTCTTCTTTTGCACCCTTAATATTTTCTTCATTTATCTGATAGCCCTTAAAATCGTTCTCCCTTTGCTTCTTTTCGCCTTCCTGGCCCATAGAAGCCCAGACGTCGGTATAAAGCACATCTGCGCCTTCTATAGCGTCTTTTACGCTGGTAGTAACAGTCAACAGACCGCTTTCCTTGCCCCAGGCTACAAGCTTTTCGTCTGGCAAATGGTTTTCGGGGCAGGCTACGCTTATCTGCATCCCCGTTTTTACGGCGCCCACAATAAGGCTGTTTGCCATATTGTTACCGTCGCCGATGAACGCCATTTTAAGCCCTTTAAAGGTTCCCTTATATTCCCTTATCGTCATAAGGTCGGCAAGCACCTGGCAGGGATGGCAATAATCTGTAAGACCGTTTATTATGGGTATTGAGCCGTACTTTGCAAGATCTTCCACTTCCTGCTGGGCAAACGTACGTATCATAATGCCGTCAAGATAGCGCGAAAGCACCCTTGCGGTATCCTGTACGGGCTCGCCCCTGCCGATCTGCAAATCGTTACTCGATAAAAACAGAGCGTAGCCGCCAAGTTCGTACATGCCCACTTCAAAGGAAACCCTTGTGCGGGTAGACGACTTCTGGAATATCATACCAAGTTTTTTACCCTTAAGGTAATCTTTTTGTATGCCGTTGTTGCGTTCAAATTTAAGCTGGTCGCCAAGGTTCAATATAGATAATATCTCTTCCCTGGTAAGGTCAGATAATTTAAGTAGATGTTTCATTCGCCTATTACCTCGTTCAATATTTTTAACGCTATGTCAATTTCTTCTTTTTTGATGTTTAATGCAGGTAAAAGCCTTACCTTGCCGTGGGCTGTTAATACCAGCAAGCCTTTTTGTAAGCATTTATTGGCAATGTCTGACGCAGGCTTGTTTGTTTTTATACCTATCATAAGCCCCATTCCCGTAACTTCTTCTACATTTTTAATGCGTTCAAGGTTGGCTTTAAAGTATGCACCCTTGCCCTGCACTTCGGCAAGAAGGTCGCCCGTTATGCGGCTTAAGATATTGCAGGCACCTGCACATGCTACAGGGTTGCCGCCGAATGTAGAGCCGTGGTCGCCATAGCCGAATACATCCGCACATTTGCCGAAGAGCATACATGCACCCAAAGGAAGCCCGCCTGCAAGCCCCTTTGCAGTAGTTACTATATCGGGATGTATTCCGAATGCTTCGTAAGAATACAGATAACCCGTTCGGCCGTTGCCCGTCTGAACTTCGTCTACAATTAAAAGGATGTCCTTTTCACAGCATAAATTTTCTACCTGTTTAAGGAAGTCAGCCCCTAAAACGTTTACACCGCTTTCGCCCTGGATAGTTTCTACCATTATAGCGCAAGTGTCGGCGTTTAAGCAAGCTTTTATTCCGTTTATGGTAGGATCTGCATATTTAAATCCTTCTACAAACGGACCGTAATACTTGTGGAATGCATCCTGCCCTGTAGCGGAAAGCGTTGCTATTGTTCTGCCGTGGAAAGAATTTTTTATTGTAATTATTTCCTTACGGGAAGAATTGTATTTGTTATCACTGTACTTTCTTGCCGCTTTTATTGCACATTCGTTGGCTTCTGCGCCGCTGTTGCCAAAAAATACTTTTGATGCCCCCGTTCTTTCACACAACATCTTTGCAAGGTCTGCCTGCGGCTTGGAATAATAAAGATTGCTCGTGTGCTGCACGCTGCCAAGCTGGGCTGTTACAGCCGCCTTCCACTCTTCGTCGTTTATGCCGAATATGTTGACGGCAATACCGCTGCCGCAGTCTATATATTCTTTACCTTCGTAGTCGTACAGCCTGCTGCCCTTGCCGTCTTTTAAAGCCACGGGGAAGCGTGCATAAGTAGAAGCTACGTACTTTTTATCTTCGTTTATAATCTGATTGCTGTCCATAATATAACTTACCCTTTATTATAAATAAAGACTGATTTAAAAAAATCAGTCAACTGTAAAACATTGTTCCGCTGCCTTCTTCAGACAAAATTTCTACCAAAATGGAATGGTAAACCCTGCCATCCGTAATAAAAACGGTTTTTACTCCGCGGCGGATAGCTTCTTTGCAGCACTCTATTTTGGGAATCATCCCCCCTGAAATTATACCCTGTTTAACCAGAGCGGGGATGTCAGAAACATAAACTTCTTTAATAAGGCTGTCGGGGTCATCTTTATTTTCTAAAAGCCCCTTTATATCGGTCATAAGAAGAAGCACTTCTGCACCAAGCGCACCGGCAATAGCGGCAGCAGCAGTATCTGCATTTATGTTGTAAACGTTGCCTTCGCCGTCGCAGCCGACGGGTGAAATAACGGGAATGTAGCCGAGAGCAAGAACGTCGGATATCACCTGTGTGTTTATAGAAGTAATTTTACCGACGTAGCCCAGTTCTTCTGACTGTTTTTCGCACATGAGCATATGACCGTCCTGCCCGCAAAGACCTATCGCTTTACCGCCCTTGGTTTGTATAAGGTCTACAAGCGTTTTGTTTACTTTGCCGGCAAGAGCCATCAGTGCGATATCAGCAGTAGTTTTATCGGTATAGCGCAATCCGTTTACAAAGCGGGGTTCAATACCCATCTTTTTAGAAATATCAGAAATTTCGGGACCGCCGCCATGCACAAGAACAACATTCATTCCAAGCGCATTCAAAACGGTAACATCGCTCATAACGGCCGCCTTTAACCCGTCGTCCGTCATGGCGTTTCCGCCGTATTTTATTACGATTGTCTTGCCGCGGTATTTTTTAATGCAAGGCAAAGCCTCTATCAAAAATTCCGCCTGCTGCTGTTTATCCATAATCAGGTCCTGTAATCGCCGTTTATTTTTACGTAATCGTATGTAAGGTCGCAGCCCCACGCCGTAGCACGGCAGCCGCCGAGTTTAAGATCTATATTTATCTGTATTTCGTCCTGCGAAAGTATTTTCTTTGCAAGCTCTTCAGAAAATTCTACGCCGCAACCGTTTTCGCAGACAAGAATTTTACCCTTAGACGAACGGAAAATAACGTCTATTTTGTTTACGTCTACCGGCTCGCCTGCGTAGCCTATTGCGCAAAGCACCCTTCCCCAGTTGGCATCACTGCCGAACATGGCAGCCTTTACCAAAGAAGATTTAATTACCGAACGGGCTACATTTTTAGACATTTTAGACGTTTTACCGCCCGAAACGTTGCATTCAATAAGCTTTGTTGCCCCTTCTCCATCTTTTGCTATCATTTTAGAAAGCTTTACGGTAACGGAATGAAGTGCCTTTTTAAAGGCGGAAAAAGCTTCTCCGCTTTCTGTAATCATATTATTGCCCGCAAGCCCGTTTGCAAGTATACAGCAGGTATCGTTGGTAGACTGGTCGCCGTCTACGCTGACCATATTGAAAGATGTTTTAACATCTTCTGAAAGGGCTGTCTGCAACATTTGGGGGCTTATGGCAACGTCGCTGGTGATAAATATAAGGTTTGTAGCCATATTGGGGCAAACCATACCCACACCCTTTGCTATGCCGCCAATCCTGCAAGGCTTGCCGTCAAGGTCAAATTCAACTGCAACCGATTTTATTTTTGTATCGGTCGTCATAATGGCTTCTGCGGCGTCGTCGCTGTTGTCGCCCAAAGAAGCATAAAGGCTGTCTATCCCGTCTGCCATGGGCTGCAGATCAAGCTTTTGACCGATAACTCCGGTAGAAGCAACTATTACGTCGCAGCTGTCTATTCCTGCAACTTTGCTTACAAGCGAACACATTCCTTCTGCAATATCTATCCCGTTTGCATTGCAGGTATTTGCATTGCCGCTGTTGCATATAATAGCCTGAGCCTTGCCGTCAGCAATGTGGTTTTTTGTAACGGTTACAGGTGCGCCCTTTACAAGGTTCTGCGTATAAACGCCTGCAGCCGCCGCAGGAACTTCGCTTACAATAAGCGCAAGGTCTTTTTTATCTTTGTTCTTTCTTATGCCGCAATGTATGCCGCCCGCTTTAAAACCATAGGGTGCGCACACACCGCCGCCAACTTCTCTTAAAAATTTCATAGCCAAATAATTTATTATTAATATTTATTTCATCTTCCCCGTAACATACCACTGATAAGTATAACACTGTAATACAAAAAAGTCAAAACTAATGACGGGCTTTTTTATATAACTTTTACGGTGTAATTTTATTTCAAAAATTTTAAATCAAAGACGTTCTTTCGTCTAACCCAAGCATTATATTCATATTCTGCACTGCCGCACCGGAAGCGCCTTTACCAAGGTTATCAAACACGCTTGCAAGAAAAATATGCTCACTGCTGCCGTTAATATAAATCTTAAGCATATTGGTTCCGGATAACTCATTTGCAGGTAAATAAGCAGGAATCTCTTCATTTTTAGCTATTTTTATGAAATTCTGCGTGGCATAGTACTCTGCAAAATAGTCATACATGTCGCTTGCCGTTACCTTTTTATTGAGCAACCTTACCGTAAGCGGTACAACAACGCACATACCGCAATAAAAATCACAGATAATCGGATTGAACGCCGGTGCAAACTTAAGCCCACACTCCTTTACCATTTCCGGCAGGTGCTTATGCTGCATTGCCGTGGCATACTGCCTGGGGGAGCTTAACGATATATCCCTTTCGGGGTTTTTATATTCTGCAATAGTTTTTTTGCCGCCGCCCGAATAACCAGTAACAGAGTGTGCGTTAAACGGATAATCTGCCCCTGCTATTCCGCCCTTTACAAGCGGAGCAGCAAGCGTTATAAAACCCGTTGCGTGGCAACCAGGGTTAGCAACCCTTTTTGCCGTTGCAATCTGTTGCCTGCGGCTATTGGATATTTCTGGCAAGCCGTAAACCCAGCCTTCTGCCGTACGGTGCGCCGTGGATGCGTCTATTATTCTTGCTGAAGGATTTTCTACCATAGAAACAGCTTCCCGCGCAGCGGCGTCGGGCAGGCACAAAAAACTTATATCCGCCTCGTTAAGGCAGCTCTTTCTTGCAGAATAATCTTTACGCTTATCTTCCGGCAGGGTTATTAAGTTGATATCGGTACGGGCGGCGAGCCTGTCATAAATCTGCAGACCCGTCGTACCCTCTTTACCGTCTATGAATATGTTGTACATTATTTGATCTTTTTGCTGTCTATAAGCGCTTTAACCTTAATGGGCAAGCCGAACAGGTTTATAAACCCTTCTGAATCCGCCTGGTTGTAGCAGTTATCTTCGCCGAATGTAGCTATATCTTCGCTGTAAAGCGAGTAAGGCGATGTTATACCTGCATTCATTACGTTGCCCTTGTAAATGCGGAGTTTCACGTCGCCCGTAACGTTTTCCTGCGTCTTTTCCACAAACGCATCAAGCGCTTCGCGCAAGGGTGTAAACCACTGCCCGTCGTAAACAAGTTCGCCGTATTTTACCGCAATAAGCTGCTTATAGTGCATTGTAGCTTTATCAAGGCAGATAGATTCAAGCAGTTCGTGCGCCGCGTAAAGAATTGTACCGCCGGGGGTTTCGTATACACCGCGGCTCTTCATGCCAACAAGGCGGTTTTCTACCATATCGCAAAGCCCTACGCCGTTTTCTCCGCCGATTTTGTTGAGCATTGCCATAAGGGTGATACTGTCTACCTTTTTGCCGTCTATAGCCGTGGGCACACCCTTTTCAAAATGAAGCGTTACATAGGTGCTTTTATCGGGTGCCTTCCAGGGCGAAACGCCGAGTTCAAGTATTTTATCATACATCGGTTCATTTGCAGGATCTTCAAGATCAAGCCCTTCGTGCGACAGATGCCACAGATTTTTGTCTTTGGAATAGTTTGTTTCCCTGTTTATTTTAAGGGGTATATTGTGCGCTTCTGCGTAATCTATCTCTTCATCGCGGCTCTTTATATCCCATTCACGCCAGGGGGCTATTATAGTCATTTCGGGCGCAAAAGCCTTTATAGAAAGTTCAAAGCGGACCTGGTCGTTACCCTTGCCCGTGCAGCCGTGGCATATTGCATCGGCGCCTTCTTTTTTAGCAATCTCTACTATCCTTTTTGCAATTACGGGGCGGGCGAAAGAAGTACCTAAAAGATACTTATTTTCGTAAACGGCGCCTGCCTTCATTGTGGGATAGATATAATCTTCTATAAATTCTTTACGTAAATCTTCTATATATAATTTGGAAGCACCCGTTTTTAACGCCTTTTCTTCAAGCCCTTCAAGCTCGCTCTCCTGGCCAACGTCGCCTGATACCGCTATAACTTCGCAGTTATCATAATTTTCTTTTAACCAGGGAATTATTATCGACGTATCAAGACCGCCGGAATAAGCCAATACTACTTTTTTAACCTGTTTCTTCATATTTTTCACTTTCCGCAAAATTTATTTAGAACGCTTAACGTTCTATCGGGCAGAATTATACTATATATAAAATATCAAAGTCAAGCAAATTACTGCCGTATAATTAAAATAACTTGCAAAATTTTGCATAATTATTCAATAATTTATTCAAATATTCTGTATATACGCATATTTATGCAAATATTGTGCATAAAATTAAATCTGATACAATACATTTATACATTGACACAAACTTAAAAATAAGGTAAAATAAGGTAAACATTTATCGGGAGAAAAATTATGAAAGTATGTATAATTACAGGTGCGTCCGCAGGGATGGGCAAAGAGTTTGCCCTGCAGCTTAAAGGCAGATACGGGATAGAAGAATTCTGGCTGATTTCCCGCAGCGAAGATAAACTTAAAAAGGTTGCAGCCGAGCTTGCAGTTCCCAGCAAAATAATAGCTGCAGACCTTGCTTCGCAGGGCGGAACAGAAAAATTAGATACCGCCCTTAAAGAAAACAAACCGGAAATTGCAGTGCTTGTTAACGGGGCGGGCTACGGCGTTATGCAGAGCATAGAAAAATCTTCTTACGAAGACAATGCCGGAATGATAGATTTAAACGCAAAAGCAATGTTTACCGTAACCTACCTGTGTCTGCCTTATATGAAAAAGGGCAGCCAGATTGTAAATATATGCAGCTTTTCTTCCTTTGCTCCCATTCCGTATATGAGCATTTACGCAGCAAGCAAAGCTTTTGCTTTAAGCTTTACACGCTCCTTAAATACAGAGCTTAAACCACGCGGCATACATGCCCTTGGGTTCTGCCCGATGTGGGTTAAGACGGAATTCTTTGACAGGGCAAATAAAGATAAGGTTGTAAATAATTATCCCCACCCGTACGAAGCCGCATGGGTTGTCAAAAAATGTATTAATGCGATGAACGGCAAAAAAGATTATGTTGTTCCTGGTATCTACGCAAAAATAAACCATATGCTTACAAAAATTATGCCGCACTCGCTTGTAATGAAGACATTTCTTAAACAGCAGAATATTAAACAAAGCTGACAAAAAGCCACCATAAAGGCGGCTTTTTAATACATTTTTGCTAAAAAATTGTAATCTTTAAGCTGTTTGCGTAAAACATTATAATCGGGTACAAACCTTTTTACCAACGCCCAAAAAGCTGAAGAATGGTTGTGGTAAACGGTATGGCAAAGTTCGTGTACCATCACGTACCGCTGTAAACCCGGCGGCAGCATCATAAGCTTATAATTAAATACAATATTATTTTCCCCGTCGCAACAGCCCCAACGCCCTTTATAGGAACGGAAATTTACGCTCTTTGCGTGCAGGTTACACTCCCTTTCCGTCTGTTTGAATCTGGCGATAAACTCACCGCCCGCACCGTTTACGTAAGCTGTTTTAAAACTTTTTATATTTGCTATGTGAACGCCGTCTTCACCGATATAGTTTTTACCGCCGCAAATAACCGGAACAAGTTTGCCGTTTACGTAAGCACTCTTCATATCCCTTACGTCGGCGTTATCAAGTTTATTATTCGCATTAAATGCAACTACCTTATTTATCCAGCCGCTCTTTTCTGCAAGAAACTTTTTTATCTGCCTGTCGGTAGCATTAAGCGGTGCACGCACCGTAATTTTATTGTCTGTAGTAATGCGCACAGAATAGCCTTTTCTTGCGCTTTTTATTACCGTATAAGATAGTTCCATTATATGTCAGAAAATTTTAATTTAAAGCGGACACGCACTTCGCCCTGCGCTCTGCCTTCTATATACCAGAAGCCGTCGTTAAACGTTCTGTAAAATTTAAGCTCTTCACCGAATTTACATTGCTTAACATAGTTAATGCGTACGGCAGAAATATACTTGCCCGTAACTTCACCAAGCGAAAATGCATCTAAACAGAAATCGGCATACTTGGTATTGTTTACGTGGTTGTAATGGTCGTAGTCAGACAATGTTACGGTTTTTACAAAACTTTCTTCGCCTTCGGTAGGAGCAATCTTCCATTCGGGTGCAGTTAAAGAATTTGCATCGTTATATAAGGTATTCTGCGCAGGCGGAAATGCCGAAGTGGGTAAAATAGAATATTTATTTAAATCTACCATACACCAGCGCGATGAAGCTACTGCTACCTTTTCTTCTCCGCAATAAACTTCAAAATCTCTTATAAAAGTCGTGCGTGAAGGTTTGTGCGGCCAGGTGTGCACGGTGATACTTTTATCTTCAAGCTTTATGGGGCGAAGATAATCTATGTGCCAGTTTACAACAATAAACCCGATGCCTGCAGGCATAATTTTATCGTAGCCGAAGCCGAGCTCGTCTGCCGAAGCGCAGGCAGATTCTTCTAACAGCGAAAGCATTGAAGAAAGTTTAATTGTGTCGGCATAATCTACATCGGTGTATCTTATTTCATATGACTTAATATTCTTATACATCACTTTACCTCTTGTATAAACATACTTAATTTTATCACGATTAAATAAAATTGTCTATTGAATTTAGGAAAATTTTTACATTTTATGCCTGGCATAGTACTATTATTTTATCAAAACTATTGACATAAATTGTATCTGTGTGTTATAATATATACAATATTTGGGAGATTTCACACCATGGAAGAAGAAACCGAAGAATACGAAAACCACGAAGACGGAAAAAGCTCTATTAGTGCAGACCTGATACGCGGCCATATAAACACAATCATACTGCGCTCCCTTTACGACAGGGATAAATACGGGTATGAGATTATAAACGAAATTAATGAAAAGAGCCACGGGCAGTACACGCTTAAACAGCCCACCCTTTACAGTGCGCTGAAACGGTTAGAAACACAAGGCTACATACAAGCTTACTGGAAGTCTGACGAAGTATCATCGGGCGGCAGACGTAAATATTTCCGCCTTACCGACGCAGGCAAAGAAATTACCGAAAAGAACCAGGCTGAATGGGAATATTCCCGTACGGTAATAGACAACCTTATTTCCGATAAAAATTTTGATTTTTCGCAGCCCGCCCCTACCCCTGTAGATTTTAAATATTTAAAACAGTCTACTTCAAGGGTACCGACTCTGCGCGGCGAAGGCGAAGAAGAAAAAACGGACGAAGAATCTTGCGAAAAGAAAGAATCGGAAGAAAAGCCTGCAGAGCAGATTACGGCTGAACCAGTTATAGAAGCGGTAACCTTTACAGCTCTGCACGAAACGTCTGTTATTTTACAGCCAGACGAAATACCAGAAGAACTTAAAGAAGAAACGGCTGAAGAAGAACATAAAGCTGAAGAAGCCGCCCAGCCTGTAGTTACCGAAGAAGTAAAAACAGAACCTGAAAAGGCTGAACAACAGACGGAAGTTCCGCCTGCTACAGAACAGCCCGTACAAAGCCAGCCTGAACCGCAGCAGCCCGTTTATAGCGCCCCTTCTGCGCTTGAAATTGCAGCAGAAGAAGAACGGCTACGTGTAGAGCGTGAAATTTCTGAAGAGCAAAGAAGGCAGGCTCATGAAAATTACGTAAAGCTTATTTCGGGTGAACTTGATAAAAAGCCTGAAACCCAGGAAGCGCCTGCTGCAGAAAATCTTGATGCTGAAAAACTTATTTACAATTCCCGCCCCGAAACGGAGCGCGATTACAGGAACCTTATAGACAAACTGTTTGTAAACACGCTTAAACCTGGCGCTAACGAGCAGCCTGCTCCCCAGCCGCAGGAAGAGCCCCGCCCCCCTGTTCAGGAAACGGTTATACCTGCACCAGTAAAATCAAGATTTTACGACGCCAGCGAAAAGGCGGCAAGCGACGGGCTTAAAATTTACACATCAGAAAACGATGGATATTCGGTAAAGGCAAAACAGAGCACATACAACAAGGGCGCAACTCTATTTAAATGTTCGCTTATAGTGGGCGTAATCATTTTACTTGAATTTACTCTGTGCGTTCTGTTTAAAGACAGCCTTAACATATCGCTTGCATATCCCTTTATTATACTTGCTTTGGGGCTTGCAGACGTGCTTGTGTGCGGCATACTCTTCGGCTCCGGTTACGGCAAACAGGTACGCAAACCTACAAATTTAAGGTATATTATAACGAGCATAATTACCACCGTTATTATAATTCTTATAATTGTTCTGTTTGCAATACTGCTTTCGGTAAACTGGTCTTCTACCACAGAAGTGCTTGCAAAAGTAGTAATACCCTGCATAATTGCATTGAATATACCCATATTCACATTAAGCTTTTACGCATTTACCAAATAGGAATTAACATGAAATTTCTTGCAATAGTAAAATCTAAACACCTTGGAAATACCATGCAGATAGCCGAAGCTATGGCAGAAGCTGCTCCCCTTACCGTTGCCGAATTAAGTGATTTAAAATACTACAATATCAGTGAATACGACATTGTGGGCTTTGGCGGCGGTATTTATTACGGCAAGCACGACAAAGAATTGCTTGAATACGTAAAAAAAGCAGATAATTTGCCAAAGTATGCTTTTGTATTTTCTACAAGCGGAACAGGCAGCGTAAACAATAACAAGGCGCTTATAGCTGAGCTTGAAGCAAAAGGCATAAAAATTTTGGGTAACTTTGCATGTAAAGCGCTTGACAGATTTTTTATTTTTAAAATCGGCGGCGGGATAAACAAAGGGCACCCCGACGAAACCGATTTTGACAACGCCCAAAGTTTTATACAAGGCATTGTAAAAGC
>JAJQDC010000051.1 GCA_021202395.1 Clostridia bacterium | reverse complement strand
GCGGTTGTCCTTACCGCGGTTGAGACAGGTGGCGGCGTAGCCGACGGATGAGGGGATAATAACGTGTACCTTATTATAAATGCCTGTACACATCGTCATCCTGAGCGTAAGCGAAGGATCCCGCGGGAGCGGCATCGAACCGCGGCTCGCGAACGACCAACTACGGCGGCAGAAGCGATGTTTAAAAATAATAATGGTTAATTACAATGCGGTAATAAGCATTGAATCGTCGGAATTACTATTCGGGCGCGAGTTCTCGCGCGCGAGCGAAGCGACACTCTGCGCACCTTAATTTAAAATATTTCAGATAATAAGGCGCAGATATTCTTCGACTACGCTCAGAATGACGTAATTGGTAACCCGAATTGCAAAAAATAAGGAAAGGCAAATTATCCCCTCATCAGTCGGCTATCGCCGCCAGCTTCCCCCATAGAAGGGGAAGCCAAGAGAAAAAACGACCGTGCACCATACGTCATTGCGAGGGGTCTCTACCCCGTGGCAATCTCGCCAGGACTGGCGACCAGCAGGCAGGGCGGCAGAAGCGATGTTTAAAAATAATAACGTTTATTCTTAAATAATAACACACTTTATTATAATGAGGTAGAATGATATCCGAAGATGGAATTACGCTACTGCCGCCCGTTCGGGCGAGATTGCCACGCTTACGTTACACTACGCTCGCAATGACGAACTTGGTTAACCGTATAGCAAAAGATGGTAATAATTTTACCTTATTACAAACGACCGAACACTCTTTGTCATTGCGAGCGGGCTCTACCGCGTGGCAATCTCGCCAGAACTGGCGACCAGCAGGTAGGTCGGCAGAAGCGTTGTTTAAAAATAATAACGTTTTTATAATGCGGTAAAAAGCATTGAACGGGCGGAAATGCTATTCGGGCGCCAGCCGCTACGCTCTGGCGAGATTGCCACGCTACGCTCGCAATGACGTACTTGGTCAGCCGATGGTGAATGGGAACACATTACCACACCTTGCCGTCCCTGCAAGGACGAGCCGCCATTTCTTTAAACAGCACTAATGCGCTGTTTATGGCGGCGAGATGAGTTTGCGCATAGTGCAAGGCGCAAACGGTGCCCGCGTGAGCGATAGCGCTACTTTGCGCACCTTAATATAAAAGGTTTCAGATATTAACTGCGCAAAAGTGGCTGATGACCTTACAGCCGCTGAGACGGGGGACCACGAAGTGGGGGAAGGGTTTTGAACCATAAAATAAGGTGAACCCCACAGGCGCTATGCGCCAGCTCCCCTAATAAGGGAGCCAAGAGCGGGACAACGTAATTACCGTCCCCTTGCCTTCCCAGTGGGGCAAGCGCGCAACGCAACACATCTTGCCTTCCCTGTGGGGTAGTGGAGCAACGCTACACACCTTGCCTTCCCCTTTTATGGGGGAAGGTGCCCAACGGGCGGATGAGGGGATAATAACGTTTACCTTATTACTTGCCGTCCTTATTAGGACGAGACGCCATTTCTTTAAACAGCACTTATGCGCTGTTTATGGCGGCGAGATGAGCAAGCACATATGCAACGTGCTTGCGATGACCGAAACGGCGGTTTTTACATTGCCGCCGCTGAGACAAGTGCCCTGTAAGGGCGGATGAGGGGACTGTTTTTACCGCATTGTAAAGCAAAAATAGCAGAATAAGGAAAGGCAGGAATATCCCCTCATCAGTCAACAAGTTGACAGCTTCCCCCATAGAAGGGGGAAGCCAAGAGAAAAACGACCGAACACCATATGTCATTGCGCGCGAGCGTAGCGACACTTTGAGCACCTTAATATAAAAGCTTCAGATAAATGTGTGCAGATATTGCCATGCCTACGTCTCGCAATGACAGACCATACCTTGCGACATTACTGCAAAAAAATAGGTTGACAAATAGCTATAATTAATATATAATATTTATAGGAGGCAGCAATAATGATTATAAATACAGAACAAATACTATCTGTTACAGAAGTAAACCAGAATTTTTCTAAGGCAACAAAAATTGCCGACAGCAAAGGCAGCGTGGTAATATTTAAAAATAATAAGCCCTGTTACGTGCTTGTTGATATTAAAAATAATTCAGTGATAGAGTTAACCGACGATGAAAAAATAGACATAGTGGCAAAGCGCATACTTGAAAAGTATTTACCTGCTTTTAAGGAGCTTGCAAAGTGATAAAGTTTTCTGAAGAAAAAGTGTTGCTTTTGCATCGTATCTTAATTGAAGCAACGGGCGGCACCGGCGGTGTAAGGGATATTGGTTTGTTAGATTCAGCGCTGGAAGCTGCGTATGCCACGTTTGACGGTAAGGAACTTTTTCCCACAAAAGAAGAAAAGGCTGCCCGCCTTGGTATCGGCTTAATATCTAACCATGCTTTTGTTGATGGAAATAAACGCATAGGTATGTACGTAATGCTATCTTTTTTAGAAGTTAACGGCGTATATATAGAAGCAACTAACGAAGAAGTTGTAAAAGTGGGTATGTCTGCTGCCCAGGGTAAATTGCAATACAAAGACATGCTTAGTTGGATTAACGAACATAAAATAAATTAAGATCTGTTTCGCCGCATAAAGCGGCGGTTTTTATTTTTTCAGTTTTTAAAACTTTTGGTGTATAAAGCCTTCAAATTTCATTTACTATGTGATATAATAAACGTATGATTTACTCTTACATAGCGCCCACACTGCAAGACGAGCTGGCGCAATTAAAAAACCTTATATCCTTAAACGAAAAAGACGGTAAAAAAACCGTAATTTTTTGCGAAGACCGTTTAACCCTTGTAGCCGAACGTACGGTGTGTGCGGCGGTGGGTGGAACCTTCCGCACCAGCGTATACACCTTTGCACGGTTTTTATCTTCCCGGCGGGGGAGCGACGTAACCGTTTTATCCTGCCAGGGTTCGGCAATGGCTATCCGCTCTATAATAGAAGACGGTAAGGGCGATTTAATTCTGTTTAAACGGCTGTCTGCCGCGTCGGCGGCGCAGTCGCTGTACGACACAATAGCCGTACTATACTCTTCCGGCGTGGACATAGAAGAGCTTGCTTCGCTTGACGCGGGGGCGCCCCTTTTAACCAAAAAACTTCACGATATCTCTTACATATACACCCAGTATAAAAAATACCTTGAAGGCAGCGGCAGGACAGACCGCAATATGTACCTTCGGCTTTTGCCCGCTATAATCTGTAGTTCAGACGTAACCTGTGGAGCCGACATAATTCTGCTTGGCTTTCAGGCGTTTACTGGCACTATGCTCCAGTGCGTGAAAGCGTGCATGCAGGCTGGTGCGAACGTATACGGCTTGTTTACGGGCGGAGAGCAGGATATATACGCCAACGAAGCGGCTGCAAGCTTTACCGGCTGCGCCAAAGAGTACGGCGGCTGCACCACGGTAAACCTTAAAAGCTCTCTGGGCAAAGAAGCCGAACACATACGATGCAACCTGTTTGAGCCGCAGAGCTTTTACCTTGAAGGCATGCCCACGGCAAACGTACATATTTTTGAAGGCGCAGACGAAGCGCAGGAGTTTGAATTTATTGCGGCAAACATTAAAAAGCACGTAATAGACGGTGGTGTACGCTATTCAAAAATTTCTGTAATGCTGCCCGGTGCCGACTATGCGCGGCGCACGCTTGCAAGGGTGTTTGCGCAGTACCGCATACCCTATTACGTAGACGAGCGCCGCTCGCTGGAAGGACACCCCCTTGCACAGTTTTTGTGCGACTACATAGAGTGCGCCGCAGGCGGCTGTGCGCCCGAAGACGTGTGCGCCGTTGCAGGCAGTTTTTTATTCGGCATGACAAAAAAAGACCGCGATATATTCCGCAACTACGTGGTGCGGTGCGCCGCATACAGGGGCGGCGTAAAGCGAGAGCCTGCCGAAGGGGCGTGCAATGCCCTTGGGTTTGATTACGGCGTTGTAACGGCAGCCCGTTCGCGGTTTATCAAGGGCTTTGATTTTTTACCTAAGGGAACAGCCCCCATATGCGATTGGACGCAGGGTATATGCAAACTACTTGAATATTTTGGCTGTGAAAAGACGCTTGAAGACATGGCAGAAGGGTGCAAAGATGAGTATCCTGCACAGGCTCAGTTTTACGTAAGGGCTTACGGCGCCGTGCTTGCCGTGGCGCAGGAAGCGGAAGAGATTGTGCCCATGAGCAAGTATACCGCAAGGGAGTATAAAAAACTTATCAAAAGCGGGCTTGCCGCTGCGGAAATATCCCTTATACCGCCCAAGACAGACGCCGTTTTTGTGGGCGATATATCTTCTACGGTAAACGCCGGCAGCGACGTTGTGTTCGCCTGCGGGCTTACCGATGCAGTGCCGCCTGCGGGAGCGGATACCGCCCTTTTGACCGACAGAGAGATATCTTCGTTAGAAAAGCTGAGCGTGCAGATATCGCCTAAAATTGCGCAGGTAAACAGGCGCAGCCGCGAAACGGTGGCGCTCAACCTTTGTGCATTCAGGCAGCAGCTGTATGTAACCTACCCCGTGCTGTCGGGCGGTCAGGAGCAGACCAAAAGCGAGATAGTATCGTACATAGAGCGGCTTTTTACCAATACTAAGGGTAAAAGCCTTACAGCCGTAACATACAGGCAGATCCAGGCTTCGGGCAGGGGTATACCATATTACTGCAGCGAAGAAGCGCCTGCTTTGAATATGCTTGCGGGCGGCAGTTTAAAGCCCGACATAAACGCAGCACTGTATAACGTGGTGGCAGAAAACGGCGGCGGGCAGCTGGCAGACGAAGCGCTTACTCCGCCCGCCCCTAAGGAAAATATAGACTGCGGCAAGGCGCTTTTTGCGGGCAGCGGCTACAGCGTTTCTCCTACGCTGTTAGAGACGTATTTTTCCTGCCCGTACCGCAATTTTATGCAGCGCGGGCTTAAGCTTGCCGAACGGCAGGAAGGCGGGGTGCGCCCCCTTGATACGGGTAACTTTATACACTCCGTACTGCAGACTATGGCGGCGGAGTTAAATTCGTTCGGGGATATGCCGCAGGTAAAGGCACGAGCAAAGCAGATTGCAGAAGGGCTTTTAGCCAGCCCTGAATACAGCTCTTTAACCGAAAGCGACAGCGGCAGGTACACTGCCGAAAGGCTTAAAACAGAAGCGCAGGAAGTGTGTGCAGGCGCTTACGAGCAGCTGCGTGCAGGCGGCTTTAAAGTGCGTGATGCCGAAAAGTGGTACTACCTTAAACTTGGCGGCGGCTTTAAAGCGGGCGGCAAGATAGACCGTGTAGACGAGTGCGGCGACATGGTGCGTGTAATAGACTATAAAACGGGCGGGGTAGACGCCGACGAAAATTCTTACTATGCGGGCGTAAAGCTGCAGCTGCCCCTTTACCTTACGGCGGCGGCAGAAGGCGGGCGTGCCGCAGGTGCCTACTACTTTCCTGCAAACCTTGAATTTACCGAAGGGGACAGCGGCGTGTTTACCTTAAAAGGCTTTATGGACGGCAGCCCCGATGTGGTAAAAAGTTCTGACAGCCAGCTGCAGGACAAACAGCGCAGCCGCTATGTAGACGCTTACCTTAACGGCAGACCTATAAAATCGGCTATGGAAAGGGACGTGTTTACCGACTTTTTGGGATATTCAAAACTTATAGCCCGCCGCGGTGCAGACGAAATATTTTCAGGCAACATATCTCCGTCGCCGTATGCAGGCACGTGTAAAATTTGCAAATACGGCGGCATGTGCGGCTTTTCGGCAGAAAACGGCGGCGAACGGGAAGTGAAGGGCATGACGGGCAAAAAGATTGCAGAAGTGGTGCGCCGTGAAAGGGGTGATACAAATGAGTAAACAGGATAACATCCTTACCCCGCAGCAGAGCGCTGCCATTAACGAAAGGGGGCGGCTTATAGTTTCTGCCTCGGCAGGAAGCGGCAAAACGTTTGTAATGATAGAGCGGCTTGTGCGCTACGTGCAGGCGGGCGGCGACCTTGAAAATGTGTTAGCCGTAACCTTTACAAAAAAAGCGGCTGCACAGATGAAAGAAAAACTGCGCAAATCGCTTATTAAATGTGCGGCGGAATGTAAAAGCGAAGAGCGCGCCCACGTAAAGGCGCAGCTGGGCAAAATACCTTCTGCCAATATAAGCACAATACATTCCTTTTGCGCTTACCTTTTGCGTACGCACTTTTACTCTTTGGATATAGACGGCTCTTTTGACATTGTGTCAGAAGATAACGGGGCAGAAAACCAGCTTATCGCGCGGGCGATGGAAAGCCTTTTTGACAGACTGTATAAAGATGGTAACCCTTACTTTATGCTCGTTTTAAGCTGTTATACAAAAAGGCGCAGCGACGGTACGCTTAAAAAGCAGCTGGCGCAGTCTTATGCTGATATAAGGATGTATGCCGACTATCAGGACCGCCTTAAAAATACGGGTGAAATTTATACAAAACAGGGCTTTGACGAAATATGCAAAAAGCTTGCAGAGTTCCGCCGCGAACAGTGCGCAAGGGTAAGGGCAGAGCTGTACGACTTTATGGACGGCTTTGTAATATCAGAAAAGCCCGAATTGTTTAAAAAGATAGCGGGGCAGATAGCCGATAACCTTGTGGTTGCCGAAGGAAGCGGCGATATATTTGAAGAACTGCCCAAGTTTGCCACCACGAACAAGATTACGGGGCATACAGAAGAAGATATTGCGGCAAGCGCCGCTTTCGGCAAGATGAAAGAAAAAGCCAAAGACGCCTACGAAATGTTCAACAAGCTTTCCGGTTACGAAACAGAGCTGAAAAACTTTTTAAAGAGCGGTGAGCTTGCCGTAGCCTATTCTGAGCTGTTGTTGCAATTCGACCAGGAATATACCGCAATCAAACGTGAAGAAGGCAAGCTTGACTACGGCGATCTTGAACACTATGCTTTAAAAATTTTGTCTGACGAAGGGGTAAAAAACGAAGTCCGTTCGGGCTTTAAGCAGGTGTTCGTGGATGAATACCAGGACGTAAACCCCGTGCAGGAAGAGATTATTTCTGCCGTCGGGGGAGAAAATCTTTTTCTTGTGGGCGACGTCAAGCAGGCCATATACGGCTTTCGCGGGTCCAAGTCTATGTACTTTACCGAACAGGTAAAAGAATTTTCCAGGACGGAAGGCAAGGCGCGGTCTCTTTCTTTCAATTTCCGCAGCGCGCCCAAGGTGATAAGCACGGTAAACGCGCTGTTCAGCAAGCTGATGCGCACCGACAGCTGCGGCATAGATTACGCTGCAGACGGCGTTATGCAGAGTGGCGGCGGTTACCCGCAGGACAGCGGCGGCGTTACCCTGCATATATTCGGCAAGGAAGAAAAGGTTAAGACCGAACAGCAGGGCGTTTATTCGGTTGCGGAAGCCTGCGGCAAAGAGCTGCCCCCTTCGCGGGAAGGGCTTGCCGTTCTGGATATAATAGAGCGCGAGCTTGGCAGCACCGTTTACGACCTTGATTTAAAGGCTTACCGCCCCGTTACGGCGGGGGATATATGCATTTTAACGCGCATGAACGCCAACGAAAGCGCCGCAGGCATAGCCCGCACGCTGGCAATGGCGGGCTACCCCGTATCGGGCGCGCAGAGCGGCAACGTGTGCGACACGCCCGAATGTAAACAGATTATAGATATACTTTCCTATATAGACAACGGCGAGCAGGATATACCCATGGCTTCTGCCATGCTCTCGCCCGCAGGCGGCTTTACCGAAGAAGAGCTTGCCGGTATAAAAATTACTTACGGCGGCGAAAAGGGGCTTACCTTCCGCGATTGCTGCGAACGGTACTCAAAGGCATTTAACAACGGCATAGCGCAAAAATTGAACGCCTTTTACGCAAAAACTGCGGAATACCGCCGCACAGACGAGTTGTTCGGCGCCGCCACCGTTATAGATAAAATACTGACCGACGGCGGGCTTGAAGCCGTTTACACCCGCAGCGGTGGCGGCAAGCTTAAAAACGTAAGGCGGCTTGCCGAAGAAGCAGTTACCCCCGAAGGGGAACTTTCCTGCCGTGCATTTTTAGATAAGCTTAAAGCGGGCGGCTACAAGGTAAAGCTTGCCCAGGGCGGCGGGGGCGACAGTATCAAAATTATGACCATGCACGCTTCTAAAGGGCTGGAATTTCCTGTGGTAATTTTGGCGGACGTATGCCGTTCGTTCAAGGGCAGGGAAGGCGACGGTATACCCATAGACGGCGAATACGGCTTTGCGCATAAGGCCTACGACACGCAGAAAAGGGTGTATGCTTCTACCGTTTTAAACCGCCTTCAAAAGCTTAAGCTTAATGCCGAAGACGTTAAAAACGAGATGAACCTGCTGTACGTTGCCTGCACAAGGGCGAAATTCCGCCTGCATATACTCGCTTCAGAAAACGTTCCGTTCAGCAGGTACGGCGTAAACGACGCTTCTGACTACGCCCATATGCTTGATTTCAGCCTTATAGATACCGAATATATGCAGCCGCAGCCTGCGCAGGAAGCGGCAGACGAAGTTACGCTTATAGGTAAAGCGGACGGGGATATGCTTAAAGAATTGCGGCAGCGCTACAAGGCGCCCTATGCTTATGCCGACAGCGTAGACCTGCCCGTAAAGAGCTCTGCTTCGGCAATTTTAAAGATGAATGAAGAAAATTACTATGCCCGCCACGAACTGTTCCCCGAAGCCGAAGGCGATACGGGCGCAGAGCGGGGCACCGCCTACCACAGGTTTTTGCAGCTTTGCGATTTTGCCGTAAAGGATAAAGAAGGAATCAAAAAGGAGCTGGAATATTACGTAAATAACGGGCTTATTACAGCAGAGCAGCGTGAATTTTTGAACGAAGATAACCTTGAAAAAATACTGTGCATGAATGTGTTTACCCGCACGGACGGCAAACAGCTTTACCGCGAGCAGGAGTTTTTGTGTTCCCTTCCTGCAGACAGCTTTATGGCTACGGCTGCAGCCGACGGGGTGATGGTGCAGGGCGCGATAGACCTTTTGTGCGTCGGCGGCGGCAGATGCGACATTATAGATTACAAATATTCCAAAAAGAGCGACGAAGCGATAGTAAAAACTTACGCACCGCAGCTGAACCTTTACCGCCTTGCGGCAGAAAAAATAACGGGCATACCGTGCGATAAAATAACCACCACCATAGTGAACATCTATACCCTGCACAAAATACCTTTAATTAAGACATAGTACGCCGTTAATTTACATTTTTTGCACTTTTTTACGTATATAATTTAATTATATGTCAGGTGTTTCAGAACTGTTATCAAAGGTGTACCAAAGCTTAATTTTACTCTCTTTGGATACTTCGCTGTATATAGCGTGGGGAGCGTACGGCGTTGTGTTTGTGTTCGCCTTGTGCTTTACGCTGTTCAATAAAGGCGCAAAACGGGCAGACAAGCGTGCTTTTTTGTCGTTTACAAATGCGTTTACGGCGGTAACGTTTGCGCTTATGCTTACCGAAAAGGATATACCGTTTTCATTGCTTTCTGCCGCACTGTTCTGGTGCGTGGGGTATATGCTGTACGGTTTATTGGTATTGCTGTCTGAGCGAAGCCCTGCCCGGCAGGAACCTATGGCGGCTGTTGCCGTTACATCGGCTATGCCTAAGGGTAACGTGTTCAAACCCGATGTTCCGCCCGCAAAGAGCAACGTAAGGCTTGACCATGCGCTGTCGGTTACCGAAAAGCTGCTCGGCAAAGAACTGGCACGCAGCGACAGGCAGGAAGTGGAGCGGATAAAAACCACCTTATCTGTGCTGGTATTAAAGCCAGGGTTAACCCCCGAAGAAAACGACCGCCTTAACGAAAATTTTAATACCCTGTTAAAGCTTATGGCAAAATATAATGTGTAAAATAACTTCCATCGGCGGGCGCGGCAACGCGCCCTCCGATGGAAATTTTATATTAATAAGTAAAAATTGGTGCGGAACTATGCTTAAATTAATTGCCTTTTACAGGCTTTTTAACTGCGTTTGTACATATTCGCCTTCGTCTTGCGCCGTCTGCAGGCAGGGTGCGGTTACTTCCGTTCCCTTTTTTATTATCACTTTGCCGTTTTTTACAACGTCTTCTTTAAGCGTCTTGCGGCGCTTTACTATTGCGGCGTCGGCTACGTTCAGGGCGGCAGGGGAATACCTTTTACCGCCTATTACGTAATTTGTTATGTTGCCGCGTTGTATGTATACTTCGCTGATAAAGCCAAGAAATTTGCCTTCTTCTGAGTAGGCAGGTATGCCAAGCCTTACCTGTTTAAGGCTTGCTTTGCCTGTTTTGCGGTCGTTAAAAATTACTTCGCCGCCGCAGAGCTTTACATCGCGGAAGTCCGCTTTAAATTCCCTTTCGCTGCCGTCGGCGCAGGCAAGGTATTCTATTTTGTTTTCACGGGCATATACACCGCGCACGTAGCCGCATACGCTGCCGTCTGTGTTTTTAATTATGCTGCCGATAAGTTCAGATACTTTCATGACCACCTTCACAAAATTTTATATGATAGAATATATTATTTAAAAGCCGATAGTTTATTATCGCCGTTTTATATGGAATATTGTCGTTTTTTGTCTGATTTAAAAATATCCCGCTTGCCTTCCCCTTTTATGGCGGCGAGATGAGCAAGCACATTATAAACGACCGAAAACATTGTCATCCTGAACGAAAGCGAAGAATCGTATAAAAGTGGTGCGATGCTTTATACTACGATTGCCACGCCGCTATGCGGCTCGCAATGATAACCACACCTTGCCTTCCCCTTCTATGGGGGAAGGTGTCCCGTAGGGACGGATGAGGGGATATTTTTTACCTTATTTTAATAAAAATATGGTAAAACCAAATTATCCTCTCATCTGCGCAGTTATTATCTGAAACTTTTTATAATGCGGTGCGCAAAGTAGCGCTATTGCTTACGCAGACGCTATGCGCCAGCCTTCTCAACGGCGGCAGGGATGCAGTTGTAAAAAAATTTTTAAAAAAGTGTTAAAAACTAACAAAAACATCTCTTTGTAAAAAACTTTACACATAACTTGACAGGTGTAAAGTTTTAGTGTAAACTTTGTTTACTCAATAAGATTACGGCACTTCGGCGGACGGCGTACTACCGCACCGGAGCCAGTGCGGACGGCGTATTACCGCGCACGATATAAATCCGTAATCGTTTTAAACGGTACGGGTATAAGAAGGACGGCGTATTACCGCTTCTTAAAACCATACCGCTTTCGTACGCTTTGCGGCGGCTGAAAGCCGCCGCTTATATTTTATACGGAGCGTTTTATGATTGAACTTGAAAAAAAGTACGACGTAGTAATAGTGGGTGCCGGCGTGGCGGGGCTGAACTGTGCGCTCAACCTGCCTGCAGATAAAAAGGTTCTTGTAATCTGCAAAGACAAGCCCGACCGTTCAGACAGTTATCTTGCGCAGGGCGGTATCTGCCGTTTAGTAGACGACAACGATTACGACGGCTACTTTGAAGATACCATGCGCGCGGGGCACTACGAAAATAACCCTGCTACGGTAGATTGCATGATCCGCCACTCGCAGGAGATTATTTCCGACCTTATCGCCTGTGGCGTAACGTTTGCCCGCAATGCCGACGGTTCGCTTGCTTACACAAGGGAAGGCGGGCACTCTTCGCCCCGTATTTGCTTCCACGAAGACTGCACGGGTAAAGAAATTACTACCCGTTTAATGGCGGCTGCCCGCGGCAGGAGCAACATTTTTATCGCCCCTTACGTAACAATGGCAGACATAATCTGCAGCGACAACTGCTGCTACGGCATTGTAGCCAAAGACAACAAAAACGGCAAGCTGTACCGCATTTACGCAGACTATACCGTGCTTGCTTCGGGCGGCATCGGCGGTGTGTTTGAAAACAGCACCAACTTCCGTATTTTAACGGGCGACGCTCTGGCTATATGTATGAACAACGGCGTTGCGGTAGACCACATTAACTATATACAGATACATCCCACAACACTGTATTCTACCAAAGTGGGAAGAAGGTTCTTAATCTCTGAATCGGTAAGGGGGGAAGGCGCAGTTCTGCTGGATAAAAACTTTAACCGCTTCTGCGACGAACTGCAGCCCCGCGACGTGGTAACAAAAAACATAAGGGCACAGATGCTGAAAGACGGCACAAAGCACGTATGGCTGGATATGCGCCCCATAGACAGGCAGGAAGTTATAACCCACTTCCCCACCATAGTGCAGCGCTGCCTTGAAGAAGGCTACGACGTGTTCCGCGAGTGTATACCAGTAGTTCCTTCGCAGCACTACTTTATGGGCGGCATCCGCTCTGACCTGGAAGGTAAAACCACCATGCAGCGGCTGTATGCGGTGGGCGAAACATGCTGCAACGGCGTCCACGGCGCAAACAGGCTGGCTTCTAACTCTCTGCTGGAAAGTCTGCTGTTTGCCAAGCGCGCTGCGCAGGACATGGCGGCAAACTACTCTGCAATAGACTTTGGCAAGGCGGCGCAGGCAGAAGCAAAGCTTGACCTTACAAAATACGACAACGTACCCGCTCTTTTAAAGAGCTACAAGATACAGGTACAGGATGCCATACGGGAGGCGGAAAATGAACAACCCCATAACTGATGTTTTACACGTAGACGAACTTATAAAGATGGCTCTGCAGGAAGATATCTCTAACGAAGATATCACCACCAACGCCGTAATGCCAGAATACAAAAAGGGCACGGTAGATTTAATCTGCAAGCAGGACGGCGTTATCTGCGGGCTTAACGTGTTTGCACGCACATTTGAAATTTTAGATAAAAATACAGAAACAACGCTCTTTTATAAGGACGGCGATGCCGTTAAAAAGGGAGACAAAGTAGCCGTTGTTACAGGTGATATAAGGGTATTGCTTTCGGGTGAACGCACTGCGTTAAATTACCTGCAAAGGATGAGCGGCATTGCAACGTATACAAGGCAGGTGGCAGACCTGTTAAAGGGCAGCAAGACAAAGCTTTTGGATACCCGCAAAACTACGCCCAATATGCGCATATTTGAAAAGTACGCCGTAAAGGTGGGCGGCGGGGTGAACCACCGTTACAACCTTTCTGACGGTATTCTGTTAAAGGATAATCATATAGGTGCCGCAGGCAGCGTTGCAAACGCCGTTAAAATGGCAAAGGAGTATGCACCCTTTGTACGCAAAATAGAAGTGGAAGTAGAAAATCTTGATATGTGCAAAGAAGCTGTGGAAGCGGGTGCCGATATAATAATGCTTGACAATATGTCTGTAGCCGATATGAAGGCTGCGGTAAAGATGATTGGGGGCAGGGCGCTTACCGAGTGCAGCGGCAACGTTACTAAAGAAAATATTGCAAACATAGTAGAAACGGGCGTAGACTACGTATCCAGCGGCGCTCTTACCCATTCTGCCCCGATAATGGACTTATCGTTAAAGCATTTACATGCGATTTAATTCACGCAAATAATTACGGTTTGCTGCCCGTAAATATTCGTGATTTTAGAAGACAACCAATCTTGGCTTTGCCTGCGATTGTCCCCCCCTTGCCGTCCTTATTATGGAAGGGGGACCACATAGTGGTGGAAGGGTTTATTCTAAGCAATGATGGTTACCGCTTTATAGTAAGGTTAACCCTTCAGCCCGTTGGGCAGCTCCCCTTGCAAGGGAGCCTACAATAAGGTAAAAGCACACAAAATCAAAGGAAAATATGAAAGCAGAAAAAAGAAGGGAAGAGATGCTTGCTGTGTTAAGCAACAGCGATAACCCGCTTACGGCAAACGTCCTTGCAGAAAAATTTAATATATCGCGCCAGGTTATAGTGCAGGATATAGCTATTTTACGTGCCAACGGCGTAGACGTAATCGCCACCAACCGCGGTTACTTAATCAATACTAAAACTGCCGCTACCCGCGTTTTTAAATGCCGTCATTCGTTTGAAGAAATTTTAGACGAAGGCTTTTTGATAATAGAGCTTGGCGGCAGGGTAGAAGATATTTTTGTAAACCACCGTGTTTACGGCAGGATATCTGCCCGTTTAGAGCTTTATAACCGCACCCATGTAGAAGAGCTTTACCGCTCGCTGGTAAGCGGTGCGTCCAAACCGCTGATGGCTGTAACCGACGGCTATCATTACCATACCGTTACGGCAGAAAGTGAACAGGTTTTAGACAATATCGCCGCCGCTCTGCGTGCAAAAGGCTTTTTAATTGAGATATAGTACGGGGGTAATTGCTGAATGACCATCCACCATGACAAGCTTGCTTACGGCAGGCTCGCCCGCTCGCAGGAAGAAGCCGACGAAGAAAAACTTAAACAAATGGCACAAAAACTTTCTGAAAAAGAGAAGGAGCCATTAAAGGAAGATGATAAACCCGTCCAAAAAAAGCAATAGTCGGGCGGCAGTAGCGGGGTGTAACGGGCTTTTTGTGCCTTACCGTTCTGATAAAGATTAGCCCAAAGCTACGGTATAATAAAAAATTTTTGTTTGCAAATGTTGACAAATTAAAAATAGTATAGTATAATAAAAATACAAAAAAGCACAACAAGAGCGAAACCTTAAACGGTTAGCCTTCAGTTATGTTAAAAAAATAACCGCCGACTTTCCAAATTTTACGGGCGGTTATTTTTTTGCAATTTTTATAGCTAAGTACTCGATATGTAATTTATCGAGTATGGCTTCTAACTGCTCAAGCACTGTGGCTAATTCTAATAAATCAGAAGTTGTCATATGCT
>JAJQDC010000048.1 GCA_021202395.1 Clostridia bacterium | reverse complement strand
TGTCGGAAATGCTATTCGGGCGCCAGCCGCTACGCTCTGGCGAGATTGCCACGCTTACGTTTCACTACGCTCGCAATGACAGGCTTTGTCAGCCGAATATCGGAAGAATAAGGAAAACCAGATCTGAATTTTATATAATGCGGTGCGCAGAGTTTTGCTATGCTCACGCAGTCAACAAGTTGACAGCTTCCCCCGCAGGGGGAAGCCAAGAGAAAAAAACGAACGAACACTCTTTGTCATTGCGAGGGGTCTCTACCCCGTGGTAATCTCGCCAGGACTGGCGACCAGCAGGCAGGGCGGCAGAAGCGTTGTTTAAAAATATTAACGTTTTTTAATGCTGTAATAAGCATTGAATGGGCGTTATTGTTTAAAATAATTCGCTACAATAAAAAAGGAAGCAGGGGCTTCCTTTTTGGTTTACTTAGTTCTTTTTATTTTTTACTTTCTTCCTGCTTTAACTTTTGCAATTTCTCCTTAATTTCAGCTTGCATCTGTTGGTTGAAAACCAGGGTTATTTCGGGAGTAAATTTCTTATTTTCTTTGGCAATCCCGAATTTATCTTCAATATAATTTAAGTAAAACAGGTTGCGGTCTATCCCGCCGAGCAGCGCCCTTTCTTTTGGCAGGGGAGCAAATTTTTCCCGCTCTTCAAGTTCATCTGTATGCTGCGGGTAGCCGTTGGGGTGCAGGTCGGCAAAGCTCTTTGCGCCCTTTAAAAGTGCAAAAACTTCCGTCTGCAGGTACTTTTCTGCAATTCGTTTATATTCCGCAAACTTACATTCGTATGGCGGTTTTACGTAAACCTGTGCGTTGCCTGCCTGGTCTATATAATTTTGGGTATTGCTTAAAATAGCCCTTTCCCTGCCACGTATTTCAGCGGGTTCGCCGCTTACTTTTTTAAATACTTCAAGCATATCCCCGTAGCAATCCGATTTTTCTATCGCACTGCAGCATACATTTGCAAGCCCGCTTTCAAACTCTTCGTCAAAAGATTTGTGCCCTTCGTGCGAACAGCAGGAAAATACTACCTTGCTATCATTATATAGCGCAGCGTTCTGTAGAATTATATGCCCGTCTGATGTTATAAGGCTGTTTGCAAGTCCGCTTTGCTTCACCTTTTGCTTTACAAAATCGGTAAGGGTAAAGGCGAATATGGTGCCCCACATACCCCAGCTGCCGCCCTTTTGCTCGCCTATATATGCGGGGATAAACCCTTCAAGGTCGGTGCCGTAAAGCTCTTCAACTGCGTCTATATGCCCGCAGCCGTCTTCGCTAAGGTACTCTATATGGTCGCTGTTAGAAAAAATATACGCATAGGCGTCGTCTGTTATTTCAGGGTCGTATATGCGCATATACTTATTTTTATTCATATTACATCAGGTGCTTGCGTATCGCCTTTATGGCGGTGTCGGCAATAAGGCGGCTGCCGCGGTGGGTGGGGTGTACGCCGTCTTCAGAATACTGCGTGTACGGTATGGTTGCCGAAAGACCGTTGAACATTTCGTCGTAGGCTACAAACTCGTCAGCTTTTTCTACGGCGATGCGGTGGATAATTTCAAGCTCTTTATTAAACAGCGGGCGCATCCGCAGTTTGTCGGGTGCGGGCAGCAAAAACGGCTCAAGGCAGATAAGCGAGATGCCTGCTTCTTTTATTCTGTCTAACAGGTCGCTGAAGTCGCGCTCAAACTGCTTTAAGTCAAGCTGTTTGCCGTATTTAAACTGATGGATTACGTTGTTTATGCCGATCATCAGCACGCAGGCGTCGGGCTGTTCGTTTATTACGTCGCGCTTTACGCGGGCTAACACGTCGCACACTTCGTTGCCGCTTATGCCTTTGTTGATGAGCTGGATATCCATATCCGGGTAAATGGGGCGGAGTTTGTCCGCTAAAATTTTTACGTAGCCCTGACCGAGAGAGTGTTCGTCTGAACGGTCGCGGTCGCAGTCTGTAATAGAATCACCGATAAAAACAATTTTCATATAATTTCCCCTGTAAATATCATTAAATTAATTTTATCATAACCTATTCTTAAAATCAAGCATCCGCGCAAATTTGCTGTCTATTATTTTTTTAAAGGGTAAATGCGCTATTGTTAGCTTAAATATAGGAAAGAGTAAAAATGCGTTATTTTGCAACACCTAATTTTACTTACCGCTTGATTTTGCTCTGTGTTGATGGTATAATATTACAGAAAGAAAATTTTTTCAGGGAGATTTGTTATTATGTCAGATAAAAACTATAAATTTGAAACGATAGCCCTGCATGCAGGCCAGGAACAGCCCGACCCTGCAACCGACGCAAGGGCGGTACCTATTTATATGACTACTTCTTACGTGTTTAAAGACAGTGCGCAGGCTGCCGCAAGGTTTGCCCTGCAAGAAGACGGCAATATATATACCCGACTTTCTAACCCCACGTCAGACGTATTTGAAAAGCGCATAGCTGCGTTAGAAGGCGGCGTCGGCGCGTTAGCCGTAGCCAGCGGCTCTGCGGCCATAACGTACGCTATACAAAACATTGCAACGGCGGGCGACCACGTTGTTGCGGCAAGCAACCTTTACGGCGGCACAACCAACCTTTTGGGCGTAACGCTTGTAGAGCAGGGTATAACCACTACGTTTGTAGACCAGAAGGACCCCGAAAACTTCCGTAAGGCTATACAGCCCAACACAAAGCTTATTTATGCAGAGACCATGGGCAACCCCAATTCTGACCTTATAGACTTAGAAGCTGTTGCCGCCATCGCCCACGAAAACGGTATACCCTTTATAGTAGACAACACTTTTGCTACGCCTTACCTTATACGCCCGATAGAATACGGCGCAGACATAGTGGTGCACTCCGCTACCAAGTTTATCGGCGGGCACGGCACGGCAATGGGCGGCGTTGTTATAGACAGCGGCAAGTTCGACTGGACGCAGAACGACAAATTCCCCGGGATAACCAAACCCAACCCTGCATACCACGGCATAGTATTTTCTGACGTGTGCGGCAATGCTGCTTACATAACAAAAATGCGTACAACCCTTTTGCGCGACCAGGGCGCGGTAATATCGCCCTTTAACTCTTTCCTGTTGCTGCAGGGGCTGGAGACACTTTCTTTAAGGGTAGAGCGCCATGTGGAAAATGCGCTTAAAGTAGTGGACTTTTTAAAGAACCATCCCATGGTAGAAAAGGTAAACCACCCGTCGCTTGCGCAGGGAAAGGAGCTTGAGCTTTACAACAGATACCTGCCCCATGGCGGCGGCTCTATATTCAGCTTTGAGATGAAGGGCGGCAAAGAGCAGGCAGTAAAGTTTACCGAAAGTTTAGAGCTGTTTTCCCTTCTTGCCAACGTGGCAGACGTAAAATCTCTGGTTATACACCCCGCTTCTACAACCCATTCCCAGCTTGACGCAGAAGGACTTAAGGCAAGCGGCATAAGTGAAGCTACGGTAAGGCTTTCTATCGGCACGGAGCATATAGACGATATTATAGCCGACCTTGACCATGGTTTTAAAAAACTTGAAGCCCGCGGCAAGAAGTATGTAAGGCTACCTTTAAAAATTAAGGTGTAAGCAGGCAGGTTATGCAAGAGAGAGTTTTATTAAACGCTGCAAAAGCTAAAAAATACATAGACAGCCTTACAATCAATTCCGCCGTAAACATTCCCGAAAAGGTCATCTGCGAAGAGAGCTTTTTTACCTGGGATAACGAAAAAAGGGCGCTGCCCGACCAGCCTTACCTGTTCCAGTGGAGCTATTACAACGGCGTTGTGTTAGAAGGGCTTTACGACATTTATGCCGCAAACGGCGAAGAGAAGTATAAAGATTACGTGGTAAGGTATCTTGACTCGCTTATAGATGACGGCGGGCTTATATTCCGCAGGGCGGGGTACGTAAACTATCACGGCGCAGACTGCTATAAAACAGCCGCTCTTTTAGTCCGTTTTGCGGGTTGTAACAATAAATATGACAACGTATTACAGACGCTTTACAACGATCTGACAAGCGAAACAAAGGCTAACGACGACGGCAAAATTATATCAAAAGACTTTACCGAAAGCTCGCTTGGCGGCAACTACTGGCACAGCTGGCGCGGCTCCTTGCCGCCCAAAAGGTACAAGCTCTGGCTGGACGGAATATACATGATTCAGCCATTTTTGGCAAGATATTCTGAATTTTGCGGCGATAAACCGCAGACAGTAAAGATTGCAAAACGCTTAAAATACGTAGCTGAAAACCTGCTTGCCCCCAACGGGCTTTATTACCATGCGTCTAACGGCGGCGGGGACGACTGCCCTTATTTTTGGACAAGAGCTTCCGGCTGGTACGCAATGGCTCTGGTAGATGTAGCAGAAGTGTTTACAGATGTAAACAAAGAAGTTACAACCGTTTGTGCGGATGCTTTAAAGTTATTTATGGACGGTATTTTACCTTACCGCACGGCAAACGGAATGTACCTTAACCTTACCGATATGCCCGAAACCGCCACCAACCGCACCGAAACAAGCGGGACATCTATGGTGGTTTATGCACTGTTAAAGGGCGTAAGGTTAGGGCTTTTGGATAAAAGCTACATCCAGCCCGCCCTTGACAGTTTTTGCGGCATGTGCGAAAGCAAGCTTACCGAAAGCGGGCTTACGGATATTTACTTTAAGGCGAGTGCGAACGGCACAAACAACTACGAAAACACTGCCGACTACCTTACCGACGAAGGCAAGGGTGCCGGTCCGTTTATTATGGCTTATTCCGAAGTGTTACGTTTATTGTAAAACCCTTCCCGTAAAGGATAGCGTGTAAAGG
The DNA here is from genome assembly GCA_021202395.1 of Clostridia bacterium. Classification (GTDB taxonomy): domain Bacteria; phylum Bacillota; class Clostridia; order Christensenellales; family Borkfalkiaceae; genus Coproplasma. The sequence continues at coordinate 10,860 of JAJQDC010000048.1, read as the reverse complement.
GCGGCGGTGCCGCCCTTAGCTTTATGTAGTGTTATAGTTTTAAACTATATTATATAAAAGAAAAGTAAAATAACCAATAACCATACCCGCCGCTTGCAATTACTTCAGTAATATGGTAAAATACAAAATATAAATTCAGCCAGGTGTTAAAATGAAAGTAACCGATATTATAAACAGCAAAAAAGCAACGCTTTCTTTTGAAGTGTTCCCCCCAAAAACGAGCGATAAGTTTGAAAGCATTTCTAAGGCCATAGGCGATATCGCCGTGCTTAAGCCCGATTTTATGAGCGTAACGTACGGGGCGGGCGGCGGAACGTCTGCTTACACTGTGCAGATTTCACGCGATATTAAAGAAAAGTACGGGGTAACGTCGGTAGCGCACCTTTCCTGCATTTCGTCTACTAAAGCCGACGTAGCTGAAAAGCTTAAGCTGCTTCGTGAAAGCGGCATAGAAAATATTTTGGCTCTGCGCGGGGATATACCCGAAGGCTGGCAGGGCAATATGGAATATAAGTACGCAAGCGAGCTGGTGCAGGAAATCAAATCTTTCGGCGGGTTCTGTATAGGCGGTGCGTGCTACCCCGAAGGGCACCCCGAATCAGAGACGTTATTTTCTGACATAGATAATTTAAAGCGCAAGGCAGACGCAGGCTGCGATTACCTTACCACGCAGATGTTTTACGACAACGACATATTTTACAGCTTTCTTGCAAAAGTGCGCGATGCAGGCATATATATACCCGTAATACCCGGCATTATGCCCGTAACAAACGCCAAGCAGATAAAGCGGACTATGGCGCTTTCTAACGGGATACTGCCCACAAGGTTCCGCAGGATAGTAGACAGGTTCGGCGATAACCCTGCGGCAATGCGCCAGGCGGGCGTGGCATACGCAACCGAACAGATAATAGACCTTTACGCAAACGGCATAAAGGCGGTGCACGTTTATTCTATGAATAACGCCGCCGTGGCTAAAGCCATTAAAGAAAATCTTTCTGAAATTGTGGTATGATCAAGTTTTTAAGCGGCAGCGTGCCCTTTATAGACAAAAAGCAGACGCTGATATTTTTGGGATATTCGGGGGTTAAATCGCTTGACGGGGCAGAAGAAGTTTATGCCGAGTGCGAAAAGATGATACTGCCCGTTCTTGCGCCCAAGGCATGTTACAGGCTGTTTGATATAAGTTTTTGCGATGAAATTATAGATCTGGGTTTTGCAAAAACAAATTCTCACTCGCTTGCGTTAAACCTTAAAGGGTGCAGCAAGATTGCGCTGTTTGCCGCCACGGTGGGCGCCGGCGTAGACAGGCTTATAGTAAAGTACAACAAACTTTCGCCCGCGCGGGCTGTAATACTGCAGGCTATGGGGGCAGCCGCCATAGAGACGTGGTGCGACGACTTAAACAGTCGAATCACCCGCACATATGGCGCAACCAAGCCCCGCTTTTCCTGCGGGTACGGCGACTTGCCGCTTGCCATGCAAAGGGATATTTTTCCTGCTTTAAGCGTTACAAAAAATCTTGGTATAACGCTTACGCAGGGCGACCTGATGATTCCTTCTAAAAGCGTTACGGCAATAATAGGCATTAAAGATTAAGGTGATTATTTATCCTCTCATCCGCCACCACGTGGCACCTTCCCCCACCGCAGGGGGAAGGCAAGAGTAGAAACATAAAAAATAAAGCGGGAAGTGCAACTATGACATTCCTTAACAAATTAAAAAACCAGATAATAGTGTTAGACGGCGCAATGGGCACGCAGCTTCAGGCTGCAGGGCTGCCCCTTGGCGAACTGCCCGAAGAGTGGAACATATCCCGCCCCGAAGTGATAGAAGATATACACTGCGCTTACCTTGACGCGGGTGCAGACGTCATATATGCCAACACGTTCGGCGCCAACGTCTACAAATTCGGCAGCAGAACGGAAGAAGTGGTTTCAGCCGGCGTTAAAATTGCCAAAAGGGCGGCAAAGCCCTATAAAAACCGCTACGTTGCGCTGGACGTCGGCCCCACGGGCAAGCTGCTTAAACCCCTTGGCGATGTAGACTTTGAAGACGCTGTAAACGTGTTTAAACGCACCATATGTGCGGGTGTAGCTGCCGGTGCCGACCTTATTGTCATAGAGACCATGAACGACACCTACGAGCTTAAAGCGGCAATGCTTGCTGCAAAGGAAAGCTGCAGCCTGCCCGTTATAGTAACGTGCGTATTTGGCGAAGACTGCAAGATGATGACGGGTGCGTCGCCCGAAGCCGCCGTTGCGTTAGCCGAAAGTCTGGGTGCGGCAGCGGTGGGGCTTAACTGCTCGCTTGGCCCCGCACAGATGACCGAAGCGGTATCGCGCTTTGTTGCGTGTGCATCCGTTCCTGTGGTGGTAAAGCCCAATGCGGGTCTTCCGGAAGAAGTGAACGGCAAAACTGTTTACAACGTATCTGCAGATGAATTTGCCGCAGATATGGCAAAAATAATTGATATGGGTGCAACGGTAGTTGGCGGCTGCTGCGGCACTACACCCCAATATATAGCCAAATTATCTGGTATTGCGCACGCCGCAAAACCCTTACGGGTAAAAGATAAAAATCTTACCGTAATATCTTCTTATACCCATGCGGTGTACTTTGGCGGCGCACCCGTTCTTATCGGCGAGCGTATAAACCCCACGGGCAAGAAGCGGCTTAAGCAAGCGCTAAAAGAAGGCGATATGGCTTACATTTTAAACGAAGCCGTATCCCAGGGCGAAAAGGGTGCGCACGTTCTTGACGTTAATGTGGGACTGCCCGAAATAGACGAACCCGCAGTGCTTGTTTCTGCCGTTACCGAAATACAGTCGGTTACCGATTTGCCGCTGCAGATAGATACATCCGACATAACTGCCATGGAACTTGCTATGCGCCGCTATAACGGCAAGCCGCTCATTAATTCCGTAAACGGTAAAAAAGAGATTATGGACGCCGTGTTCCCCCTTGTGCAAAAGTACGGCGGCGCGGTAATAGCACTTACGCTTGACGAAGGCGGCATACCCGCCACGGCGCAGGGGCGGATAGCCATTGCAAAAAAAATTACAGAAGAAGCCGCAAAGTACGGCATCAAAAAGAAAGATTTGATTTTTGATACCCTTGCAATGGCTGTAAGCGCAGACGGCACCGCACCGCTTGCCGCTATAGATTCACTGCGTTACATCAGGCATACTATGGGGGCAAATACGTCTTTGGGCGTTTCCAATATCTCCTTCGGGCTGCCCAACCGAGATTTTATTAACGGTACATTCTTTGCAATGGCGCTTACTTCGGGGCTGTCTGCAGCCATAATCAACCCCAATTCGCAGGAGATGATTAAAACCTACAAAAGCTTTTGCGCCCTTGCGGGTTACGACGCAAGCTGCCTTAAATATATAGAGTACGCTTCTAACGTGCAGGCTGCGGGTTACGTAACTTCGGGCACCGTTGCGGCAGAAGCAAAACCGCAGAACACCCTTAAGTATTACGTAGAAAAGGGGCTTAAGGCAGAAGCCGAAAATGCCGCAAAAACGCTTTTACAGACGCAGCAGCCGTTGGATGTGATAAACAGCGAAATTATACCCGCATTGAATGAAGTGGGCGTATGGTTTGAAAATAAAACGCTGTTTTTACCGCAGCTGTTAATGAGTGCAGAAGCGGCGTCGGGTGCGTTTGAAGTAATAAAATCTTCTTTCGGCTCAACGGGCGCGGTAAAGCATTTAAAGATAGTTATAGCCACCGTAAAGGGCGACATTCACGACATTGGCAAGAACATAGTGCGCACCCTTTTAGAAAATTACGGCTTTAACGTTCTTGACCTTGGCAGGGATGTGCCGCCGCAAAAGATTGTTGACGCGGCAATATCTACGGGTGCAATGGTAGTGGGGCTGTCTGCCTTGATGACAACAACCGTTGCTTCTATGAAAGAGACTATAGAGCTTTTGAATAAGCAGTACCCCGAGTGCCGTACGCTTGTGGGAGGGGCGGTACTTAATAAGGAATATGCCGAAATGATCGGCGCAACAAAGTATGCAAAAGATGCAATGGAGTCTGTCCGCTACTGCGAAGAAGTAGAAGCCGAACTCTACGGCGGGTAATATAAAACAAAGTACGGGCGGTCATTCAGATGACCGCCCGTAACTATTTTATACAGTTTCAGCTACGTTTACTTTACTTTTATCTTTTTCCTTCGGGAATATCTTTTTCCACGAAACGCTTATAAGCACTATCGAAGTTATAAACGCCACGGCGTCGGTCAAAGGTCCCGCCCATAAAATACCTTCTACCCCGAAGGCAAAGGCGAATATAATCATAGAAGGCAGAATTATAATAACCTGCTTTACCATAGTGTTCACGGCTGAAAGCACTGGTTTACCCACCGCCTGGAAGAAGAAGCCCACGCAGTTCTGAAAACCGTTTAATAGGCACAGCATAAGGTAAATTTGCAGACATTCCACGGCAAATTCATTATATAAATCAGATTCCGAACCAAACAGCGAGATGATAGCCATAGGGCAGGTCTGGAATATGATAAACGCTATAATTGAAACTACGCTGCAGTTTGCGGCAAGAATGATAAACGTCTTTTTAGTTCGTTCGTAATTGCCCGCGCCGTAGTTATAACCTAAAATCGGCTGTGAACCCGTGGCGATACCCTGTATAATATTTATGACTATAAGGTTTACCTTCATGGTTATACCCATAGTCGCCATAGGAATATCCGAGCCATACACCGACTGCGCGCCGAATTTTACCAAAAGGTTATTGCACACGGTAACTATTATTGCAATAGAAAACTGCATTATAAAACTTGACAGCCCTAAACTCAACATTTTACCTAAAATGGGTAAACGTGGTTTGAAGTTCTGTTTTTGCATCGTTATATTTTTGAATCTGCCAAGGTAAATAAACAGGAATACGGCATTAAAAATCTGCCCTAAAATAGTCGCGATTGCCGCGCCCTTTACTCCCCAGCCGCATACGGAAATAAAAATCGGGTCTAAAACAAGGTTGGTTGCGCAACCTATTAAAAGCCCTATCATAGAAAATCGGGGACTGCCGTCCGCGCGGACTATCGCGCTGTACACATAGTCTATTACTAAAAAGGGAAAACCTATAACTATTATATAGCCGTAGTCAAGGGCATATGGCAGACTTTCTTCGGTTGCGCCGAACAGATAGCAGAGCGGCTTTAACAGCGCGAATGAAATTATAGCAAGAACCACGCCGACTATCGCGCTTAAAATAAGTGTAGAGCATACGGCGTGAGAGGCTTTCTCTTTATCGCCCCGCCCAAGCATTAAACTAAACAGCGCCGCACAGCCGTCGCCTATCAAGGCGGCAACCGCCGTTATCGCCACGGTGAGCGGATATATTACGTTTGTGGCGGTGTTGCCTATGTAGCCGACGCTTTGACCTATGAATATCTGGTCTACGATGTTATACAGCGCGTTTACCACAAGGCAGACCGTACAGGGAACGGAAAACCTTAAAATGAGTTTCCATAGTTTATCAGTACCTAAATTGCTTTCAGTTTTTGTTTTAACCATAAATTCTCCTATAAACAGATTGCATTAAAGCATAAACCCTGTTATAATAATAGAGTCAAGCGTTTGGAGACATTTTATGAAAAAATTTTTTACTATAAGTGAATTTGCCGATTTAAGGGATATAAATATAAACTCTTTAAGGTACTACGAAAGAATAGGCATACTTACCCCTGCATATACCGATCCGCAGACAAAGTACAGGTACTATTCCGACGAGCAGCTTATCCAGCTTGACATAATCAAACTTGCGGTAGACCTTGAAATCCCCTTAAAAACGCTTAAAAGTTATTTCAAAAACGGCGCGCTGGATAATATAACGTTGTTTGAAGACAGCAAGGCGCTGGCTATTACAAAAATAAAGGAGATGCAAAACCGCATAGCAAGCATAAATTACGCCCTTTATATGTTTGAAGATTGTGAAAAATATCTTAATAATGAGCTTTATACACGAACTATAAAGAAGCGCACTCTTATGGTAAAAGAGTGTGAAAATGATTTAAGCAATGTAAAGGCGGTAAGCCGCACTACTACAGCCGTGATGAAATACGCCAAAAGCAAGAATATCCCGCTTGTCTTCCCTATGGGCATAATGATTTTGTATAAAGCAGATACGGTAAAATATTACGTCTGTTTTCATACAGCCATTGAAGTTGAGAACGGGGAGTTAAACGCAATTTGCCTGCCCGAAGCGGAATTTGAATGTATCAAGAAAAAGTGCAGTGTTTCTGAATACAGGACGGTTGCGGAAAGCACATTTAATTGCAGCGAAGGCACAATAGTCCTTGCGTTTGCCGTCCCGAACAAAGATAACGCCGATAACCTTATCGAATTTCAGACGGTCAGATTATAAAACTTTAACAATCAATTCGTTATTAATTAAAAAGAGAACGGCGGCAATGTCGTTCTCTTTTTTTGCATGAAAGTGCAATCACTATAATTATAATTTTTTTGTTTCTAAAAATTCCTACGGCAGATGCACTTCGCCCGTTTTTTTGGTTTTATATATTTTATTGATTACTCTTTTATTAATCACTCTGTTGCTTTATTTTTTTGCGTCTGCGGTGGGTTATTATGCAGTCGGCTGCTATTATTGCGGCAGAGAAAATTACCAGCCCTACGGCGATAAATATGGCGCAGTTCATAAAAAATTCTTCGGGCAAAACCAAAATAATCTGGTCATATGTGCTGTTGAACACCCAGTTATCTTTACCGGGGAAGAATATGGTGTGAAATACTTCAAACGCTTCATCAAAGCCCACAGCAGCTATCAATGCAACCAATACAACGGGAACTACTACCGCGGCGATAGCCGTCCAGAATGCGGCGCTGTGCCCGCGAAGGGAATTTACTTTTACAATCTTAAGCTTCCATAACACGCATAAAATTATTAAAAGCGCCCCGGTGCAAGCCATTACTACTATATCTAAAATAAACAGTGTTTTGCAGTCGTCAAAGTGGCTTGCTCCGCTGACGGAGCATCTGAATACGCCAATGTAGTACTGCCCGTTTACAGCATACTTTTCCCAGAAGTCGGTGTTCCAGCTTTGCGTAAGGTAGTCCATAATAAGGTCAAACGCTTCTTTAATTTCTTCGTAAGAAAAGCCGCTCTGTTCGGGTAAATTGAGTGTGTTTATCTGAATGTAGTAAAACCAGCGGTTTATAAGTGGTAAACTTATTGCAAGCGTTAATAAAAATAAAAACAGCAGTATTACAAACAGTGCGGTAATAACGCAGTTTACAACCCGCCGTTTGCCGTTAACTTTTTCTTCCATAGATATATATTACCGCTAAATGGCAAAAAAGGCAACCTTGTAGCTTAAAAAATAAATGATGATGAAAATAAATTTTACAAAGTTTTAACACAAACGTGCGGATATTTTTACACAAACGGAATATAATATAGTAAAGCGAAGGAAAATTTGCTTAACTTTCTGGCTACGCGGAAAAGTGTACAAGAAAAAGCCTTACGGCAAAAAATCCATTTTTATGTTTCAAGCGGACGGCTATTGCCGCCCGCTTAAGTTTTTTTGTTGTTGTATTTATAATTAGAAAATAGTCTCTTGCAAATTTTTTATCATAGTGATATAATTAGTAAAAAATTGCACTTCGGAGAAAATATGGCAACTAAAACTACGCAATCTGTAGAACCTAATATTGCTGATTTGGCTAATGGATGGCTTAAAAGATATAAATTAAATTACAAACTTGAGCAAGAATCTTTAAATGCAGAAATAGATCAGGCATTAGATAATTATTTTTCTAAAAACGGCGGTGAAGGTGGTAACAGACCAGATGCCAAACTTTTATTGCAGGATAAAAACTTAATAAATTATCCCGTTTTAATTGAGTATAAAGGTTATAAAGATAAACTTGTAAAGTTAGATTCTGACGGTAACGTAGAAAATAAAACTTCAAAGAATGTGCCTAATTTTAAAAATATAAACTCGTATGCCGTAAATGGAGCGGTGCATTATGCTAATGCGTTATTGCATTATACGGGATATACCGATATTATTGCAATCGGTATGACTGGTTTCAAAGATGATAACGGCGAATTAGAATATTCTATAGGCGTATATTATGTATCAAAAAGCAATTTCGGTGTTGGGCAAAAGGTCGATGACTATACAGATTTTTCTTTTTTGAAAAAGGAAAATTTTAATGATTTTATCGATAAAATCAAAACGCTTCAGTTATCGCAAGCCGAAATAGATAAACTAAAAGAAAAGCGCGAAAGGGAGATTGATACAAGTCTTGTAAAACTTAATAACGATATTTACCAAAATGAAAAGGGGTTGGGTGAAAGCGACCGCGTATATCTTGTTGCGGCTTCTATTATAGCAACGCTTGGTGTGCCGGGTAAAGTAGGTGTGCTTGAAAAAAGCGAGTTAAAATCTTCAAGCGAAAAAGGAATGAGAGATGGTGATATTATTTTAACAAAAATAAAAAACTTTCTCGATGAAAAGAATTTACCCGAAGAAAAGAAAGCCCTTATAGTGCGCACGTTAGAAAATACCCTTACTTCAGAAAATGTTAACAAGGCGGAAAACGGCGAAAGCCAGCTTAAAAGGGTCTTTACAAAGATTGTAGACGACCTTGGTATTTATTACAAAATAGGTCTTACTACTGATTTTACAGGTAAATTGTTTAATGAAATGTACAACTGGCTTGGTTTTTCGCAGGATAAATTAAACGACGTTGTACTAACGCCTTCTTATGTAGCAAGTTTACTTGTAAAGTTGGCAAGGGTAGATAAAGATTCTTACGTTTGGGACTTTGCTACAGGTTCGGCAGGGCTTCTTGTTGCCGCCATGAACGAAATGCTTAACGATGCAAAACAAAAGATAAAATCACCCGAAGAGTTAGCTATAAAATCAGCGAAAATAAAGGCAGAGCAGTTGCTCGGGCTTGAAATTTTGCCCAGTGTATATATGCTTGCCGTTTTAAATATGATTTTGATGGGCGATGGCAGTTCTAATATTTTAAACAGAGACTCGTTAAAAGATTTTAACGGTAATATTAGTAATACTGAAAGCAAGTTCCCTGCAACAGCTTTTGTTCTTAACCCGCCGTATTCTGCAAGCGGTAACGGTATGGTGTTTGTGGGAAAAGCACTTAGTATGATGAATAGCGGATATGCCGCAATCATTATACAAAATTCTGCAGGTTCGGGTAAGGCTGTTGAGTACAACAAGAAGATTTTAAAAAGAAACACTCTGCTTGCAAGTATAAAAATGCCTATAGATTTATTTGTAGGCAAGTCCAGCGTGCAAACGCAGGTATATGTATTCCGTGTGAACGAAGCGCATCAAAAAGACGATATAGTAAAGTTTATTGATTTTTCTAATGACGGTTACACAAGGACTAACCGCAAAAAGGCAAGCTGTAATTTAAGGGATACCGACAGGGCAAAAGAGCGCTATCAGGAAGTAGTAGATCTCGTTCGCTTTGGTAAAGAAAAGTTAAATATCTTTACAGAAAATGAATATTACGAAGGTCATATAGATCCAAAGAACGGTGCCGATTGGAACCAGTCTGCGCCCAAAGATACAAAGCCCACTATAGAAGATTTTAAAAAGACGGTAAGCGATTATCTTTCTTGGGAAGTTTCCTGCATTTTAAAACAGCAGGGCGGGGAGAACGACAGCCTAAAAAAATAGATGCCTCACTCAATGACAAACTTAATACCGTTGAGTGGGGCGAATATAAAATTGATGATTTGTTTGATAGTGAAAGTGGAGATATTGACATTCAGAAAAAACATATTAATGGTAAAGGGGAATGGGTAATAACTGCTGGGGTGCAAAATTATGGCGTATTGGGTAAAAGTAATATCAAGGCAAAAACTTTTAAAAGAAATTCATTTACTATTGATATGTTTGGAAATGTCTTTTATAGGCAATTTGATTATAAAATGGTTACGCACGCAAGAGTGTTTTCATTAAATTACAAGAATATCATTACGCCAAAACAAGGTTTATTTATTGCTAATTGTTTGTTTTTTTTAAATAAATTGTATGGCTATGAAAATATGTGTTCATGGGTAAAAATTTGTAATTTAAAAATCAAATTACCAATAAAGCATGGACAAATTGACTATGATTTTATGGAGTCCTTTATCGCCGAGCTTGAGGCTCGTCGAATCGCCGAGCTTGAGGCTCGTCGAATCGCCGAGCTTGAGACATATCTCTTAACAACAGGGCTAAAAGATTATAATTTAACTGCCGATGAAATAAAAGCGCTTGAAAATTTTGATTTGTATAATTTTCAAGATTATACATTTGATGAAATATTTGATAATATCCATCAAGGTAGAAGATTAAAAAAAGAAGACCAACTTCCAGGCAATATACCTTTTGTTATGGCTGGCGTAACTAATACTGGTGTTGTTGGCAATATTTCAAACCCTGTTGCAATGTTTCCTAAAAATTCTATTACTATTGATATATTTGGAAATACATTTTACCGTAATTATGATTTTGGCGCAGGCGATGATACAGGTGTATACTGGAGCGAAGGTAAAGATTATACGCAGAAAACAATGTTGTATTTTGCTGCGGCAATGGGAAAATCTTTAAGAAATAAATTTTCTTATGGTAAAAAGTTAAGAAGTTCACAAAGTCTTAAATTTAAAATGAAATTGCCTACGGTTAACGGTAAAATAGATTTTGAATCTATGGAAACTTTTATATCGGCAATACAAAAACTTGTAATTAAAGACGTTGTGATATACGCAGATAAAAAGATAGAAGAAACTAAAAAAGTAGTAGAAAAATAATTTTTTGAACATAGCTGCGCGGAGTTTGTTTACAAACTC
>JAJQDC010000037.1 GCA_021202395.1 Clostridia bacterium | reverse complement strand
CAAAACAAGTACGGCAATAAGTAATTTTTTTAAATCAGCCATTTTCCACCAACAAAAAATCTATATTAACTATTTACATAAACAATATATCATGTTATTTATGCTTTGTCAATAGTTAATATAGATTTATATAAATTGATAGTTACTGATCTTAATTCCCTTTTAGTTTGTTTTTATTAAGGAAGTAGATTTCTTCGGTGGCGAAGGAGATTTTCATTATGCAGCCGCGGATGGTTGAAGGGTGCAGCCAGAAGCTGTCTTCTGCCGTAGAGATACTTACACAGTCGCCCAGAAACTCTTTCTTTTTTCTGCCGCGGTGGTCAAAGTCTATCTGTATGCACGGCAGCTCGTTAGGCGTAAGCTGCAATTCAAACGGCTTGCCGTAGTAATTGCAGCTGAAGTATGTGCCGTTTACGTCCTGGCGGAACCTGCCCTTACCTTGCGATATGTAATAAATTTCTGGCAAAGTATGAACGTCCACTTCGTCTTCTATACAGTAAGTGCCCTGCTCCACTTCGCGCTTTACATTCTCCCTTTCCCACTTAAACCAATCGGGGATATGTTCAAATTTAGTATGCCCGTCGTGCGCCTGCAATCTGCCGTATTCAGTCATCTCCCACTTTTTGCCGCAGTGCTTACATTCAAGCGTGGTGCCGTAAGAATACATTTCAAATTCGGTACCGCAATCGCAGCACTGGTAAAGAATGTGATGCAGCCCTTTTGCTCTGTTTTTGTAATCTATAGCAATTTTATTTTCGTACTGGTATTTAAAATCATCGTACGCAAAAGTCTGCTGTATGCGCCTGTTAAGCTCGTCTGCTGGCAGTTTTTCCACTTCTTCGGCTGTGGCAATACAGATAAGTTTAGCTTCTACATGCGGTCTGCGCAGGCGGAAAGCTCCCCTGTTCCACTGCGGCATACTTATAAAGTTGCCGTAAAACAGACCTATTACAAGGGGAATTTTAAGCAGTTTAGCCATTTTACCTACCGAAGGGGGAACGTAGTTCGGCGTTCCGTCAAACGAGTAGCGGGCTTCGGGGTACATTACAATGGGGTTATTGTAGTTTTCTGCGCAATACTTCATATGGCGTATAAGGTTGAAGTCCTGCACAAACTTGCGCTTTACTATGCAGCCCGTCCAGCGGGTGAAAGTTACCGTGCGCTTGTGTATACTGTCTATAGCTATTACGTAGTTCATATTGTAAGGCTTTATAGATTTTAAAAGCATACGGTGGTCAAGCTTGCTTGCGTGGTTACACAGCAAAAAATAAGGCGGTTTAATACCGTCCATATTGATTTTTTCGCATTTAAAACCAAGACCGGCAAGCACGGGCGTCATAGCAAAAAGTTTTATTAAGCCCATAAAAAGACGGCTCGGTTTTAACGGTTTTTTTGTAAAGTCGTAGTGTTTTATCTCTTTATCTTTTTTCATTTGTATTCCCTGATAAATTTAACAATATTAAGTTTATCATATTTTGCTTATGACGTCAACGGTAAAAACAAATAAAGATTATTTAAAACATACGTTCTAAATAATCTTGACAAATGTTTTGTTATGTAGTATAATTAAAGTGCAACGTACTGTTGCTGCAACAAGGGAATATGTACCTTGGCGGTTCAGCCTTTCAGAGGGTGGTTGATGAAAATCTATCCCGAAGGAGGTGATTTTTATGGATTTAAGTACTATTGTGTCTATTCTTAACTACTTGGTTGAGATAAACGTCGTATCTTATTTTAAAGTTACAGACAATCAGATAGTAATTCACTGCATAAAAAAATAGCCGCCTACTGATGGTAAAAGTCTGGCGGACTATTTTTTAGTCAAAACAGGCTAACCGTTTAGGTACTGCCTCTTGTTGTATTTTTATTATACAGCATTATTTTTGGTTTGTCAACAGTTAGTTGAAATAAAGTATTATTGCTACGTTTATATTTATATAATATTACTCCCATTTACGGTTGGCGGCAAACCAGTCGGTGTCTTTTAGCTTTGTGGTATCGTTGGAACACCACAGCTTTAAGCTTGCGGTTTCTTCCCCTTCTGCCAGAGAGTAATAGAACACTATATTGCCGTTCATTGAAGTATAGTCATACTTTTCATTCTCAAAATCTTCTATTACCGCAAGAGTAGTTACGTAAACGTTTTCGGTATATTTGCTTACATTTGTAATCATTGTCTGCGTGGGGAAAGTGTTGTCGTTATTGGTAGTATATTCGGGTGAACCGCAGCAGCAGCATACCGCCACGTTCTGGGGTTTTATTACGGCAAGAAGCTTTGCGGTAGACGATGTTTTGCTGCCGTGGTGCCCTGCTTTGTAAAGTACCACTTCTGGCAAAACGTCGTATTCTGACTGGCTGTTAGAAGAATCTGCATAGTAATCTACCATCCTGCTTTCGCCGTCTTCTTCCAAGTCTCCCGTAAACAGGTAGTTAAGGTTACCGCTTTCTGTCTGCTGTGTTAAAAGCATTACAACAGAGTGGTTATTGTTATCACTCGTATCTACATTGTAATAGTAATAATTGTATAATATATTAATTGATATGTTCTGCTCTTCGTCAATGTAATACTGCCTTTGTGCGCCGTCCTTTTCTTCGTAACACTGGCTGGCGGTGTAAACGGCGGTGCCGCTTTCGGCAAGGCTTGCTACTGCAGATTCAAAATTAGCCGCTATATTGCTGGTAGAAATGCTGTTATCGTACATTATAAGCGTTTCAATCTCATACTGGTACAATATACCAGTACGGGTGCCGCTGCCTGAGTTGCCGTAAAAGCCTGCTATATGGTCCTGGTCTGAATGGGTGGCTATTACGTATTCAAGCACGCCGTCGGTGCAATACTGGTCTACGTAACTTTTTATGGTAGTCGCACTACCCTGCCTTGAACCTGCGTCAATCAGTACTTCGATATCGCCGCACTTGATAAGCACGCTATCCCCTGCATATTTATTGCCGAGTTCAAGAAAGTGGATAGAAAGGTCGGCATTTACTATGTCTTCTGCATTGCCTTCGGTTACGTCGCTGCTGCTATCGGTATTGCCGGAATCGCTATCGGCACTGCCGCTGTTTCCGTTATCGTTTTCTGAACCGGCATCAGAGTCGCCGCCATCGGCATTGTCGTACGGAGAGTCGGTATGTATAAGCTCAAAGATAGCGTCGTAAATTTCTGGCTTGACGTAGTAAAGAATAGCCATAGCCGCAATTATTATTACAAGAATTATTGCAACAACAATTATCAGCTTGCCGTTTTTACTTTTTTTAGATTTTCTTTTTGCCATAAATCTCCTTTTATTTTTATCGTGCCGCCCTAAAAAGGACGGCACATATATTGGAATTAATTGATTATTTGGTTGTAAGTAGCACATTACCGTACCACTTTTATACGATTCTTCGCTTTCGCTCTGAATGACAGAAGGTCCGATACGTTGTCCCGCTCTTGGCTTCCCCTTCTATGGGGGAAGCTGTCCTGTAAGGACTGCGTGAGTGTAGCGAAACTCTGCGCACAACATTATAAAAATTTCAGATAAATGGGCGCAGATGAGGGGATATTCCTGCCTTTCCTTATTTTTCTTCATTTACGCTTTACAATGCGGTAAAAATAATCCCCTCATCCGTCGGCTACGCCGACACCTTCCCCCATAAAAGGGGAAGGCAAGGTGCGGTATTGTACTTCCCTACCCCACAGAGGGGGCAAGGTGCGGTATTGTACTTCCCTACCCCACAGAGTTCGTCATCCTGAACAATAGCGAAGGATGACGTAAAGCCGTTTATACTATTATCACTTTAAAGCTTTTATCTGCCCGTCTAAACGCTCTTTCATTTCTAAATATTTGTCAAGCTTGGCGCGCTCTTCGTCTATAAGCTTTTTGGGCGCCTTTGCAACAAACCCGGGGTTGTTGAGCTTGCCGTCGGCACGGCGGATCTCTGACATAACTTTTTCAAGCTCGCCTTCCAGACGGATACGCTCTTTTTGTATATCTACAAGGTCGCCCATAGGCACAAGCACCGTAGCGCAGCCCACTACCTTTGTAGCGGCATTTTCGCCAGCTTCCTGTGCGGATGTAATAAACTTGATTTCTGAAGCGCCCGCAAGGCGTTTAATACTGTCTTCGTTGGCGGATATAACGCGCTTGCTGTCGGTAATTAAATACAGCGAAACCTTTTTGGAAGGAGCGCAGCCCGTTTCTGTTTTAAGGTTACGTACTGCTTTAATTATATCCATAACGCCCTGGAACACAGCCGCTTCTTTACGGTATGTAAGGCGGGAATTGTAGCGGGGATATGCCGCAAGCATTACAGATCCTTCGGTACCTGGTATATTCTGCCATATCTCTTCGGTAATGTACGGTATAAAGGGGTGCAAAAGCTTTATTGCATCTTTTAACACGAACAGTAAAACAGATACGGTGTTGTCCTTTTTGGCGTCGTCGTCTGACCACAGGGCAGACTTGGTAAGTTCTATATACCAGTCGCAGAAGTCGTACCACATAAAGTCGTAAGCCGTCTGGCAGGCAACGCCCAGTTCAAATTTATCAAGCGCAAGCGTTACGTCGCGTATGGCAGATTGCAGGCGGGATATTATCCATTTATCCGCATGGTTTAGCTTTACTTCATTTATGGGCTTTATGTTCCTGCCTTCGCAATTATTTATTACGTAACGGCTGGCGTTCCATATCTTATTCATAAAGCCTGCGGCAGACTGCACCTTTGCGTCAGAAAAGCGAACGTCGTTGCCCGTAGCCACGCCCTGTATAAGGGAAAACCTTAAACTGTCTGCGCCGTATTTATCTATAATCTCTAACGGGTCTATGCCGTTGCCGAGAGATTTAGACATTTTACGCCCCTGGTCGTCGCGCACGATGCCGTGCATAAGGACGTACCTGAAGGGCACCTTGCGCATATGCTCCAGCCCGGAAAAGATCATTCTGGCAACCCAGAAGAATATTATATCGTAGCCCGTTACCAGTACGTCTGTGGGGTAAAAGTATTCAAGGTCGGAAGTGTCTTCGGGGAAGCCCAGTGTAGAGAAGGGCCACAGCGCCGAAGAGAACCATGTATCAAGCACGTCTTCATCCTGGCGGATATGGCTGCTGCCGCACTTGGGGCAGACCGCGGGGTCTTCCTTTTCGCAGATTACGGCGCCGCAGTCGTCGCAGTACCAGATGGGGATACGGTGCCCCCACCAGAGCTGGCGGGATATACACCAGTCCTTGACATTTTCCATCCAGTTGTAGTATGTCTTTGCAAAACGTTCGGGGATGAACGTAGTCTTTTTATCCATAACCGCATGAATTGCGGGGCGGGCGAGCGGCTCCATCTTTACAAACCACTGTTTAGAAACAATGGGCTCTACCGTAGAGTGGCAGCGGTAACAATGCCCTACGCTGTGCGTGTGCGGCTCTATCTTTACAAGGTTGCCGCTTGCCTTTAAATCTTCTACCACCGCTTTGCGGCACTCGTAACGGTCCATACCGCAGTACTTGCCTGCCAAAGAGTTCATTGTGCCGTCGTCATTCATGACCTTTACAACTTCAAGGTTGTGGCGTAAACCTACTTCAAAGTCGTTGGGGTCGTGTGCGGGGGTAATTTTAACGCAGCCCGTGCCGTATTCCATATCAGCGTGCTCGTCGCCCACGATGGGGATAGGTTTATTTACAATGGGCAGTATAACGTTTTTGCCGATAAGGTGCTTGTAACGGGGATCTTTGGGGTTTACAGCAACGGCGGTGTCGCCGAACATAGTTTCGGGGCGGGTGGTTGCAACTACAAGCCCTTCCGAATCGGAACCTTCCAGAAAATACTTTAAATGCCAGAAGTAAGAATCTTCGTCTGCATACTCCACTTCTGCGTCGGAAAGGGCGGTTTTACAGCACGGGCACCAGTTGATTATCCTGCTGCCGTGGTAAATAAGCCCCTTGTTGTAAAGGTTTACAAACACTTCCCTTACCGCGCGGGAACACTTTTCGTCCATGGTGAACGCTAAGCGCGACCAGTCGCAGGAAGCTCCGAGTTTTTTGAGCTGGGTGATGATTCTGCCGCCGTACTTTTCTTTCCACTCCCACGCATAGTCTAAAAATTCTTCGCGGGCTAAATCTTCTTTATTGATACCTTTAGATTTAAGCATATCAACAATTTTTACTTCGGTAGCAATAGAAGCGTGGTCGGTACCGGGCAGCCACAGCGCGCAGTAGCCCTGCATACGCTTAAAACGGATCAAAGTGTCCTGATACGTTTCGTCTAAGGCGTGCCCCATATGAAGCTGCCCCGTTATGTTGGGGGGCGGCATCATTATAGTAAACGGCACCTTGTTATCGTCCCTTTCGGCACGGAAACAGCCGTCATCTTCCCACATTTTATATATTCTGTCTTCAAAAGATTTTGGGTTATACGATTTTTCCATAAAAATACTCCGCTGAAAATTCCTGTTTACTATAACATAAAATGCGGGTGATTGTCAAACGTTACGGGCGGCGCATAGAATGTATTATTAAAATTTTAAAAAGGCAGTAAAAAATGAAAAAGACAATTTTTGCTATATTGGCTGCCGCCGTTGCGGCGGTAAGCATCCCCCTTTCGCTTGCAGGCTGCGGTTCTGACAGCGGCGTGCTTAAAATTAACGAAGTAACCCACTCGGTATTTTATGCGCCGATGTACCTTGCAGACGCACTGGGATATTACGAAGAAGAAGGTTTTGAAGTGGAATTTACCAACGGCGGCGGTGCAGACAACACCATGGCAGCCGTACTTTCCGGCTCGGCAGACGTCGGCTTTTGCGGACCTGAAGCTGCGCTTTACGTAGTTATAGGCGGCTCTTCTGACGCACCGCAGGTATTCGGCCAGCTGACCAAGCGCGACGGAAGTTTTTTGGTTTCCCGTACAGACGAAGCGGCAACATTCAGCTGGAGCAACCTTGAAGGCAAAACTATACTTGCCGGCAGGCAGGGCGGCGTGCCCGCTATGACGTTTGAATACACGCTTAAAAATTTAGGTATCAACGCCACCCTTAATTACGACGTAGACTTTAACTACATGACTGCGGCGTTTGAAAGCGGCATTGCAGACTACTGCACTATGTTTGAGCCGACGGCTACCGAATACGTAAACGCCGGCAAGGGGTATATAGTTGCTTCCGTAGGCGAACAGGCGGGCGAGATACCTTATACCTGCTTTATGGCAAAAAGCAGCTATATACAGAGCAACCCCGACAGGATAGAAGGCTTACTGCGCGCGGTAACAAAAGCCGTTAAATTCATAAATGAAAACAGCAGCACCGTTGTTGCAGGGTACCTTACCGCTTACTTTGACGGAACAAGCGCAGAGAGCCTTGCAAACAGCGTGCAAAGTTACAAGGATATAGACGCTTGGGTTACTAACATGGCTATGGAAGAACAGGCTTACGAAAGGCTGCTTGACATAATAGACAGTGCGGGCGAGCTTGAGCGCAGGGTAGATTTTGGCGACCTTGTGATTACCGAAACGGCGCAGAAGGTGTATGAAGAAGTTTACGCATGAACCTGAAATTTAAAGACGTAGGCTTTACCTACCATACCCTTACGGGCGAAACAAAGGCGTTAGAAAATCTTAATTTTGAAGTTGACGAAGGGGAATTTGTAGCCGTTATAGGACCTTCCGGCTGCGGTAAAAGCACCATACTGTCGCTTGCGGCAGGGCTGATTGCCCCAACCGAAGGGCAGATAGAACGGGGCGGCGGACAGTTCGGCTATATGCTGCAGACAGATGCGCTGTTCCCCTGGCGCACGGTAGAACAGAATATTTACCTGCCGCTTGAAGTTAAGAAAACCAACACAGCAGAGATGAGAAAAAAGGCGCTGGCGCTTGCAGAAAAGTACGGGCTGAAAGACTTTCTTAAAAAGAGCCCTTCACAACTTTCAGGCGGTATGCGGCAACGGGTTGCCCTTATACGCACGCTGGCTGCACAGCCGCAGACGCTGCTTTTAGACGAACCGTTTTCCGCTTTAGACTACCAGACAAGACTTGCCGTCTGCGACGACGTGCAGGCTATTATTAAGGAAGAGAACAAGACAGCCCTTTTGGTTACCCACGATATTTCGGAAGCGATAGCGCTTTCTGATAAAGTTATAGTGCTGTCTTGCCGCCCCGCCCGCGTGGTGGGCGAACACAGGATAACGTTCGGCGACGGCAGCCCCAAAAAGCGCAGGGAATGCGGAGAGTTTGCCGCCATGTTTGAGCTACTGCGAAAAGAGCTTGGTATTTGAATTGGTGCAGGAATATGGCTGAATTAACGGCACCCTTACCTTACCCTTTTATGGGGGGGGGTGCCTATCGGGCGGATGAGAGGATAATAACGTCAACCGCATTATAAACGACAGAAAACTAACCGTCATTGCGCGTGAGCGATAGCGCTACTTTGCGCACCTTATTTTTAAAAGTTTTAGATAAATGTGCGCAAAACAGACTCTACCGCGTGGCAATCCCGCCAGAACTGGCGACCAGCAGGCTCATCGCCAAAAGCGTTGTTTAAAAACAATACGTTCTTTTGTAATGCGGTGATAAGCATTGAACGGGCGGTATTACTTAATCGTCCGCGAGTTCTCGCGCGCGAGCGAAGCGACACTCTGCGCACCTTAATATAAAAGGTTTCAGATAATAAGGCGCAGATAGCCTTCGACTTCACTACGTTTCGCTCAAGATGACGCACTTGGTAAGCCGATTAGCTAAAAATAAGGTAAGGAAAGAACAAACACCCTTACACCTTTACAGCTTTACATTGCAGTAAAAAATATATTAACGGTATGCTTATGAAACACAAAACAACAAACAATTTTTCGGCGCAGCACGCGCTGTACCTTAAAAAAATAAAGCGCAACAGAATTTTAGTACATACGGCTCAGCTGGGGATACTTGTAATTCTTTTCGGGCTGTGGGAGCTTTTTGCTTACCTTGAAATTATAGACCCGTTTATTACAAGCAGTCCGTCGCGCGTGGTATCTGCCATAGTAAGCCTTGCAAAGGCCGGCACGCTGTTTTACCATATAGGCATAACACTTATGGAAACGCTTATCGGTTTTGCCGTGGCTGTAGTGCTCGGTTACCTGATTGCCGTGCTACTATGGCTTAACGAACACATAAGAAACGTGTTTGAGCCGTATATTGTAGTGCTTAACGCCCTGCCCAAAATTGCGCTTGGACCTTTGATTATAATATGGATGGGTACGGGGTACAGCGCAATAATTTTTATGACTATACTTGTAAGCATAATCGTCTGCATAATGAATATGCTTGCGGGGTTTATTTCGGTAGACAAAACAAAACTGCTTTTAATGAAGTCTATGGGTGCAAGCAAAGTTACTATACTTACAAAGCTTGTAATACCATGCTCGCTGCCCGCTTTTATGAACACGTTAAAGGTTGCGGTTGGGCTTGCCTGGATAGGCTCTATAATGGGCGAATACATTGTGTCGCGTGCGGGGCTGGGGTACCTTATAGTTTACGGCGGTCAGGTGTTTAAGCTTGACCTTGTTATGGCGGCAACGATAATTCTTTGCATCCTTGCAGGGGGAATGTATGCCCTGGTAGCTATTGCTGAACGGGCTATAATTAAAAAACGCAGTTGATGTAGATAAGAATAAGGTATACGTTATTATCCCCTCATCCGCCACTATGTGGCACCTTCCCCCATAAAAGGGGAAGGCAAGGGGGTGGCGTTTCTCCCCTTTTCTTATAAAGACGGCTGACCAAGCACGTCATTGCGAGCGTAGCGTGGCAATCTCGCCAGAGCGTAGCGGCTGGCGCCCGAATAGCATTTCCGCCCGTTCAATGCTTATCACCGCTTTAAAAAAGAACGTTATTATTTTTAAACATCGCTTCTGATGACGTAGTTGGTCGTTCGCGAGCCGCGGCTCGATGCCGCTCCCGCGGGATTTTTCGACTGCGCTCAGAATGACGATGTGTTTGGGCGGGTTTTCTTTTTTTTGGGGCGGGTGGGACAATAAAAATTTTAAAAAGGCGAAATAAAAGGCAGGGGAAGGTTCCCCTGCCTTTTAAAATAAGGAGGATATATTACCAGGCTGTAGCAACACCATCTACATAATGCCAGTAATTACCACTTTGTGTAGGCTCACTTTCGCTGTAGTAGTAAACCGTTGCCGAAGTAAATTCTGTATTTCTATCACCTACATCTATACTATCAAATTCTTCGGCTGTGCCGTTGAAGTATATTGTATTTAATGCAGTGCAGTATGCAAACACACCTGTACCTAAGTAATAGAAATCGCCACCAATCGTTATACTTACAAGCGAAGTGCAACCATAGAACGTGTAGTCGCTGAAAGTTGTAACCCCGTCGGGTATAACTATACTTACAAGCGATGTGCAACCATAGAAAGCATCACCTATTGATGTTACGCCATCAGGTATAACTATGCTTACAAGTGAAGTACAGTTATAGAATACTGAATTTCCTATAGATGTTACCGTGCTCGGTAATGTAACACTTTCAAGCGATGTACAACTCCTGAACATATGGCTACCGATTGTGGTAACGCCTTCCGGTATAACTATACTTACAAGCGATGTGCAGCCTTCAAATGCACGTTCATCTATATACGTTACCGTGCTCGGTATTGTTATACTTACAAGCGATGTGCAATACTGGAACGCACCTTCGTTTATTCTTGTAATGCCTTCAGGTATTACAACGTATTCAAGAGTTGTGCTATACTGGAAAGCATATGAACCTATTATATAGGTATTGCCGTTAAATGTTTCCGGCAATGTAAGACTGGTTGCTGAACCTACGTAATTAGAGAGTATATACGTTCCGTTTTCGTAAGTAAATTCGTAATCGCCTACGCCGTATATTATATTTTCGCCGTCTTGGTCAGTAATTGTGCAGTCTGCCGTTAAGTTTGAAGTTTCAAGAGAAGCAAAGGATCCTGCGGCATAGTAAGCACCTGCAAAATAAGAGTCTGCTGAAGTACTTGCTTTTAACGTTACTGCTATATCGGTTATTATGGTCTTTTCCCAGCCATTACCGCCGCCAAACAAGCCGCCAATATAAATAGCACCAGTTTCGGCATTAATCGATATAGTAGCGTTTATATTAATGTTAGTTAATGAAATAGTACCCGCATCCAAAAAGCCAGTAACACCACCAGCAGAAATTGTACTATTTTTATTGTTAGTTGTTATCTGCATAGAAATATCTACCGAGCAGTTATCTATAAAAATAATGCCATTATTATTGCCGCTGTTGTAAGCAGTTATGCCGCCTGCATAAATGTCATAAATATTACCAGTAGTATTATTTACCGTTACCATATAAAGTGCGTCTGTTATGTTAAGGTTTATTACAACTCCACAAGCATACTTAAACAAACCAAGATACAGGTCGGTATCGGAATATGT
Organism: Clostridia bacterium; assembly: GCA_021202395.1. Lineage (GTDB taxonomy): Bacteria > Bacillota > Clostridia > Christensenellales > Borkfalkiaceae > Coproplasma. The sequence continues at coordinate 4,992 of JAJQDC010000037.1, read as the reverse complement.
AGTAACTGATGACATATTGCTTATAGTATAGCCGTTGCCGTCGAATACGCCATACATATCATTACCCATATTAGCCCATTCTTTGCCGTCTAAATCTATATTGTTCATAAGCTTGTAATATTCGTAGCCGTCTACCTTTAACAAATCGTCTGCTGTGGTAATTTCTACAATGCTATCACTGCTTAAACGTATAAATGATGCAGATAAATCTACTGATTTAGTTTTATCTAAGCTGGTATTTGAATAACTTATGCTACTTAAACTTGCATAACCTACGCCATAATCAGCTGTAGTTCCACCGTCATAATAAACCTTATCGCTTTCTATTGCGATATAAACGGTCTGGTAATCTTCTGATATTGTTATATCATTGGAATCGTAGGTATTGCTGCCTATTGTAACGCTGTAAATGTTGTATTCGGTTGCGTTAGATAAGTTTATCATGTAATACAGCTGTTCAGAAGCAAAGCCGTAGTTGGTCTCTTCATACTCGCCGCTGTCATTTTTGCGGGCTATTGCAAGGCTTTGAACGGTAAGTTCGCCGTTTATGAATACGCTTGCGGTGTTGTTTGAAGATACGTCTACCGTGTATGTATTGCCGCCTATTGTGCAGATAATCTGCGTTATGGTAAGGTCTGTATCGCCGCCTGCAAACTGGCCGTCATTCAAAATTTCGGCACGGAGCGAAGTTTGGGTGCTTACCGAAGAAACGCTGTAAGTTGCACCGTTAACCACAACAGATTTAAACGTAACGCCGCTGGGGTTGTTCATTGTTGCCTGCAAAATTATTGTTTCGTTTTCGCTTACGGCGCTGGTGTTGAGCACCTTTACAGACTGGAACTCTATAACGGGATCTGTATATACAGATAAGCTTTGCGATGTGCTTACCGTTCCCTGCCCGTCATTAAGATCGTAGCTGTAAGAAACTACAAGCGAATACTGCGTATAAGAAGTAAGGCTTGCAAACGAAGCGGTTGTTGCAGAAGTGCTTACCGACTGAACAAGCGTATCGCCGTTGTAGAAGCCTATTGCGGTGATAGAGCCGACTTCATCGGTATCGGTATAAGATAAACCGAATGTAAGGCTTGAAGTGCTGCTATCGGTAAGTTTTATGCCGACAACGGGCGTTGCCTTAGCAAGGGTTGCTATTTCCTGAGATACTTCCGCCGTGTGGTCGCCCGTTCCGTCGTTAAGGTTGTAGGTATAAACTACCTTTACCGTATAGGTGTTGTCGGAAAGCAGGTTGCTCAATGTGCCCGTTACCGCCGTTGACGTTGCCGCTACTTCGCCGTTTAACGTTGCCGTAACTGAAGTAACTGAACCAACACTATCTGTATCGGTTATAGCAAGCTTGTAAGAAACTTCTTCCTGGGTGCTTGATATACTGCTTATCTCTACGGTAGGCGTTGCCTTAGCAAGGGTTGCTATTTCCTGAGAAACTTCCGCCGTGTGGTCGCCCGTTCCGTCGTTAAGGTTATAGGTGTAAACTACCTTTACCGTATAGGTGTTATCGGAAAGCAGGTTGCTCAATGTGCCTGTTACTGAAGTTGACGTTGCAGCTACTTCGCCGTTTAACGTTGCAGTAACGGAAGTAACTGAACCGACGTTATCGGTATCGGTTATGGCAAGCTTGTAAGAAATTTCTTCCTGAGTGCTTGCTAAGCTGCTTATCTCTACGATGGGTTCTGCCTTGGCAAGGGTTGCTATTTCCTGAGAAACTTCTGCCGTGTGGTCGCCCGTTCCGTCGTTAAGGTTGTAGGTGTAAACTACCTTTACCATATAGGTGTTGTCGGAAAGAAGACCGCTCAATGTGCCCGTTACTGAAGTTGACGTTGCTGCTACTTCGCCGTTTAACGTTGCAGTTACGGAAGTTATTGAACCGACGTTATCGGTATCGGCAATTATAAGGGAATATGTTATGCCATCCTGAGAGCTGCTTAAGCTGCTGATTTCTACCGTGGGAACGGCTTTTGCAAGGGTTGTAAAGGTGAGCGAAATGCTTTCGGTTGTGCTGTTAACGCCAACATAGTAGGCGGTTAACGTGTACTCTGTATCGGAAAGCAGGCTGCCTGCTTCTTGCGCGCTTGCAGATAATTCCGTTGTGGCGCCGCCGCCCGTTAAGGTGAGCTTTGTTATGGAATTATTTGTATAGCCCGTGTACCAGCTGTAACCGAAGGATATGCCTTCCTGACCGACAGTTACGTCGTCAAAGAGCACTACGGCTGCGGTGTATACCGAATTGGTGTACAGATAGTTCAAGGCTGTGCCGCTGCCTGATAAATCGTCGTAATAAGCTACTACCGCGTACTGGTAAAGCGTGTTGGGCGAAAGGCCGGTGAACTGTATGGTGTTGGAGCCAAGGGCAAGATCCTGTGTAGAAACAAGGCTTTCGCCGTCGTATAATACAGCCTTTATATAGCCGTCGGAATATTCTATCAGGTCGTATAAATCAACTATATTGGCGGTGAAAGATATGCTGGTAAGCGTTATTTCTTCCTGAGAGACGGTTGTGTACGTCATAGCAGAAGAAGAGCGCACGCCGCACTTTATTACCGTGTCGCCGTTTAAGGCAACGTCTTTGATTTCGGTGCCGTCTACGTACTTTATTTCTGATATGGTGTATTCTATTATGCCTGCCACAGAGCCGACGTTTACCTTAATAATAATATTTTCAAGGTCGCTGCCGCTTTCAAACATGTAGCTGGTGTATTTTGTGCCGTTTATTATAAATGATAAAATTTCGTAACCGTCGGGGTTAGAAAATATTACGGTGATGTAGATATCTTCGTCTACGCTTGCATAGTAAATGCTTTCTCCGGCGCCCGTTACAAGAAGGGTGCTTTCTACTTCCTGCTCTATTGTGGGGGTGTTGTCGCCGTAAGGTTTTTCGTAGTCTATGTCGTTATCTTTACCTTCGTAATCACCGTAGTAGCTGCTGCCTTCAAGCTCGCCCGAAGCAAGCTTATAAGAAGAAGCTGAAGCCGTGCTGCCGTCTGCCGCAGAGATGGTCATACCCTGGTAAACGGGGATCTGCTTTTCTTTGCTGCTACTGAATACGCCGGTAGCAAAAAGTATTACAAAAACTATAGCTACGGCGGCAACTATGGCGCAAATACCGATTATAAGCGCCTTTGCTTTTACGCCGCCGCGGGGGGGCTTGTCCGGCTTGGGATTTTTTATACCGCCGCCGCCAAAGCCTTTTGCTTTGCCCGATTCGGGCTTGTCGTTTGCTGCGTCAAAAACTAAACTGTCGTCTATAAAGCCAAACGCATTAACCAAATCCATACCTGTCATAACAAATTCTCCTTCTCAAGAAATTCTTTCAGCCGCGCCCTTAAGCGGGATAGCAAAGATTTTACTTTGCTTTCGCTGTAAGAATAGTCGGCGGCTATGCTCTTTATAGGGTCGAAGTACCAATATCTTTTTATAAAGACATTGCGTTCTTCTTTGCGAAGTGAATACAAAAATCTTGATATTGCTTCGCCAAGTTCTTTGCTTTCTACCGCACTGTGTACGTCGCTGCCCGAAGGCAGGACGTCTTGCAGCTCTTCTAAAGAAAGCTCAAATTCACTACCGCGCTTTTGGGCGTGCAATTTTTCGTACTTTTTTAACGACAGATTCCGCGTTATGCGGCATAAAAAAGACGAAAGATATTGCGGCCTTTGCGGCGGCATTGCGTTCCATGCGGCAAGGTATGTATCGTTTACGCACTCTTCGTTGTCTTCTTTACGGTGCAAAATTCCGTTGGCAACAGAGTAACATAGCTTGCCGTATTTTACGTCGGTTTGTTTTATCGCTTCGTGGTCTCGTGAAAAATATAAAGCGATAATCTGCTGGTCTTCCATAAGTAAGTGGCCCTCCTTATCTATTAAGTACGGTTTCAGCCGCAAAGGTTGCATTGAATTTAAAAATTTTTTCTGAAAAGTTTTTACAGTTATCTGAATGTATTATACCAAAAAATTACAGCTGACGCTACTTACGCCGCAGCCATTTTATTAAACGCCGAAAATACTTGCTAATTAAAGCGGGATATTTTATAATATTGTAAAGGAGTTTTTTGTGAAGAAATATACCGTACTTACATTAATTACAGGAATTGCCGCATGCGTTGCGCTGTGCATATTCAGCATATACGGCGTTGATATATCTGCAGACGAAACGACAAACACGCTTATAAACGACTGCATAGGTCGCGGTGTGGCGGCTGTTGCCATAGCCGTAATTATTTTGCTGTGCGGGTACAAAAACGCCTTTATATACAAAAGAGAAAATTACGGCAAAGCGCTTTTGTGGTGCATACCGTGCCTGCTGGTTTCTGCAGCAAACTTCCCCTTTTATGCGCTTATATCGGGTACGGCTACAATAGACAGGTACAGCATACTATGGCTGTTTATATTAGACTGCATACTTATAGCCATTATGGAAGAGATGCTCTTCCGCGGGCTGTTGCTTTCTATTTTAAACGAAGTTATAAAGAATAAGCCGCTGGTTGCCGTTATAGCAGAGAGCGCTATTTTTGCACTATGCCACCTTTTTAACCTGCTTTCAGGTGCAGCCATAGGCGAAACGCTGCTTCAGGTAGGATACACCTTCCTTACGGGGCTGATGTTCTCGTTTGTGTACGTAAAAACGGGCAATATATGGGCTTCTGTAGTATTGCACGCCGTATTCGACGTTGGCGGAAAGATTGTGTATACACTTGGCAGCGGAACATTTCAGGATACTGTATTCTGGGTACTTACCGCCGTATGTGCGGTAATATGCACCGTACACATAGTAATAACGTTATATAAAAAGAAACTTTTTGAAGATAAGTAAAGGACATAAAGAACCGCCGCATGCACCAAGTATGGTGCATGCGGCGTCTTTTTTTATAATAAGGAGATGTGTTGTGCTTTTTTTTAAAAATTTATAATTTATAGCCGCGGTTTTATTAAGCTTGCTTTTTTGGGGTGTTATATTGAAAAAAAAAAGGCCGTTGATAAACTGCGG
>JAJQDC010000056.1 GCA_021202395.1 Clostridia bacterium | reverse complement strand
CTAGGGCTATGCCCGAAAATGAAGAACCACCCGCTTAGCGGGTGGGTTACTTTTTTGCCAAGTTAATCAGCTTAATTTATTATAATTTTAAATACGACAAATAAATTGACTAAATATTTTAACTTTGCTACAATCTAATAAAAGAAATTAATAGGGGTTTATTTATTATGGATAATAAAAGATTAGAAAAATATGCTGAGCTTATTGTAAAAAGCGGGTTAAACGTGCAACCGGGGCAGGAAGTTACTATTTGCTGTAACCTTGACTACCCCGATTTTGTTGCAATGTGTGTAGAAAAATGCTACCAAGCGGGCGCAAAACGTGTTACGGTAGAATGGAGCTATATGCCCATAACAAAACTGAACTACATTCACAGGTCGCTTGAAACATTATCTGAATTTACTATCGTAGACGAAGCAAAGCTTAAGCGCCGCAGCGAAGTTTTGCCTTGCTATTTATGGATAGATTCTGACGACCCCGACGGGCTTAACGGCACCGACAGCGAAAAGATAGCAAAAGCTTCTGCCGCAAGGTACCCTTTTATAAAACCCTATCACGACGCAATGGAAAATAAATACCAGTGGTGCATAGCAGCCGTTCCAAGCAAAGAGTGGGCTAAAAAAGTGTTCCCCGGTTTAAGTGAAGAAGACGCTGTAGAAAAACTTTGGGATGCAATTTTATATACTTCACGTGTATCAGAAGACCCCGTTGCCACGTGGGAAAAGCACAACGCAACCCTTGATAAACGCTGCAAATTTTTAAATTCTTACAAGTTTGACAAGTTAGAATATAAAAGTTCCAACGGAACAGATTTTACCGTAGGGCTTATAGACAGGGGAATCTTCTGCGGCGGCGGAGAAACAACGTTAGATAAAAATATTTATTTTAACCCCAACATCCCTACCGAAGAAGTATTTACATCCCCCATGCGCGGCAGGGCAGACGGAAAGGTAGTGGCAACCAAACCGCTTTCTTACCAAGGGAAACTTATAGAAAATTTTTGGGTAGAATTCAAAGACGGCAAGGTAGTAAAGACGTTTGCAGAAAAGAACGGCGATTTGCTTGATAAAATGGTGCATATGGACGAAGGTGCGTCTTACCTTGGCGAATGTGCGCTTATAGCCTACGATTCACCCATAAACAACACCGGCATACTTTTTTACAACACTCTTTTTGACGAAAACGCAAGCTGCCATCTTGCTCTTGGCAGGGGCTTTAACAACTGCCTTGAAAACTACGAAGAACTTTCTATGGAACAGTGCAAAGAGATCGGCATAAACGATTCTATGATACACGTAGACTTTATGATCGGCAGCAAAGATTTATCTGTAGTAGGCATAACCAAAGACGGCAAAAGGGTACAGATTTTTAAAGACGGCAACTGGGCGTTTTAATTAATTGCTTAAAAACGCAAAAGCATCATGGAAAAGGATAAATTCAACCACTATTTAAAAACGTTGAGCAAAGCGTTTAATATCCCTATTGCTTACGGTCAATTTACAGGCGGAATAACTCATTTTGAACCGTTTGATATAACTACCGAAGAGAACGGCTTAGATTACATCGTAGGAAAAATAAAGCCTGTTTATAATAAATTTTCAGAAGAAAACGTGCTCTATTTTGTTACGTCTGACCTTATCCTTATGGGGGTTGTATTCAACAGATCAACAAACGAATTTGTATTTGTTGGTCCTATTGCTTCGCACACCACAACAGAAAAGGAAGTGGAAAATTATTTAAAAAAAGTAAATTTAAGCGAAGATACAACTTATAAACTGGCAAAATATATGCTTAACGTAAAGCCGCTTGACCAGAATAGCCTTATAGAGCTTTTGTCTAACGTAAACCTTATTTTGAATGACGAAATAAGACCGTCCCATAAGATAGTGGCGGCGTATGATTCTGAAACTTTAGACAGAATTGCTTTTGCCTACAATGAATACAACATAGAGACAATCAAGCAGGATAAACTGGATGCCGAGCATGCAGCCAACTATAAACTATCGCTCAATTACTTTATTCTTGACGGCGATATAGAAGGTCTTGCTGATTTTTTAGAAAGAACGGAAGACCCTTTAACGGTGCAAAATAGTTATTGCGGGAATGTGTCCGAATTAAAAGTTATGGCTTTCAGCCGTATATTTACCGCAGAAACCATTGCGTTAAAAAGCGGTATCCCTTCGGTAGATTTAGAAGAAACCCAGCGGTATTACCTAAGGAAAATAAATTCAGTTTCAAATGAAGAAGATTTAAAAAATCTTATTACAAACGCTACAATAGATTTTGCTAAACTGGTAAAAAATTATCTTGACAACAAAACGGATAACCCCACCATAAACCGTGCCGTTACGTATATCAAAAATAACATTACGGTAAAACTTACGGCGGACGATATTGCTAAAGCGATAAAAGCCAACAAACGCTATCTTTTTACCAGATTTAAAAAGGAAACGGGCAAAACGCTTATACAGTTTGTAAACGAAGAAAAAATAAAAAAATCTTGCTATTATTTGCAGTTTACCGATAAATCTCTTGCAGAAATCGCTAATTTTCTTTCATTTTCTTCGCAAAGCTACTTTCAGGCGGTGTTTAAAAGCATAGTGGGGCAAACGCCTACCGACTGGCGGAAAAACAACAGATATTTTAAATAAAATATTGCAATAAGATGTAATATTCTGATATAAAAACGAACGATAAAAATTCATAATATAAGGGACAAAATTAATTACACATCAGAAGAATTATGAAAATAGTTATCGTACTTGATTTTATAGACTTGCTTACAAACGGCACGGTTATGACGGCGCGCCGCCTTGCCGACGGATTGCGTGCACGCGGGCACACGGTAAAGATTGCGGCGATAGGGGCGGAAGGCGAACATGACTTTTGCGCCAAAGAAAGGTATGTTCCGCTTTTAACGGAAGTGTCTGCACGCAACCAGTTTAAATTTGCAAAGTTCGATAAAGAAAAAGTACGCAGTTTATTTGAAGGTGCAGACCTTGTTCACTTTATCTGCCCTTTTAAGTTTGAAATAAAATGTAAACAGGTTGCCGATGAAATGGGTATACCAACAACGGCGGCGTTCCACGTCCAGCCGGAAAATATATCTTTTAACGCCCACATGGGCTGGCTGAAACCTTTTAATACTTTTATATATTTTTATTTCAGGCACAGGTTTTACAGGCGTTTTAACAGTATACATTGCCCTTCGGAATTTATAGCAGAACAGCTTGCAAACCATAAATACAAAGCGCAGACTTACGTAATATCCAACGGATACGATCCGCAGTTTGCACCGCCGCAAAGTTATGTAAAAAATGATAAGTTTGAAATTGTTATGGTGGGCAGGCTCTCTAACGAAAAGAACCAGAAGACTCTGATTGACGGGATAGCTAAAAGCAAATACAGGGATAAAATCCATTTAACGCTCTACGGCCACGGCCCGATGCAAGGTAAATTAAAAAAACAGGCTGATAAATCAAACGTAGCCGTTGTTTTTAGTTTTTTGCCGAAAAACGAACTTGTACAAGCTTTGGGAAAAGCAGATTTGTACGTACATTCCGCCACGGTAGAAATAGAAGCGATAGCGTGCATAGAAGCCATAGCCTGCGGGCTTGTTCCCGTTATAGCAAAGAGCAATCTTTCGGCCACAAAACAATTTGCCTTAGACGAACGTTCTCTCTATAAATATAACGACAGCGACGGGCTTGCACGCAAAATTGACTACTGGTACGAACACGATGAAGAACGTCAGAAAATGCGTACCGTCTATGCAGAAAGCGCCCAAAAATACAGTCTTGAACATTCTTTAGATTTATTTGAAAAGATGTTTGCCGACGAGATAAATGATTTTAACAGTAAAAAGTAAAAAATGAGCGGTAAAAAATTATCGCCCATTTTTTATAAAATCGTAGAATCAAAAAGATGCTATTTTAAGACACCATACTCTGTCCTATAGAATAAACTTCTTGAATTTCTTTTTGATGATTATCAATTAAATCTTGAAGAGTATTAGTAGAGCAGATTGAAATTCTCTTAATCGGTTCAATTCCCAAATGACCGAAATAGTGTTCTATTGCGTTCAATAAAATTTCATTTTCCGCAGGGCGTGTACCTGCGCGAACAGCAATAGCAATACCCTTAATATTCTTTGTAGCTTTTAATATTCTATTGGGGTTAGTATCTCCATACGGTGTATTTCTGTCAAAAAAGGTTTTTAATTGCCCAGGCACGTCTGCCCAATAAGAAGGTGAAGCAATTACAACGTAATCAGAATCAAGGATATTTGTAACAATATCTTTTACGTCGTCATTTTGTACACAATTACCGTCAATATAGCACTGTTTGCAACCAGTACAAAATTTCAGATCAATATTACCCATAACATATTTTTTTACTATTGCCTTATTAGAAAGCCCGCTAATCAGTTTATCAATTAAATAAGCAGTGCTTCCATTATCTCTGGCGCTACCTACAATACAAGTAACCTTTAACATTACAAACCTCTTTTATATAATCTGTAAAACAAAGAATTTTAAGTACTGCGTTTCTTCGGCACACAAAAGGGAGGGGTGGTCCGGAGCCTGCGTTTTCTCTTCAACGCTGCGCACCGTTTTGCCACTTTCCCTTGCGGCGTCTATAAGCATTTTTTCAAACAGCGGCATTGTCATGTAGTGGGAGCAGGAGCAGGTAATTAAAAACCCGCCGCTCTTTACTATTTTCATTGCTGAAATATTTATATCCTTATAACCGCGGTAGGCGTCTTTAACTTCGTTCGCGCTCTTGCAAAAGGCGGGGGGATCAAGAATTACAGTATCAAATATTTTTCCTTCTTTGCGGTAATCTCTTAAAATTTCAAACACGTCGCCGCACTGAGTTTTTATATTCGTAAAACCGTTTAAGCTTGCGTTATCCCTTACGTTTTGCAGGGCAAGTTCAGAAATATCGCAGGCGGTAACGCTGCCCGCCACGGTGGCGGCGTTCATAGAAAAACCGCCGCTGTTGCAAAAACAGTCCAACACGTCGCCGCCGCAATACTTTCTTGCCGCAAAACGGTTTTCTTTCTGGTCTAAAAAATAGCCGGTCTTTTGCCCGTTTTTAATATTTACAAGCATCTTTATGCCGTTTTCTTCTATTTCGCAGTAATCGGGCACTTCTCCGTACAAAACGCCTTTAATTTCTTCTAACCCTTCTTTTTTGCGGGTGGCAACGTCGCTCCTTTCGTAAATTCCCTTGGGGTTAAAAAGCTGTATAAGGCATTCCGTTATCATTTCTTTACGCTGGTCTATTCCAAGCGAAAGGCACTGCACTGCAAGATAATCGCCATATTTGTCTACAATAAGCGCAGGCAACTCGTCTGCTTCTGCAAACACAAGTCGGCAGCAGTTAGTATAGCCCAGCCTTTTGCGGTATTCCGCAGCGGCAGAAATACGCTTTAAATATAATTCTTTGCCGTCTTCTTCGTCATTCCTTATAAAAATACGTACAAGAATTTTAGAAGCGTGGTTGATATAACCTTTGCCGATAAACCTGCCGTCGTAAGATAAAACAGTGGCAAGAGAACCGTTTTTATCCTTGCCTTCAATCTTTAAAACTTCGTTGGCGTAAACCCAGCTGTGCCCGTTTACTATTCTTTTTTCTTCATTCTTTTTAAGATAAACAGTGTAACCCATAAATTAAACCTTAAAATAATTTTAACAAAATACTAATAGATTTGCAAATAAATTGCAATACCGTTTGATTTTTTATTATATAAATGGTAAAATCTAATCTGTATGAAAAAGTTGTTAAAGTACCTTACCGCTTATAAAAAAGAAAGCGTGCTTGCTCCGCTTTTTAAATTCCTTGAAGCATGCTTCGAGCTTATTGTTCCGCTTGTAGTTGCAAGCATAATAGACGACGGCATTAGCGGCGGCAAAGGTACGGTGTACGTAATTGAAATGTGCCTTGTGCTTGTTGCGCTGGGTGCGGTAGGGCTTGTGTGCGCGGTATTTGCGCAGTACTTTGCAGCAAAGGCGGCAGTAGGCTTTTCCTATAAACTTCGCAACGATTTATTTGCAAAGATGCAGAGCCTTTCCTATTCAGAGATAGACGGGCTGGGTACGTCCCGTATGATTACAAGGATGACAAGCGACGTAAACCAGGTACAGAACGGCGTAAATATGGTTCTGCGCCTTTTTATGCGTTCGCCCGTAATTGTGTTCGGCGCAATGATTATGGCGTTTACTATAGACGTTCTGGCAGGCGGTATATTTGCCGCTGCAACCGCCGTTTTGCTCGTTATTGTATTCGGCATACTTTTTGCAACCATTCCGCTTTATAAAAGGGTACAAAATAACCTTGACAGCGTAACCGTATCTACCAGGGAATCTTTAACAGGCGCAAGGGTTATACGTGCTTTTTGCAATGAAGATAAAGAGATAGAAAGTTTTAATAAAAAGAATGCAAACCTGAAAAAATCGCAGAACTTTGCTGGCAGAATATCTTCACTTATGAACCCGCTTACATACGCTGTAATAAACGTGGGCATTATAGTTCTTATTTACGTCGGCGCGATAAAGGTAGACGGCGGCTCGCTTACGCAAGGTAACGTGGTTGCGCTTTATAATTATATGTCGCAGATTCTTGTGGAACTTATCAAACTTGCCAACCTTATAATAACGCTTACAAAATCTTTTGCCTGCGCAGGAAGAATATCAGAAATTCTTGACATGCAGCCTTCTTTACAGCACGAAGCCTGCAAAAAGCAGGAAGATTTGCCCTTTATAGATTTTAAAAACGTGAGCATGAAATATTCTGCTGACGGCGGCAAGGCGCTTACCGATATTACATTCAGCGCCCGTCGCGGCGAAACGATAGGCATAATAGGCGGTACCGGCTCGGGTAAAACTACGCTTGTGAACCTTATACCGCACTTTTACGATGCCTGCGAAGGCAGCGTAAGCGTAGACGGGATGAATGTAAAAGGGTTTTCTGACGAAGAAATAAGGGAAAAATGCGGCATTGTTCCGCAGAAAGCTGTTTTATTTAACGGAACTATTGCCGATAACCTTAGGTGGGGCAACGAAAATGCTACCGAAGAAGAGCTTATGCAGGCGATAAAAACGGCGCAGGCAGAAGACGTTATAAAAGCTAAAACCCTTGGGCTTGAAGAGCCTGTTGAACAGGGCGGCGCCAACTTTTCAGGCGGGCAAAAGCAAAGGCTTACCATTGCAAGGGCTTTGGTTAAAAAGCCTGAAATTTTAATTTTAGACGACAGTGCTTCCGCATTAGATTACGCCACAGACGCTAATTTAAGAAAATCTTTAAAGGAACTTGATTACAAGCCCACTGTATTTATAGTTTCGCAGCGTACGGCTTCTATCCGCGGTGCAGATAAAATTATCGTACTTGACCATGGCGTTATGGCGGGAATGGGTACGCACGAAGAATTGCTTGAAAACTGCCCGCTGTACCGGGAAATACATTATTCGCAATACGGAAAAGGGGGTGCTGCATAATGGAAAAGTCTGCATCCCAGAAGCAAATTTTAAAGCGTATATTAAAGCAGTTAAAAGGCTATACGTTTTATATATTTTTATCAATTCTGATGGCTGTGATTACCGTTGCAGGCAACCTTATTGTGCCGATATTTTTTGGTGAAGCAATTAACCTTATCGTGTACGGCAATACCGATTTCAGCGGCATTTACGTTTACTTTATTTACATAGGTATAACAATAGCGGTTACCTGCATATCGCAGTGGCTTTTAAACATCATAAACAATAAAATAACCTATTCGGTAACCGCAGATATCCGCAGGGAAGCGTTTGAACACATACAAAACCTTCCGCTTAAATACCTTGACGGGCACCCCTACGGCGACATTGTAAGCCGCAACATTGCCGACGTTGACCAGTTTGCCGACGGGCTTTTGATGGGCTTTACGCAGCTGTTTACGGGCGTTTTAACCATTGTGGCAACCCTTGTGCTGATGTTTATTCTCAACTGGATAGTTGCGCTTGCCGTATTTATTTTAACGCCGCTGTCGCTTTTTATTGCAAGATTTATTGCAACCCGCACCTATTCAATGTTTAAAAAGACATCAGAAATAAGGGGCGAGCAGACGGCTATGATAGACGAGATGGTCGGCAATTTAAAGGTAGTGCAAGCCTTTTCTCACGAAGATGAAAATATGGAAAAGTTTGACGAAGTAAACGGCAGGCTTACAAAAGCTTCTTTAAATTCAACTTTTTACTCGTCATTAACCAACCCTACAACGCGCTTTGTAAACAGCCTTGTTTATGCCGCCGTTGCCTTGGCAGGCGCACTTACAATAATTTACCCGGGCGTGCTGCCCATAGCGTTTAATGTCGGCAAACTGAGCACATTGCTCTCTTACACCAACCAGTACACAAAGCCATTCAACGAAATTACGGGCGTAATTACCGAACTGCAAAATGCCATTGCCTGCGCGGGAAGAATATACGAAGTAATAGACGAACCTGCCCAGATTCCTGACGCCAAAGACGCAAAAACGCTTACAGACGTAAACGGCAACGTAGTATTTAATGATGTGAGTTTTTCTTACACGGCTGACAGAAAGCTGATAGAAGGGCTTAACATAAACGTTAAAGAAGGTCAGCGCATAGCGATAGTAGGGCCAACCGGCTGCGGCAAAACTACGCTTATCAATCTTTTGATGCGCTTTTACGATGTGGACGGCGGCAGTATCTGCGTAGACGGCAACGACATAAGGGAAGTAACACGCTCTTCTTTAAGGCGCAATTACGGCATGGTTTTGCAGGATACCTGGCTGAAAAGCGGCACAATAAAGCAAAATATTGCGATGGGCAAACCTGACGCTACCGATGAAGAGATTATAGAAGCGGCAAAAAAGGCTCATGCACACAAGTTTATTATACAGCTTGAAAAGGGGTACGACACATACATTGCCGAAGACGGCGGCAACCTTTCGCAGGGGCAAAAGCAGCTTTTGTGTATAACGCGTATAATGCTCTGCCTTCCCCCGATGCTCATCCTTGACGAAGCAACATCATCTATAGATACAAGGACAGAGCTTAATATACAGAGTGCGTTTGCACAGATGATGGAAGGCAGGACAAGCTTTATAGTGGCACACAGGCTTTCTACAATAAAAAATGCAGATTTAATTCTTGTAATGAAAGACGGAAAGATAATAGAACAGGGCAAACACGAAGAACTTATTGCCCTTGGCGGATTCTACAACAAGCTGTATAACAGCCAGTTTGCCGTCTGATAAAAAATGTATAGGAGATCAAGATGCTTCAGGTAAACAATGTATCGCTGCAATACGGCAGCAAAAAACTGTTTGAGGACGTAAACCTTAAATTCACAAAGGGAAACTGCTACGGCATTATCGGCGCAAACGGGGCAGGAAAGTCTACTTTTCTTAAAATACTCAGCGGTGATATAGAGCCGAATAAGGGCGACGTAACGCTTGACAAGACGGAGAGAATGTCCGTTTTAATGCAGAACCAGAATGCGTTTGACAACGTAACCGTGCTGCGCGCCGTAATGCTTGGGCACAGAAAACTTGTACAGATTATGGATGAAAAAGACGCTTTGTACGCCAAAGAAGATTTTACCGAGGCGGACGGCGTAAGGGCAAGCGAACTTGAAGCGGAGTTTGCCGAACTTGGCGGATGGGATGCAGAATATGAAGCCCAGACTCTTTTAAACGCATTAAACATTACCGAAGAATGCCACAATATGCTTATGGCAGATCTTGATGCAAAGCGCAAGGTAAAGGTACTGCTTGCTCAGGCGCTTTTCGGCAACCCCGACGTACTTTTATTGGACGAACCCACAAACAACCTTGACATTAAAACAGTACGCTGGCTGGAAAATTACCTTTTAGATTTTGAAAACACAATAATTATTGTATCCCACAACAGGCACTTTTTGAATAAAGTATGTACGCACATATGCGATGTAGATTACGGCAAAATTAACATGATGCTCGGCAACTACGATTTCTGGTACGAAACAAGCCAGCTGCTTGCACGCCAGCAGAAAGACCAGAATAAAAAGAATGAACAGCGCGCTAAGGAATTACAGGACTTTATAGCCCGCTTTGCAGCAAATGCTTCAAAATCAAGGCAGGCTACTTCGCGCAAAAAGGAACTTGAAAAATTAACCATTTCTGACTTTAAACCTTCTTTAAGGAAGTACCCTTATATAGATTTCAAGTTTGAGAAAGAAATCGGCAACGATATTTTAATGGTAGAAAATCTTACCAAAAAGGGTTACTTTGAAAACGTATCTTTTACCGTCCAGAAGGATGAAAAGATTGGCATTGTAAGCGACAAAAGCACCACAATTTCTATGTTGTACGATATTTTAACGGGCAAGGCGCAGCCTGACAGCGGCACAGTAAGGTGGGGCAAAACAATATCGCTTTCGTACTTCCCCGAAAACAACAATGAATTTTTCCAGGGATGCGAGCTTACGCTTGTAGAATGGCTTTCACAGTTTTCTAAAGACCACTACGAAGAGTACCTTCGCGGCTGGCTGGGAAGAATGTTATTTTCGGGTGAAGAAGCGTTAAAGCAGGCAAAGGTACTCAGCGGCGGCGAAAAGGTACGCTGTATGCTTGCAAAAATGATGCTTGAAGGGGGGAACTTCCTTATATTTGACGAACCTACAAACCACCTTGACCTTGAAAGCATTACCGCGCTTAACAACGGCATGAAAAACTTTAAAGGATGCATGCTGTTTACTTCTCACGACCAGGAACTTATGAATACGGTTGCCAACAGAATAATAGAAATTAACGGCACAAAAACGTTTGATAAGAACCTTACGTACGATGAATATGTAGATTTGATGTCGTGAAATTCGACAAATAATTACAATAAGTAACAATATATTTAAATTAAATTTAACATTATTTTACAATATTACTTTACATCGGCTAAAATATGTAGTATAATAACCCCACAAAATAAAACTTTAGAGGGGTTTTTATATGAAAAATGCAAATATTGTAATTTTAGAGAGCAGTGAAGAATTTCTTGAAGAGTTAAAAACTTATTTTGACGACAAACAGGAATTCAACGTCTGCGCCGTTACATCCAACGGCAATGCAGGTATAGAGTACATAGAAAAATACAAACCTGATATTGTTATTTTAAATCTTGTACTTAGCGGAAGGGACGGCTTTAGCGTTCTTGACTATCTTCGGACGCAGTGCCCGGAATGCAAAGCCATAGTAATTTCTAACTTCTTTGATGAAAAGATAGTAAATTCTGCAATAGCGCACGGCGCTAAATTCTATTTTGCAAAGCCCGTAGAACCGCAATGTATTGCCGACAGAATTGCAGATATACTTGACGAAAGGTCTGCCGGCTATATGATCTCTGCCGACGTCCGCGACAGACGGCGCGCCGCAACGCTTGACGAAAAGATAAGCAATATCTTTATATCCATAGGCATACCGCCGCACATAAAGGGTTATGTTTATCTTCGTGAAGGTATAAAGATGGCGGTAGAAAATCCTTCTATAATCAACAAGGTAACAAAGGAGCTTTACCCCGAAATAGGCAAAAAGTTTGATACTTCTGCAAGCAAGGTAGAAAGGGCCATACGCCACGCTATAGAAGTTGCATGGAACCGTGGCAGGGTAGAAGCAATTAACGCCATTTTCGGCGCAAGGGTGTACATCGGCAGCGAACGCCCGACAAACAGCGAGTTTATCGCGCTTGTGGCCGATAAACTTTTACTTGAAGAATTGTTGTGATATAAATTTAATAAAAAATAAGACAGGTTTCGCCTGTCTTATTTTTTTGCAAAGTTTTCTTTGCAAACTGTTGACAAGTAAACTTGGCAATGATACAATAATGACAATAAAACTTGGCAATGGAGTTTATTATGGACAAAGAAGAGATTTTAGAAAAAAGCAGAAAAGAAAATAAATCGGGCGATGAACGGGAAAAGAGTTTAATAAATTATGCTTTTGCCATTTCTGCTGTAGTTGGAATTGTAGTTTGCGCCGTTATTTACGTAATTCATATTGTGATATTACGTGAATTGAATTACAGTATATTCCTTGTGTTTTGTTCTATTTATTTTGCTTATACAGTTATTCTTGCAATAAAGCTTAAAAAGAAACTTTATATAATAAGCTCTGTAAGTATGTGCGTTGCGCTTGCAGGCGCAATATCTTCATACATAATAAATTTATTAACGCTGTTGGCGTAAAAGGTGAAAGATGGAAAACGAATCAGTTTTAAAAAACAGTTTGCTTTACAAAAATAAAACTGAAACAGCAGCTGAAGAAAAAGATAATAATAAATTAATTTTAAAAAATAATTTAAAACAAGAGCGGGTGCAGGCGGGGCTGTCTCAGGCGCAGCTTGCCGAAATGGTAGGCGTATCGCGGAATACGATAAGCTCTATAGAAACGAGGCAGTTTAACCCTACCGCAAAGCTCGCTTTAATATTATGTATCGCCTTAGACAAAAAATTTGAAGAAGTATTTTATTTCTAATTAAAAAAGAGCCGTTTTTAATAAAAACAGCTCTTTTTTCTGGTGCCGCTGGTCGGGGTCGAACCGACACGGTATCACTACCACCAGATTTTGAGTCTGGCGCGTCTGCCAATTCCACCACAGCGGCAAAGCTATTAAATTATATTACATTATTGCGCAAAAATCAAGCAATTTTATAAGTTATAAAATTATCTTGACGAATAAAGATTTTATGGTATAATATATAAAAACGATATTTATGGCGGCGGAAAATGAAAAAGCAAAAGCAAAAGGTTATCAATATTCTTATAATAATATTTCTTGTGCTTCTTGTAGGCGGGCTTATTGCAGAAGGCATACTTTTATACGGCACAGACTCTTCTGAAGAAGAACAGGAAGGGGATGAAAGCCGCATAACGTATGTTTATGAATAAAACTTATTATTATGTAAAAAACGAGCTGTTACTTTTTTAGTAATAGCTCGTTTTTGTTATTTACCAAGTATTTTATATAATATTTTATATAAGGTAACTGCTTCTTCCTGTGTAAGATTTATGCAGTTGCCGACAGATTGCGGAATACTAACAGATTTTTCGCGGAGCAATATGCCTTTTTGTGTCAAGGTTACGTCTACGTTGCGTTCGTCTATATCAGAGCGTTTTCTTTCAATTAGTCCTTTGCGTTCAAGTTTTTTAAGGAGTGGGGTAAGGGTACCCGAATCAAGATAAAGCCGTTCCCCTAAATCTTTAACGTTTATCTGCCCGTATTCCCAAAGAACCATCATTGTAATATACTGCGTATAGGTCAAATCAATTTGCTCTAAATAGGGCTTGTATTTTTTTATTACTTCTTTAGCGCTTGCGTATAAAGGGAAACATAGCTGGTTTTCTATTTTTAAGCTTTCGTAATTATCCAATTTGCAAAATATCCTTTAAAGCAATTTTTCTATATCTTCTTCAAGCGCTTCGGGCTTTTTAGTTGAAGGGAAGCGAGCAACTACGTTACCTTCTCTGTCTACCAGAAATTTAGTAAAATTCCACTTTACCCTGTCGCCCATAACGCCGCCGGCGTTCGACTTTAAAAAGGTATATAAAGGCTCTTCGTTTTTACCGTTGACGTTAATCTTATGGAACTGCTTAAATGTAACGCCGAATCTTCCTGTGCAGAAAGTTGCAATCTCTTCGTCCGTTCCGGGTGCCTGACCAGCGAACTGGTTGCAGGGAAAGTCGAGTATTTCAAAGCCCTTTTCTTTGTATTTAACATACAATGCCTGTAAACCATCATATTGTGGAGTAAACCCGCAGCCAGTTGCAGTATTTACTATCAATAATACTTTTCCTTTATAGTCAGATAGTAATACGTCTTGTCCTTGTCCGTCTTTTACTACAAAATCATAAATGTTCATATTATTATCTCCTGAATATATATTAAATTGAATACAATTAAATTGTACACAATCTAATTGCTTTTGTCAACAGAATTACACCTTTTATAGATAGTAAATTATGTATTAAAAGTAAAGGGATAATATAGTTTTTTACTTTTTTAAAATTATTGATTTTATTTTGCGTAAGTGTTAAACTTATTATATGGATAAATTAGTTTTAATTGACGGCAACAGCCTGTTAAACCGTGCTTTTTATGCAACACCTGTATTTTCTACCAAAGACGGCAAACCCACAAATGCGATTTTTGGCTTTACAAAACTTTTACTAAAAATTCTTGATGATTTAAAGCCGAAGTATATTGCTATAGCGTTTGACCTTAAAGCGCCTACGTTCAGGCATAAAATGTACGGCGGATACAAGGCGACGCGCAAGGGTATGCCGGAAGAGCTTGCTGCCCAGCTTGAACCGCTTAAAAGTCTGCTTTCTGAAATGAAGATAAAATGCTGCTCATTAGAAGGGTATGAAGCAGACGACATTGTAGGTACGCTTTCTGACCGGTTTAACGTGCATTCTTACATTTATACAGGCGACAGGGACAGCTACCAGCTTGTAGATGAAAAGACCGACGTATACTTTACTAAAAGGGGCGTAACCGACCTTTTAAAGCTTAATTGCGGCAACTTCAAGCAGGAAGTAGGCATCGAACCATGGCAGGTTGTTGATTTAAAATCTTTAATGGGCGACAGCTCTGATAATATCCCCGGTGTTGCGGGCATCGGCGAAAAGACGGCAAAAGATCTTATAACCCGTTACGGCAGTCTTGACGGCGTTTACAGCCACACAGACGAGCTTAAAGGCGCATTAAAACAAAAGATAGAAAACGGCAAAGAGTCGGCTTACATGTCTTACACTCTTGCAAAAATAAACCGCGATTGCCCGATAGAAGTTAATTTGCAAGATTGCGTTGCCCCGTACAAATTTTCTTATGCGGTAAAAAAGATTTTTATAGATTTTGAATTTAAATCGCTTATAAAGCAGGATCTTTTTGACGAATCTGACGATAGTATATTTTTACAGACAGACGTAAAATATCCTGAAAAAGTTGAAAACCCTGATTACAGTTTGCTGAAACAAGCGGTAGAAAGTGCGCAGACGATAGCTATAGATTTTACCGAAACTGACGCTCATATTTACGACGGCATTACGGAATACCATATAGCATGCTCCCAGACACTGCTTGACGACGGATTAGATTTTGCCGATTTTACAGATATTATTAAAACTGTTTTTGACACTAACAGGACTGTAATTTTATACGACTGCAAAACGGCACTACATCTTTTAAACGAGATGGGTATAAGCCATAGCTGCAATCTTGAAGATTTATCAGTGGCAAAATATCTTTGCGATGTGCCGGCCGTAGGGCAGACGGTTAAGTCGCTCTGCGAAGAAAATGCCTTAGACTATTCTTACAGCGCATTCTGCATTGACAAACTGTTCAATGATTACAAGCAAAAGCTTATACAGACCAACTGTACGGAACTTTATGAAAAGATAGAAAAGCCGCTTATCTATGTTTTATACGATATGGAAGAGCAAGGTGTTAAAGTAAGCCGCAAAGAAATAGAAGACTTAAATACAAAATATACGAAGATAATATCAGAGCTTACCGCAGAAATATATTCTGATTGCGGATGCGAATTCAATATAAATTCCCCTGCACAGCTCGGCAATGTACTGTTTGAAAAACTCGGCTTAAAATCTGGCAAAAAAGGCAAGAACGGTAAATATTCTACCAACGCGGAGATACTTGAAAAACTTGCAGACGAGCACCCTATAGCGGGTAAAATACTTAAATACAGGCAGTACCAAAAGCTTGTTTCTACGTATATAGACGGATTCCGCCCCTTTATAAAAAAAGAAGACATTGTACACACAACGTATAACCAGACAATAACTACCACAGGAAGGCTTTCAAGCGCCAATCCAAATTTACAAAATATCCCTATACGGGAAGATGAAGGCAGGGAATTAAGAAAAGTATTTATACCGCGCGACGGCAATGTGTTTATCGACGCCGACTATTCTCAGATTGAATTGCGGCTTTTAGCACACTTTTCCGGCTGTAAAGAGCTTGTAGACGCCTACAACCAGGGTAAAGACATTCATTCGCTTACAGCATCGCAGGTGTTCGGCGTAAAAGAAAATGAAGTTACCCCCAAAATGCGCAGAGAAGCAAAAGCCGTAAACTTTGGCATTATTTACGGTATAAGCGATTTCGGCTTGGCAAAGAGTCTTAATATACCGTATTCAACGGCAAAGGAATATATTGAAAAGTATTTTGCAACATATACATCAGTAAAAGATTATATGAATGCAAACGTAGAATACGCCAAAGAACACGGTTACGTTTGCACGCTTACGGGCAGAAGAAGAATTATACCGGAAATAAAATCACCAAATACCAATTTAAGGCAGTTCGGCGAAAGGGCTGCAATGAATATGCCGCTGCAGGGTTCAAGCGCAGATATAATTAAAATTGCAATGATAAATGTTTACGAACGGCTTAAAAAAGAAAATCTTAAAAGCCGCCTTATATTGCAGGTACACGATGAACTTGTATTGGACTGCCCCGAAAGCGAAGCCGAATATGCAGCACAGATCTTAAATACGAAATGGAGAACGCCGTAAAACTTACAGTAC
>JAJQDC010000040.1 GCA_021202395.1 Clostridia bacterium | reverse complement strand
GGTTTATAATAACCCCGCCGCCGTTAAAAATTCTTAAAAGGATTGTATTTTGTAATCAATAAAATAATTTAAAACTGCCTTATTAATCCGCCGATGTTGCCGCGGTACATACATACCAGTTCAGGTATTTTTATGTAATCTGCAGGCTTCATAATAGAGTAATCTTTGGGGAGTTTAAGCGCTCTGCTTTTTGTAAGCACTTTACCCACAAACTCCGCACAAAACAGATGGTGCTTCCTGTGGTACGGAATTTTAAGCATGCACAAAAACAGCCCCAATATGTTGTAGTGATAGTTATATTCCCTGTCCATTATGCGCATTGTTTCGGCAACTATCCTTTTGTAAACAACGTCGCTCACCTGCAGCTTTAAAGCGGCACACGGCGTTTCGGGGTAATCTTTAAGCCTTCCGCAGCGTATATCTTCCCTGCACGGCCCCGCGGGGAACAGCGTTTTGTCGTTTTTGCGGGCAGAACTGAACAGCGTATAAAAGTGGTCGTCAAAGCAAATAGACACGTGGGTATATTCGTCTGCGGTAAATTTATGTATCAGCCGGGAAACTACCGTATTAGATTTTGTAAGAAGTATGTAAATATTTTTCATGTCGTTTAATACTGTCTACAGTTACATTATAAACAGCATACACATAATTTATATTTAAATCACGCTGTTTTTAGTAAAATTTTCTGTTTAAATTTTTTATTTGCCAGAAATTATTTCTTCTTCACCGTCCCCTTCTTCGTCATCATCGGAATCAAACAAAAACGCAAGGTCCTGCAAAAGGTCCTGTTCCGCCTGGGAAAAATCGGTCTTTTTTACGGAATAATAATTCCGTTTGGCGCGCTCTTTGGCAAGCCGCTCTTCTTCCATTTTAAGGCGGCGCTTGCGCTCCTTTTCTGATATGGTGGCGTCGTCTATGCCGAGCTTTCTCAGCTTTAAAAGGGCAAGTATGCCCAGAATAACCACTACAAGCAGCAGCGCAGTGCACACCGCTTTTACTATAGATTCAAATATCATAGAAAAGGGCATATCCGACAGCATAGAGCTTAAATCTCCGCCGCCGCCCGGCGCTTCTGCCACGCTGCCGCCGTCGCCCGAAGCATGCCAGCTTTGCTCCGACACGAACAGCCAGCGGGTACCTGTCATGCAGGAGCCGAGATCTTTTAGTATATTTTCTATAGCCATCCACACCATCCTGCCTGAATTTTTAAGGGCGGACGATATTTCTGAGCTTGACATGCCGTCAAAGTCGTTTGCATGCGTTGCAGAAGAAACTTTGCTTACTATTATACATACGGCGGTAAGCACAATAATTATGATACAAAGTATGCTGTCCGTCTTGGGGAAGCGCGTCTGTAAATCTTTTTTCAGCCCGGCGTTGTAAGACCGCTCTAAAGAGTTGGTAACAAACAGCATCGCCACCCACGCCGCCATTACAGCAATAAGCAGCGGCGAACACAAAAAATACACCGCAGGTATTGCCGCAATAAGGCATATCTTTATTATCTTATACACCTTAAGCGGCATTATGGGTTTTCTGTTTTTACGGCGGCTTATGCCAAGCTCGTCTTCCCGCTCCATGCGGGCTATACGGCTGCGTTCACTGTTCTTCATCAGTCGCACCTCAGCGCTTCGGCAGGATCCTGGCGGGAAGCCTGCATTGCGGGCATCAGCCCCGAAGCAACGCTTATGACGACGCTCACAGCAAAGCCGATTAAATATACCAATACGTTATAAGAAATTATCGTGCCCGTTATGTAGCTTGCCATAACCACGTTAGCAACAATGCTTATAAACAGGCTTACTATAACGGCAAGCAGCCCTGATACACCCCCTACTATTGCCGATTCAGTGATAAACAGACGGGTTACGTCCTTTCGCCTGCCGCCCACCGCGCGCAGTATGCCGATCTCTTTGGTGCGCTCTATAACGTTTATGTACGTTACTATAAATATCATTATGGCAGAAACTACCAGCGATATGCACGCAAAGCCCGTTAAAACCATTGTCGCAAGGTCTATATATTCAAGCATAGTCTCTACCGTTTCGTCGTCGCGTGAAACGGAAAAGCCGAGATCTTCTATCGTCTCTTTAACGGAAGTTATGTAGGAAGTATCTTCTACATAAACATACAAAACGTTTACGCGGTAGGTCTTATTTGCAGACGCATACAGGTTACGCATGGCGGTAGTTGTAACATATGCGCAGGGGTAATCGGCGTAATCGGTAGAATCTTCGTACACGCCGCTTATGGTAAACGTTGTTGCCGCACCCGAAAATACTATGTCAATTTCGGTACCTACAAGCTGTTCTGCAGAAGATATATCGGCGGAATAAAGGTTCTGGGCGAACGTGGTGCTTATTATAATTTCTGAACTGGTGCTGCACTTTTCGCCTGCGGTATATGTAAGGCTCAATGCGTCGTAAGAAGTATTGAGCATCAATATGTAACCGGTGTCGCCGCCGTAATCGTAAGTGGAATTAAGGCGCAGATATGAGCCTTTTACCACGTAATCTACCCCTGGGATAGACTCAAATTCTTCTGCCGTTGCATCGGAATCGGTAAAGTAAGATGAACTTCGCACCTGCAGCTGCAGGGTATTCATAGAGTCCGCAAGGGTGGTGTTTACATAATTTGTAAGCCCGCTGCTTAAACAGAACACAAGAATTACCGCCACAATGCCTATAGCCATGCCGATTGATACCAATATATTGCGCCGCAAAGCCTGCTTTATGTTAGACAGAGCCAGCCTTGTAACGTCAGAAAATTTTATATCCTTTGTGCGCAGCTCGGGAATTTTGTCAAACTTTTTGTTGGAATCGTAGTTGTGTACGTCAGACTTTACCACGCCGTCGTCTATACTTATAATGCGGCTGCACTCGTTTGCCACCTTTTGCGAGTGGGTTACCACTATTACCAGCCTGCCCGACGAAGCAATCTTTTTAAGAATCTTCATAACGTGGTCGGCAGACTCTTTATCTAACGCACCTGTAGGTTCATCGGCTAATATTATGGACGGAGCGTTTGCCAGAGCGCGGGCTATAGACACCCTTTGCCGCTGCCCGCCCGAAAGCTGGTTGGGCAACTTATCGGCGTACTCTTCCAGCCCCATCTGCTTTAACAGCGCCCTTGCACGCTTTTTACGCTTATCGCGGGGGATGTCGTTCATGGTCATTGCAATTTCTACATTTTCTGCAATGGTCATGTGGTTTATAAGGTTGTAGTTCTGGAAGATCATTCCCACCGAGCTTTTGCGGTAGTCGTCAAGCTGCTTTTCGTCATAGTCTTTAAAAAACTGGTCTTCCAATACAATGCTGCCCGTGTAGTCGTTATCCAGCCCGCCGAGTATGTTCATAAGGGTAGATTTGCCGCAGCCCGATTCACCGAGAATGGCTACAAGTTCACCCCTTTTGAATTCTACGTTTATGCCTTTTAATACTTCCTGATAGCCGTTTTTAGATATACGGTAGCTCTTTTTAAGGTTAGCTATACGCAAGAATGCCATAATGTTTACCAATTTCCCTTTTTGTTAACATAATAAAAATGGTTTTACCGCTTTAAACCAACCTTAAAAAAATTGTGAAAATAATAAATATCACCTTATTTTCACGCAACACCGTGAAACATTATGCTGATATATTAAACATAAAACACATAATATTGTTATAATAACCCGTACACTAAAAATCCCACCCGCCTGCGCATTCTGCGCAGGCGGGTGGGGGAATTCTGATTTATGAACGAGAATTTAGAAAAAATTTTTACCTTATTGTAAACGCCAGTAGCTTTTATGTCATTGCGCGTGAGCGATAGCGCTACTTTGCGCACCTTATTTATAGCCGTCCCTGTAAGGGAAGGGGGACCGCTTGCGGTGGAAGGGTTTGCAGATAATTACGGCGCAAAACGGGTTCTACCGCGTGGCAATCCCGCCCGCGAGCGAAGCGACACTCTGCGCACCTTATTATAAAAGGTTTTAGATTATAAGGCGCAGATAACTGGCGACCAGCAGGTTGGTCGACACACAAGTTATTAAAAAATAAAAGCGTTATTATAATGCTGTATAAAAGCATTGAATCATCGGAAATGCTATTCGGGCGCCAGCCGCTACGCTCACGCGCAATGACATATAGATTACTGACGTTAGCAATAAGGTCAACTTTATTTTTACCCAGCGGGAAATGGCTGCCATGCTCGGCGTATCGCAGCCGTCTTACATCAGGTACGAAAACGGCACTTCTGAGCCGTCGCAGGAAAATCTTGTAAAGATAGCCAACATATTTGACGTATCGGTAGATTACCTTTTAGGCAGAAAAGAAATATAACCGCCTGTTAATCTTATTCATTTATATTGACAAAGCTGTATTTTTATGATATATTAAAGTTGACTTTAAAATTTCATAATTTTTGGAGCGGCCTATGTATATCCATCGCCAGTTAGAAAGCAAGTTTCTTAAACTGAATAAATTTTTTAAGGCTATTCTTGTAACGGGGGCACGGCAAGTAGGTAAAACAACAATGCTTAAGCACCTTACCGAAGCCGACCGCACTTATGTAAGTTTAGATGATACCGACAATTTAATGCTTGCGAAAGAAGACCCCAAGTTATTTTTTATGCGGTATAAACCGCCCATTATTATTGACGAAGTACAAAAGGCGCCTGAACTGTTCCCGTATATCAAAATAATGTGTGATAATTCCGAAGAAAAAGGTCTGTTCTGGCTTACAGGCTCCGAACAATACCAGATGATGAAAAACATAACCGAATCGCTTGCAGGGCGGATCGGAATCATGACGCTGTACCCTCTTTCTTTTAACGAGATTAACGGCGTTGCTTTCAATTCCGCTATAGATTTTTCTCTTGATAATCTGTTAGAAAGGGAAAAACTGGCTAAACCTTTTGATCTGGACAGCGTATACAGCTTTATCTGGAAAGGCGGAATGCCTGACGTACAGTCTGCAGACAGCGAAGAACGCGATGCCTACTTTTCTTCTTATATAGATACTTACCTTATGCGGGACGTAAGGTCTGCCGCAGGCGTAACCGACGAATTGCGTTTTAAAAAATTTATTGCCGCTTGCGCCGTAAATGTCTCTGAACAGCTTAATTTAAACAACCTTGCAATGGTATCGGAAATTTCTAACCCTACGGCAAAAAGCTGGCTGTCTACCCTTGAAAGGCTGCATATTATCTTTCTTTTACAGCCGTATGAAAACAATAAATTCAAGCGGCTTGCAAAAATGCCCAAACTGTATTTTACCGATACGGGGCTGTGCTCTTACCTTGCAAAATGGCTGACAAAAGAAACGCTTATGGGCGGGCGTGATAGCGGACACTATTTTGAAAATTTTGTAGTATCTGAACTTATTAAAGATTTTCATTATTCGTCTGTTAATTACGATTTAAGCTACTTCAGGGACAGCAACAGCAAAGAAGTAGATTTATTTATTGAAGCAGCGGGCACCATACATCCGCTTGAAATTAAACTTTCTGCCAGCCCGGACAGAAGGGAAGTAAAAAAATACACCATGCTCGATAATAATTCCATACCGCGGGGTAACGGCGGAATTATTTGTATGAGCCCCACCGTTATACCCATCGACAATAAAAACAACCTTATCCCCGTAAGTATACTTTAATATAAAAGAACCAATCTCAAAACAAGAGACTGGTTCTTATATTTTATTCTCAAAATAAGCTTGCTCCGCTCACTCTGCGCCTTCAAACTGGGAATAGTAAAGTTTAGCATACGTTCCGCCTGCGGCAATCAGCGTGCCGTGAGTACCCTGCTCCACCACGTCGCCGTGGTCCATTACCAGTATCATATCGGCATTTTTTATGGTGGAGAGCCTGTGGGCTATAACAAAACTCGTCCTGCCCTGCATAAGGTTTTGCATAGCCTGCTGCACCTGCTGCTCTGTACGGGTATCTACGTTGGAAGTAGCTTCATCCAGTATAAGCATTGGTGAATCTAACAGCATTGCCCTTGCAATGGTCAAAAGCTGTTTTTGCCCCTTGGATATATTTACGCCGTTATCAGAAAGAAGGGTGTTATACCCGTCGGGCAGCCTTGTAATAAAAGAATGTATCTTTGCCGCTTTGCACACCCTTTCTACATCTTCCATAGTAACGTTTTCGCTGCCGTAGGCAATATTTTCGTAAATAGTTCCCGCAAACAGCCACGTATCCTGCAGCACCATAGTAAAAGCACGCCGCAGCGACGCCCTTGTAACGTTGGTTATATCCTGCCCGTCTATCTTTATGGTACCCGAATCGGCGTCATAAAAGCGCATCAAAAGGTTTATTACCGTGGTTTTACCCGCACCCGTGTGCCCCACTATGGCAACCACGCTGCCCGCTTTTGCCGTCAGGCAAAAATCTTTTATAATAACTTTATCGGGCGTGTAGCCGAATTTAAGGTGCTCTATCTGCACGTCGCCCTTAACGTTTTCAAGCGCGGTGCACTCTTTTCCGTCTGCCCGTTCGGGCTGTTCTTCCATTACCCTGAACACCCTTTCAGAAGCGGCTAATGCAGACTGGAACTCGCTTATCACGTTTGCAATCTCGTTTACGGGCCCCGTAAACTTGCGGGAATAGAGCACAAAAGAAGCTATCCTGCCGATGTTGGCAATACTGCCGTTTATGTACATTATTGCGCCGAACACGCTTACAAACGCAAGCGATAAGTTATTTATAAACGTTACCGAAGGTCCCGATATTGTGCCGTAACTTTCGGCTATTGTATAAGCGTCCACCGCGTCCTTGTTCTTTTCTTCAAACTTATCTATAACAGCCTGCTCGCTGTTGTAAGCCTTTGTGGTCTTTTGCCCCGTTATAATCTCTTCTATAAAGCCGTTCAGCTGCCCCAGTTTTGCAGAGCGCTTGCGGAACAGCGGCTGCACTTTTTTGGTAAGCCACCACGTAAAAAGGAATGTAACGGGAACTGTTACAACAAACACCAGTACCAGCATAGCGGCGTTTACAAGCATCATCACAAG
Organism: Clostridia bacterium; assembly: GCA_021202395.1. Classification (GTDB taxonomy): domain Bacteria; phylum Bacillota; class Clostridia; order Christensenellales; family Borkfalkiaceae; genus Coproplasma. The sequence continues at coordinate 9,851 of JAJQDC010000040.1, read as the reverse complement.
TGAACCGATTATGGTTACAACGCTTGTAAGCACCATTATTACGTCGTTTGCAAGCGACGCACCAAGCGTATCCAGATCGTAAGAAAGTACTGATATTATGTCGCCCGCCTGGCGGGAATCAAAGTAGCTTACGGGTAAAGATATAAGTTTAGCAAACATATCCTGCCGTATGCGCTTTATCATTCTGCGGGTTACGTAGTTCATTCCCAAAGCCGAAAGGTACGTAAGCACGCCCGAAGCAATGTATATAACGGCAAGAATTACGGCGTACCTTCCTATAACAGCCATATCGGTGGTGCCGTCTGTTTTAATCTCGTCTACCGCCATGCCGCAAATCTGCGGACCTAAAAGCGAAAGAACGGTGCTTGCAAGCGAAGCTAAAAATATTACGGTAATAGCTAACGTATACGGCTTAAGGTAGTGCCCAAGGTGTTTAAGGATATATTTTGTATCTACCTTTCTTTTTTCAAACTGGCGGTGGTCGTTTAAATTCATTCTCGGCTCTTTCATAGTCCCGCCCCCATCTGCGTTTCGGCTATGCGCCTGTATTCGCCGCAGCTCTGCATAAGGCTTTCATGGCTGCCGCTGCCTATTATTTTGCCGTCGTCCATAACAAGTATAAGGTCGCAGCCCTTTATGGAACTTACCCTTTGGGCAACTATCACTTTAGAAGACTGCGGGTAGTTTGCCGTAACCGCCCTGCGCATCGCGGCGTCGGTAGCGTAGTCCAGCGCCGACGAACTGTCGTCAAGCACAATAATTTCGGGGCTGCCTGCAAGCGCCCTTGCAACAAGCAGCCGCTGCTTTTGCCCGCCCGAAAGGTTACCCGCCTTTTGCGCAAGGTCGTAATCAAGCCCTTCCGGCAAAGAGTAAATAAACTCCGCCGCCTGCGCGCACTCCGCCGCCTTTTTTATATCTTCTTCGGGTAAGTTCCTGCCGTAGTCTATGTTGGCACGCACGCTGTCCGCCATTAAAAAGTCATTCTGGAACACCGTGCCGAACTTACGGCGCAGTTCGTCTGAATTGTAAGATTTTACGTTTTTGCCGTCTATATAAACGTTGCCGCCGCCCGCTTCGTAAAAGCGCATCATAAGGTTAATAAGCGTGCTCTTGCCGCACCCCGTTGCACCTATTATGCCCAGCGACTGCCCCTTATACAGTTTAAATGATATATCGTAAAGGTTGTTCTCTTTGCAGTTATAAGAAAAGTTAACGCCGTCAAACTGTATAGCGCAGTTACTTTCCCCTTCAGGAAGGTCGTAAACCTTTTCTTCGGTATCAACGTCAAGCACCTTTTCTATACGGGACGCACTTGCAATGCCGCGGGAAAGTTCTACAAATATCTTTGATATACCCAGCATTGCGTTAAGTATTATGGTAAAGTACGAAAGGTAAGCCGTCATAACGCCGGGCTCTTCTGACATAGTGGCGCCGACAACTATTATTACCACAAGGCATAAATTGAGTATAAGCGTGGTAAGCGGGTTTGTAAGCGACATAATGCGGTTGGCTTTAAAATCGTTTTCCGCCACGTCGCCCGCAACGCCTTCAAACTTCTTATTTTCGTATTCTTCTTTAGAAAGCGCTTTTATTACCCTTATGCCCGTTATATTTTCCTGGACCGAGCGGACCATATTGTCGCCGCTCTTTTGCACCGCCGCATACTGCGGTATGCTCTTTTTGGTTATGATATAAATACCTGCGCACACAAAGGGGAGCGACGCAAGCATTATTAGCGCAAGCATCGGATCGAGTATGAACGAGAATATTAGCCCGCCGATTAAAAGAATGGGTGCACGCACACCCATACGCATAGAGCGGGCAACCATCTGGTTTACGTAGTAGGTGTCTGACGTAAGCCTTGATATTAAAGACGGCATGGTAAAGCCGTCTACCTGGCTGCACTTTAAATAACACGTCCGTTTGAACAGGTCGTAACGCAGATCGTGCGTCATTTTGCCCGCCGCCACGGCAGATAGCCTGTTGGCTATAATATTGCCAGCAAGCGCCACCGCCGCAAAGGCAACCATCACGCCGCCCATTACGTAAATACGGCTTATATCTTTAAGCGGTATAAGGTCGTCTATTATGTAAGAGAGTATGTACGGCAAAACAAGTTCGGCAACGCTGCCAATGAACTTTATGCTCAGCGCTGCCGCCGTAGTACCCGCATACGGTTTTAAGTATCCCAAAGTGCGTTTCATTGCTTGCTTTCCATATATCCACGGGCGTTTTGTACCATTTTTTCGGTAAGGTAAGAAAGCTGTGCCTTCTCTTCTTCGGTAAAGCCCGTGGTAATAAATTCACGCCAGCCGGCGTGTACGGCACGCAGATCAGACAGAATATCCATCGCCTTTTGCGTGGGGTATAACAGGTAGGCACGCCTGTCGCCGTCCTTTTGCTCCCTTGTTACATAGCCGTCTTTTACCAACAGGTTTATCTGGCGGGCTACGTTACTCTTGTGCAAAAACAGCGAGCGTGAAAGTTCTTCCTGCGTGATACCGGGGTTTAAACAAATCTCTATTATATATTTAGACTGGCAGCCCGCTATGCCGTATGGTGCAAGCTTTTCTTCTTTGTAGAACCCCGAACATCTTTGCACAAGGTCGATATTTCTCATAAATTTAGCCATATAATAACTCCTGTTAATGTGGTGGTAATGATTTGTTTATTCTTTCGTTCAATGTACTCTTACGGTTGGAGATCTCTCCACTTCGGTTTGCGCACAAATTATCTGAAATTTTATAGTGCGGTGCGCAAAGTAGCGCCGTCGCTCACGCGAGATGACAGCTCTACGAGCTGTACAGCCACGCAGGGGCTGTCATTTCGACTGGAGCATAGCGGAATGGAGAAATCTCCTACCCTTCCACGCACCGCCGCCATGCAACGCCAGTTGCAATACTTATCAACACATTATAGCAATTCACTGCAATATATCCCGCAAATATCAAAGTTGCAGGTGCAACAGTTGCGTTCGCAACTAATTAAATTATATACCCTTAACGCCCTTTTAAATTATATACCCTTAACGCCCTTTTGTCAATACTTTGCCAAAAAATAAAAAACGGCGAAACCTGACATATTGGTGTACTGCCGTTTTTCTGATAAGTTAAAAATAATTTGCAATTTACGTTGTCCCGCTCTTGGCTCCCTTATTAGGGGAGCTGGCGCATAGGGCTGAGGGGTTCACCTTATTTATGGTACAGAACCCTTCCACCACAAGCGGTCCCCCTTCCCTAATAAGGACGGCAAGAAATAAGGTTGACGTTACTATCCCCTCATCCGTCCCTACGGGACACCTTCCCCCATAGAAGGGGAAGGCAAGATTTTGTAATGTTGAATTACTCATCGATTACTATTAAGGGAGCTACCGCATAGTGCCTGCGTGAGCGTAGCGAAACACTACGCACAGCATTATTTAAAATTCAGATAAATGGGCGCAGATGGGTTCACCTTATTATTAGTAACAAACCCTTCCACCACTACGTGGTCCCCCTTCCCTAATAGGGACGGCAAGAAATAAGGTTGACGTTACTATCCCCTCATCCGTCCCTACGGGGCACCTTCCCCCATAGAAGGGGAAGGCAAGGGGCGGTAATGTGCTCCCCTGTCATTTCGAGCGGAGCCATAGGCGCAGTCGAGAAATCTCCTACCCTTCTGCGCTACGCTGCCGTGCAACGCCAGTTGCAATGCTTCCCGCCGAGCAATTCACTGCAATATATCCCGCAAATATTATAATTTTACGGTAAATGTACTGCCTTCGCCGACGGTACTTTTTACCGTAATCTCTCCGCCGGAAAGGGCTACTATGCGGTTTGCAATGGCAAGACCGAGCCCGTTGCCTGCGGTAGAGTGCGATTTATCCCCCTGGTAATACTTATCGAATATGTGCGACGCAACTTCTTCGGTCATACCCATACCCGTATCTGATATATCTGCAACTATATTGTCCCCATCCATTTTAAGGCTTACGGCAATCTCTCCGCCTTTGGGCGTAAACTTTATTGCGTTGGTAATAATATTTATCCACACCTGCCGCATAAGCGTTTCGTTGCCGCGGTAAACAATCTCTTCTGTATCAGAAGACACGGTAATATCCTTTGACGACCAGTCGCGCTCTAACATAATAAGGCAGTCTTTTATCTGCAGATCCAAGCGGTAGTCGCTCACTTCGCCCAATAGCTGCTGGTTTTCCAGCTGGCTGAGCATAAGGGTGCTCTCTGCCAGAGTAGACAGTCTTGCCGATTCGTCTGCAATAATTTTAAGGTACTGCAGCCGCTCTTCTTCGGTTACGTCCCCTTCTATCAAAAGGTTTGCAAAGCCGTTTATAGAAGCGATGGGCGTTTTGAATTCATGGGAAAAGTCCTGTATAAACTCTTCTTTTAATATCTGTACGCCAGAAAGCTCTTTTGTCATTTTATTAAAGTTAGAGTAAACTTCCTTTATATATCCCCTTTTGGGCACAGTAAGCTCTACGGCATAGTCGCCTTCTGCAACCCTGTTAATGCCTTCGGTAAGGCTGCGCAGTTCCCTGTAGCTTTTTCTGTTAAGGTATAAAATACCTACAGTATCTGCGATTGAAACGACTATTACTATATACAGCGTAAGGGTGTAAGCCGTCATTTCGTCTTCTGAAATAATGTAGTCGGCTATATACACGGCAAGTTCGCTTAATGCTATAAGCCCGAAAAACACTAAAAGCCCTATAAGCAGAGTGTGGCGGCTGAACCTGAATTTACGTTTTTTTGTTTTACCTTTCATTTTTTTACCACCGCCTTGTAGCCGATACCACGCACGGTAACAATTTCAAATTCGGGATAGCTTTCAAACTTGTTCCTAAGGCGGTTTATGTGGGTGCGCACAGTGTTTTCGTCACTTTCGCAGGTGTAGCCCCATACGCTATCCAATATCGTCTCTTTGGTTAAAATTTTATTGGGGTAAGATAAAAGTAAAAACAGCAGCTGGAACTCTTTAGAAGGCAATTCTGTAACTTCTTTACCGCGGGTTACCGTGTACGTCTCTTTGTCTATAACCACTTCCCCTATTACTATTTTACCTTCGTTTGCAATCTTACTGCGCCGCAAAAGTGCGTCTATCCGCCAGATAAGCTCTTCAAAGTTAACGGGCTTTGTCATGTAGTCGTCGGTGCCGACGGCAAACCCCTTGCACTTGTCGGGCTGGCCAGATTTTGCCGTAAGCATAATAACGGGTACGTCTTCACCGCGGCTGCGCAAAGTTTCTATAAAGGTAAAGCCGTCCATTACGGGCATCATTATATCGGTTATTATAAGGTCTATATTGCCGCCGTCGTATTTTTCAAGAGCTTCTTTGCCGCCCGCAGCCAGCACCACCGTATAGCGTGATTTTAAGCGTGCGTTGAGCAAAAGGCGCATGTTGGCGTCGTCTTCTACCACAAGTATATTAGCCATTAAATTTTTCCTCCGCAGCACTCCGCTGCACAACCATTTTACCATACGTAGCACAAAAAATCAACATTTATACTGAATAATAGATTTACTGCGGGAATTACTCTCTTGGCTTCCCCTGCGCAATGACGTATAGGCTACTGGCGTTTATAATAATGTTGTCGTTATTATCCCCTCATCCGCCACTATGTGGCACCTTCCCCCATAGAAGGGGAAGGCAAGGTGTGTAGCGTTTCTACCCTACCACACGAGAAGGCAAGGGATGGTACTCTTGACTCCCCTTCACCGTCGGCTTACCAAGTACGTCATCCTGAGCAAAGCGAAGGCTATCTGCGCCCATTCATCTGAAACCTTTTTATATTAAGGTGCGCAGAGTGTCGCTTCGCTCGCGGGCGAGTACTCGCGGACGATTAAGTAATACCACCCATTCAATACTTTTGCACCGCATTATAGCATTACCATCAAGGGGAAGCCTTTATTGCGGTTATTGTTCAGTCGTTTACAATAAAAATCACCCCGTAACAAAAGCCAAAAAAATTTTATGCAAGTTTATGTTGCGTTTACGAACAACGGTTAAAATAAAACTACAAAAATAAATTAAACGGTAAATTTTACCTTTACATACTGCCGCAAATGCGGCTCGGAGAGATTATGGTAATCTGTATAGTTATAGATTTAATAGACTGCCTTACCAACGGCTCGGTTATGACGGCACGCCGCTTTGCCGACGGGCTTTCTGCCAAGGGGCACGAAGTGCGCATCGTAGCCGTAGGCGCAGACGGTAAAAACGACTGCCCCGTAAAGGAGCGTTACGTTCCTGTTCTTACCGAAGTGTCGGCTAAAAACCAGATTAAGTTCGGCAAGTTTGAAGAAGATAAAATAAGAAAAGCTTTTACGGGTGCAGACGTAGTACACTTTATTTTCCCCTTTAAGCTTGAAAAAAAGTGCAAACAGCTTGCCGACGAAATGGGCATACCCACCACTGCAGCCTTTCACGTGCAGCCTGAAAACGTTTCTTACAACGCCCATTTAGAAAAGATTAAACCCTTTAACAGCTTTGTATACTACTACCTTAAAAAGACGTTTTATAAAAACTTTGACCGCATACACTGCCCCACCGCGTTTATAGCGCAGCAGCTTGCAGACCACGGTTACAAGGGGGAACTGTACGTAATATCCAACGGGTACGACCCCGCTTTTATTCCCCCCGAAGAAAAACCGCACAACGATAAATTTGAAATTGTTATGACGGGCAGGCTCGCCCCCGAAAAGAACCAGCAGGTTATTATAAAAGCTATTGCAAAGAGCAAATATAAAGACAGTATACATCTTACCCTTTTGGGCAACGGTACGCAAAAAAATAAATTACAGAAGCTTGCAGCCAAAAAGAACGTAGACGTATCCTTTGACTTTTTGCCCAAAGACAAGCTTATAAAAAAATTGCAGGCAAGCGACCTGTATGTACACTCGGCTACGGTAGAAATAGAAGCCATAGCCTGCATAGAAGCAATAGCCTGCGGTCTTGTACCCGTAATTGCAGAAAGCGGCCTTTCGGCAACAAAGCAGTTTGCTCTTTCGCCCCTTTCGCTGTTTAAGGATAACGACGAAGACGAGCTTTGCCGCAGGATAGAATACTGGTACGAACACCCCGGCGAGCGTGCTTCGGCAAGCGGCAGGTATGCTAACTTTGCAAAAAAGTTCAGTCTTTCCAACTCGCTTACTCTTGCAGAGCAGATGTTTGCCGACGAAATTAACGATTGCACCGCAAAAAAGAGCGGACAGCCTGACCTGCAAACAGAGTGCAGCTATTCCTTAAGCGTACGATATTGAATATCAACATTTGTTGCAAGATAAACATTTATATGATAAAATAAAAATACATATGGGGCAAAAAATCAAGCCCTTTACACGGAGATTTAAAATGGAATTTTTAAAAAAGAATGCAACCGCCATTGCGTGGTGCATAGTAGAGATTGTTCTCGGCGTCCTTTTAATCGTACACTCAGAATCTTTTATCAAAGTTCTTGCTATAATAGCGGGTGTAATTATGATTATCGGCGGCGTGGCATTTGTGGTAATGTACTTTGTTACCCACGCCAGAGAAGCCGAAGGCAAGTACCTGTTTAACGGGCTTACTTACATCGCACTCGGCATAGTGCTTTGCGTAAAGTACGGTATTTTGTATGCAGCGTTAGACCTTATATTTGTTATACTTGCAATAGTACTGCTTATGGCTGGCTTTGAAAAGGTTCAGGAAGTCTGCGATAAAATAAGGCTTAAACAAAAGAAATTACTTGCTCCCCTTATCGGCGCTATAGTAGAGATTGTTTTGGGCATACTTGTGCTTGTATTAGATGAAACAAAGTGGCTGTTTATTACCATAGGTATACTTGTAATAGTCGGTGCCGTTTACAACCTTTGTGTGTTAATCTTCCTTAACAGGGCATCCAATGCGGTTAAAGAAGCCCAAGACAAGCAGACAAATGTAATTGACGTAAAAGATGATGATAATGGGGAAAATTCATAATTTATATCTCTCCTTCTTTCCCTGCGGCAACACGCAGGGATTATTTATTTAAATTGAACGAATGAAAAATATGTGAAATTATATTTTGTGCTTAAAATAACGTGCAATTTGTTTTGCTTTGATATATAATAGTTTTACATAAATGATTATTCTTTAATTCTATTCCCTTTTGTTGAAAATGCCGTACACACCCGTGTACGGCATTTTCCTGTTGTATTAAGGTGATTAAAGCATGTACGTTGTCCCACCCTTGTTCCCTTATTAGAACATCAAATGCGGGTTTATTTTTAAAACGTACGTTTTTTAATTTGACAAAATTTAGTTATTACTATATAATAATTATTGCAACATACTGTTGCTGCAGCAAGGGCATACCTTGGCGGTTAGCCTCCTAAGGGAATACGAATGAGTAAATTATACTTAAATTATTCTTACAAAGGAGGCAATTTTTATGAATGAAGAACTTATAATCAGCCTGTTAAAGCATTTACTTGAAGCAGGCATAATATCTTCTTACAGTGTAAACAAAAAACATATAACTGTAACCATAAAAAAATAACCGCCTGTATATTTAATCGGAATCTGGCGGTTATTTAACAAATAACATAGGCTAACCGTTTAAAGGTATTGCCCTTGTTGTATTTTTATTATACAACGTCTTATTGTTTTTGTCAAGTATTGCAATAATTTTTTACCCCACAATCTTATGCAAGCGTCATCCGGTTAACACCCGTCATTGCGCGTGAACATAGTAGCACCCTTGGCTCCCCTTTCACCGTCGGCTAGCCAAGCTTGTCATTGCGAGCCGCACAGCGGCGTTGCAATCATAGCATAGTGGTAACACCACTCTTATACGATTCTTCGCTTACGCTCTGAATGACAGGCGATATACCGTCTGTACAGCTCGCAGAGCTGTCATCTCGACCGTAGTGGAGATATCTCCAACCGTAAAGTAACTTGTATAGTGCAACGTAGTTGCAAATGCTTTTTACCGCATTATAGCTGTCCTTATTAAGCCAATACGTTGTCCCCCTTGGCTCCCTTATTAGGGGAGCTGGCGCATAGCGCCTGAAGGGTTTACCCTATTATTTAATATAAACCCTTCCCCCACTTCGTGGTCCCCCGTCTCTGCGGCTGTAAGGGCATCAGCCGCTTTTGCGCAGTTATTATCTGAAACCTTTTATAGTAAGGTGCGCAAAGTAGCGCTATCGCTCACGCGCGAGTACTCGCGCCAGAATAGCATTTCCGCCCATTCAATGCTTTTTACCTCATTATAAAATAAACGTTATTATTTTTAAACACCGCTTCTGCCGCCCAACCTGCTGGTCGCCAGTCCTGGCGCGCGAGTGAAGCGACACTCTGCGCACCGCATTATAAAAGGCTTCAGATAAATGGGCGCAGATATTGCCACGCGGTAGAACCCGCTCGCAATGACGTATAGGCTGTTGCGGTTGTAATAAGGTAAAAAGATTACTACCATTTTTTGCTATTCGGCTAACCAAGTACGTCATCCTGAGCGACAGTGAAGGATCTCGCGAGTACTCGCGCCCGAATAGCATTTCCGCCCATTCAATGCTTTTTACCGCATTGTAAATAAACGTTATTATTTTTAAACATCGCTTCTGCCGCCCAACCTGCTGGTCGCCAGTTCTGGCGCGCGAGCGAAGCGACACTCTGCGCACCGCATTATAAAAAGGCTTCAGATAAATGGGCGCAGATATTGCCACGCGGTAGAACCCGCTCGCAATGACAATTAGGCTATTGGCGGTTATAATAAAGTAATAATGATTACTACCATTTTTTTGCTATTCGGCTGACCGAGCTTGTCATTGCGAGCGACAGCGTGGCAATCCCGCCAGAGCGTAGCGGCTGGCGCCCGAATAGCATTTCCGCCCATT
>JAJQDC010000006.1:65475-84978 GCA_021202395.1 Clostridia bacterium | reverse complement strand
ACGTCATTGCGAGCGGTCTCTACCGCGTGGCAATCCCGCCAGGACTGGCGACCAGCAGGCAGGGCGGCACACAAGTTGTTTAAAAATAATACGTTTATTCTTAAATAATAATGCCAAAAAACCCAAGGCAAAACAGCTTTTTACAAAAGCTTTTATATAGATTAAAAACTCAAAAAAAATTTATTTTAAAGGAGAATTTAGTATGAACATCAGGTTGTCAAACACGCGCAAAGCGCTCATCGCCCTGCTTTCGGCGGTGTGCATAGTATTTCTTGCGCTCGGCTTGATTAGTCTGGGTAACGGCGGCAACAAATCTATTACCGCAAGTGCAGAAGATTCTACTACTATCACAACAGTAAGTTCTGCAGATGATTTGTCGTCGCTTAGTGATGGTGGTTACTATCAACTGACTACAACTATTGAAGTAAGCAGTTCAGTAACCATCAGCTCAGGCACAACAGTTACTATAGACCTGAACGGTAATACGTTATCCGCAAGTACTGTAAACACTGTAACCGTATCAAGTGGCGGTTCACTTACAGTGGTAGACAGCGCAAGCGGCGGTACTATCTCTAATACAAGCACAGGTGCTTATTATGCAATAGAAAATAATGCTACCCTTAATATAACGGGTGGCACTATAACGGCGGTAAAAGCCGTATATCAAAATAGCGGCACGTTGACCATGACGGGCGGCACTGTTTTAGGTACTAATGACGACGTATCAGGTGCTACAACGTGGCCTTGCGGTATTCGTGTAAATGCAGGTACAGCCAATATAACGGGCGGTACCGTTTCGTCTTATGTTGAATACTCAAGCGGCAGCCAGACTGTCGGCTATGCGATTTACAGCGTCGGCGACGTAACCCTTTCAGGTTCGGCAACTATCACTGCGGTAGGCGCAGATAAACAGTCGCAGATTGGCGGCGTTTATATGTCGCAGAACGGGCAGAACAGCCTTACAGTAAATGACGGCGCAACCATAAAAGCTACATACGAAAGTACCGACACCGGTTCATACGATGCAAGCGGCATTTTGATTTTCGGTAACGGCAATTCTGAAAGCGCTCCGTCATTGACAATCAACGGCGGTACTATCTATGGTCAAAGCATGGGTATTACCGGCAACGGCTCTACCAGTTATATGTATACAGAAATTACCATTAACGGCGGCGAAATAGAAGGCGGCATTCTTGGTATTTATCACCCGCAGGTTGGCGACCTTACCATAACGGGCGGTTCTGTAACGGGCGTAAGTTCCGCCATAGAAATACGTGCCGGTTCGCTCAATATATCGGGCGGCACGTTCACGGCTACTTCCGAATCTTTCTCGGCAACGGCTAACGGCAACGGTACTACAATAACCGGTGCGGCAATAGCTATTTCTCAGCATACAACAAACTACGATTTAACAGTAACAATCACCGGTGGCACGTTCAGCGGTTATTATGCTGTTTACGAAACTGACTTGCAAGATTCAGATACAAGCGGTATAAGCGCAACCCTTACGGGCGGCACTTACGAAACCATTAATGATGAAGAAGGTGCAAGCGCAGTCGCTTCTACCGTAACTACTTCCGAAGACGGCGCAACCACAACAACTTACGCTTTAACGGTAACAGGCGGTACTTATAACACCGATGTTTCTACCTACACGGCAAGCGGCCTTACGGCTACCGAAACAAGCGAAAGCAGCGGTACTTATACAATTTCGCTTTCAAATGCAGAAAGCTATTCTTCTTACGCAGTTCTGCTTATCACTTCAAGCGGAGTGGTGGGCTACGATTCCATTTCTTCCGCTCTCCAAAATGAAGCGATTTATAGCGACGGCAGCTACACCGTATCAACCGTAACCATCTGGCTGAACGGCGATGTAACGGATAACGTAACTATCCCCGCTGGTCTTAACGTAACTATTGACCTTTGCGGCAAAACGTTAACCAACAGCAGCGCAACACATACAATAATAGTAGAAAGCGGTGCAACCCTGACAATTAACGACACAGTCGGCGGCGGCAAGGTAGCAAATACTGTTACATCAAGTTCTTATTGCGTTAAGTATGCAGTAGATAACTTGGGTACGCTTGTTGTAAACGGCGGTACATATTCAATAAGCGTTTCAGAAACAGGTACATCTGATTATACAAATTTAGCAGCCATTTATAATAATAGTGGTATGGCAGTAATAAATGACGCTACAATAACGGCAACGGGTACTGGTTCAACATCAACTCTTTATGTTTATGGCGTATACAATTATTATGGTACAGCTACAGTAAAAAGTAGTACAATAACAGTTTCTTCTACTGGCTCGGCTTACGGCGTTATGAGCAGTTACGGTACAACAACTGTATCTGATTGTGATATAGATGTTGCGGCAACGGGTTCTGGCGTAAGTGCTTACGGCGTGTATGACAGCTACGGCACAGTTACAATAAGCGGCGGTACTATTGACGTATCGGCTACAGGCACAAGCAGCTCTTCTGTAAGTGCTTACGGTGCGTATAGCTGGAGCAGCCTTACCGTAAACGATACGGATATAACTTCAACAGGTACAAACACAAGCGGTCGTGTTAATGTATATGGTTTAAGCGGACAGTCAAGCAGCACGGTAACAGTAAACGGCGGTGATATATCGGCAACTACCGGAGAAAGTACTTCAGGTAGCGTTTATGGTATTTTATCTCCCGGTGAAATAGTTATTACCGATGGTACAATATCGGCTACTTCAACCACAGCTAGCACATACAGCGTATACAGCAAAGGCTCCCTTACAATGACGGGCGGCGAAATAGACGGCGACGACTACAGCCTTTACATTTACTCAAGCAGTTCAGCAACGATTACTGCAGGCGAAGTAAATGGCTCAATGAATATATCAAGCAGCGCAAGTGTAGAAGTTAGTGGCGGTACTTATGATGCTGATGCTACAGCATCATTACAAAGTGCAATTTCAAGCGGCGTGGTTAATGCCAATATCGATTTGGTGTCAAACGAAGACGGCACTTACACCGCTTACACTTACGACGTTATGGTTGTAAGCGGCACAACTACAACCACAACTACTTACTACACCGATTCGGATGCTGTTACGGAAGGCTATGCCGACGCTCTTGCTTGGGCGCTCAGCGCAATAGGCGAAACCGAAGGTACATACACAATCACGCTTGGCGGCGATTACGAGCTTACCACGGCGCTCACGGTAGCGTCATCCCAAACCATCACCCTTGATTTAAACGGGTATGAGTTGACGGTAAGTTGGTATAGTGAAGATAAAGTATATACTATTTTAAATAATGGTACATTAACTATTAAAGATAGCCTTGGTACAGGTACGCTTTATTTAAACGGCGGTAACTACGGCGTTTATAACAACGGTACGCTCAACGTAACCAGCGGCACAGTAGCTAATGAAAGCACTAACGTAAGTTATCGTACTGTAATATACAACAACGGCACAGTAACCGTAAGCGGCGGCACGCTTACTGCCGATTATATCGGTATACTTAACTATGGCGCTGTAGTACTGGACGGCGGTACTATCAGCGTTACAAGCTCGGATTCTAATGCCGCATACGGCGTCTGGAATATTTCCTCTACTTCAAGCGTAACGGTGAACGACGGTTCTATCGAAGTACAGAATGCGGGCAATGCTTACGGCATTTATCAGACCGTGTCCGGCGGCACTATAACCGTCAACGGCGGCACCATTTCGGCTACAAGAACCGCAAGCACGGCGCGTGCTATCTATGTTTATCATGCTGACGGTACAGTAACTATCACCGGCGGCACGATAAAAGCCTGCAACCCCAGTAACACTAATAACACATCCACTTACGCGATACAGTTGCTTGGTACAGGTTCTGGCGATAGTCAAAACGCGATAAGCTTAACCGTTACGGGCGGTACTTTAAGCGGTTATTATGGTATTAGTAACCAATACAATAGCTGCGAATTGACTGTATCCGGCTGCACTATAACCAGCCAGTATTATGGCATATTTAGCTCCTATAGCGGAAAAACGAGTATATCGGGAAATACGACGATAACTGTAACTTATTCAGGTAGTACCACTGTTTATGGCATTGCCGTATTGTATGGTGATCTTGAAATTTCTGATAGTGTATCTATTAGCGCAACATCGTCATCTGCCAGCGGATATGCCGTAAGAAGTCTCGGCAATACAAGCGGCACTGCTTACGTTACTATCAATGGCGGTACTTTCTCGGGAAACACAGCGGCTATACAATGTGCCGATTATAGCGAAATTACTATAAAAGACGGTACATTAAGTACTGTAGAGCTTAGCAAAAGTACAAGCAAGACTATTATAAGCGATTCTCTTAACGTAACCGTAAGCACAACCCTTACGGGTTATGAAGTCGTTTCAGAAGCTTCGCAAACCTTAGACTCTTATACGGAATATTCTGTTGCAATAACGGAAAACAGCGCATACGCCTATGTGATTGATTCGGACGGCAATATAGTATATTATGATACGTTATCTAATGCTCAAAAGGCGGCAACGGACGGTTCTACAATAGTTCTGCTTAAAGATTGCTCGCAAGTTGGTACTGTTAGCAGCAGCAAATCGATAACAATAGATTTAAACGGATATAATATAACCTATAGCTCTACAGTACTGACAGTGAGTAGCAGTAGTAGTAGCGTTTCTATAATAAATAGCAGCAGCACCACATCGACAATCAGTAGCACAAGTTCGAGCACTATAACCAGCGGTATATCGTACGCAATTTCTGTGAGTGGTACTTTATCTATATCTGGTAATATTGATTTAGTGGTATCAAAAAATAGTACAAGTTGGGTATATGGCATATATGTAGTTGCCAAAGGTAATCTCACCATTGAAGAAGGCGTATCAATTTCCGCGGAAAACACGAATTCCGGTGGCGCAGCAGCTATTGTTTATTTTGGAAATGGCGACGAAGAAGCCCCCACAACAATTACCATCAACGGTGGAACGATTTATGGCGACACTTACGGTCTTTGCGGTAACGGTTCATATCCATATTCAGTAGTAACAATCAACGGCGGCGACATAACCGGCGGTGTAGTAGGTTATTATCACCCCGAAAGCGGTACGTTAACCATGACGGGTGGCTCTATCACTGGTACATACGTTGGCTTGCAGATTTGCGCAGGTACTATTGCTATTAGTGGTGGTACTATAACGGCAACTGCTAATTCTTCCACAGTAAGCAGCAGTAGTGCCAGTGCGGAAAACAAATCAGGCGACGGCGCTATTGCAGACGGTGCAGCGGTTTCTATTGTCAGCAGAAGCGGTTACGGTACGCCCAGTGTTACAATTACAGGCGGTACGTTCATATCCGCAAGCGATGTAGAAGCTGTTCAGGCTTACAGCTACACTCAGGGCAAAACTTCTGAAAGCGATACTACAAACACAAACACGGTTACGGCTTTAGATTCCGATCAGACCATAGTAGAAGTCAGCGGCGGTTCGTTCTCTTCAGCTCTTACCGGTACATATTCAAGTTACGTAACAGCCAGCGGCTTTGCGGTAACTACCGAAGCCAACAGCGACGGTTACTATACGTTAACCCTTGCAAGCGAAGATGGTGATGATAACACCTACGTTGCGGCGGTTTACCTTAACGGCAGTGATACCTTCACCGCTAAATATACTTCACTTGCAGACGCTTTCAGCGATTTGGCTGACAACTATATCGGCACAAGCGGCGAAGAAGGCGCAGTTGACCTTTCTTCTGCAACAATAGAAATCCGTCTGTATGCAAATATAACGGACTGCGCAAGCATAACAAACAGCTGCAGTTCAGTAACGCTTAACCTTAACGGCTACAGCATAACGTTTGCTTCGGGCAGCACGCTTACCAACAGCGGCACCCTGACCATAACCGGCAGCGGTTCTTCTACGTTGACGATAGTTTCTAACAACCCTATTACCAACAACACTTCCGCAACGCTCACAATAGAAAGCGGCGTTACAATTAAGTCTACTTACAGCGCAAGCGGTGCAGTTTACCTTATTATTAATAACGGTACGCTTTATGTAACGGGCGGTACTGTATCGTCTTCACTGCGTACAATAAGCAATAAGGGCACAATGTACGTAAGCGGCGGTACAATAACAAGCAGCGGCTTTGCGGCTATAGAAAACACACAGAGCCATACATTATATATAACAGGCGGCACAATATACGCCACCACGTACGCAATTTATAACAGCGGTACGTTAGAAATGAGCGGCGGTACATTGGGTGTAAGCACATATAGCAGCAGGGTAGCTATACAGGCAAACACCGGTAGTTCGGCTACAATAACCGGCGGCTACATAATCGGTACTTTTAGTGGTGCAACGACCGATACCCTTTCAATCAGCGGTGGATATTTCACCGATACGGGGGCAGGGCTGTACGTAGCAACTGGCTACGCCATCAACAGCGAAACAACCACCATAAGCGAAGTTGCTTATTATCAGGTTCTGGCGGAAGAAAACTTTGCCGCCACCATAAACGGCGTTGGGTATGAAACTCTTGCCGCGGCAATCAGTGCAGCAACAAGCGGAGCTACAATAAAGATAGTTAAAGATATTACCGAAAGCGTAACAGTCAGCGATAATGAATTGACGATAGACCTTAACGGCAACACTCTTACCGCTTCCGGCACGATAGCTATAACGGTAGCAAGAGGCGCAACGCTTTATATTACCGACAGCAGTGAAACAGAAGACAGCGACGGCACAGGTGCGATATATGGCACTTGGACGGTAGTCAACAATGGTACGCTGTATGTAGAAAGCGGCACAATAACAGGTTCAGGTAACGCTGTAGAAAACTATGCAACAGCATACATTAACGGCGGCAAGTTAATAGCTGAAGCTTACAGCGGTATATATAACGAAGGTACTCTTGAAGTTAACGGCGGTACAATTACCGGTAACAACAATGGTATTTACAATTATTATAATTCAAGTGCAGCAAGCGTAACTGTTAATGGCGGCACTGTAACTGGTACTTACTACAACGGTATTTATAGTTCTGCAGGCAGCGTAACGGTTAACGACGGAACAGTAGAAGGCGTAACTTACAGCGGTATTTGCATTGAAAACGGCGGCACTGTAACGGTAACCGGCGGCGAAATAAAGGGCGCTTATGCCGGTATAGAAAGCCATGACAGTGGTACAACAACCGTAAGCGGCGGCACAATAAGCGGCGGCAACTACGGTGTAGTTAACAACGGCACGCTTACAATGTCGGCAGGTACAGTAAGCGGCAAGTGGGCTATACAGTCTCAGTTCAATACGTCTTCCACTACAATTACGGGCGGCACGATAATCGGCACAAGCGTGGGTGTGGTATCATACAGTGCACCCATAACGCTCGGCACCGAAGGCGGCAACGACGAAGATTTGGTTATAACTGGCGACGAAGCTGTTGAAATTGTTGGAAATGCAAGCTACGGCAACGGTACCGTAACCATGTACAGCGGCACGTTGGGTAATTGCACAATCGACGGCACCACGTACGAAAGCACTTGGGGTGTTGGCATGTTCGGCTACAGCGATAGCTCTTACGCAGTGTTCACGATGTACAACGGCTCAATCACCGCAAGTTCGTTCGGTATCTCCGGTAACGGTTCAACCGGTCAGGGTTACGACAAACTTTATGTCTACGGCGGTGAAATAACCAGCGTTAACGCAGCTGCGATTTACAACCCCCAGCAGACAGGTATAACCTACATAATGGGCGGCACAATAACAGGTAAAACTGGTATTGAAGTCCGTGGCGGTTCAGTTTACATTGGTGAAGACTATAATACGGGTGATTTGTATTATGAATATGCAGAAGAGCTTGTTATAACGGCTACGGGCAACCCGCTTTCAGAAAGCGAAAACTACAGCGGCTCTACAATTTCTGGTGCTGCAATAGCAATCGCAACATATAATTTAAGTAATATTACAATAGCAGTAGGCGAAGGTACATACACAAGTGCTTCTGGTTACGCTGTTTACGAATCAAACGTAAATAACTACGAAACCCTTACTACTACAATAAATGTAAACCTTACAGACGGTACTTTCGACGGTATAATCTATTCAGAAACAGCTGAAGATAACGTAACTACGTTTGTAATTACAGGTGGTTCCTACAATTCAACTACAGCTGCGGCATATGTAGACAGCAATTACCTGCTCAACGGTACCGTTAATGAAGACGGCTACTATACCCTGATTGATAATAATACTTCAGAAGGCGGCACAAGCAGCGTTGTTGCTACAATAGTAACCGATAACGGCACAGTCGGCTTTACCAGCCTTCAAAATGCCATTGATGCGGCAACCGACGGAGAAGAAACTACTATCACGCTTGCTTCAAGCATAACCGAAAGCAGCGTTACAATCTCTGCCGACGACAGCATAATACTTGACCTTGGCGGCTATACTCTTACCGCTAAAATAACCAACAGCGGCACGCTGTATATAACAAACGGCACTTTAAGTGGAAGTATAATCAACTACGGCACTCTGTATATTACCGATTCGGCTGAAATAGAAGAGAGCGATACAGATGGCTCCAGCAGCAGCGCTTCGCTTGCAAAAGCTAAACTTGCCGAAAACGAAGTTACAATAAGCAGCGAGTCTGCGGGCGTAACCAACTACGGCGGCGATGTTACGGTAGAAAGCGGCGCTTCCATATCGGGCAGCAAGTACGGCATACTCAGCTACGGCGGCACGCTTACCATAACGGACGGCACTATATCGGGCACCACGGCGGCAATCTGCTGCTATGGCACAGAGCTTGACATCAGCGGCGGCACGTTCAGCGGAGCGGTAGAGTTCAGCGCATGCAGCGGCACAATCAGCGGCGGAACGTTCAGCAGCACAGTTACTATCGACGGCGGCACGGTAACTGTAACGGGCGGTACATATATTAGCACAGATATTGCGGACTATATAGATACTACTGCGTACGCATTGGCTTATAACACCGACGTTACATATACGGTAACGGCAATAAGCGAATTTGTAGCCACAATCAACGGCGTTGGCTACACAACGCTTTCCGCAGCGGTGGAAGCAGTTCCCGCCGACGGAACAGAAACTACTATTACGGTATTAAAAGAACTTACCAAAACATCGGCAATAACCATTGCTTCAACCAAAAACGTAACCATAGACCTTAACGGCAACACCGTTACGATAACGGGTGCAGTTGCTTCTTACTACTGTGCAGTACTTAACCTTGGTACTCTTACCATTACTAATGGTACATTATACGCAAGTGCCTTAAATGAAAGTGGCAGTATGTATACTTATGGCGGTATCAAAAACTACGGTACATTGACTATAGCTGATGATGCAACTATTGAAGGTAACTTGGTTGTAGTAGCCAACTATGGCGGTACGGCTGATATTTACGGCACTGTAAAAGCGAAATATTATGTTTCAGGTAGTGCATATTATGCCGTATACAACTCAAGCACAGAAAACAGTGTGGTAAATATTTACGATGGTGCTTATATATTTGGTTACAATGCAGTATCTAACTACAGTACAATGAATATATATGGCGGCACTGTAAAGAGTACTACTTATAGTTTAAATGGTAGTGCAGGTACGCTGAATATAGAAGGCGGCACGATTAGCGGTAGCTTTGCTATAGTTAACGCTGGTACAACGAATATTAGCGGCGGTACTATAACAAGTACATACTCAATACAAAATAATAGCACAGGTACGCTTAATATTACAGGTGGTTCTGTCAGCGGTAAGACGGCTATATATGACCTTGGCGGTACGGTATCAATATCTGGCGGCAGTATAACAAGTTACAATATAGCTATCCGCACTGATGGCGGTACTGTAAATATATCCGGAGATACAGTTGTTGCTACCACAGCAACAGAAGATAGCGATAGCTGGGTATATGGCATTTATGCGGCAGAAGCTTCTACAGTTAACGTAAGCGGCGATGCAACAGTTACTGCTACAAATTCAAATGATAGCGGCTCAGCTGCAGCTATTGTTTACTGGGGTAATTCTGACGAAGATACTCCCACAATAATTAACATAAGCGATAATGTTACAATAAGCGGCGATACATTTGGTTTATCCGGTAACGGCTCAGCTTCTTATACAAAAGTAACAATAACCGGTGGTACAATAATCGGCGGCGCAGTTGGTATTTATCATCCTGAAATGGGTACGCTTACTATAAGCGAAGAAACAGGCACAGTTTCTATAACTGGTGTAGATTCTGCAATAGAAATACGTTCAGGTACACTTATTATAAGTGGCGGTACTTTCACTGCTACTTATAGCGATGGTGAAACAACAGCTACTGCTAACGGCAGCGGTACTACTGTAAAGGGTGCAGCAATAGCTATATCACAGCATACTACTAATAATGATATAAGCGTAACTATAACTGGCGGTACTTTCAATGGCGTCAGTGCTGTATATGAAACCGATACATATGACAGCAATGGTTCCATTTCTGCAAGCCTTGAAGGCGGCACCTACAATGGTGATATTTATTCGTCAACAGTTGCTTCTACCGACGAAGACGGCAATACAACGTCTTACGCTTTAACAGTCAGCGGTGGTACATACACCAGTACTTCAGCAGCTGATTACGTAGTAGACGGTTACTTGCTCGGTACAGCCGATGAAGACGGCTATTACACAGTTGTTGCTTCAACAAACTTTGTAGCAAGCGTTGACGGAATAGGCTACAGCACGCTTCAGGCGGCTATTGATGCGGCGATAGAAGCAAGCAGTGAAGATAACGTGGTAGAAGTTACCTTATTAAAGGCTACTTCAGAAGATATTACTATCACTGGCGGTTACATCACGCTTAACCTTGGCGGCAACGTGCTTACCAACAGCACGTCAACAAGCAGCACCATAACAATCAACAGCGGTGCAACTGTTACCATTGAAGACGGTTACATTTATAACACCGCAACAAGCACAAGCGTGCCCGCAATATATATGTATAGCGGCTCAACCGTTACCATTGGCAACGGCGCTACAGTAAACGGCTACGTCGGCATAAGGAACGGCAACAGCACGGCAACACTTGGCGGCACGTTAGAAGTTGAAGAAGGTGCAACCGTATACGGCACATATGCTGCAATAATGAGCTATGGCGATGTAACGGTAAGCGGCGGCACGATAGAAGGCGGCTTTGGTGTAGTTGTTTACGGTATGGTATCAGACGACCGCACACAGCTTACAGTTACCAGCGGTTCCATTACGGGTACAATAAATGCCGCAATAAGCACTAACGGTTCTGTAAATTCAAGCAACGTAGCGCTTTACGGCTACGTAGATATTACAATATCAGGCGGCACGATAACGGGCGAAGGTGCTAACACCACGGCAATTTATCTGCCTTCACAAAATACAACAACCACAATCACCGGCGGCACAATAACGGGCGTTGCAAGCGGCATTGAAATCCGCAACGGCACACTTGTTATCGGTACTGAAGACGGCGACAACAGCGGTATAGAAATAACTTCTACCGCAACAACAAGCACCACACAGAATGCCACCCCCAGTGGCGGCGGCGAAACAATAATCGGTGCAGCTATTGCAATATCAAGCTACAACCAGAACGATATAAGCGTAACAATCAACAGCGGTACGTTTACGGGTGCCACAGCTGTATACGAAGGTTATACAGGAACTTCTGAACTTACTGCAGATATATCATTAAGCATTACCGATGGTACGTTTAATGGCTACATCTATGCGGAAAATGTAGAAGAATTCATTACCGGCGGTGTATATTCCGATACTTCCGCAGCGGCGTATGTTGCAGAAGGCAGCGCGCTCAGCGGTGAAACAACCGAAATTGACGGCGTTCTGTACTACGGCATTGTTGCAACATCAAGCGACGATCCTGATGTAGATACAGTTGTTGCGACCATAACAACTGACGGCGTAACGCTCAGCTACACCAGTCTTGAAAAAGCAATAGCAGCCGCAAACGACGGGGACGAAATAGTTCTTGTAGCAGACGTAACTGAAAGCGTTACCATAACCAGCGGCAAGAATGTAACCCTTAACCTTAGCAGCTACGGCATTGCAGTAGAAAGCGGTGCTGCTATCACGGTAGAAAGCGGTGCAACCCTTACCGTAACGGGCAACGGCACAATAACTGGTGTAACCCGTGGTATAAGCAGTTATGGCGACCTTACTATAAACGGCGGTACAATCAGCGGCGGATATGGTGTAGTAAGTATAAGCGGCTCACTTAACATAACAGCAGGTACAATAAATGGTACTTCAACTTATGGCGTATATACAGCAGAAAATGCAACAATAAGCGGTGGTACAATATCCGGTACTTGGGCTGTTGTTCAGATGGGTGGCTCGCTTGAGATAACAGGCGGTACAATAACAGCTACAAATAGCAATAGTTCAGCAATAGGCGTTTATGCTTATTACGGACTTACAACAAATATCAGCGGCGGTACAATTACAGCAACATCAAGCGGCGATAATTACAGTTACGGCGTATATACTTACGGTACTGCAAACATTTCCGGTGATGTAGAAATTACCGCTACAGCCAATACAAGCAAATATGCTGCATACGGTGTAGTAGTTAATACATACACTGGCAATACAAGCAGCAGTTGTGTAAATGTAAGCGGCAGCGCTGTAATAACAGCGACAAATGCAAGCGGCAACAGTGCAGGTATTGCATACTTCGCAAACGGCGATGAAGATACACCTACAAAGGTTACCATCAGTGGCGGTACAATCAGCGGCGGAACTTATGGCTTATCTGGCAACGGTGCAGAATCTAACTACTCAGAAGTAGTAATTTCTGGCGGTACAATAAGCGGTAACTGGGCTTACTATCACCCTGAAGACGGTACGCTTACCATAAGCGGCGGTGAATTTATCGGCGTATACTCTGCATTGCAGATATGCTCAGGTACTGTAACAATTACAGGCGGTACATTTGAAACAACCGCAACAACCGATTCGCTTGAAGCAAGCGATGACTACTACGGAACAAAGACGGGCAGCGGTCCCCTTGCAGACGGTGCTGCAATATCTGTAGTAGACAGAAGCGGCTATACCGATACACCTTACGTAGCAATATCAGGCGGCACTTTCATTTCAGCAAGCGGTAACGCTGTATTGGCTTACAGCAATAAAGACGGTAATTCATTTACCGATACTTGGGAAGATGCCGGCGACAGCATAGAAATCTCCGGCGGCTATTACAGCAGTATTCCTGCAAACAGCGAATACTACGCAGACGGTCTTGTTCCTACAGCAATAACCATAAGCGGAACAAATTACTATACAGTAGTAACAGGTGAGTTTGTAACGGCTCCTGCAGCAGACGAAACAGAGTTCTACTACAACGGAGAAGAACAGACCTACACGCTTACAGAAAATACCGATGCTTATACCATAAGCGGTAACGTTCAGACGGAAGCAGGCACATACACAGTAACAGTAACCCTTAACGACGGTTACATGTGGAATGACACCTTCTCTACAAAGGCAAGAGAATACACCTTCACAATCAATTCCGCAGTGGCAGTAATCGGCACAACCGGCTACGCAACGCTTCAGGATGCAATCGATGCAGCACAGGATAATGACACAATTACCCTTGTAGCAGACACAACCGAAAGCGTTACCATCACAAGCGGCACAATCATTCTTGATTTGAATGGATATACGTTAACCAACGATGGCGACCATACCATTACGGTTAAATCTGGCGCAACGCTCACCATAATAGACAGTGTTGGCGGCGGTGTGGTAGACAACGTAACGCACGCTAAAGCAGCTATCTATAACGAAGGTACAGTATATCTTTACGGCGGTACTTATACAAGAAGTGCAGAAGCAGGCAAGTCTACATCAAACAACGGCGGCAACAGCTACTATGTAATACTCAACCACGGTACAATGGTTATCGGCAGTGAAACCGACGAAACATTAAATAATGTAACCGTACAGACGGTAGACAGCGAAGGTAACCTTACCGGTAAGTATTCAAGCCTTATAGAAAACGGCTGGCAGGACGGCTCTCAGAACACGAGCGCAACATCGGCAAGCCTTACTATAAACGGCGGCACGTTCCAAGGCGGACTTAACACCGTTAAGAACGACGACTACGGCGTACTTACTATTAACGACGGTACGTTTGTAAACGACAACCAGTACGCAGTTATGAATTACAACACGGCAACCATCAACGGCGGTACATTTACAGGTAAGACATATGCGGTTTGGGTAAATAGTACTTCTACAGGTTACGATGCAGGTACCTTAACAATTAACGGTGGTACATTTACTGGTAATTCATACGCTGTATACGTAACATCAGGTACATTAACGATTACCGACGGTACATTTACAAACGGCGTTAAGGTTTGGACAAATTCAACCGCAACAATCAGCGGCGGTGAATTTACAGGCAAGACATACGCATTGTATGTAACTACAGCAACAGTAACGGTAACTGGCGGTACATTTGTTGGCGGCACATCTGATGCAATATATATTGGTGGATCTTCAACAGCGACATTAGGCTCTACAGATGGCGAAAACGCTGCATTACTTGTAAGTGTTACTACAGAAGGAAAATATGCAGTAAATGTAAATGGTAATGTAAGCAGTATGTCTATCTTAAGCGGTACTTATGAGGGTGCTATCAACTCTAAGTATGCAACCAGCTTCATCAGCGGCGGTGTTTATTCCGATACTTCCGCAGCAGCGTATGTGGCAGACGGCTACGCTCTTAACGGCACCGTAAACGAAGACGGCTACTACGGCATAATTGAAGCAAGCACCGAAGAAGGCGGCAATAACGAAGTTGTTGCAACCATAACAACCGACGGCGTAACGCTCAGCTACACAACCCTTCAGGCGGCTATTGACGCGGCTGGCGAAGATGAAACTATAATCCTTACTGCAGATGTAACAGAAAGCAGCGTAACAATCTCTGCTGACGACATCATTACAATAGACCTTGGCGGCAACACGCTTACGGCTAATATTTACAACTACGGTACACTTACTATAAGTGATACTGCGGCAGATACAAACAGCCTTACGGGTACTATTTATAACTACAACATACTTACCATAAGCGGCGGTTCAGTATCGTGCACTGCACCTGCAAGCAGTGCTTCACTGGCAAAATTAGTGCTTACGTCTAACGGCGGCACCGAATACAACGCAATCGTTAACTACGGCGGCACGGTAACAGTTACCGACGGAACGGTTTACGGCGAAACATACGGCATAACCAGCTACGGCGGCAGCGTAACTATCAGCGGCGGCACGGTAAGCGGCGTTACAGGCGCAATTTATTGCGAAGGCACAACACTTACTATCAGCGGCGGCACGGTAAGCGGCAGCATAGTAACAGACGGCAACTGCACGGTAAATATCACTGGCGGTTACTTCAGCGATACGGATATTGCAGAATATCTTGACACTGAAAACTACCTGCTGAACAGCGTAGCAAGCGATAATTTGTATCAGGTACTTGCAGCAACCGAATTTGCAGCAAGAATCGGCAACATCGGCTACGCAACGCTTCAGGATGCAATAGATGCAGCAGCCAGCGGCGATACAATCGTTCTTATCAGCGACGTAACCGAAAATATTACCATAGGCGATAGCAAGACAATTACGTTAGACCTTAACGGTAATGAGATAACAAACGATGGCGACCATACCATTACGGTTGAAACCGGTGCAACGCTCACCATAACAGACAGTGTTGGCGGCGGCACGGTAGACAACGTAACAAATGGCAAAGCGGCTATCTATAACGAAGGTGAAGTAACAATAGAAGGCGGCACTTACACCAGAAGCGCAGAAGCTGACGGCAACACCTACTATGTAATACTCAACCACGGCACAATGACTATCGGCACTGACGGCGGTACAAACGACATAACCGTACAGTCAGACGGTACGACATCAAGCCTTATAGAAAACGGCTGGTATACTCCTTCAGAAAACACAAGCGAAACTACTGCATATCTTACAATTTACGGCGGTAAGTTCACTGGCGGTCTTAACACCGTTAAGAACGATGAATACGGCGAGCTTGTAATTTACGATGGTACATTTACAAATACTACCATGTATGCAGTACTTACCTACAATACGGCAACTATTTACGGCGGTACATTTACAGGCAATAATTACGCTGTATATGCAGAAAAGACTTCTGATACTTACGGCGTTGCTGAATTGACCATCAACGGCGGTACGTTCACTGGTAGCCGTTACGCTTTATGGGCAAAAGGCGCTACATTAGAAATAACCGAAGGTACATTCAATGGCGGCTTGTATATAACCAATAATTCAACTGCAACAATCAAAGGTGGTGAATTTAACGGCGGTACATACGCATACACATTGTATACGGCAAAATCAACTGTTACGGTAACAGGCGGTACGTTTGTCGGCGCTAGTTCAGGTTCAGGTTCAAGTGTATTTTACATTATAAATACAGGTACTGTAACCTTAGGCGAAGAAGACGGCGACAACTCAGCTATAATAGTAGACGCTAACGGTAAGAAATACGCAGTATATATTTATAAAAATGCAACAGATGTATCTATCTTAAGCGGTACATACGAAGGCACTGTATATTCTCAGGAGTTAACAGGCTTTATCAGTGGCGGTCAATACAGCGTAATGCCCGCAGATAGCACCTACTATGCAGAAGGTCTTATGCCTACACAGCTGGTAAACGGTTACTATACCGTAATTGAAGGTACAATAATAGGTGTACCCGAAGATACAACAATCACTTACGACGGCGAAGGTCATTACCTTGCGGCAAGCGGTACCGGCTATGCAGTAGTAAGCGTAACAGACAGCAGTAACGAAGATGTGGCAAACGGCGTTGCAACCGACGTTGGCGAATACACCGTAACGGTAACCCTGTTAAGCGGCTACATGTGGAGCGATTTAACCACCGAAGAAAAGACTTATACAGTAACGATTGCTAATGCATCTGTAGATAAGCCTTCAGAGAACACTGCTACGTTTACTTATGACGGCAGTGAACAGACTTACTTAGAAAGCACTGCATACTACACCGTAACAAACGGCACGCAGACAGATGCTGGTACTTACACGGTAACAGTTACGCTTAATGACGGTTACACTTGGTCAGACGACTCAACCGATACATTGACCTTCAGCTGGACGATCGGTATGGCAGATAACAGCATTTCAGTTACAATCGAAGGCTGGACGTATGGTGCATACGATGCAGACACCAACACACCTGTGGCTACAACAACCGACGGCGACAGCATAACTTACACCTATTACAGCGATGAAGCTTGCACAACAGAAGTAACAAGCTTTACCCCTGCAACGGCAAACGCCGGTACATACTGGGTAGTAGCAACGGTAGCAGCAACCGACAATTACAATTCAGCTACAAGCGAAGCAGTAAGCTTTGTAATTGCAAAAGCAGAAAACAGCGTAACAGTTTCAATCGATGGCTGGACGTATGGCGAAAACAACAACACAGCGACTGCAACAACAACCGACGGCACGGCAACAGTTACGTACTATAAGGATGCGGCTTGTACAGAATCTATAAGTGAATCTGACCTTGCAACGGCAGGCGCTGGTACATACTACGTAGTAGCAACGGTAGCTGAAACTACTAACTACAACGCAGCAAGCGCAACAACAAGCTTTGTAATCGCAAAGGGCACCATGACTGTAACGGCAAGCGGCTACAGCGATACGTACGACGGATCTGCTCATACCGGCAGCGTAACATCTACAGCAAGCGGCTACAGCGTGGCATACGGCACAACAGAAGGTACGTATGACGAAACTTCTGCACCTGAATACACCAACGCAGGTACATATGTTGTTTACTACAAGGTAACGGCAGATAACTACGAAGATGTAACCGGCAGCTTCATTGTAGAAATTGCAAAGGCAACGTACGACATGGACGGCGTATCGTTCAGCGATACCACGGTAACGTATGACGGCGACGAACACTCAATCGTAATATCCGGCACATTACCTACAGGCGTATCTGTAACATATGTAGGCAGCGGCACGAATGCAGGCACATACACCATAACGGCGATATTCACAGGCGACAGCGATAACTACGAAGCGATTGATTACAAGACCGCAACCCTTACGATAAGCAAGGCAACTGTAACCGCTCCTACGGCTGGAACAAGCAGTTATACTTATGACGGCACAACAAAGACGTACACGCTTGATACTAACGACGCTTACACAATAAGCGGCACAACAAGCGCAACCAATGCCGGTACATATACGGTAACAGTAGTGCTCAATGACACAACTAACTATACTTGGTCAAACGGCACAACGGCTGCCATAACATACAGCTGGACGATTAATGCTCAATCTGTATCGGTACCTACGCTTAACGCAAGTACTTATACATACGACGGCACCACGTTCACATTTGTCAACAGCGGAACAGGCTACAATGTATATAACGGAACAGGCTCTGAAGTAGGTACATACACCGTAACGGTAAGCCTTGCAAGCAGCAACTACGTATGGTCAACCGGTTCTACGGCTGATATAACCTACACGGTTGTAATAGTAGAAGCAGGTACAACTACCGTAATAAATGAACCTACGATCACAACAACATCTTACACCTATACGGGTGCAGAGATAGAATTCTTAACCAGCGGAACAGGCTACACCGTATATAACGGCAGCGGCACAAACGTTGGTGAGTACACAGTAGTTGTTACGCTCAGCGCAAACTACATCTGGTCTGACGGAACGTCAACCGCAAAGACTTATACATTCACAATTACCAGTGCTGAAATAACGGCACCTTCAGAAGACACAACAGAGTTTACTTACACAGGCAGCGAACTTACATACACGCTTGATACTAACGACGCTTACACAATAAGCGGCAACAAGCAGACGGATGCAGGTACGTATACAGTAACAGTTACTCTTAACGACACAATTAACTATGTATGGGCAGACGGTTCAACAGACCCTGTAACCTACACATGGACGATTGCAAAGGCAACCTACGACATGAGCGAAGTAACGCTCAGCGATACCACGGTAACGTATGACGGTACAGAGCACTCAATCGTAATAGCAGGCACATTGCCTGACGGCGTAGAAGTAAGCTACGTAGGCAGCGGCACAAATGCAGGTGAATACACGGTAACAGCGATATTCACAGGCGACAGCGCTAACTACGAAGCGATAGCTAATATGACGGCTACCCTTACGATAGAAAAGGCAACATACGACATGAGCGGCGTAACACTCAGCGATACCACGGTAACATATGACGGCGACGAGCACTCAATCGTAATAGCAGGCACCTTGCCCGACGGCGTAGAAGTAAGCTACGTAGGCAGCGGCACCAACGCGGGTGAATACACGGTAACAGCGATATTCACAGGCGACAGCGCTAACTACGAAGCAATAGCTAATATGAC
>JAJQDC010000006.1:0-65375 GCA_021202395.1 Clostridia bacterium | reverse complement strand
GCGATATTCACAGGCGACAGCGCTAACTACGAAGCAATAGCTAATATGACAGCTACCCTTACGATAAGCAAGATAAGCGTAACGGCTCCCGAAGCGGACGGCACAACGTTCACTTACAACGGCAGCGAACAGACTTATACAATTGCTTCAAACGAGCTTTACACGGTAACGGGCAACAAGCAGACGAATGCAGGCACATACACCGTAACGGTAGCGCTTAACGACGCAACAAACTATGCTTGGTCCGACGGCACAACCGCAGCCAAGACGTACACATTCACCATAGCAAAGGCAGCAAACGCTGTAACGGATCCTACGGTGAACGGAACGGTAGTAAGCGGCTCAGTAGCAACATACGGCTCAGCAGTTTATAAGTACTATGCAGATGCAGATTGCACAACTGAACTCACCGACGTAAGCGGCTATAGCACGTACTACGTCCGTGCAGAAGTTGCCGAAAGCGACAACTACAGCGGCGCAGTCAGCGGTGCGGTTGAAGTTACGGTAACTGCAGAAACGCCTTCAACTGATGATTCCTCGTCAGACAACACTATGGCAGTAGTCGGAATAACCGGCACTGTAGTAGGCGGCGTAGCTGCAATAGCGCTTGCAATAGCACTTGCATTTGTAATCCGCAAAAGGAAGAAATAAGCTTTAACAAACAGTAAAAGCTTGAATGCGTAAAAAAGGGCGCACACCACACGGTGTGCGCCCTTTTGCATGTAATGCGGTGCAAAAGTAGCGGAGAGATCTCCAACCGTAAACGTAACTTGTACATTACCACCCCTTGCCTTTCTTGCGTCAAGTATTTTTATAAAAATATTACTGATAATATTTATATGTATAAAAAACTTGATTCAAGCGTAAAAGCGATAAAGGGGGTGCTCACTTCCCAGGATATACTGTCGTTTGAATTTACTTCGCAAAGCGGCAGGCAGTTCGCCCTTATTTATATAGACGGCATCGCCGACAAAATCCAGCTTGGCAACCTTGTGGTAAAGCCGCTTTTATACAGCGGTGCAGACGACGATATATACAAAATAAAAGAGCTGTTGGCTTCGCCCGAAGTAAAGGTGGTAAAGTCGGTGCAGGCTGCCATACAGGAGATATCTTTGGGTAACGCCCTTTTAATAGCCGACGGCGAGGGCAGTTATCTTTCTATCGGCCTTATGGCGCCGCCAGGGCGGGCTGTGGCGGAACCGCCCACCAACGTAACGGTAAAGGGCCCCCGTGAAGGTTTTACTGAAGATATAAAGGTAAACTGCGCTTTGGTGCGTAAACGCCTTAAAACAGAAAATCTGCAGATGATATCTTTAAAAACGGGTAAGCGGTCGCAGACAGCCGTCTCTGTCTTTTACCTTAGCGGAGTGTGCGACGATTCGGTGGCGCAAAAGGTAGTGGAGCAGATACAAAACAACCAGATAGACATCGTGCCCGATTCTTCTTACGTGGCAAGGTTTATCTCTTCACGCCCGCATTCTCTGTTCAAGCGGTGCGCCCATGCCGAAAAGCCCGATATCTTTTGCGCAAAACTTTGCGAAGGCAGGGTGGGCATTATAGCAGACGGCTCCCCAATAGCGCTTACAGTGCCCTACATGCTTGTAGAAGAGTTCCAGTCGTCAGAAGATTACTTTATAAACACCTACCGCGCCACAACGCTGCGCCTGCTGCGCGTTATCGCGCTTACCGCAGGCATCATTCTGCCCGGGCTGTATGTGGCGGCACAGCTGTTCAAACTGCAGCTTATACCGTTTAAACTGCTCTTAAATATATCAAGCTCGGTGTCTGGCTTGCCACTTTCGCCCTGTATAGAGATGTTTTTAACGCTGTTCGTGCTGGAAGTACTTAACGAAGCGTCTATCCGTATGCCTAAGTATGTCGGGCTTGCCCTTTCGGTAGTGGGCGCGCTTGTACTCGGCGACACCGCAGTTTCTGCGGGTATAATATCTACCCCTGCAATAATTATAGTGGCATTTTCCGCCATATGCCTTTACGTTGTACCCGACCTTATAGAAACTACGGCAACGCTCAGGTGGATATATCTTATAATAGCGGGCAGTATAGGCACGTTCGGCATAGTGCTGTTTACCGTGTTTTTGATAAGCTACCTTGTATCTGAACAGGTGTACGGCACGCCGCTTGTTGCGCCGTTTGCACCGATGATACCGCGCGATATGTCAGACGGGTTTATAAAGGGGGATATGCTTGACCTTGCAAAAAGGCCGCTTTCGCTTAACAGCACAAATACGGTAAGGTACAGGAAAAAGAAATGAAAGATCAGTTATGTACAAGGCAAATATGTTTTATACTTATAGCGTTCAGTGCGGCTGGTAAACTTTTAATGCTGCCCGCACAGCTTGCGTATTTTGCAAAAAACGATCTGTGGGTGTGCGCTTTAATTTTGTATTTATTGCAGATAGCCGCCGTGTGGTCTGCCGCCTTTTTGTGTTCAAAATCAAACGGCACTTTTTTTAATCTATTGCAGAACACTTTCGGCACGGCGGTAAGCAAAGTGTTTATGTGGCTGTTTGCAATATTTTTTGTAATGGCGGCGTTTATACCCATTTGCGAACAAAAGCTGTTTGTGCACGAAATTTTTTACGATACCGTGCCCGCCCTTATAGTGTTTATACCCTTCTTTTTTCTTTCAACGTATATGGGCGGCAAGGGGCTCAACAATGCGGGCAGGGCGGCGGATATCGCCTTTCCGCTGTTTATTGCTTCGTTTGCGGCAATCTTTATTATGTCAGTTACCCAAAGCAACGCAGGCTGGCTGCTGCCCGTTTTCAGTAACCCGGTTAAAGATATTGCCCGCGGCGTGCATTCCACGCTGTATGCCTTTACCGACGGCGCGGTAATGCTTATGTTTATGGGGCGCTTTAAATATAAAAAGGGGGACTGCACAAAAATCACTCTGTCTTACGCGGCGGGCGCAGCAATAGTTATAGCGTTTATTCTTACCTTTTATTCGGTCTTTTCTGCGCTGTCGCCCGACGAGTACTTTGCAATAAGCAAAACGGCAATATTTTTCCCGGCGCTGTCCGTTACGGGCAGGTTAGATCTTATTGCCGTGTACGTTACAGAAATTGCCATGCTGTGCGGCATAATACTTTATATACAGCTTGCGGCTGAGTGCGTTTATACGGCAATAAACAAAAGGGCGGGGCGGCAGTGGATATCGCTTGCAATAAACGTTATACTGCTTGTACTTATTATTATTTTTAACGACAAATACAGGGCGGTGCAGGGCGTTTACGGCAACATACTGTGGTATGTATTTGCGGTATTCACTTTGCTTTTGCCCTGCCTTGCATGGGTGCTTAAAAGGAGCGGAAAAAGATGAAAGCAAAATTCCGTGCGGCAGGCAAGGCCGTTTATATTATAGTAATAATTGCAATGCTCTTTTTATTTTTTACCAACGACTTCGGGCTGGTAGATATACACAAATCTTCTATCGTTACGGCGGTGGGTATAGACGTATCAGAAGGCGGCTACGAGGTTACTGCCCAGGCAGAAGTTCCCACCCCGTCTTCGGGTGAAGGCAGTGCAACGTACACACAGGTAACGGGGCAGGGTGCAACCGTTGCCGAAGCGTTAAACGACATAAACATACAAACGGGCTTTTACCCAAAGCTGGTATTCTGTAACCTTGTTATACTTGGCGAAAGCTGTACGGGCAGCGATATATTTACCGTGTTAGATTATTTTTACCGCAACAGCTATGTGCCGTTAACAGCCCTTGTGGGGCTTTGCCAGGGGCAGGCAAAGGAGCTTTTGGCACAAAAGCCTGCGGGCGGCGATATGTCTTCTATGGCTATACAGCGAGCCATGTCTGCAGAGCTTAAAAAATCTTCTGACGTGGCGGCGGTAAACTTAAAGCTTATTGCACAGCTGGGCGCGTCGCAAAGTAAAGCGGCATATATGCCATATATAACGTGCACGCAAAGCGGAAGCGGCGGTACCACGTCGGCGGCTGCTACCCAAGGCAGCCAGTCGGGCGGCGGCGAACAGGGCAGCGCGCAGTTCACCTGCGAAACCACTGCTGTATTTTCTGAAGGAATGTATGCAGGCACGCTGGATAAAGAGCAAACTTTTGCGTTTAACCTTCTTATGGGCGGCATACGTCTTGCCGTGTTGAATGCAGAATATGACGGGGTTAATTACACCGCAGGGCTTAAAAATAACAGCAGCAGCTTAAAGCTGAAAGTAAACGGCGGCGTTACGCTTAAAGTGAAATACCGCGCCAAAGCAAACGTGCAGGCTGCGGAAAACAATCCCGCTTTACAGAGCAATGCCGACACGCTTTTAATCAAAGACGGCGTTTTGACAGCGCTTGAAGATGAGCTTAAGGGCAGGATAACTTCGCTTGTAGAATTCTGCGCAAAGAGCGGGTGCGACGCGCTCGGCTTAAAGCAGCTCTTATATGCGCATAATAAAAAGCATTATGCAGACTTTAAAGACAATCTTTTTGATGTGCTGCAGATAGATTTTGACGTTAAAATCAAAAGCGCAAGGTAATAAAAATCCTGCCGCGGATACCGCGGCAGGATTTTTCAGCTTACGCCGTAAAGATTTAATATCAGCGTTTTAACAACTTCAAGCTCGGCTTCGGTAACCCCGTCGGCGGCGTACTGTTTAAGTATCCCGTCTACGCTTTCTGTATTTCCGCTTTCCATCGCTTCACACAAAAGGCTTGCCGCAGTATCGGCGTAATCGGGGCATATGTAGCCGTCTATCAGCGCCGCAACAGCATCTACACCGCAGGTATCGTCTTTGCTTTTGCTTGTTATCTTATTGAATAAAAGGCAAAGCACAAAGCTGAGCGTGCCCACCGCAATGCCCTGCTGCGCTATATCGGCAAGGTTTTCAAAAAAGCAGTTTATGCCCGAGTTGCAGGCAAGGCTGTATATGCTGTAAAACAGTATGCCAAGCGCATACGGCAAAAGCTTTATAACCCGTTCTGCCCTGTCAGAAAGGTCAAGTTTGCTGAATACAAAGCGGTTAAGCGCTATGGTTATTGCAGCAGCAACGGCTGCCATCAGCGCTGCGTCTATACCGTAGCGTGAAAATAGTTCAAGTATTTCTACGTCTTCCATGTTCTCTCCTTAAAGGGGGAACATATCGTAAATACAGTCCAACGCTCCGCACAATGCCGTGCGCCGACGCAGATATAAGCGGTAATTGTAGTCTATAAAGTATTCCCCCCTTGCAAAAAATTTTTTTACCCGACGGTTATTTAAAAACAGCTTTGCCTGCGGTTAAACGTGTTAAACAAAAATAAAGATGGTATTTATTTTGCATATTTTCACACAAAAGTATTGACAGCCCTTTTTTGCTTGTAAAATGAATGGTTTTGTGATAAAATCAGCCGTATGAGAATGCACCGTAAAGACAATTTAGACGAACGGCTTGCCGCATGTGCAGATGTGCTTACCGCAGCCGATCTGTCGCAAAAGAATATGAAGCTGGCAGCAGAAATCAAAGATTACCTTCCGCTGCAAAGTATCTTTAAAAATGATAACCCCGTCCATCTGGAAGTAGGATGCGGCAAAGGGGCGTTTGTGCTCGGCATGGCAAAACTGCACCCCGATATAAATTTTATCGCCATAGAAAAGGTTTCTAACGTAATTATTACCGCCTGCGAAAGCGCAATGCTGCAGGGTATAAAAAACGTACACTTTATCAACTGTGCGGCGGAAGTATTGCCAAAATACTTTAAAAACGGCACCTTTTCACGCATATATCTAAACTTTTCTGACCCACTGCCAAAAATGGGCTATACCGCCCAAAGGCTTACCCACCCCAGGCTTTTAAATGTGTATGCAGGGCTGTGCGTAAAAAATGCCGAAGTGTGGCAAAAGACCGATAATTTACCCTTTTTTGAATTTTCGTTAGAAAGTTATAAACAGCTCGGCTGGGAAGTTAAAGAAGAGTGCAGAGATTTAGCTTCTTGCCCGTTTGAAGGCAATGTTTTAACCGAGCACGAGATTAAATTTATGGAACAAGGTAAACCCATTTACCGCGCCGTAGCAGTGATAAATAATTAAATTGGTGCAGCAATATGCCTTATTTAATGGTAAATTGCGGTGTTGTGATCGTTTAAATTGTAACCGACCGAGTACTCCGTCATCCTGAGTGTAAGCGAAGGATCTCGCAAGAGCGGCATCGAGCCGCGGCTCGCGAACGACCGACTACGGCGGTACATAATTTATTTAAAGATAATAATGTTTTTATAATAAAACTCTCCCCATATGTTAACGGGGAGAGTTTTATTCTATATTTTTTGTAAATTTACACTTCGGGTAGTTGGAACAGCCGTAAAAGCTGCCTGTGCCGTCTTTGCGGTTCCTTACAACAAGTTTGCCGCCGCACTGCGGGCACTTGCCTTCTGCCAGCGCCGTCTGCTGCTTTTTAATTTTTTGCACGTGTTCTTTTTCGGTAACGCCGCTTTTTGCTTCAATAATCTTGCCGTAACAGTCTGCCATCTGCTTTTTGCCCAGTGTCTGCCCGTTGTATTTTGTAAGCTCAAACGGCAGCGCGTTCAGCGGTATAACGTCTTTAGCCGCAATATCCTGCGTATTGTTCTGTACAAACACCACCAACGGGCGAAGTATTGCGTCAGGTAAAATCTGTTTAAGGCAGTATATGTGCGATTTATTCTGCTTTACGGGGTTTAAAAGTTTATTCTTTTTTCTGCCGCCGGCAAGCACCTGAACCCACTCTTTGCTTTCTTCGTCGCCGTATATCTTGCCGGAATAGTTCTTAGTTTCTATAACAAATATGCCGTACTTGTTTATCACTATATGGTCAATCTCGTGGGACATACCGTTTTTATCTGTTAAGATAATGCCATTAATCAGGTAATATTCCCCTTGCTTTGTGTGTTCAATCGCCCAGATAACTTCTTTTTCGCCCCATTTGCCCTTACCCTTAACTGATGTTTTTGCGGCGTGCCTGAATAACAGTGCCGACGCAACGGGTACGGCTATAACTAATACTACAAGTAGTATTATAAGTAAAGTTTCCATTTTAATAATTAATACCCCTGCCGCAATAATGGCAGGGGAGTAGTTTTATTTTGCAAGCAGAGTAAGTATTGCCTTTATGGTATGCAGCCTGTTTGCTCCCTGGTCGTAAACGGCGCTGCGCTTGCCGTCTATTACGTCTGCCGTAACTTCCAGCCCGCGTGTTGCAGGCAGGGGGTGCATAAACAGTGCGCTGTGCTTTGCGTAAGACATAAGCCCTGCATCCACCCTGTACGGCGCAAGAGCTTCTTTTTCTTCTTCTGTTATTACAGAGTGGTAGCGGTATGCACAGGTGTAAACAATGTCTGCATCCCGCACGGCGGGCACAGGGTTGTCGGTAAAGTTTATTTTGCCAAGCTGTTCGGCTGCTTCTATGTTGGCACGCTTAAGGCCGTAACCTTCGGGCATGGCGATAGATACGTCCATTCCGCATTTTACCGCACCTATCATAAACGAAGATATTGTGCTTGTACCCTTGCCTACTATGGCAAGTTTAACGCCGCTCAGCTCACCCATTTTTTCCCATATGGTATAAAGGTCGCACAAGGCCTGTATGGGCACGCATTCTTCGTTATGGGAATTTATTATGGGCATTTCAGAAATGGATGTAAAGTCGTTAAGCATCTTTTTGTCTATGCCGCGGGTGATCAGCGCGCCTACGCCGTAGCGTGATATAACGTTTACCGTATCACGTATATTTTCACCTGCACCCATATCCTTTTTGCTGTATGGCAGGTTTACGCAGGTGCCGCCGAGCTGGTTGGTGCCGATCTCTATTGCAGAGCGCGTTCTTATAGAAGTATCTGCAAACATAAGGGCAACGGTGGTACCGTGCAGTATGGGCGTTTCTTCATGAGCTTCAAACTTGCGTTTAAGAGCTTTTACTGCATATAATATTTCAAAAATTTCTTCCGAAGAGTAATCGGTAAGCCCTATAAGGTGCTTCTTTTTAAGCACATAGGAAGGGGAATAACGGTTAATATCCATAAATTTATCCTTTTATTTATTTATGTATCCACTATAACACAAACAACAAATAATTTCAAGTGTTTTGTATTTTATATTCTTTGCATGGGGTGGGTTGAAATCATGTTACCTTATTGCAAACGACCGAACACTACACGTCATTGCGAGCGGATTCTACCGCGTGGCAATCCCGCCAGAACTGGCGACCAGCAGGTTGGGCGGCACACAAGTTGTTTAAATATAATAATGTTTATTTTATAATGCGGTAAAAAGCATTGAATGGGCGGAAATGCTATTCGGGCGCCAGCCGCTACGCTCTGGCGAGATTGCCACGCTACGCTCGCAATGACGTACTTTGTCAGCCGACGGTGAAGGATAGCCAAGAAAGGGGCGATGTAGTTGCTTTTTGTCATATTAAAATAACTTCACATTATTAAAACTTTCAACTTACCTTTTGCTGTAAATGCAGCCGCAGTAGTTCTGGCGGTATAAGCAGTATTCTTTGGCAAGCTGTATGCTCCTTAAATATCCGTTCCGCTTTTTAAAATCACTGTAAAGCCAAGTAACGCCGTATTCACCTTCAAGCTCTTTGCCTATCGCGTTTATCTTATCGGAATTTTTCAGCGGGCTTACGGTAAGGGTGGTGGCAAAGTAACCGTATCCGCCTGCCGCCGCAAGCTCAGCCGTTTTACATAGCCGCAGACGGTAGCACACTTCGCAGCGCTTGCCGCCTTCCATTTCTTTTTCAAGCCCCGTTACGGCGGTATCGTAACTGCTTCCGTCGTGGTCGCAGTCCATAAATGCAGCCCAGCCCGTCTCTTTAATAAAGCGTATCTGTTCGGCTTTGCGCTTTTCGTACTCGTCATATTCTATGTTGGGGTTGTAGTAAAGCACCGTTATGTCAAAGCAGTCTTTAAGCCTTTCAAGGCAGGCAGAAGAGCACGGCGCACAGCAGCTGTGCAGCAGCAGTTTTGCCCTGTTGCCGTTAAGTTTTGCCATCTGGTTTTGCATTAACTTGTCGTAATCGGGTTTGTTCATAAACAGAATTATAATATAAACAGCCGTAAATTTCAAGCAAATAGCGCGCCGTGCTTACAATAACGCTTGCGTTGGCAATTTTTTTATGTTATTATATAGTAGACCGCTATGCGCAATTTCTGCATAACGGTATACAAACAATCTGGACGGATTTTATAATGGCAAATCTCAAATTGTCAGGCGTCAGCAAAATTTATCCTTCGGGTAAAATGGCGCTCTTCAATGTAAGTTTTTCATCGTCAGACGGCGAGCTTATTGCAATTACAGGCGGGGCTTCAAGCGGCAAGTCTACGCTTTTACGTATAATAGCGGGGTTAGAAGAATGCACCGCAGGCGACATTTATATCGGCGATAAACAGGTAAACGACGTAGACCCCAAAGAGCGCGACGTTGCCATGATATTCCGCAGCAACACGCTTTACCCTTCGCTTACCGTATCAGAAAATATGGCTTACGGCCTTAAAATGCGTAACTTCCCTTCGGCAGTAATAGAACAGCGCGTTAAGGCTGCCGCACAGATACTTGGTCTTTCAGAAGTGCTTTACCGCAAGCCAAAGGCTCTTACCGCAACGCAGCGCCAGCTTACAACCTACGGCAGGGCGATAGTAAGGGAACCCAAGCTGTACCTTTTAGACGATCCCCTTTCCGGGCTGGATCCCAAAATGAGAACGCAGATGCGCAACGTGCTTATCAACCTGCAGGTAAGGATGAAGGGTACGTTCCTGTATGCAACAAAAAATATTGCAGAAGCAATGAGCGTAGCCACAAGGATAGTGGTGCTTAAAGAAGGTTTTGTACAGCAGATAGACACACCGCAGAACCTTTACGACTATCCCGCAAACGCTTACGTAGGGTTTTTTGTAGGCAGCCCCACAATGAACCTTATACAGAATGCTGTTGTGGTTAAAGAAGAAGACGGCGTTTACGCTCTGTTCGATGATAAAAAACTTAAACTTTCAGATAAAACTATCTCCCGCTGGACAAATATAAATGAGTATATCGGCACCGATAAAAAGGTAATACTCGGCATCCGTCCCGAAGATATCACCCCCGACGGCGAAGGGGCGCAGTTGCAGGGCACCGTGTGCGGCACCGATACTACTGCAGAACTTAAACTTGCAGAAATTGATATATCCAAAAACAACAGTCTTACCGTGCTGTTAGACGGCGCGGTAAAGGGCGAAACGCACGGGGTGCTTATAGATACAAACAGGCTTTACGTGTTCGATGCAGATACGCAGTTGACGCTGCTCGCCCGCGATGAAGGGTATGTAGCCGACACCAAAAATACCGAAGCAGACTTTGTACCTTTAACCAAAGGTGAAACCGAAGAAAGGCAAAAGCAGTTTGCCCCGCCCGAAAAACCCGCCAAAAAGAAGCGGTAATATGCCGCAATCAATGTGGTTTTTATTGCTTTAAAAATGATAGTGCAATGTAGTTGATACGGTGATATATTGCAATTAATTTAAAATTGTTTTAATTCAAGCCCCCGCGCGCGGGGGCTTGAATTTTACCGAAAATGACGGCGGTAAGCAGCGGTATAAAGCATTGAATGGGCGGAAATGCTATTCGGGCGCCAGCCGCTACGCTCTGGCGAGATTGCCACGCTACGCTCGCAATGACCAGCTTGGTAATCCGAATGGCAAAAATATTTTTACCTTATTATAAACGCCAGCAGCCTTAACGTCATTGCGAGCGGGCTCTACCGCGTGGCAATCCCGCCAGAACTGGCGACCAGCAGGCACATCGGCAGAAGAGATGTTTAAAAATAATAACGTTTATAATAATGCGGTATAAAAGCATTGAATTGTCGGAAATGCTTTTCCGTCCGCGAGTACTCGCGCGCGAGCAAAGCGACACCCTGCGCACCTTATTGTAAAAGGCTTCAGATTATATGGCGCAGATAGCCTTTGACTATGTTTTGCGCCCATTTATCTGCAAACCCCTCAGTCAACTTGTTGACAGCTTTCTCATTTGCCGTAAGGACAACGGCAAATTCGGGCACCGTTTGTGCGCTTACATATGCGCAAACTCATCTCGCCGACCAAAACAGTGTACTACACTGTTTTGAGAATTGTCGGCTCGTCCTTACAGGGGCGCCTTTAATGCGGTGCGCAAAGTAGCGCTAACGCTCACGCAGGATGACGAGCTTCGTCAGCCGAATTACAAAAGAACAAGTAAAGCAGATTACCCAAAAAAAATTCAGTAACACCGTTTAATGCAACAAAAAACAGTTTATTTTAAACAGAACAGGACAATAATATAATTTAGTGATTAATTAATATGTGGGATACAATTTCAGACGCTTTTTTAGATACGTTAAAAATATTCCCGTTTCTGCTGATAATCTATATTCTTATAGAGCTGTTGGAACACAAGACCTCGTTCACGGGGGACCGCGAAAGGCTGCAGGGTAACCTTGCTCCCCTTGCGGGTGCGGCTACGGGATTAATACCGCAATGCGGATTTTCGGTAATGGCTGCAAAGCTGTACGACAGCGGTCTTATCCGTACGGGAACGCTGCTCGCAGTGTTTATTGCCACCAGCGACGAAGCTTTTATCATACTATTATCCGACGGCATGGCTTCTGCCCTTTTGCCCCTTATAGTGGTAAAAATAGTTGTAGCGGTGATTGTAGGGTACGGCGCCAACCTTCTTCTTACCAAAGAAAAGGTTACGGTTGCACCCCTTAACGGTTCAGAAATATCATGCTATTCCTGCGGAAGGGAGCACGACGGCAAATCTGATTTACACCTTTACCTTATAGATCCGCTTATACACGCGCTTAAAATATCCCTTTATATCCTTATAGTAAACCTTGTGCTCGGTTGCATTATTGCCGCCATAGGTGAAGATGAGATTGCTTCTTTGCTTATCGGGGGAATTTATTTCCAGCCGTTTATATCGGCTGCAATAGGGCTTATACCAAACTGTGCTTCAAGCGTCATCATTACCGAAACGTATATCGGCGGATTTATGACGTTCGGCAGCTGTGCGGCAGGGCTGTGTGCCAATGCCGGGCTGGGGTTTGTGGTGCTGTTTAAAAATAAAACAAAGTTAAAGCGCAACCTTATTCTTATTTCAGTAATATATATAGTGAGCGTTGTTACGGGTATAGTTATTAATTGTGCCCAAAGTTTAATTACATCGTGCTGAGTTGCAGGCAGTAAATTTTTACCATAACATAAAAAATTTTCCTGCGGCGGAAAAAATTGTTTGACATAACTGTTTACGTTTGGTAAAATATTAAGGCTTGATAAAAGTAATAAAGCGCATAAGGCGAAGGCGGGTGAAAACAAAGTGGCAACAACAATTAAAGTAGGCGAGAACGAATCTACAGAAAGCGCTATAAGAAGGTTCAAAAGAAAGTGCTCCCGCGACGGCATAATCGGCGATTTACGCAAAAAGGAATTCTATGAATCTCCTGCTGTAAAAAGGCGTAAAAAATCAGAAGCTGCACGCAAGCGCAACAAGAATTAATTGACTAAGGTCTGACGGAAATAACTTTCCGTCGGGCTTTTTTCTTTTAAAAATAAGTCGTAAAAAGACGGATAAGAGGTTATTATGGATTCTTTCAAACAGATTGCCAGACAGGCAAAAAAACGAATGAAAAATAACTTCTGGCAGGATTGTAAAGATAACCTGCAGCAGAAAGAAGAGCAGGCTAAAACATTGGGGATAAACGAAAGAAAGGTAAAAAGCTACATAGGCGGCAAGGTGCAAAAAGAGATTAAGGGCGAGTCGCCGGACGGGTTTTACTTAAAGGTAAAAGAGCTGTTAGAGACCGAAGGGGAAGTATCTGACGCAATAGGCAGGCTGACAGATAAGGAGTATTATGAAACGCTTTCTTACGAAGAAAAGCAGCGGTATACGCTCAATTTATCGGCAAAATATCTTGCCGCATTAGAAAAATACCGCCACGAAAAGGAGCTGTCAAAAATAACCTGATGTGCTTTTGCGGTTGGGGTACCTTATTACAAACGCCCGAACACTATACGTCATCCTGCGTGAGCGCAGCGCTACTTTGCACACCTTGTTTATAGCCGTCCCTGTTAGGACGAGCCGCCATTTCTTTAAACAGCACTTATGCGCTGTTTATGGTGGCGAGATGAGCAAGCACATATGCAAGTGCTTGCGGTGCCCGCGCGAGCGTAGCGACACTTTGCGCACCTTAGTATAAAAGGCTTCAGACAATAACTGCGCAAAAGCGGCTGTTGTCATTACAGCCGCTAAGAAGGGGGACCGCTTGCGGTGGAAGGGTTTCAGGTTATAAGGAGCAGATATCCTTCGCTAACGCTCGCAATGACGTGCTTTGTCAGCCGAATTGCAAAAAAATGGTAGTAATCACTACCTTATTATAAACGACCGAAAATAACACGTCATTGCGAGCGGTCTCTACCGCGTGGCAATCCCGCCAGGACTGGCGACCAGCAGGTTGGGCGGCTGAAGCGATGTTTAAAAATAATAATGTTTAATTATAATGCGGTAAAAAGCATTGAATGGGCGGAAATGCGCACCTGCCGCCCATTCGGGCGAGATTGCCACGCTTACGTTACACTACGCTCGCAATGACGTACTTGGTCATCCGTCTTTATAAGAAAAGGTGAACAATGACATCATCTCTTGCCTTCTATTTTTATAGTGTAATAGGGAGCAATTACGCATCACACCTTGCCTTCCCCTTCTATGGGGGAAGGTGCCACATAGTGGCGGATGAGGGGATAATAATGTCAACCTTATTTAAAAGACCGAATACATTGCAGTAAAAGCATTTGTCAGCAATTACTACCAAATCAAACAGGCGGCGCATTTTGCGCCGCCTGTTTGATTTGGAATAAAATTATATATATTTCTATTTCTTTAATATATCCATTATTTCGTTCTGTGTTTCAGCGTTAATATACGGTGTAAAAATCGGACAAATGTAATCGGCGTTTACCCCGTCTTCAGAAGC
The DNA here is from genome assembly GCA_021202395.1 of Clostridia bacterium. Taxonomy (GTDB): domain Bacteria; phylum Bacillota; class Clostridia; order Christensenellales; family Borkfalkiaceae; genus Coproplasma. Next base: position 51,392 of record JAJQDC010000006.1, on the reverse strand, counting down.
GATAAAAATTAATACTTCTTTAGGAACAGAAAGGTTATCGTATTTATAAAACAATTCGTAGTCTTTCGGTTTTTCTGTGGGGATATAGTAAATAGCAAATACGCAGTCTTCCGATATAACTATACCTGTAAATGTACGCAGCAGCCCGCTTGCAGTTATATTGCTGTACATTTTTCCAAAATCTTTGCAATAAAAATACTTTCTATTATTTTTAATCAAATCATTGAATTCAATTTTTTCGCCGTGTAGGCTATCCATAATAATCTTTTCTGTTTCAATCAGATTTCTTTGTCCAACCATAAAATTTTACCTTATCTCTTTGTCGGTTCAATCATTAATGTATTGCTTTATTTCATTAGGTAATAGTATATTGTTATCTTTTACGTAGTCTTTGATTTTATACCACAGGCTGTAGCTTTTGATGGATAAATCGCCGTACACGTCGTATACTATGTTGTTTTTACTCATTAACCCCGTGATATTGTTGTTTTCAAATTCGGTGTAATGATTAAAAATTGGCAATATAAGTTCGGTGAACAACTTGTTTAAAATATCTGTATAACCAAGATAATACAACCTTTTTATAAGGCCCTTATGCCCGTCGTCAGTTATGTATCTGCGCTCGTCCCCGTGGCTGAATACGGCGGGCGTAGTATCTTCGTAAAAGACCTTTGGTATCAGGTATATCTGATGGAAAGCCCTGAAACTTTTATCTTCCATGCCGTTACTTAAAAACCTATGAAAATGGTAGTTCATAAAGTAGCCGTAAGTCGCATAGTATGCCTTAACAACTTCTATAATGCGTAAATATGTAGCCTGCTCTTTAGTAAAAACTTTACACGCCTTTTTAATATTTAAACCTGTAGATTTGATTTCTTCCCAGCTGTTATTATTATATACAGGTCGGCACCTGTCTATAATATTGTTGATAAATTCATCGTTCCATTTTAGGATATCTTCAGGGGAACAATGTTCTTCAAGAAAATTTGTAATAGCGCAATCGCCGCCAAAAAGAGTATTGCATTCAGTATAAAAATAAATATCTCTTATATTATTTTCCGTTAAATTTACATCTTTGTCGTATTTTTCTGTAATTTCGTTCAGTTCACGGAAATCAAATTTATATGCCATAACTATTTCTCTTTTTAATTTTACCTTAGCGGTATTATACCATACATTCTTATTTAATTCAACGGTTTATTTAAAAAGTTATTTTCAATAGTTTGCGGTAAAGTTTTTGCTTTTAATTGAAATTACTTAAGTGTTATGGTATAATACTCCGTATGGATAAGTTGCTTGAAAATTTAAACGAAGAACAGATTAAACCCGTAACCGACACACAGGGAGCGGTGCTCGTGCTTGCAGGTGCGGGCAGCGGCAAAACAAGGGTGCTCACCACCCGCATAGCTTACATACTTGAACAAAAGCTTGCAAAGCCCTGGCAGATACTTGCCATAACCTTCACCAACAAGGCGGCGGGCGAAATGCGCGACAGGGTACAGCGGCAGGTGGGAGATTGCCGCGATATGTGGATATGCACAATTCACTCTATGTGTGTAAAAATTTTGCGTGCCAACACGCAGGCTGCAGGCATAAAGCCCGATTTTTCTATCTACAGCGAAGTGGAACGCAGAAACATAATTAAAAAGAGCATAAAGGAACTTGACTTTGACGACGAAAAACTTTTAAAGAATGCCAAATTCCATATCGGTAATGCAAAAATGTTGGGGCTTGATCCTGACCAGTACGCAAAGCAGCACGCCTTTGAAAACCATATAGACGACTGTATGAAGGTCTACGAGCGGTACGAAGAGCACCTTCAGGAAAATAACGCTCTTGATTTTGACGACCTTCTTTTGTACACACGCCGCCTGCTGCGCCGCAATGCCGAAGTAAGGGAATTTTACGCCGACCGCTTTAAGTATGTGATGGTAGACGAGTTCCAGGACACCAACGCCGTACAGTACGACATTATCAAACTTCTTGTAAAAGAAGGCGGCAACCTGTTCTGTGTGGGTGATGACGACCAGTCAATTTACGGCTGGCGCGGTGCGGTTATAGAAAATATACTGCGCTTTGACAGCGACTATCCCGAAGCAAAGGTGTACAAGCTTGAGCGCAACTACCGCTCTACGGGCAACATACTTTCGCTTGCCAACGCTATAATAAAAAACAACGGCAACCGCCGCGGTAAAACTTTGTGGACTAAGGAAGGGGACGGCGAAAAGCCAAAGTACTTCCCTGCAGAAGACGAGCTTGGCGAAGCGCTGTTTGTAGCCCGCACCATATCAGACCTGGTTGCGTACAACGGCTACAAATATTCTGACTTTGCCGTTTTAATGCGTATAAACGCCATAACACGTTCGTTTGAACAGGAGTTCACCAAATACAATATCCCCTACAAAATTTTCGGCGGGCTTAAATTCTTTGAGCGTAAAGAAATCAAAGACATACTTGCCTATATGCGCATTATTGCCAACCCGTACGACAGCGAAGCGTTAACCCGCATAATAAACGTGCCCCGCCGCGGCATCGGCGGCAAGACGATAGAAGTTATGGAAGAGTATGCCCGCAGCAACGGGCTTACCCTGTACGACGCCGTGTTAGACTGCGATTACCTTGACGTATCTTCTGGCACAAAAAAGAAGCTTGCGGACTTCGGCAATCTTATCAAAAATTTTGTAATTCAATCGCAGGAAGCGCCGGTAAATATTCTTGTGCGCGATATAATAGCGGCTACCAATTTACGTGATACGTTAGAAGACGAAAACGACGCAGCCAACGTAGATGAATTCTGCGCTTCGGTAGACGACTTTATGCGGCTCAACCCCGAAGCAAATTTAAGCGAATATTTAAGCTCGGTTACTCTCTATTCCGATACCGACGAGATGGACGAAAGCGACTATGTAACAATAGCAACCATCCACGCCGTAAAGGGGTTAGAGTTCCGCTCGGTATTTATAACGGGGTTAGAAGACGGCATAATGCCTTCTTCCCGAGCAGAAGAAAGCGGCAGGGAGCTTGAAGAAGAGCGCAGGCTGATGTACGTAGCCATAACCAGGGCAAGGGAGCGGCTTTACCTTACCCGTGCAAAAGAGCGCAACCTTTACGGCAGAAGGGACAGGACTGTTACTTCCCGCTTTATAAAAGAACTTTCAAAGGCTCTCGGCGTAAAAGAAGGGTACGAGTACGGCGGCTACGGCAACCGCAGCTATGCCGAAATGTTTAGCGCAAAAAAGAATGTGGGCAGGGCGCTCTATTCCGAAGAAGAAACTCTTGTAAATAAAAAAAGGTCGGGTTCAACATATTTCAGCCCTGCAAAGGCGTTTGCTGCAGAAGAAAAAAAGACTCGCCAGCCCCAGCCGCAGGAAGGCAAATACAGGGTGGGCACCAAAGTGCGCCACACAAAGTTCGGCAACGGAACGGTAGTTGCCATAAGAAACAATGGCGCGGTAATAAACGTAGCCTTTGACGGGCAGGGCATAAAGGAGCTTTCCGCCGCTATCGCCCCGCTCACCGTTATACAGTATTGATAAAAGAAAAATATTGCAGTTACTTTATTAAAAACAACTGTTGACAAACCGGATTTTATGCTGTATAATAAAAATACAACAAGGGCAGTACCTAAACGGTTAGCCTAAGCTTCTTAAAATAGTTCGCCAGGCGTTATCCATTTTACCGGCGGCTATTTTTTTATGTAGTGAATAACTATCTGTTTGTCTGTAACTTTAAAATAAGATACATACTTAATCTCTACTAAATAATTCAGGAAAGATAAGACAAAGTTAATATTCATAAAAATCACCTCCTTCGGGATAGATTTTTATCAACTACCCTCTGAAAGGCTAACCGCCAAGGTACACATTCCCTTGTTGCAGCAACAATTATGTTGCTACTCAATTATACTAAATAATAAAACATTTGTCAAGATTATTTGGAACGTATGTTTTAAATAAACCAAATCACGGTAATAATTATTTAAAGGTAAATTACTATGACTATGCAAGAAATGGTGGACCAACTTAATAAATGGGCGCATGAGTACTATGTGCTTGACAACCCTTCGGTAGAAGACAGGGAATACGACGCACTGTACGATAAGTTAAAACGCTTGGAAGAGCAAACGGGCGAAGTGCTTTTTGACAGCCCTACCCGCCGTGTAGGCGGCGAACCGTTAAAAAGTTTTAACCGCCACGAACACATCTCCCGCCTGTACAGCTTGGATAAAGCGGTAACATTTGAAGAGCTTGACGCTTTTTTCACCCGTATAAAAAAAGTGGTACCCAACCCCGAATATACGGCAGAATACAAGTTTGACGGCCTTACCATGTGCCTTACGTACGAAGGCGGCAGGTTTGTCCGTGCTTCTACCCGCGGCAACGGCGTAGTGGGCGAAGACGTAACGGCGCAGTGCCTTACCATAAAATCTTTCCCTTTGTCTATAGATTACAAGGGCACGTTAGAAGTAAAGGGGGAGGCGGTTATCCGCCTTTCGGTGCTTGCAAAGTATAACGAGACAGCGGCAGAGCCGCTTAAAAACGCACGCAACGCCGCGGCAGGCGCCATACGCAACCTTGACCCTGCGGTAACGGCTACCCGCAAGCCCGAGATTATGTTTTACGACATTAACTACATGTCAGAAGGCATGCCCGCCACCCAGCAGGAATGTTACGATTTTTTGCATAAAAACGGCTTTAAAGTTTTTAAAGACCCAGTACTATGCCGCAACGAAGACGAAGTTAAAGACGCCATTAACAGCATAGAGTTGAGCCGCAGAGAGATTGACGTGTTGACCGACGGCGCGGTGGTAAAGCTCAACAACGTGCCTGCCCGCGATGTGATCGGTTTTACCGATAAATTCCCCCGCTGGGCTGTAGCATACAAATTTGAAGCGGAAGAAAGCGTTACTACCGTAAAAGAAGTCCGCTGGCAGGTGGGCAGAACGGGCAAACTTACGCCCCTTGCCGAGCTTGAACCGATGGAGCTTGCCGGCGTAACCGTGCGAAGAGCCACTTTAAACAACTACGGAGACATCATAAGAAAAGACGTAAAGGTGGGCAGTAAGGTGCTTATCCGCCGTTCAAACGAAGTTATCCCCGAAATACTTGGTGCGGTAGAGCACGTTCAGGGCAGCGCCGATGTAGAAAAACCTGACAAATGCCCCGTTTGCGGCACAACTCTTTACGAAACGGGTGCAAACCTTTTCTGCCCCAACAGAATGTGCAAAATGCGCGTAACGGGCAGGGTGCAGCACTTCTGTTCCAAAGACGCAATGGATATAGAAGGCGTTTCAGAAATGACGGCAGGCGTGTTCTACGATAAACTACATTTAAGGGAATGTTCACAGCTGTATGCGCTTACCGCCGACATGTTATACTCGCTTGAAGGGTTCAAAGATAAAAAGACGGACAATATATTGGGGGCAATAGCAAAAAGCAAAGACTGCGATTTATCACGATTTATCTATGCCTTGGGGATAGAAGGGGTAGGCAAAGTTGCCGCCGCCGATCTTGCCGCTGCGTTCGGCAGTTTAAAAAGTCTTATGTCAGCCGACAGGGACAGCCTTATTGCTATGGATAACATCGGCGAGATTACGGCAGACGGTATAATAAAGTGGTTCTCTCTGCCCGAAAACATTGCAGAAGTAGAAGCTTTGCTAAGCGCAGGCGTTGTTCCCGTTCAAAAGCAAAAGCAGGTTAAATCAAATATATTTGCGGGGCAATCGGTAGTGTTAACGGGCACGCTGCCCACATGCAAACGTTCTCAGGCGCAAAAGATTATAGAAGAAAACGGCGGTGTGTGCCAGTCTTCGGTAACGTCAAAAACTACGCTTGTACTGGCAGGCGAAGAAGCAGGCTCCAAACTTGACAAGGCAAAAAAATTGGGAATAAAAATAATAGACGAAGCCGAGTTTAAATCTATGCTCGGCATAGAATAATTGCGGTATATTACTGCACCAATCATCAAAAAAGACGGGGCAACCCGTCTTTTATAATGTATTAAATTTCTTCTATTTCGGTTTTTTGTTTGTATTCTACCGAAGCAACGGCGGCAAAGTAAACGGCTTTTGCTCCCGCAATCATAAGCTCCCTTGTAACTTCGTCGGCAGTGGTGCCGGTTGTCAGCACGTCGTCTACAAGCAGTATGGTCTTGTCTATGCACGACTTGCGGTCGATAATTTCAAAAACACCCTTAAGATTTTCTGCCCGCTCCCTGCGCGAAAGCGATTTCTGGTCGTCCGTTTCCCGCTTTTTTTTAAGCACTTCCCTTACGGGCAGGGCAAGCCTTTCGCCAAGGTTGTTTGCAAGCAGTTCCCCCTGGTTGTAACCGCGCTGGAATTTCTTGTTTTTTGTAAGCGGTACAAAGGTGATAAGCTCGCACGGCGGCAGCTCTTCGTACTTCTTTTCTAAAAGCCCGCCAAAGAATTCGGCAAGGTATTCATCGCCGTTTTTAAATTTAAGTACAAGTATTGCCGCACCGTCGTCGTATACAAGCGCACTTACGCCCTTTTTGTACCTTGGTGCGTCTGCTTTGCACTCCCCGCAGATTTCATTTTTAGCCGTCTTTCTGCCGCATACTGGGCAGGTAGCCTTGTTGTTAAAGTGCACCTTTTTAATGCAATCAGGGCAAAGGTTGCTGCCGTCAAACGTCTCTTTGCCGCAGATGTCGCACGTTATGTTCAGGGGGAACATGCCGTGTACTATTCTCTTTAAAATGCTTTTATTTGCCATATATCCCTGCACGAAAGGCGGCATCAAGCCGCCTTTGAATTACTTTATATACTTTTTTAGATCCTGTATCCTGTCGGTATTTTCCCAGGGGAGCCCTTCTTTGCCAAAGTGCCCGTATGCCGCCGTGGCAGAGTATATGGGGCGGCGCAGGTTGAGCGTATCTATTATCGCGCTGGGCCTTAAATCAAATTCCTTTACCACGATGTCTGCGATCTTTTCGTCGGCAAGTTTGCCCGTGCCGTATGTGTTTACGTAAACGGAGACGGGTTTAGAAACGCCTATTGCGTAAGCAACCTGCAGTTCAATCTCTTCTGCCAGACCAGCCGCAACGATATTTTTGCAGATGTAGCGCGCCATGTAAGAAGCTGAGCGGTCTACCTTGGTGGGGTCCTTGCCTGAAAATGCACCGCCGCCGTGCGCACACCTTCCGCCGTAGGTATCTACTATAATCTTTCTGCCAGTTAGTCCGCTGTCGCCTTCAGGTCCGCCTATTTCAAACCTGCCCGTGGGGTTGATGTAGTACTTTGTGTTTTCGTCTAACAGAGTGTCGGGTATAACCCTTTCTATAACGTATTTGCGTATATCCGCACGCAGGCGGTTGTTGTCTACATTTTCGTCATGCTGGCAGGATACAACCACCGTATCTACCCGTTTGGGCGTTCTGCCGTCGTATTCTACCGTAACCTGCGTTTTTCCGTCGGGGCGTAGATATTCCAGCAAGCCGCACTTTCTTACGTCGGCAAGCCGCTTTGCAAGTTTGCTGGCAAGGTATGCAGTCATGGGCATGTATGCGTCCGTTTCGTTGCAGGCGTAGCCGAACATCATACCCTGGTCGCCCGCCCCGAGTTTATCGTAGCTGTCGCCGCCGCAACGGTTTTCTAAAGAGCTGTCTACGCCCATGGCTATATCGGGGCTTTGGGTGTGGATGGCTACGTTAATTTCGCAGTTGTCCGCCCTGAAAGAGCCGAAGGTGTAGCCCACGTCTGCAATCACGTCGCGGGCAATTTTTTTGTATTTTATTTTGGCGTTGGTTGTAACTTCGCCCATTATAAGTATCTGGTTGTAGGCGGCGCAGCACTCTATAGCGCAGCGCGCCATGGGGTCCTGCCCAAGAACAGCGTCAAGTATCCCGTCTGATATCTGGTCGCAAAGTTTATCGGGATGCCCTTCGGTAACGCTTTCGCTTGTAAATAATTTTTTCATAAAAAAACCTCTTTCGTGAATTTCTTTTTCATTTGTTGCTGAAAAATAAAATCACGATTTTTTAAAGACAAACCATTCTCGCATAAATATACTGCGAATGTTTTTTCTTTCTTGTGTTCAGTCGTTTACAATAAGGTAAAAATAAAATCACTGCACAGCAATTCAAAAATAATTGTGTTAACCCATAAAAAAATCACCCTGCGGGTACCGCAGGGTTTAATTACAAGATTTATCCCATCGGTACGGCATTAGCACCTTGCTCTGCAGGTTGCTGTGTGGTCTACGAGCCGTTCTCTCGCACACTCTTTATAGGTTATGTAAGCATTATATCACCGCTGCCTTATACTGTCAAATAAAAATAATTGCATTAACCGACAAAATCATTTATAATTATATCCGTTATAAAAATTTTTTACGGTGCAAATATATGAACTGTACTTTATGCCCCGTCTCCTGCGGGGCGGACCGCCCCAGTAAAGCGGGTGCCTGCTCGGCAAGCGGAATAAAAATTGCAAAGTATTACCTTCACCCGTACGAAGAACCGCCGATATCCTTTTCTAAGGGCAGCGGCTGCGTGTTCTTTTGCGGCTGCAGTTTAAAGTGCGTCTTTTGCCAGAATTACGAATTATCCCGCAACCTTTGCGGCAAAGATATTTCTGTAAGCGAGCTTGCAGATATCTTTAAACAGTTAGAAGATCAGGGTGCCGACAATATTAACCTTGTAAACCCCACGCACTACGTAACCGACATTGCTGCAGCGTTTGAAATATACCGCCCCAATATCCCCGTGGTGTATAACACCCACGGCTACGAAAAGGTAGAAACACTGCGCCTTGCTGAAAGGTTTACCGATATATGGCTGCCCGATTTAAAGTTTATGTCGGCAGAAGGTGCAAAAAGGTACAGCGCCCGTGCAGACTATGCCGACTACGCCCTGCCCGCAATACGGTATATGGCGCAAAAGCCTGCGGTCTTTTCAAAAGAAGGTAAAATGTTGTCTGGCTGCATAGTGCGCCACCTTATTTTACCTTTGAACGCAGGTGAAGCGGTAAAGGCGGTAAATTTTGTTGCTACCCTGCCGAAAGACGTAAGATTTTCTTTAATGAGCCAGTACACGCCGTACGGCGATATAAAGGACATCCCGGAGCTAAACAGGCGTATAACTAAAAGGGAGTATGAAAGGGTGCTTTCCGCCGCAGAAGCCGCGGGGCTGAAAAATGTTTACGTACAAGACTTTTCCAGCGCAGACATTTCTTTTATCCCCAAATGGGATTATTAGCGGTTACGTTATAAAAAGCGGCGATAAGCATTGCAACTTGCGTTGCATGGTAGCTGTGCGTAGAAGGGTAGGAGATTTCTCGACTGCGCCTATGGCTCCGCTCGAAATGACAGCCTTGCGGGGCTGTACAGGCGGCATCGCCGCCTGTCATCTCGCGTGAGCGTTAGCGCTACTTTGCGCACCGCATTAAAGGCGCCCCTGTAAGGGGAGCTGTCAACGAAGTTGACTGAGGGGTTGCAGATAAATGGGAAAGGATCCCGCAAGAGCGGCATCGAGCCGCGGCTTGCGACCAGCAGGCACGGCGGCACATAAGTTATTCAAAAATAATAACGTTTTTAAAAAAAATATATACAAAAATAAAACCATGCTATTTAATTTAAACGACGTAAGTTTTTCTTACAGCGGCAACTTAATATTAAACGGTGTAAATTTTACCGTAAACGAAGGTGAAAGGGTAGGTCTTATCGGCGACAACGGTGCGGGTAAAACCACCCTGCTGCACCTTATCAGCGGCAGTCTTTACCCCGACAGCGGTACCGTTACGTTAAAAAACGGTATACAGGTAGGCTTTCTTGAACAGAACGGCGGGCTTGACGGCGACGGCACCGTTTATGCAGAAATGGAACAGGCTGTAAAGGCGCAGACGGATGCTGTAAAGCGGCTTGCCGACCTTTCCCGTCAGCTTGCAGAGTGCGAATACGGCGGCAGGGAATACGCAGTGCTTTCCGCCAAGTATGAAAGTTTAAACAAATACATCGCCGCACACGACTGTTACAATGCCGAAGTAAGAATAAAAACCGTTTTAAGCGGTATGGGCTTTTCGCAGTGCTACGAACAAAAAATAAGCACCATGTCGGGCGGAGAAAAGACAAGGCTTAAGCTTGCCCGCCTGCTGCTTGAAGAGCCCGACCTTCTTATATTGGACGAACCCACAAACCACCTTGACATAAAAACGCTGTTCTGGCTGGAAGATTACCTTTCTGCATTCAAGGGTGCGGTTTTAACCGTATCTCACGACAGGTACTTTCTTGATAAAATTACGGCTAAAACTGCAGAGATAGAAGACAAAAAACTTTACACATACAACGGCAGTTACACCAAGTCAAGAACGTTAAAGGCAGAACGGCTTGCCCTATGGCAAAAGGAGTACGAAAAGCAGCAGGAAGAAATTGCAAAGCTGCAGACTTACGTAGATAAAAACATCGTGCGTGCAACTACGGCAAAATCGGCGCAGAGCAGGGTAAAACAGCTTGACAGGATGCAGATTATAGAAAAGCCGTATATTCCCCCTAAGCCGCCGCAGTTTAAATTTGCATTTACGCAAAACCCTTACGAAGACGTCCTGACCATAAAAGATTTAAACCTTGAAGCCGGCGGTAAACAGCTTATATGCGGCGGTGAATTGCTGGTAAAGCGTGGCAGCAAGATTGCCATCACGGGCGAAAACGGTACGGGTAAATCTACCCTTTTAAAGGCGATAGCCGCAGGCGGCGACAGAAATATCACCGTAGGGCGGTTTGTGCGTATAGCTTACTACGACCAGGAAAATTTAAACCTTGATGCAGGCAACACCGTGCTGCAGGAGCTGTGGGGCAGGCACTCCGTCTGCTCGCAGACCGACATCCGCGCAAGGCTTGCAAAAAGCGGGCTGAGTGCCGAAGATATAGATAAAAAGGTGGGCGACCTTTCGGGCGGGGAGCGGGCTAAGCTTGCCCTTTGCGTTATGCAGGCAGAAGAAGGCAACCTTTTGTTGTTAGACGAACCCACAAACCACCTTGACCTGCCCGCAAGGGAAAGTTTAGAAAGCGCCCTTAAAGCCTTTGATGGTACAGTAATATTCGTGTCGCACGACAGGTACTTTATTTCTGCCATAGCCGATGGCATTGCAGAGATAGAAGGGGGCAGGCTCAACTATTACAGCGGCGGTTACGAAGGGTACCGCGAACAGAAGTCGGCTTTGGCTGCCGCCGAAAAAGAGCAGAAGCTTGCGCAGGAAATTACCGAGTATAAGCAAAAGAAGCAGGCTGGCTTTAAAAGCAGGGCAGAGCGCGCCGCACAGGCAGAGCTTAAGGCCAAGATAAAGCAGATTGAAGCGGATATATCCCTTAACGAATCGCAGGAAAGTGAGCTGCAGGCTGCCATTGCCGACCCCGCCGTTGCAGCCGACTACAAAAAACTTAACGAGCTTTGCATGCAGCTGCAGGAGCTTAAAGCCAAGCAGGAAGAGCTTTACGCCATATACGCCGCCCTTATCGGATGATCGGTTGGCGGCATAGCCGACGGATAAGGGGATAATAACGTATACATTATTATAAACGCCAGTAGCCTTAACGTCATCCTGAGCGAAAGCGAAGGATCCCGCGGGAGCGGTATCGAACCGCGGCTCGCGAACGACCAACTGCGACGGCAGAAGCAATGTTTAAAAATATTAACGTTTTTATAAATGCGGTAAAAGGCATTGAATGGGCGGAAATACTAATCGGGCGCCAGCCGCTACGCTCTGGCGAGATTGCCACACTTCGCTCGCAATGACGTACTTGGTTAGCCGATTTGCATAAGAATAATGAAGCCAAGAGAGAGCAAAAATAACTATTGCTTTCTTGCGCCGCAATGTGGTATAATAACCAAGAGGAATACACATATGAATGAAAAAGAGATAAATACCGAACAGGAAGACGAAGAGCAGGAAGAGTATATCCGCCAGGTAAGGCACACCATCTCTGCCGAAGAAACCTTTACGTTAGCCAAAGACGTATACGACATACGCAGCTTTATACTAAATATTTATAAAAACCGTGCGGTAATATCCCGCAGGCTCAACATTTTTTCGCTCATCTGCGGCATAATCTTCACCATGCTGTATGCGGCGTACAACGTCTGGTCTATGGTAACGGGCAAGCTTTCGCTCGGGTTAGAAATTACCGTCTACGCACTGTTGGCTGTTTACGTAATTTTAGTAATTCTGCTTTTGTGCGTTACGGCAAGCTCAAATAAAGCCAACACAAAAACGGTAAAAAAATATAACAAAGCGTTAAAGTACTTCCGCTTCAGCATACGTATACTTTCTATCGCAATGGCGGTTGTGTCTATAGTGGTAAGCTCTTTAAGCGCAGTAAATTCTGTTGACCTTGCGCTGCAGGTGGTGCTTGTAATAGTGTCTATAGTGATAATCGTCATACAGGCGGTGCCCATTATCTTCGGCGGAATAGCAAACCTTGCAAGGTGGGCTACATCCCCCGCAAAGGGCAAAACCAGATTTTCTAAAGTGCTGTTAGAATGGTACCAGCTTGTGTGCAGCGGCGGCAGCGACCGCTCTTCTGTAAAAAAGGTTTCACCCAAATATATCGAAGATATAGGGCGGTGTATAGACGGCTACCTTATCCCCCGTATGGGTAAAAAGTACATAACGGAAATAGACGCTTCTGCCATCTATGCGGCGGCAGACGAATACCCTGAAAATGAACGGGACATAGTGGAAGGGGTATTTAAAAAGGTGTTTGCTTATGCTTACGAATGCGGCTACGTAAACTTTAACCCCACAAAGGATATGGGCATGGAAGGCAGCATAGACGAATCTAAGAAAAAGGCTAAAAAGCAGGGTAAAAGCGGCATATTCGCAAGCGTCGGCAAAAAGATAGGTAAGTCTATCATAAAGGGCGTGCTCGGCGACGATGACGACGAATAATTCAGCCATATATCCGCACCAATAAACCGTATAACGCAAAAAAAGGACGAAATATTTTTCGTCCTTTTTTTAAATATTTTCAGTTAAAATTCAATGCCCTTTTCAATGTAAGCTTCAAGCTCGTCTATGTTCAGCCTTATCTGCTGCATACTGTCGCGGTCGCGCACGGTTACGGTGTTGTCTTCAAGGGTGTCAAAGTCAACGGTTATGCAATAGGGCGTTCCTATTTCGTCCTGCCTGCGGTAACGCTTTCCTATGCTGCCCGTAACGTCGTACGTAACAGAAAACTTTTTCGCAAGCTGTGCGTAAAGTTCCTGCGCCTTGTCGGTAAGGTTCTTCTGAAGGGGAAGTACCGCCGCCTTATAGGGTGCAATAAACGGGTGCAGGTGCATTACCGTTCTTACGTCGTTCTTTTGTGCGTCTATCACTTCTTCGTCATAGGCGTCGGTCAAAAGTGCAAGCACCATCCTTTCTACGCCCAAAGAAGGCTCTATTACATAGGGTATATATTTTTCGTTCGTGGCGGGGTCGGTGTATTCCATGCTCTCGCCGCTTTCATTCTGGTGCTGCGTAAGGTCGTAGTCCGTCCTGTCGGCAACGCCCCATAGTTCTCCCCAGCCGAACGCAAAGTTGTATTCAAAGTCGGTAGTCGCCTTGGAATAGAAGCAAAGCTCTTCGGGCGAGTGATCGCGCATCTTTATATTTTCTTCCTTTAAGCCTAAAGACAGCAGCCAGTTTTTGCAGAAGTCTTTCCAGTAGTAGAACCATTCAAGGTCTGTACCGGGCTTGCAGAAAAATTCAAGTTCCATCTGTTCAAATTCCCTTACGCGGAAAATAAAGTTACCCGGGGTAATTTCGTTGCGGAAGGACTTACCTATCTGGCCAATGCCGAAGGGAACGCGCATACGGGTGGTGCGCTGTACGTTCTTAAAGTTTACAAATATGCCCTGTGCCGTTTCGGGGCGGAGATAAACGGTGTTGGTTGTGTCTTCGGTTACGCCCTGGAAGGTCTTGAACATAAGGTTGAATTTACGTATGGGGGTAAAGTCGCTCTTGCCGCAAACGGGGCATACGACGCCCTTTTCCTGTATAAACGCTTCCAAAGCGTCGTTATCCATAGCTTCTACTTTCAAGTCAAGTTTATGCTTCTTGCAGTAGTCTTCCACAAGGTTGTCGGCGCGGTGCCTTGTCTTACAGTTCCTGCAGTCCATAAGGGGGTCGGAAAAGCCGCCTATGTGCCCGCTCGCCTTCCACGTCCTGGGGTTCATAAGTATAGCGCAGTCAAGCCCCGTGTTAAGGGTGTTCTGCTGTACAAACTTTGCCCACCACGCTTTTTTTACGTTATTTTTAAGTTCCACGCCAAGGGGACCGTAGTCCCATGTGTTGGCAAGCCCGCCGTATATTTCGCTGCCGGGGAAAATAAACCCTCTGTTCTTGCAGAGCGCAACAAGTTTTTCCTGTGTAACCGCTCTTTTTTTGTCAGCCATAAAAAATTTCTCCTTCACGCGGCACCGCCGCAATAAAAAATCATTAACTCAATTTTAGTAAAATTATCCTTACAAGTCAAGCGATTGCGCCTTAAAAGCCGTTCCGCGCGGGTGTAAAGACAAAAAAATTCCAAAAAATGGGGTATCTGCAAAAAAAATTTGACAATAAAATAAAAAAATATGCCGTAAAGTATGTACTTTTGCCAAGGTTCTGTGGTATAATTATATGGCTATAATATTGTTATTGCATGTAAAGGTGGAATATGTTGTCTGATATAGAAATTGCAGAAAGCTGCAAACTGCGCCCCATAACAGAAATTGCCGCTAAATTAGGTATCGGCGAAGACGAGCTTGAACTTTACGGCAAGTACAAGGCAAAGATAAATTTACCAAAGGTAAACCCCAGATCTAAGCTTGTGCTTGTAACCGCCATAAACCCCACAGCCAGCGGCGAAGGCAAAACCACCGTATCTATCGGGCTTGCCGACGGCATGGCACAGCTGGGCAAAAAAGTCTGCCTTGCGTTAAGGGAACCTTCTCTTGGCCCCGTGTTCGGCATAAAGGGCGGTGCGGCAGGCGGCGGCTACGCGCAGGTAGTGCCCATGGCAGATATCAACCTGCACTTTACGGGCGACCTTCATGCAATTACTTCGGCAAACAACCTTTTGTGCGCCGTGATAGACAACCATATCTTCCGCGGCAACGCGCTTAAAATCAAAAACGTGTATTTTAAACGCTGCATGGATATGAACGACAGGGCACTAAGGAATATCACCCTTAACGTGGAAGCGGGCAGCATGAAGGGCTGTGAAAGTTACCGCCGCCAGGAAGCGTTTGAAATTACCGCCGCAAGCGAAATTATGGCAATACTGTGCCTTGCAACAGACCTTGCCGATTTAAAAAGACGCATAGCAAATATTGTAGTCGGCGAAGATGAAGACGGCAACTTTGTGTATGCACGCCAGCTAAACGTGCACGGCGCAATGGCTACCCTGTTAAAGGACGCCATAAAGCCCAACCTTGTGCAGACGCTTGAAGGTACACCTGCAATAGTACACGGCGGTCCGTTTGCAAACATTGCGCACGGCTGCAACAGCGTAAGGGCTACATACACGGCAATGACATTGTCAGATTACACCGTAACGGAAGCAGGCTTCGGTGCAGACCTTGGTGCAGAAAAGTTTTTGGATACCAAGTGCCGCGTTGCGGGCATCCAGCCCGACTGTGTGGTAATAGTTGCCACCGTAAAGGCGTTAAAGCTGCACGGCGGCGCCGCCAAGGCAGAACTTTCGCAGGAAAATTTAACAGCATTAAAGGCTGGTATACCCAACCTGTTAAAGCATATAGAAAATATTAAAAACGTTTACAAAAAGCCCGTAGTTGTGGCTATGAACAGGTTTGCCACCGATACGGCTGCAGAAATAGACGCAGTACTGTCTGCCTGTGCGCAGGCAGGCGCAAGGGCGGTGTTTACCGACGTGTTCTTAAAGGGCGGTGAAGGCGGCAAAGAGCTTGCCGCTGCCGTTATAGAAGAATGCTCAAAGCCTTCGCAGCTGCACTACGCTTACGACCTTAATGACGGTATAGGCAAAAAGATACAGGACGTAGTAACAAAAATTTACGGCGGCGACGGCGTTACATTCTCGCCCGAAGCGCAGCAAAAGATTGCAGATTTAGAAAAGAAGGGGGTGGGCAGCCTTCCCGTGATTATTGCAAAAACGCAGTATTCCCTTTCTGACGACCCCAAAAAACTTGCCCGCCCCGAACATTTTACGGTGTATGTGCGCGATATAATATACAAGGGCGGTGCAGGCTTTATAGTGGCCGTGGCAGGCGATATAAACCTTATGCCCAGTCTGGGAAAGATTCCCGCCGCGGAGCATATTGATATTGATGGGGATGGCAACATAACCGGCTTATCCTAAAAACAAAATTCCAATAAGCGGCGCAATACCACTCTTGCCGTCCTTATTAGGGAAGGGGGACCACGAAGTGGGGGAAGGGTTTGTGTCGTATAATAAGGTGAACCCCTCAGGCGCTGTGCGCCAGCTCCCCTAATAAGGGAGCCAAGAGCGGGACAACGTAATTGCTTTATTTGTCATTCAGAGCGTAAGCGAAGAATCGTATAAAAGTGGTAAGGTGAGCATAAGTAACACTGTTGCTTTGGTACAATGAGCGTAGAAGGGTAGGAGATTTCTCCATTCCGCCTTGCTCCAGTCGAAATGACAGCCCACGGGGCTGTACAGCTCGTAGAGCTGTCATCTCGACCGTAGTGGAGAGATCTCCAACAAGTATAGCTCACTGTTCACAAAACTTTAAAAAATATATTTCAGAAGAAAGAATATGGATATAAAAGAACTACCTGAAGCGACCAACTTTATAGAACAGATAATAAACGAAGAACTTGCCGCGGGCAAGTTTGAAAGTACGGGTAACAAAATAATGGTGCGTTTTCCGCCCGAGCCGAACGGTTACCTGCATATAGGGCACGTAAAAGCCCTTTCAATAAATTTCGGCGTAAAAGAAAAGTACGGCGGCAAACTTAACCTTCGTATGGACGATACCAACCCCGCCAAAGAAGATTACGAATACGTAAACTCCATAACCGAAGCGTTGGACTGGCTCGGTTACAAATATGACAGGCTGCTGTTTGCGTCAGATTACTACGACAAACTTTACGAAGTTGCAGAAAAGTATATAAAAGACGGTAACGCCTATGTGTGCGACCTTTCGGCAGAAGAAATTACCGCCACAAGGGGAACGCTCACCGAACCTGGCACGCCGTCGCCCTACCGCAACCGCAGCGTAGAAGAAAATTTAACGCTCTTCCGCGAGATGAAGGCGGGCAAATACCCCGACGGCGCAAAAGTGCTGCGTGCAAAAATAGATATGTCTTCGCCCAACATAAACATGCGCGATCCCGTTATCTATCGCATAGCGCACGTAAGCCACTACCGCACGGGCGACAAGTGGTGCATCTACCCTATGTACGACTTTGCTCACCCGCTCTCTGACGCATTTGAAGGCATTACACATTCGCTTTGTTCGTTAGAGTTTGAAAACCACCGCCCGCTGTACGACTGGGTGATAGAAAAAGCGGGCTTTAAACCGCCCGTTCCCAGGCAGATAGAGTTTGCAAGGCTTAACATTACAAACACCCTTATGTCTAAAAGGTATCTTAAAAAACTTGTAGACGAAGGGCTTGTAAGGGGGTGGGACGACCCCCGTATGCCCACCCTTATGGGGCTTAAAAACAGGGGTGTTCCGCCTACGGCGCTTAAGAAATTCGTTGCCGACGTGGGCGTTGCAAAGGGCTATTCGGTAGTAAATATCGCCCAGTTAGACAGTTTTATCCGCGATGAGCTGAACGACACTGCCGAAAGGGCAATGGCTGTAACAGACCCCGTTAAGGTGGTTATAACCAACTATTCGGGCGAAGAAGAGCTTGAAGTAGAAAAGCATCCTTTACATCCCGAACTTGGCAGCCGCAAGGTAAAGTTCACAGGTACGCTGTATATCGAGCGGGAAGACTTTGCATTGGTTCCCCCGCCCAAATATAAGCGGCTTACCCAGGGCGGAACGGTGCGCCTTAAAGGTGCGTACATCATCCGCTGCGACAGAGCCGTTACCGATGAAAGCGGCAACGTGCAGTACCTTGAATGCACTTACTTCCCCGAATCTAAAAGCGGAAGCGGGCTGCCCTGCGACGTAAAGGCAAAGGGCGTTGTGCAGTGGGTAGACGCAAAGTACGGCTGCGACGCAGAGTTCAGGCAGTACAGCCCCTTATTGAACGACGAAGAATATCCCGACCAGGACTACGGCGAACGCATTAACCTGCAAAGCGAAAAGGTGCTTTGCGGCAAAGCAGAGCCCTACGCTGCCCAGGCGGCAGACGGCACTGCGTTCCAGCTTATCCGTACGGGTTATTATAAAAAATGTACAGACGGCGGTGCCGTCCTTTCAGAAATTGTCTCTTTAAAGGACAGTTTCAACAAATAAAAAACTTCACAACCTTAAACGGTGAACGGGAGATCATACTATGATTTACGTCTTAATCGGAGTGGCGGCGGTAATCGGTGTTTTATCGCTTATTGTCGGTCTGGTAAAAGGTTACACACGCACTTCAACGTGGGCTACTGAATATATTCTGGCAGCCGTGTTAACCGTGCTTATCGTAACTTTAACCGACGCAGAAAACGATATAATCAACGCCTGCGTTGCAATAGGGGTGGCAATATGTCTGCTTCTCGTATTTGCATTTATGTCTAACAGGGCAAAAAATTACATTGGCAAAAAATCGGGTTCGGCGCGCAAGCGCAGTTATTACGAATCGTATTACGAACGCGAAGAAAATACAATGATGATTCTGGACGCCCTTGAACGCAACGACAAAAAGGCTTACCGCGATTTAACAAAGCGCAAAATGAAAGAAAAGAGCGGTTCAGCCGGCGTGTTTGACAGAATACTCGGCGGCTTAAACCTTTTGGTTGAAGCTTGCGTTATCTGCTGCATGCTTGCGGTAATAGTCCTGCTCGTGCTCGATTTTACGCAGATTTCGCTTGTAACCGAAGGCGGCAGCCTTTACAGCGTATACACCGGCGGCGTATGGGAATTTATCAGCCCGTACATATTCGACTTTCTTATAATAGCCGTATTGCAGTATGCGCTGCGTGCAGGTTACCGTGCAGGCGTGCTGCGCGCGCTGTGGTTCCTTATTGTGGCAGCCCTTGTAGGCGGTGCAGGGTATCTTGCTTACCACCTTGCATTCAACGTAGATTCATTTATTACGCTTGCAGAAAATCTTTCTGAATCAATCGGCTTGTCAACAACAATATCACAGGTAATTGTGCTTGCAAGCATATTTGTCATAGCGCTTATAGTGGTTCTTGTAGTCGGCATTGTTGTTGCAGGTATGCTCAGCCGTGCCCGCGAAGACCGCTTTGTGCAAACGGCAGACGGCGTTCTTGGCGCCATTGTGTTTACCGCGGTTTGCCATAGCAATACTTTTAGCCTGCGGCATGCTGCTGTATTCCTTATGCGATTTAGATATTATGGATAAGTTCAATTCTTACGTTTATACGTTTAAGAATGATGAAAGCTGGTCGGCGGCAGTGTTCTCCTGTCTGTATAACCGCAACCCGCTTAACGGCATTTCTGAGATTGCCTCTTTCCAGAGTAAAATTGCAGATCTGCTCGGTTAAAAATAATAAAAGTAAAACCGTGTGCGTTGCAACGCACACGGTTTTTTGTTAGCCTTAATAAAGGGTGGTTTGTTCAACAAAACTTTCGCAGCAGGTGCAGTCTTCGCCCACGCAGCCGCAGCCGACGTGTATTTTAGAGAGTGTGCAGTTGCAGCCTTCGCTGTTCCATTTGCAGTTTTTAACGTCGCACGCAACGCCAATATTTATAGTTTCCATTTACAAAACCTCCTTTTAAATATTTTACCCCGAGATAAATTTTTTATACGTTGGTGAAGGCGCAATGATGCCACACCTTATGGCAAAGCAGCAGCGTTTTTATTACAATAATCTTTATTATTAGGTTGACAATAATTTTAATTACGGTTATAATCTATATTACCGACCGACAGTCGGTCGCAAAAGGAGTGATAATTATGCGTATAACAAAAGAAAAGGAAGTAAGGCAAAGCGAAATTTTGGATGTGGCAGAGCAGCTTTTTAACACAAAGGGCTATGCCGACACTTCTATAAGCGATATTTTACAGCAGACGGGTATTGCCCGCGGCACTTTGTATTACCATTTTAAAAGTAAAGAAGAGATTTTAGATGCCGTAATAGACCGCCGTCTTGAACGGCGCGCTGCTGAAATGAAAAAAGTTGCCGACAGCAATCTGACCGTTTTTGATAAATATTACAAAATTATTGAAATACAGATGAGTCAAGGTACTGTTGTAGAAGGGTTGCATAATATCGAGAATGCTCAATTCCACCAAAAGAGTTTTTCTCTTGGGCTTAAGCGATTTGCACCTATCTATTGCCAGGTAGAGGAAGAAGGTATCAAGCAAAATTTGTTCCATATTGAACAACCTTACGAAACGGCGGAACTACTGCTTTGTGCTTCACGCATAACTGACCCCGGTATTTTTGTATGGACAAAGGAGCAGCTTGCGGAAAAGA
The DNA here is from genome assembly GCA_021202395.1 of Clostridia bacterium. GTDB lineage: Bacteria > Bacillota > Clostridia > Christensenellales > Borkfalkiaceae > Coproplasma. The sequence goes on along the minus strand of JAJQDC010000006.1, from coordinate 30,870 downwards.
ACGAAAGTTATATAACGCTTTTGGAGAGGGCTTTAGGTGCAGAGCAGGGTTATTTTTCGGCCCTTTTGCCGCTGCTAAATAAAATTAATGGGGGTACTTTATGACAGAAACAAAGACAAAACAAAAAAGTACGCTCACTCAAGGGGCGATTTTCGGACCTTTAATGAAGTTTATGCTGCCCGTCTTCTGTGCGACGTTCCTGCAGGCGATGTATGCCGCCGTGGACTTGGTGGTTATAGGGCAGTTTGTTGAAGACGTAAATGCCAGCTCGGCTGTAGGCACGGGCGGTATGATTATGACGCTGATAACTTACGTTATACAGGGCTTGACCACGGGCATCACTGTAACTTTGGGCAGATATATCGGCGCGAAAGACAGAGAAGGCGCAACCCGTACGGTAGGCGCAGCAATATGCATTTTTGCTGTTTTAGCGGTGGTTTTAACCGTTATAATGGAAGTAGGCGCGCCATTCTTCGCGAAATGGATGAACGCGCCCGACGTTGAACAGACTACTCTTTACTTACGTATTTGCGGCGGCGGGCTTATATTCGTAACCGCCTATAATGGCATAAGCGGACTTTTCAAGGGCATAGGTAACTCTAACCTTCCGCTTGTATTTGTAGGTATTGCCTGCGTTGTAAATATCGGGCTTGACCTGCTGCTTGTTATCGTGGCAAAAATGGGCGTGGCGGGCGTTGCCGTTGCAACCATATCGGCACAGGCTGTAAGCGTTGTAATCTCATTAGTTATTCTTGCCCGTAAAAAACTGCCGTTTGACGTAAAATTAAAATTTATACGTTTCAACAAGGGACAGACAAAGTCTATACTTATAGCCGGTATTCCCCTTGCTTGCCAGGACTTTTTGACTAACTTTTCTTTCGTGGTTATCAATTCCGTAGCCAATAAACTGGGCAGCGACCCTACACAGTGGGAATTTATTGCCGCGGGCTATGCGGTAGATAATAAATTAACGGCGTTTATGATGGCTTTGCCTGTAGCGTTCTTGCAGTCAATGTCGGTATTTACAGCGCAGAATGTAGGCGCGAAACAGCCGAAAAGGATTAAAAAAGGGCTGATATATATGATTTTTGCCGCTATAGTCGGCGGTATATTGCTGGCTTCTTTATGTGTATTTGGCGGAAGCGCTATATCAAGTATTTTCACTTCAAACGAAAAAAGCATTGAATATGCGGCGCTATATCTGAAAGGCTACGCGGCGGATGCGCTTGTCGCCTGTCTGCTGCTTATGATAATGGGCTATTTCAACGGACAGGGGCATACTACCTTTTCAATGGTGCAGGGGCTAATCGGTGCTTTCTGCGTGCGTATCCCGATTATACTAATCATATCAAATATGGCGGATGCCACGCTCTTTCAGATAGGTTTCTTTGGTGCGTTCGGAACTTATGCCCAGCTTATTATATGTATATGTTTCTTCTTTATTTTCAAAAAGAAAGATAATAAAAAGTTCCAGACAGCCGCAGAAGTGGCAACGGCAGATTGATAATTAATTTTATTAATCGCTACCCGCCCCAAATAATTACCCATTATTGGCTGGCGGGTATTGACAAACGGTAAAAAAAATATTAAAATAAAATTACAAAAAAAACTTACATCAGGGGCATTAAAGGTAGTATTATGAAAGTTATTTTATTGCAAGACGTAAAAGGGCAGGGTAAAAAGGGCGAAGTAAAGGAAGTAAACGACGGCTACGCCCGCAACTATCTGTTTAAATATAAACTTGCAGAAGAAGCTACTTCGGTAAAGCTTAACGACATCAAGCAGAAGCAGGCTTCGGCTGCATACCATAAAGAAGAAGAGCGCAAAGCTTGCGTTGCTATGGCGGCTGAACTAAAAAATAAAAAGATTCCCGTAAAAATCAAAGCAGGTGCAAACGGCAAGCTGTTCGGCTCGGTTACCGCACAGAACATTGCCGACGGGCTTTCTGCAGCGGGCTACGACGTAGATAAGCGCAAGATCGTGCTTGACCAGACTCTTAAGTCTTTGGGTGAGTACGAAGTGGAAGTCCGCCTGTGTGAAGGCGTTACCGCAAAGGTAACCGTATCGGTAGAGCCGGAAGAGTAATATCGGTAAAAGCTATCTGCAGAAATATATATTATATAATATGGTAAAAATATACCCGCCAAAAAGCGGGTATATTTTTATGTTTCAATTATTAATGCTTTTTGTTAAACTGCTGAATCGGCTCAGTGCGCTTTCATAATATTCAGGGTTAACTTCAATGCCTATAAAGTTACGTTTATTTTTGATTGCCGCTAACCCTGTTGTTCCGCTGCCCATAAAAGGGTCAATTATCCAGTCATTCTCGTTTGTGTGAATGTTTATAATTTGTTCCATTAAATCTAAACTTTTTTGGGTAGGGTGCCCTGTTTTTTCTTTTCCGCTTACTACAGGCGTTTCAAAAATCGAGCGAAGGTAGGGTTTGTCATCGGGTTTATTAAAAGTCCATTTTGCCTTTGCTTTTACGCCCCATATCGCAAATTCCATATCCTGCACATATCTGCGGTTTATATTCCTTGGCATCGGGTTGCTCTTTTTCCATATAAGGACATCTTTTACGTCGATGCCGTTTTTCTTTAATTCGTCTATAATGTAGCTTATATACAGGTACGAACAAAATATTATTATACTGCCATCCGGTTTTAATAATTTTACATAATCTTTTATCCATCCGCAAACATTAAAATTATTATCCCAATAACCAAAATCAATGCCTTTTCTCGGTGAAGCAAGGGTATTAAAATTGTTTTCTTTAGAAATATTATACGGCGGGTCGGTTATGATGGCGTCAACTGTTTTATTTTTGCTGATTAATTCTTTAACAAAAGAAACGGAGTTTGCAAGATACAATTTGTAATGCTCTGTTATGTTATTCCGTTCTTTATAAGATTCAGTAATTTTTTTCCCTATAGCTTTTGCAAGCAGCGGCGGTACCGCATTGCCTATCTGTTTGCAGATACTTGTCTTTTTTCCGTAAAAGATAAAAGTGTCAGGAAAACTCTGTATCCTTGCGGCTTCACGTGGAGTAATTGCCCTGTTTAAAAACGGATGGGAGTTTCTGCCGTTAGACGGTGTATCAAATCTTGTATCTATTGTCGGGCTTTGTTCATCCCATACCAGCCGCGACCATGTGGTGTAAAATTGTTGTTTTCCCCATAACTCTTTGGGTAATGAATTTTTATCACCTTCTACAGGGATCATTTTTAATTTGTCAATGGCTACTTTAGAATGGGAAGTTGCTTTGTGGTTGTACAGCAGGTAAGAGCCTTTTCTCATTTCTTTTTGATATTCTGTAAGCGGCTCTGTTATGTATCTGGAAACATCCCTGCCTTCGCCCGATTCAAGATATGCCAGATCAGAAATAGCGTCGCGCACAGTTACTTTTTTATCGGCAGGGGCAGGTAAATCTATGCTTTTGCTTCTTGAACCTATAATTATCGCCCTTTCCCTGTGTTCTGGAACACCGAAGTCGGCAGCATTTAAAACCCCGTAATTAATTATATAACCAAGTTTATGGAATGAATCATTAATTTGTTTTAAAAAATATCCGTTGCAGGCAGTCAAAAGATTTTTTACGTTTTCTATAACAAAAACTTCCGGCTGTATACGGCTTACAAGGTTAACGTATTCTTTGAACAAAAAATTCCGCGGGTCGTCCAGCCCGAGATTTTTCCCCTTGGAAGAAAAGCCCTGGCAGGGAGGACCGCCTATAATCATATTTATGCCCTTTTCCTTTGCAAGTTCTACAACGGCATCTTTTGTTTTATCATCGGTCAGATCGCCTAAAATTACCGTGCTGCCCTTAATATTTTTTTTGTATGTTTCAAGTACATTTTTATCAAAGTCAACGCCTATAACGGTTTCAAAATCTTCAAGCGAATCTAAACCGCAGCTAAAGCCGCCTGCACCGCAAAACAAATCTAATATTTTAAATTTCATATATAATCCTTCGTGTTCGAGGAATAAATTTTTATTCCCTCACATTTTACTATACGGAAGAAAAATAATCAAGTAAAATTGCATAATCCGCTATATTTTTTTATGACAATCTGATATAATTAAAAAAATAGATCTGGGGGTATTTTAATGGCTAAAGGTTATGTAAAGTTAAGCGATTTTTTAAAACTTGAAATTAAGCCCTTTTTATACGGTGCATTTTTGTCGCGTATAATGGAGGAGAATGCAGGCGGCAGCAGTTACTTTTATGCTTACTCAAGCTTTAAGTCATCCAAGTTTGTTTTTAAAAGTGATTTTAACATAAAAGATTATTCAGATACTTACATAAAAAAATTAAACGCGTTAAGCGGACACTGCAACTGGACGTTATATAAAGCAACTGAATCTTCTATGGAAGTAAGGTTTTACGTGCTCAATGATTTGGCAATTACAAAGTTAAAGTTTTACACTTTGTTGCACCAGAAACTTATGGCTTCTGATTTTGTTTATGATGAAACCCTTAATGAAAGTAAAAAGGACTTTATACGCGGTTTTATTGAACTAAGGGGCAGTGTAGATACTTCGGCTAAATTTATTGCACAGGACTATTTTTATGATTCGTATATGGAACTTAAAAAAGCGTGCATTCTTACAGATATGATGAATTTGCCGCCAAGATATGCGAATTTTAATATGAGAAACCTTCAGCCGCAATACGTAAGCGGCGAAGTACAACGTAATACGCAGTTTCGGATAAATGCTTTTTACTATGCTTCAGTTATAGGTTTTATTAACGATTATAAAGCTAAAGTGTTTGAAAATGCTTACAGGGCAAAAGTACGTAAAGTGGTAAGCGGTATTATTTATTTTAATACTGATTTGCCTGAACCTAAAAATAATGATGACGTTGCTTTTATAAAAAGGGTCAATTTCTTTACAAACAATATTTATAAAAAAGAATTAACGCCGTCAGCGATTAAGGAATTCAGAAAGCGGTTAGGCTTTACAGAGGAAGAATCGGGCGGACAAAGGCGCAATATGTCTTTGGTAAAATTGTTCAATGAAATTTCACCGGATGTGTGCGCAGTATGCGGCACCAGAACCACATATACAAACCCGACTACGGGCAGGCAGCAGTTTGAAATACACCATATGATTTCCTTTAAAAACGGTGCGGCTTTAGATAATATGGCAAACTTTGTAAAACTTTGCCCTACCTGCCATGGAAAACTTGGTAAAGGGTCGGCTACAAAGGAACAGCAGATACAGGCAATTACTAAAATTCTGCATGAACATCAGGAAGTTTTTGAATTTACAAGCAGCTATTTAGCCATCGATGATATAAATAAATTAACAGAAAAAATATGGGAACTATTAGGATAACAAAAAAGCGGCATAGCCGCTTTTTTGTTATGCAAATTTAAAGTAAGTTTCAATTATTCTTTTTTCTTTTTTTGGCGGCGGGGGCGGTGGATATCGCCGTGCTTATCTTTATGCGGGCTGTCTTCATGTCGGCGGCAATGGATGCCGAAACGCTGCCTGCCGCTCCCGTGTTTACGCACCATGCGGGCGGCTTTATATTCATGGAATAGAATTTATCCGTCCATTCCTTTTCAAGGTTTAGCACCTGTGCATAAGGGTAAATCTCGTAAAACAGCTGGCTGTCTTCGGTAGCCATCTCTCTCAGCTCGGTGTGCCCTGCCGTTTTAATAAACTTGCGGAAGCCGAGTATGGCGCCCAGCTGGCTGTTGTACGTCTCTGTTCTGGCAATTAAAAATGTAGAAGCTATCTCTACCGCGTAGCCTATTACGCACACCAGAATTTTTGGTACAATCTCCATTATGTTAGAAGGAACCACAAACACGTAAATTGCCGTGCATGCGGCGCATAATGCTATAATGCCCGCCATACATCCACAAAATACTTTGGTTTTAAGCTTAAAGCGGTTATACATAAGCGTTTCGCACAGCCCGTAAATTATTAGCGGCGGGATGGCGAATATCAGTCCCGTTATGTAAGCGTACTGCACCGAAATTTCTGCTATGGCAAAAATAGTGGGGGCGCCGCCCATTACAAATGCGGCAAGCACGCCGAAAAGAACGGATATGCCGATGCTTGTGCTTGTATAAGAGCCGCTTGCCTTTTTGTCTACAGCTTTTTTAACCGCTTCTGTAGTTTTGTAAAAATCGTCGTCAAGCTCGTCTGTATAGACGACGTTTGTATGTTTGAACAGTTTATAAAAGAGTATCTGCTGGTAATCGGGCGCTATTGCGGGCAGGTTGGTTGTCTTTGTAATTACGGGCTTTTCGGGGTTTTTAAGGTCTATCTTTACATATCCCTTTGCCGCCCAGTGGAATATAAGCGAAGCCACGTCAGAATCGCTTACCGAATTATCTACCAGTTTGCCCACCAAAAGGGGGTCGTAGCCGTACGGCACGTCGCGCAGAATGTCCTTTTTAAGCTTGTGTTTGTTAAAGAAAACAAGCTTTACAACAACAAGCGCTATTGCCAGCACCGCAAGAATAATCAAGGCATAGTAGCCGCTCAAATCGGTGTAGCCGCTTATAATGCCGCCCACCGTTATGTCTACGCAAAGGGAACTGTCTTTTTGCACGTCCTGCAGGGTGCAGGTTATTTTGTCCCCCTTGTAAGACGCAACCTGGCTGCCGTTAAGGGTAAACACCGCTTTAGACGTATACGGCAGGTTCAGCGTTATTTCGGCAAGGGATATCTCCGCTTCAATTCCGTTAAAGGGATAAATATTTATTTCCCTTTCTGCCTGGTCGTGGCAGTAGTACCCGTAGCACAGTCTGTATACGTGCGTCTCGTTCGTTTTGGAATCTTCATCGCCGATCTCTATAATAATTACCGAACTTTCGGTGTCTATAGAAAATTCCGCTTCTTCATACTCATCGCCATCAAGCTCGCTCACGGTAATATTCCGCACCCTGTCGTTGCTGTCAGAAGCAAGCGTGCGTGTAACCGAATAGCTTTTTGCACCCGTATAAGTTACGGTAAGCACTTCGGTTACGTCCATATAGCCGCTTTCGTCTATGTCGTAAACGGCGGTAAAGCTGTCTATTACGTAAGAGTAGCTTTCGGAATCTCCGTCAGAAGAGTGCCCGCTTGCGTAAACCGTTTCTGTAATAAACAGCAGCGGCAGCAAAGTTACTGCAAACAGTGCTATTATGGCAATAAGCAGGCGGTGCCTTAAATTAAGCGCTTTCATTTTCCCCCTCGCGCGCGGCGCTATGCCGCGGTGTTTTTCTTATGATTAAAAGATGTTCTTTTTTAATTCGTTTAAAGCGTTTTTAAGGAATATTTCCGCCGTGCTGTCTTTGCGTATGGCTTCTTCTGCTTCGGCAAAGGTAAACCACTTTATTTCAGAAATTTCTTCTTCGTCAATAACAGGTTCGCCGTCTTCTGCCATAACAAGGTAGTTGAGCATAAGCACGTTCTTGGGCTCGTGGTAGCGCGAGCTCATATATTTATACTTTACCACGTTCAGCTTAGTCTCTTCTTTAAATTCCCTGGTAACGGCTTTTTCTGCCGTTTCACCCTTTTTAACGTAACCTGCAAAAAGAATATAATCATCCTGCCCTACGTGCTTTGCAAGCAGTATTTTATCGCGCGATCTGTTAATAACTAACATGCTTACGGCTGTGGCAAACTGGGGAAGCGGAACTCGTTGCAGTTTTTGCAAAAGGGTACAAGCCCTTCCCTGTGGTTGAACATCAGCGTAAGTTTTTCTCCGCATTCGGTACAAAACATAATAAATTGCCTCCTTATATAAAATTTTACGACTGCGCTTTTTTAATATCGCATAATAATATCATTGTATGTACACATATTTATTATAAACCTATTTTATAATTTTTTCAATACGTTGCGGCAAATTTCCGCACCGCTTGACATAATTTTATATATGGTATATAATTAAATGGTATTGTGCGGCACAAAAAATCGCTTTGAGTGCGGCGGCGCAGTGCAAAAGTTTTATATTATGGTAAACATATATGAATTTTGATGAAGCAAAAGAGCTGCTTGCCGGGCACGGGCAGCAGCACCTGTTAAACTACTACGGCGAACTTGACGCAAAGGGGCAGGCAGAGCTGTTAAACCAGATAGCTTCAATAGACTTCAGCCTGTTAAGCGGTATAGGCAGCGGCGGCGGAAGGGTAATAGGTAAACTTGAACCCGTGCAGACGCTCAGCATTGCCGACGTGGAACAGTCAAAAAAGCAGTTTATGTCTGCAGGTATAAACGCTTTAAACGGCGGCAAAGTTGCCGCAGTTCTGCTTGCGGGCGGGCAGGGTACCAGGCTCGGTTCCGATAACCCCAAGGGCATGTACAACATCGGCGTTACAAGGGAGCTTTCTATCTTTGAACAGCAGTTTGAAAATATTAAGCAGGTAACCGCGCTGACTACACAGCCCTTTCATATATTCATAATGACCAGCTGCATAAACGACGGCGCAACCCGTAAATTTTTTGCAGAAAAAAATTACTTCGGCTATCCGCAGAATATGGTACACTTCTTTGTGCAGGATATGGCGCCCACCTGCGATTTAAACGGCAAAATCTATCTTGAAGAAAAGGGCAGGGTATCTTTGTCGCCCAACGGCAACGGCGGCTGGTATTCGTCTTTACTGGGCAGCGGCGTCGGGCATATCGTGGAAGAAAGCGGGATAGAGTGGCTTAACGTATACAGCGTAGACAACGTTTTGCAGCGCATCTGCGACCCCGTGTTTATCGGCGCAACGCTTATGCACGGTGCAGACTGCTCTTCTAAAGTGGTAAAAAAGGCAAACGCCGCCGAACGTGTGGGCGTGCTCTGTTTAGAAGACGGCAAGCCCGCCATAGTGGAATATTACGAAATGCCTGAAGACTTGGCTGCCGCAACCGACAAAAACGGAGAGCTTGTATTCGGCTACGGCGTAACGCTCAATTACCTGTTTAAAGTACAAAAACTGAACGGCATACTTACCAACAAACTGCCTGTACATCTTTCTAAAAAGGTTATACCGCATATAGAAAACGGCGTTACGGTAAAGCCAGACCAGCCCAACGGCTACAAGCTTGAGCTTTTAGTTTTAGATATGATTAAGCTGATGGACAGCTGCCTTGCGGTAGAGGTAGAGCGGGAAAGGGAGTTTGCCCCCGTAAAGAACAAGACGGGTGCCGACAGCGTAGATACCGCCCGTGAACTTTTAATAAAAAACGGCGTTAAGCTGTAAGGTATAATATTATTAGCTAAAAAATGATGAAAAATCTTCCCTTGCCTTCCCCTTTTATGGGACGAGCGATGCAGTTCTGCAACAGCACAGTGCGCTGTTGCTGCATTGCGAGATGAGTTTGCGCATAATGTAAGGCGCAAACGGTGACCGAATTTGCCGCTTTTCCTTACGGCAAATGAGACAGGTGGCTCCCGTAGGGAGACGGATGAGGGGATAATTTCACATTATTTTTATGGCTTGTACAAGATAATATTTTAAACGATAAATATACAGCTTAAAAATAAAGGAACAAAAAATGACAAAAAAATTAAAGAAAATTTTTGCCGCAGTAATAGCGGCGGCGCTGTGCCTTTGCACGGTATTCCTTGCCGCCTGCTCTGACGGCGAAGACGGCAAAGACGGCAAAGACCTTGACATATACGACGTATATGCAGCCGTAAACGAAGCCCGTGCAGAAGAAGGGTTAGAAGAGCTTACCTTTCTTGAATTTGTAGAAGAATACTTTGGCTACGTATCCGACCAGGCTGTGGCTTCGGCAGATAAAACCGCTGTTATCAACCACTCGCTTATGTGTTCGGTTGCCATATACACGCAGTTCAAAATGTCGTCAGGCTACGGCATCTGGAGCAGTTCAACCTACTCAACCTACACAGGTTCGGGCGTTATCATAGACGTTGATAAAGAAGCGGGCGACGCATACATCGTAACAAACGCCCACGTTGTGTATGACAGCGAGTATACTTCTAACGACGGCATCTGCCAGGAAATTTACGTATATCTTTACGGCAGCGACGTGCTCTATACCGACCTTACCACCGATTCCGACGGCAGTATAATAAATTACAGCGGCATAGATAAAAGCTGTGTGCAGGTAATAGGCGTATCCCTTTCCTACGATATAGCCGTATTAAAAGTTACGGGCAGCGATATTATTAAAAAGAGCTCGGTGGAAGCGGCTAAGTTCAGCAGCGACACGCAGGTGTACGTTGGCGAAGAAGTGTACGCCATAGGCAACCCTTCGTTTGAAGGACTCTCAGCGTCAGAAGGCATAGTCAGCCGCGATACCGAAATTTTGTATGTAGACGTAGACGACGATAATACCGAAGAATCTTTCCGTGTGTTCAGAATAACGGCTGCAATAAATGCAGGCAACTCCGGCGGTGCTGTGTTCAACTCTTCGGGCGAAATTATAGGTATAGCAAATGCAACTGCGCTTACCGATGATAACCTTGTGCAGGGGATGTGTTACGCACTGCCTGCAAACAACGTACGCCGCATAGCGCAGTCCTTTATAGATAACTACGAGCAGAATAATACTTCTTACCATTATTTAAAAAAGGCACTTATCGGTGTAACAACGGGGGTAGAAGCTGAGAGCACTTATGCAGAATACAACGCCACCACGGGGCGTACCGATATATACGAGACGGTTACGGTAAAGTCGGTATCTTCTGGTTCGCTTGCTCTTGGCGTTCTTAAAGAAGGGGATGTGCTTGTATCTTACGCAATAGGGCAAATGAACGGCGACACACCTTCTGCTGCGCAGAGCGAAAGGTATTCAGGGTTTTATATACCGACTAATACAAACTACCTTACCGACAGCCGCTATTGCGATACCACTGCAATAACGCGCAGTTACACCCTTACCGAGGCTATGATTTCCGTCCGCCAGGGCGACACGGTAGAGCTTGTGATAGACCGCGACGGCACAACGTACTATATGTACTTTACTTACAGCAGTTCCGATTACTTCACCCAGTACGCTTAAACGGTGTCGACTATTTGCAATTCGGATTATCAAGCTGGTCATTGCGAGCGTAGTGTAACGTAAGCGTGGCAATCTCGCCCGAACGGGCGGCAGTAGACAAATTCCGTCTTCAGATATCTTTTTTACCGCAAAATTCCATACAACAAAAAAAGCGGAGAAGGTTCTCCGCTTTTAATATTTTTAAAATTAAAATTATATACAGTAATCTTCCTGCAGGTTGTAGGGTGTAACCTGGTAAACATAGTAGTTCAGCCAGTTTATGTAAAACAGGTTAGAAGTAGAAGTCCAGTTCATCTTTACTTCCGTCATACTGCTGTCGGTAAAGTAATTTACAGGCGGGTCAATGTCCAGCCCCTTGGCTTTGTCCCTTTCGTACTCTTTTTTAAGGGTATCGCGGTCGTATTCCATATGCCCCATTACAAACACCTGTCTGTTGTCGGTACTCTTTATAATAGAAGCCCCCGCCCGTTTAGAATAAGCTAAAATTTTAAGCTCCTTAATGTGCTTTATGTCGTCGGCATAAACAACGGTGTGCCTGCTGTGCGGCATGTGGAACTCGTCAGAAATTCCCCGCATCAGCGGTTCGGGTGTGCCGTCAAATATGCGCTGGTGGGCAAATATGCCAAAGCACTTGTGCTTTAACGGGTGCTTTTTAATGCCATAAAAGTAGTGCAGCGCCGCCTGCGCACCCCAGCATATGTACAGGGTAGAAGTTACGTTGGTCTTTGTCCAGTCAAGAATTTCCACCAGTTCATCCCAGTAGGCAACTTCTTCAAATTCCATATTTTCTACGGGCGCACCCGTAACAATCAACCCGTCAAAGCGGCGGCTTTTTATATCTTTAAAATTTTTATAAAACCTGTCAAGGTGGCTCTCTTCGGTATGGGTGCTCTTGTAGGTAGAAGTTTTTATAAGCGTAATGTTCACCTGAAGCATACTGTTAGAAAGTAGGCGCATGAACTGCGTTTCGGTAGTTTCTTTGGTGGGCATCAGGTTTAAAATGGCAATTTCTATGGGGCGGATCTCCTGCGACGCCGCCCTGTCTTTGTCCATTACGAAAATTCTTTCTTCGGTAAGTATTTTAAATGCGGGTATATCCCTGTCTATTACTATGGGCATAAAAGCTCCTTAAATGTAATTTTTTATCTCTCTTTGCATATCGCGCTCTTTGTCGCGCTCGGCTATGGTACGGCGCTTGTCGTAAACTTGCTTGCCGCGGCAAAGCGCAATTTCGGCTTTTATCAGACTGCCGGAAAAGTAAAGGGAGATGGGTACGAGCGTCATACCCTTTTCGTTTACCTTGCCTGCAATTTTAGCCGTTTCGTATTTGTGCAAAAGCAGCTTTCTGTCGCGCTTGGAATCTTTGCTGTTAAACGCACCAGCTTTGTCGTATACGGCTATATGCATGTTTTTAATAAAAATTTCACCGCCGTGCAGGTAGCAAAAGCTGTCTTTAAGGCTGCAGTTACCTTTGCGTAAAGATTTTACTTCGGCGCCTTCAAGCACAATGCCTGCTTCAAACTTTTCTTCTATAAAGTATTCAAACCCTGCCGAACGGTTAACGGCGATAGTCTTTTTCATAACTTTCTCCTGCAAACATTATTATACCACAAAACCCCGTTTAGTAAAATACTTTTTAATAGGTAATATAAAAATCTGCTATAATCTTGTTACCTTATCGTAAACGACCGAATATTACATGTCATTGCGAGCGGGTTCTACCGCGTGGCAATATCTGCGCCCATTTATCTGAATATTTTATAATGCGGTGCGCAGAGTGTCGCTTCGCTCGCGCGCCAGAACGGGCGATCGGAAGGCAGGACGGTAGAAGCGATGTTTAAAAATAATAACGATTTCGGTAATAAGGAAAGGCAGGAATATCCCCTCATTCGTCAGCTGCGCTGCCACCTTCCCCCATAGAAGGGGAAGGCAAGAGTGGCAATTCACTCCACCAGACTGAAATCGGTACGCATGTTGCCCCAGTCGCAGCCGTCTACACGCACTTTTATTCTGTCGCCCAGCGTAAAACTTCTGTCGGCGCCCTTTAACGTATAGCGGTCTTCTATATATTCGTAACTGCCGCCGGGCAGCCTTTCTACCCGTATAAGCCCTTCTACCGTATTGTCAAGCTCTGCATACACGCCGTACGTCCTTATGCCTGAAACGGTTGCTTCGTATACTTCACCTATACGGTCAGACATATACACCAGCTTGTACAAATCGTCTACGTCCCGTTCGGCAACGTCTGCATTCCTTTCGCAGGCAGAACAGTGCTGCGCTTCTTCTTTGGCAACGCCCCTGTACGTTGCATTTATTTTATCTTCCTGACCGTTTAAATACCCCTTTATAATGCGGTGTATAAACAGGTCGGGGTAGCGGCGTATTGGGGAAGTAAAGTGGCAGTAGCAGCTGCTTGCCAGGCCAAAGTGCCCGTGGTTTACGTCGCTGTAGCGTGCCTTTTGCATAGAGCGCAGCATAGACTTGTTTACCGCCCCTTCGCACGGTTTGCCCGCAACATTATTCAGTATACGCTGAAAGTCTTTCGGCTGGCACTCTTCGGGGTTCAGCATAGAGTTAATGCCAAAGGTCTGCAGGTACCCCGTAAAATTTTCTACCTTTTCGGGGTCGGGCTGTTCGTGTATACGGTACATAAAGGGCGCTTTAAGGGCAGACATCTTTTCTGCCACAGCCTCGTTTGCACATATCATAAACTGTTCAATTATATTTTCTGATATACCACGCTGTACGTCGGGTATTACAATTTCGCTTAGTTCATTAAGGTATATGTGGGCTTCTTTTACCGCAAGGTCTATATTTCCGCGTTCGTTTTTAAGTGCGGTAAGCTTTAAGCAAAGCTCCTTCATAAGGGATGCCGTTTCCACAAGGTCGGGGTACTTTGTTATGGTATCTTCATCCCCGCCTAAAATGGCATTAATTTCGCGGTAGGTCATGCGGTAGTTGCTGCATATTACGCTTTCAACAATCTCGCAGGATATCGTTTTGCCCCTTTTGTCAAGCGTCATAATGCAGCTTAAGGCATACCTGTCTTCGTTTGGGTTCAAAGAGCAAGCTCCGTTAGAAAGCGATTTTGGCAGCATGGGTATAACCCTGTCGGGGAAGTAGACGCTTGTGCCGCGCTTGTACGCTTCTTCGTCAAGCTTTGTGCCACGCTTAACATAGTGGCTTACATCGGCTATATGCACGCCTAAAACGTAGCCATCCCCGATTTTTTCAAGCGACACGGCGTCGTCTATATCGCGGGTGTCGTCGCCGTCTATGGTTATGGTAAAAAGGCTTCTTAAATCTTTTCTGCCGTCTGTTACAACGGGCTCTTTTGCAACTTCTGCCGCCTGACGTTCAACTTCCTTGGGGAACTCTTTATACAGCCCGTAGCTGCGTATTATGCTCAGCTCTTCTGCAAAAAAATCGCCTTCTTCGCCCAGTATCTCTATCACCTTGCCGCCAGGCGCCTTGCCCTGGGTGTAAGACGTTATCTGCGTAACAACCTTGTCGCCAGGTTGTGCGTTAAGGGTAAGGGTATTGGGTATAAAAACCCTTGGTGCAAAGCGCGCCCTGTCGGGCAGAACGTAGTACGCACCGCCGTCTTTTACAAACACGCCCGTTATGTTTTTGTAACCGCGGTCTATAATTTTTACTATGCGGGCTTCGTCTTGGGTGCCCTTTACTTTGATTGCAAGAACCCTGTCGCCGTCTAACGCACCTTTAAGCGAGTGGTGGGGTATAAAGTAATCTTTGCCGCCTTCTTCTTTGTCGTCGGGTATCAAAAATGCAAAGCCCCGTTCGTTTGCCTGTATGGTGCCCGTTACTGCGTCAAACTGCAAAGGGGTGGCGTAACAGCCGTTGCCGTCTTTAAGCAAAGTGCCTTCTTTTTCGGCTTTGCGCAGCATGTCTTTAACGGCTTTGCGCGCGTTGGGGTGAACGTTCAAAATATCTAAAATCTGCTTCTGTGTTTTAAAGGCAAGCCTGCCGCTTTCAAATCCTTTTATAATTCTGTTTTTTATACCCATGTTAAAAGTATTCTCCCGTAACCGCAAAATAAAAGCGGCTTAATAGCCGCTTTTAAATACCTTTTATGTGCGGGCGTAAAGATATGTACGCCGCAGTTTATTTTTATGGAGCAATTACCTGCATAATGTAAATAGCTATAGAAAGTAAAGCCATAACTATAAGAAGTATCCATGTCCACTTTTTAAGTTTACTTTCTATACTGCGCCCCTTGTTTTTGCCAAAGAACGTTTCGCTGGAACCTGTAATGCCCTGTATACCGTCAGAATTGCTCTTCTGGAACAAGACTAAAATTATCGTAGCTATTGCCGCTAAAAATAAAAGTATAATAAAAGCAAGCGTAAAACCAATATAAACAAAATATTGACTGTCGCTCCAGCTGTCTGCAAGAATAGCGTTCAGCATATTAATCACTCCTGTTTTGTTTATTAACTTAAAAGATTATAACACACCTTAAAGTTATTTACAACCAATTTACCGCCGATTTTTAAAATTTCATAGCCGATAGACGGTTTTTTTTGCGGTAGCTTTAACTTTTTTATGGAATTTTTTATGCTTCCTTGTTTTAGTGCTCTGCAAGTACTTTCTTTCGCCAAAGGTATTTATAATAAATATTCCGCCGCACACAAGCAAAAGCGCTATTATCGTGGTGTAAGAAAGCAGCTGTTCGCTCTCCCCAAGAATTATTGCAGAGAACACCGCGCCGAACAGCGGGTTGGTGCTTTTGAATACAGCTATACGCGAAACGGGGTTGTACTTTAAAAGGTAACCCTGTAAGGTAAAAGCGCATGCAGATAAAAATGCAAGGTAAAACAGCATTGCAAAGCTTGCAGGCTTTGTTGCAGAAATTCTGCCGCCGAGCGATAAACCTATTATTACAAGCACTATGCCGCCCGTAAAAAACTGCCAGCCGCAAAGGGTGGTGGTGTTCTCTTTTTTAGAAAAGATCTTTACAAACCCCGCCGCTATGGCAGAAGACAGCCCGGAAAAGATTATAAACCCTTCCCCCGTGAGCGACATATCAAGGGAAAACCCGTCAAGGTTCATTATCACCACGCCGCCGAAGCCGAGTATGCAGCCCGCAAGCTTAATAAGGTTAAACCGTTCGGTGCGGAACAAAAAGCATGCCGCAATTATGGTAAAGAACACGCCCAGCCCGTTGAGTATAGAAGATTTTACCCCCGTAAGGTTAGATAACCCGATATAAAAGAAGGTGTACTGCATCGCCGTCTGAAAAAGCGCTACCACGCCCACACGCCAGATATTCTGCCTTTTGGGCAGCAGAAATTTTTTTTGCGTGATGCTGCCGAACGCAAGCACAAGCACGCCAGCAAGCGTAAAGCGCACACCCGCAAACAGAATAAGCGATGCGTAGTTTGACGTATCTACGTTAAAAAGGGTGTAGCCGATTTTTACGCATGGGAAGGCGCTTCCCCACAGCATGCAGCATATGAGCGCACCGATGACTACTACGTATGTTTTACTAAAGAACTTTTCAGGATTTTTTATCACAATGTAATTATATGACCAAAACAAATTAAACGCAAACGCTTTTGCATAAGGTTTAAAAAAAGTTTAATACGGCTTTGTTTCAAGCATCTGCCTTATGGTAACTTTGTTTATATTGTGTGTTTTAAAAATACAAAACAGAGCGGCGGTAATAAATACGGCTGCCGCACCTGCCGCAAACACAAGAACCGTTACCCAGGCAGCGGGCGCAACAAGGTTTATATACAAAAGCGAATATATAAAATAACTTATAGCGGCGTACCCCGCCCAAGACAGCAATGCAGAAAGGGCGGCTGAAATAAGGCTTATAAATATAATCTGTAAAAACAGCAATAATTTAAGTTCTTTGTTGCACATTCCGCACGCCTGCAAAATACCTCCGCCGATATAAAACTGCCGTATGTATTTATCTGTAAGCAGGTATATTATAAGCAGCAACCCAGCACCTGTCGCCGTGCCCGTTATTACGGTAAGGTTTAATGCAATAGTTTGCATATCGGCAATAACGGCGATATCTTCAGTTACGCCGCTGCCTGCATACTTGCAGCCGTAAGTATCTTTGTAATACTGAATATCGCTTTCGGTAAGCCACTCGGTAAAGGAGTATACGTAGTTTGTATACCAGCCGCCGTCTGCGGTAAACAATGCGCAGTCCTGCGCTGCCCATATATCGGGTGCAAACTGGTCTGCCCCGCCGTTATGCCCGTGAAGGGAGTAGTAACCGCTGCTTATCACACCGCATACGGTTACATCCGTAAAAATAGCGGCAGAGTTTTTTATAAACGATATGCTCACCGTTTTGCCTGTAATATCGCCGCCATCTATACCAAAGCACTCCAACAGGTTTTGCGATATGCAAATTTCATAGGCGGAAGTCGGGTAACTACCGTATAAAAGCTGACCGTCGGCTTCCTTTAAATCGTTTTGCGTAAACAGGCTTTCACCCGCACATATGCTTAAATTACCGTCTTGCGTGCACGTATAAGTTGATCCGCCGCATTGTATCTGTATTACGGAATAAATCAGATAATCAAGTTCGGCGCCGAGCGCATTGTATGTTGCTTCTGCGCAGTCGTACACTTTGTAAGTAAGCGTTTCGGCTTGTGGCCCGTTTGTGTCTACCGCGGTATCAGATACGATGTAGTTGGCAGATATGTAATTTTTTGCAAGCGAGTTTTGCGTTGCGTTAAGCGAAATGCAGAACACGCTGAACAAAGTTACCATAAAGCAAAGCACGGCAAAGCAAAATATTATCTGTAAATTAAGCCATATGTGCGCACGTAAGTTCATTAAAACAAGCACTATGTATTTTGTAACCCTATTCATAACGTATCTCCTGCGCAACAGAAGTTGTCTTTGTTTTGCGTGCAAATAGAATGTAAATTACAAGCACAACCGCAACAAGTACGGCAAAAACTGCTGCGGGTACGGCAAAATTAAAATGTGCTTCAAAGGCAATGCCAAGCAGATTTTCGCAAATGCCCATTATATAGCGGTTGAACAGTACGGCAAGGGCAGCCGCCGTTACAGCAGAAACAGCCAGCATAAAAATTGCTATGCCGCAATAGACCGCCGCAACGGTAAAGTTTGTTGCACCGAGCAGCTTTAACCTGCATATATAACCCTTTCTCTGGCGGTAAAAAATGCTTGTAAGCGAATACAGCACGGCAATTACCACTATAAAAACAAGAACGGCGCACGCCGTAAGGAACCACTTTACCGTGTAAAGGTTGTCAAGGTAGTTGCTTACGGCAAAAGGCATTTCTGCCGTAAAACCCTTTGCTGTAAGTTTACTGTACGCCGTATACAAATCTTTTGAACTATAAAAGTAAGCCGTAATTTTGTCTAACACCATATCGCCGCTTACGGTAACAAGGTAGTGGCAGCCGTAAGCGGTTGCGCTGTAAATGCCGGTTACGGTGTAGGTGCCGCCGTCTATGTAAAGCGCGTCGCCTATGGCCGCATTAAGACAGCCGGCAATGCAGCTGCTTATACATATCTCGTTTTCAGCCGCAACCCAATCGCCCTGTAAAAGGGTATAAGAGTAGTTTTGTAAACTTTGCAAAGTGCATTCGTTAAGGCATATTACTGCGCCATTATAGTTTGTAATGGTGGTTGTATCGCCCGTTACGCTTGTCTGCGATGTATTAAAAACGGTGCCGTATGCGTTTGTGATGACGGCGTTTCTGGTGATTCCGTCCTTTTGCGCAGTTACAAACAGCCCGTCAAATTGCTGTTGAACGCCCGATAAACTTGCCGACTTCACGTCAAGGCACAGCTGCGTGTAAGAGCTGTCTATGTAATCGTATATATTTTGCGTAAGGTCTGCCTGCACAGATATAACGCCGAACAGTGCCGAAAGGAATACCGTAAGTATAAGGGTAATAATAATTACCGTTTTTTTAAGCAGTTTAAGTTCACGCTTTGCAAGGTGCAACACTTTCATCATTAATTATCTTACCGTCGCCTATCGTTATTATTCTCTGCGCAAAAAGTGCGTCTTTGTTGTCGTGCGTAACCATTATTACCGTCTTGCCGCCGCTATGCAAATCTTTTAAAAGCTGCATTATATTCAGGCTGTTAGCGCTGTCAAGGTTGCCGCACGGCTCGTCGGCAAAAATGTAATCGGGATTATTTACAATAGCCCTTGCAATGGCTGCCCGCTGTTTTTCTCCGCCGGAAAGGTTCTTTACCTTTTCTTTATATTTGTGGTCCATCCCAACTTTTTCAAGCACGCTTAAAACCCGCTTTTTGTCGGAATATCTGCCGCATAGTATAAGGGGAATTTCCACATTTTCTTTTACGCTGTATTCATTTTCAAGGTAGTAGCTCTGGAATACAAACCCCATTTTATCCCTGCGGAAAGCGGCAAGTTTGCCTGCATCCATAGCGCAGGTGTTTACGCCGTCTATAAAAACCGAGCCTTGCGTGGCGGTGTCAAGCGTGCCCATAATGTTAAGCAGGGTAGATTTACCGCTGCCCGATTTACCCGTTACGGCAACAAACTCACCCGTTTGTATTTTTACCGAAACGCCGTTCAAAGCGTAAAATTCCGCTTTGCCGCTTACATATTTTTTTGTAACGTTTTCAAGCTTAATCATAAATTACCATAAAAAAAGTCCGTTTAAAAATATAAACGGACGCAAGATATTTTTTTGCACCGCGGTTTTACCGCAGTGTAACATAGCGCAGGATAATTTTCAACCGTCTGCAGGTTAGCAAAAGGTTTACATTACTCTACTTTTTCTTAAAAGCAAAAATTCGCACGGCGTAAGCGGCTGTAATGCAAACAAACAGCAGGGTAACAGATAAAAATACGTAAAACCAGGCACTGTTTAGTTTGCTGGTAGAAACCCACATCGCGCTTTGCGTCGGTTGGTAGGTAATCAGCCCAAAGCACAGTGTTACCGCAAATAATACCAAAGTTATTGCCGCTAATATAATTAAAATGGCAAGTCGCTTTTTGCCTTTCGGCTGTTTTTCTTTTACAGTATCTGTCGTGATACCGTAAAAGTAGTTTCTGTCTACTAAAAATATCTCGCAAAGTTTTGCTATATTGTCGCTGTTCGGCTGTACTAAGCCTGCTTCCCACTTATAAATAGTCTGCCTGGAAACTCCCGCAAGTTCCGCCAGCTGTTCCTGTGTGTAGCCTTTTGTCTTTCTTAGTTGCTGAATTTTACTTCCAATGTTATCCATAATTTTATTGTAACATTATTTTGCAAACTTTTCAATTATAAATAGCATTAAATATAAAAAAGCAAACTCTTTTGCGTAGTGTTATTGCTTTTACTTTAAGTTCACTTGAAATTAGTAAAAGTATATGCTATAATATGGAAAAAAACAAGGAGAAAGCTATGCTTAGTCCGCAGATAGAAACGTTTATAAAAGTAGCTGAAAGCGGCAGTTTTTCAAAGACTGCCGACGAAATGTATATAACGCCTACCGCCGTAATGAAACAGATTAACGCTTTAGAAAGTCGGCTCGGTGTTACGCTTTTTGAACGCACGAATCATGGGCTTATACTTACTTCCGCGGGGAAAAGCATTTTAAATGACGCCGTTTATATGTCTGACTACGCCGCAAGGTCTATAGAAAAAGCCCGTGATATTTATAATAATGAAAATCAGCAGGCTATTCGTATTGGCGTTTCGTTTATGACTCCCGCTAAATTTATCCTTGACATCTGGTCGCAGTTGCAGGAAATTATGCCGCGTTTAAAGATTGAGTTAATTCCGTTTGAAAACACGCCTGAAAATTCGGTTGAAATATTGCGTAATCTTGGTCAACATATCGACATAGTGGCAGGCTTATACGACGATAATTTTTTAACAGACCGCTGTTGCAAGGCGGCTCATCTTTATTATAAAAAGTTAATGTTTGCCATCCCCGTAACGCATCCTTTGAGCGGAAACGATCAGATAAATATAGATGATTTGAAAGGTTATAAGGTTATGCTTGTCCGTAAAGGCTGGAATAAATATATCGACGATTTACGGGAAGATTTAATTGCAAGCGGTGTTGAAATTGAAGAATTTCATATGTTCAATATCTCGGCATTTAACCGTGCAGCAAAAGAGAACGTGCCTATCGTTACAATCGAAAACTGGCAGGACGTACATCCGCTGCTTAAAATTATTCACTCCGATTGGGACTATAAAATTCCCTTTGGAATATTTTATTCCCCTGAGCCGTCTAAACAGGTACGCAAGTTTATAAAGGTAGTTCAAAACATTATTAAATAAAAATATATATTGTAAAAGCCCGTACCTGCAAAGTACGGGCTTTTACTTTTAGTTCAAGCAATTAACCAAACGGCTATTCCGTTTTGATTTTTTAAGTGCTATACTGTAACTACAAAATCAAAAAGGAGAGCATTTTATGAATTACGTTACATTATCAAACGGCGTAAAGATGCCACAGCTTGGTTACGGCGTTTACCAGGTATCTAAAGAAGAATGTGAACGTTGCGTTATGGACGCTTTAAAGGTCGGCTACCGCCATATAGATACGGCGCAGAGCTACTTCAATGAAGAAGAAGTAGGTAGTGCCATTGAAAAATCGGGCGTGCCGCGCGAAGAGATTTTTTTAACCACAAAGGTTTGGATAGAATTTTACGGCTACGAGCAGACAAGAAAATCTGTAATAGAGTCTATGCGGAAACTTAAGACAAACAATATCGACCTAGTGCTTTTACATCAGCCGTTTGCCGACTACTACGGCGCGTGGCGTGCTTTGGAAGATTTATATGCCGAAGGTGCTATAAGGGCGATAGGCGTGTCCAATTTTTACCCCGACAGACTGGTAGATTTATGCTCTTTTTCTCGAATAAAACCTATGGTAAACCAGGTGGAGACGCACCCTCATAACCAGCAGATTGAAGCACAAAAATGGATGCAGAAATACGACGTGCAGATAGAAGCCTGGGCACCGTTCGGCGAAGGCAGGGGCGGACTGTTTACAGACCCCGTTATTGCAGAAATAGGTAAAAAGTACGGCAAGACAAATGCTCAGGTAATACTTCGCTGGGAACTTCAGCGCGGCATAGTGGTAATACCAAAGTCAACTCATATTGAGAGAATGGAACAGAACCTTGACGTGTTTGACTTTAAACTTACCGCCGAAGAGATGACGGTAATGGCAAGTCTTGACAAGGGGCAAAGCTCATTCTTCTCTCATACCGACCCTGCCATGGTAGAGTGGTTTGCAAAGGTGGTTGAAGAGCGTAAGAACAACCGCAGCAACGACTCCGCCAAGAAGAACTGGTAAACTGAACTATACAATATCCATAATCATACCTCCCCCGTCAGACAGGCGGCAGACTGCGGCGGAAACGCTTTAAGCTTTTACAAAAGGAATAGAATAAGGAGTAATTTGTGTGTAAAGCAATAAAAAAAGATATATTTGCGGTATCAGTAATTTTTTGTGCGTTTTTAGCTGTAACGTCTGTCGCCTGTTTAGATGGCGGAACTCGGCAGAATGGTTTGACGGCTGACAGTGGCACAATCGGAAGTAATATTTTAATTGCCTATTTTTCGGCAACGGGCAGTACACAAAACGTAGCCGGATATATAGCCGAAGCTACCGGCGGTACTCTTTTTGAGCTTGTTCCCGTAAATGAGTATTCAAGCGCAGATTTGAACTACAACAACATCTCAAGCCGTGTATATCAGGAATATATGGACGAGAGTTTAAGGGATATAGAACTTGTATCCACAGCCGTGGACGACTGGGAGAGTTACGACGTTGTATTTATCGGCTACCCTATCTGGTGGCAGATAGCCGCATGGCCCGTGAATAATTTTGTTAAAGACAACGATTTTACGGGCAAAACGGTAATACCATTCTGCACTTCGGCAAGTTCGGGCATAGGGCAAAGCGGTGAGTTGCTTGCCTAAATGGCAGGTACGGGAACATGGCTTTCAGGTCAAAGATTCCGCTCCTCAGCATCGCTGTCTACCGTTACTGAATGGGTAGAGAGTCTTGATTTATAAGTTGGTAAAAAACTATGAAAAAATTATCCTATATAGCATTCATTTTTATACTTTGTTTAACTTTTACTCTTGCCGCCTGCGGTACGGGTAACATTACGTCGGGCGGTTCGGATAATTCTTCCGAAATCACCACGCCGAATACTGATGACACGTCTGATTCAACTGATACAGGCTCTACAGATACACCTTCAGATGCGGGCAATACAGACGACGAAACCACAGATACAAACAATTACGAAGTTGAAGCACCAGGCGATGGTCCTGCAAGTGCGTCAAATATCAGTTCAGTGGGCGGAGTTCCGCTTGTAACTTTAAATAACGGCTTGGAAATGCTCCGTTTCGGGTTAGGTACGCAGATACAGAGTTTAGAGAGCGGCGACCTCGGAGTTTTAAACCGTACTTCACGCACGGCGGTTGCCGCGGCTTTACAGTCGGGATACAGGCATTTGGACACGGCGCACGGCTATATGAATGAGCGCGGCGTCGGTCAGGGTATTATAGACAGCGGCGTTCCGCGTGAAGAAATCTGGTTTACAAGCAAACTGTGGCCAAGCGATTACAGCGACGCGTATAACGCGGTAACTGAAATGCTTGACCGTTTGCAGGTAGATTATCTTGACCTTGTATATCTGCACCATCCCGCAGGCTCTATTTCTCTTATTGAAAGCGCATGGCGCGACCTTGAAACGCTTTACCGTGAAGGTAAAATCCGTGCGCTCGGCATAAGCAATTTTGATAACCGTATGGAAGCGTTTAACGCCATAATGGACGAAGAAATCAAGCCGCAGGTAATGCAGATAGAATGTCATCCCTTTGCGCAGAGAACTGATACGCGCGCTTTGGCGGAACAATATAATATACAGGTTGAATGTTGGTACCCGCTCGGACACGCCGACCAAAGATTGTTAAACAGCGATACGCTTGAGGCAATCGCAGAAAACCACGGCAAGAGCGTTGTGCAGATTATCATACGCTGGCACATACAGGAAGGGTTTTCGGTAATACCTGGCTCTACTAACGCCGACCATATACAGGAAAATATCGAAGTGTTTGACTTTGAATTGAGCGACGATGAGATGGAACTTATACGCGGCATGGACGAGGGCGACAGCGGCAGATACTATAATATAAATTACAGCGGTTCTGTCGGTAATTACTTTGTGAACAACGCGCCGAGAGAATGGACAGGCGAGTTTTAAAATAAAAGTTACCGACGGCATCACGCTATACGTCGGGCGGCAAGCCGAGAATGCCAGCTTTGACAGACAGCCTCCAAATAAAAGCGTGATGTAAACACTTGCATAGTTACGGGTAATGGCGGCGAAACTGCGGTGGTAATCCACACCGATAACGGCTTGCCCGCCGCCGATTTCCGTATTTATCTGAAAAAATTTAAGGCAAATTATGAAAACAATTATTATCTATTATTCTTACGGCGGAAATACAAAAAGCGTAGCAAAGCTTTTGCAGGAAAGTACCGGTTACGATGCCGAAGAAATTTTTACGGTAAGACCTTACAGTAGCTATTACAACGATGTTGTAGAACAAGGAGAAAGGGAAGTAAAAACGGAATATATGCCGCCCATTATTCCATTAAAAGCCGACTTTTCGGAATACGATACGGTTATTTTAGGTACGCCTGTGTGGTGGTATTCGGTTGCACCCGCTGTAAGAACTTTTTTAACGCAGTATAATTTAAGCGGTAAAACATTATACCCGTTTGTTACCAACGGCGGTTGGGCGGGGCACGCTCTGCAGGACATATCGGCGCTTTGCAAAGGGGCTACTGTAAAACGTGGGCTTGACGTATTGTTTGAAGGCGACCACCGCAAAGTAAACAAAAAAAGAATACTTAACTGGGCTGCTTTAATAAACGCAGAATCATAAAAATAAAAGGCGGGGTAGCCCGCCTTTTATAATGCCGCAAAATTATTAATCTGTTTAAACTGTTTTATTTAATAATAAGGCTCTTGCCGGTCATCTCTGCGGGGATGGGTAAGCCCATAATCTCAAGCAGGGTGGGGGCAAGGTCGGCAAGTATGCCGTCTTTGCGCAGGGTTACGTTTTTAAGCTTTTCGCTTGCAAGTATAACGGGTACCCTGTTTGTTGTGTGCGCGGTAAAGGGTTTGCCTTCTTCGTCTATAAGTTTATCTGCGTTGCCGTGGTCGGCGGTAAGCAGAGCGGCGCCGCCCATAGAAAGTATTTTGTCTATAACCTTTTTAACGCATTCGTCTACAACGTGTACGGCTTTTACAACCGAAGGTATAACGGCGGTATGCCCTACCATGTCGCAGTTGGCAAAGTTTAATATAACCACGTCAAACTCACCGGAATCAAGCTCTTCTAAAACCTTGTCGGTTACAAGGTAAGCGCTCATTTCGGGCTGCAGGTCGTACGTTGCAACCTTGGGCGAGGGGATAAGATCGCGCACTTCGTTTTCGTTGGGCTGCTCTACGCCGCCGTTAAAAAAGAATGTTACGTGTGCGTACTTTTCTGTTTCTGCGATGCGCAGCTGCTTTTTGCCGCATTTGGCAAGATATTCGCCTAAGGTGTTGTTCAGTATAGTTTTGGGGAAGGCGATATCCACCCCTTCAAAGGTGGCGTCGTATACGGTAAAGCATACGTAAACGGGTTCCAGAAATCCCGTCTTGCGCTCAAAAGCCGTTCCCTTGGGCACTACAAATTCCTTTTGGGATACAGCTCTTGTAATCTCCCTTGCCCTGTCGGGGCGGAAGTTGAAGCAGATTACGCTGTCGCCCTTTTGTATAATGCCGATGGGTTTGCCGTTTTTGCATACCTTTATAGGCTTTAAAAATTCATCGGTTACGCCGTTTGCGTAAGATTTTTCCACGGCTTCAGGCGCGCTTTCGCACTGTTCGCCTTCGCCAAGGGTAAGCATGTCGTAAGCCTTTTCTACACGGTCCCAGTTGTTGTCCCTGTCCATGGCGTAGTACCTGCCGCATACGGATGCCACTTCGCCGCAGCCGATCTCTTTCATTTGCTCTTCAAGATCACGTATAAAGCCTGCGCCTGACGTGGGGGATACGTCCCTACCGTCCATAAAGCAGTGTACGTAAACCTTTTCAAGATTGTACATCTTAGCCATTTTTAAAAGGGCGTAAAGGTGGGTAAGGTGGCTGTGTACGCCGCCGTCAGATACAAGCCCGTAAAGGTGCAGCTGTTTGTTGTTGTTTTTGGCGTTTTCCATAGCCTTTACAAGCACGGGGTTTTTATAAAAATCACCGTCCTGTATGGCTTTGGTAATTTTAGTAAGGTCCTGGTAAACAATTCTGCCGGCACCCATGTTAAGGTGCCCGACTTCACTGTTGCCCATCTGCCCGTCGGGCAGACCTACCGAAAGCCCGCTTGCGCCCAAAGTTGCGTTGGGGAACTGCTGTTTAAGCGCATTTACTTTTTTGCTTCCGTCTAAAGAAATGGCGTTGCCGTCGCCCGCAGGGGCAATGCCGTAGCCATCCATAATTATAATCGCATAAGGAGTTTTCATAATATAATCCTGTTAACGCAAAAATTTTTTTTTACGGTTGGAGATCTCACCATTTCGCTACGCTTCAGTCGGGATGACAGCCCCTGCGGGGGCTGTACAGTGCAAAGAGCACTGTCATTTCGAGCGAAACAAAGTGTAGTCGAGAAATCTCCTTATTTCTGTGCTTATTGAATCAAAGCAACGATAGTTGCTTATGCTCTATTCCCTTAACTCAGTCCTGTTCCCAATATTTGTTGTAATTTACTATCTGGGCAAATTCTTTCTTTAAAGAAGCAGAGCCGATAAGCCCGCCGTCTATATCGGGCTGAGCCATAAGCCCCTTGCAGTTAGCCGCATTCATGCTGCCGCCGTACTGTATAATAACCTTTTCTGCACACTTGGGGCAAAAGAGTTCGCCTATCTTCTTTCTTATGTAAGCTATAGTTTCCTGCGCCTGCTCGTTGGTGGCAGTCCTGCCAGTTCCTATAGCCCATACGGGTTCGTAAGCAATTACCACTTTGGTTACGTCTTCTATGCCTGCAAGGTCTATGGTAAGCTGGCGCGAAAGTATCTTTTCGGTAACGTTGTTTTCACGCTCGTCAAGCGTTTCGCCTATGCACATAATGGGCGTCATGCCTGCCGCAAGTACGGCTTTTGTGCGCTTGTTTACCGTTTCGTCCGTTTCGCCAAAGTACTGCCTTCTTTCGCTGTGCCCGATAATTACGTATTTTACGCCGTATTCTTTAAGCATATCTGCAGATATTTCACCTGTGTATGCGCCTTTAGCTTCCCAGTGCATATTTTCTGCACCGATGGCAATATTTGTGCCTTTTGCAGCTTTGGTCATTTCGGGTATAAGTATTGCGGGTACGCAAAGCGCAACATCGCAGTCTGCGTCCTTAACAAGGGGGGCAAGCTGTTTAATAAGTTCTGCGCCGCTTGCCGCCGTCATGTTCATTTTCCAGTTGCCAGCTATAAAGGGTTTTCTACTCATAAATCTCCTTAATTTTCCCGATTAACATCCATCAAAAAATTCTGTAATTTGCGTTTGCCCTTGTTCATTTACGTTTTTGTAAACCTTCTGCGGGCAATCCGCATTGTTAATCGGGGTATGTTTTGTATATTTTAAAGTTATTGGTGAATTTTCAAATTACGCTTTTTCGTTAAGGCAGGCAATGCCGGGTAAAGTTTTGCCTTCAAAAAGTTCAAGCGATGCGCCGCCGCCGGTAGAAATGTGCGTAACCTTGTCGGCAAAGCCAAGCTGCTGTATTGCAGCCGCACTGTCGCCGCCGCCGATAATGGTGGTGCATTTGCCGTATACGTCTGCAAGCGCCTGTGCAACGGCTATTGTGCCCTTTGCAAGGGTGGGGTTTTCAAACACGCCCATGGGGCCGTTCCATATAACCGACTTTGCGTTCTGGATGCGGCTTGCGTAAAGCGCCCTTGTCTTTTCGCCGATATCCATACCCATTTTGTCTGCAGGTATTTTGTCGGAATCTACAGTAACGGCGTCAACTTCTGCGTCAATGGGGTCGGGGAAGCAGGAAGTAACAACTGTGTCTATGGGCAAAAGAAGCTCTTTGCCTGCAGCTTCGGCTTTAGCCATCATCTCTTTGCAGTAGTCAATCTTTTCTTCGTCTAAAAGCGAAGTGCCTACTTCGTAGCCTTTAGCTTTTAAGAATGTGTATGCCATGCCGCCGCCGATGATAAGCGTATCGCACTTTTCAAGAAGGTTGCTTATTACGTTAAGTTTGTCGGCTACCTTAGCGCCGCCCAAAATTGCAACAAAGGGGCGGGCGGGGTTGTCAAGAGTGTCTGCCATTACGGTAAGTTCTTTTTCTATCAAAAAGCCGCAGACGGCGGTTTTTATAATGCCGTATTCAACGATAGCGGCGGTAGAAGCGTGGCTGCGGTGTGCAGTGCCGAATGCGTCGTTGACGTAAATTTCTGCGTCGTAAGCCAGAGCCTTGCAAAAGTCTTTGTCTTTCTTTTCTTCTTCCCAGTGGAAGCGGAGATTTTCTATCAAAACGGCTTCGCCGTCTTTAAGGGCAGAACGCTTTGCGTTTGCATCGGGGCCTATTACGTCTTTGGCAAAAGTAACTTTGCCGCCCAAAAGTTCGTTTAATCTTACTGCAACGGGCGCAAGGGTAAGCTTTACAGGTTCTTCTTTTAAAGCTTTTGCTTTAATAGCTTCTGCCGTGGTTTCACCTGCGTCTACCTTTTTCTGATCCTTTTTGTTGAGTTTGAACTCTTGCGAAAAGATGGGGTGAGGTTTGCCCATATGTGAGCAAAGCGTTACGCGGGCACCTGCTTCAAGAAGGTATTTAATGGTGGGCAGTGCACCCGTTATTCTGTTTTCATCAGTAATTTTACCGTCTTTCATAGGTACGTTAAAATCGCAACGTACAAGAACTTTTTTGCCTTTAAGGTCTTTAAGGTCTTTGACCGACATTTTGTTCATACTTAGTAGTAATCTCCTTGAATTACAAAAATTTTTTTACCGTTACTATTATATATAATCGGCAGAAGAATGTCAATCATTGCAAAGCTTTTGCTAAAGCTAAAATTAAATTTTACTTTTGAATTTAAAAGGCAGACTCCAACGCACATCATTCCCAAAAATAAAATAGCCTTAAGCCTTGCAATTTGCCGATTAATATGATAGTATATATCCGTAACGGCGGTGCCGTAATAATTTGTCGCGGTAATGGTATGAATATCGTATTGTGCGGAATGATGGGCTGCGGAAAAACTACCGTCGCCCGTGAACTTAATAAAATTACGGGTATGCCCCTTACAGATACCGATGCAGAGATTGTAAAGCGTTACGGCAGGATAGCCGACATCTTTGCAAACTATGGCGAAGAATACTTCCGTAAGATAGAAACGGCTGTTACGGCGCAGATTTCTGCAACCGACGGACAGATAATTGCAACGGGCGGCGGGTGCGTTCTGCGTGAAGAGAATGTAAAACACCTTAAGCGCAGCGGCAAAATAATTTTTCTGCGCACGCAGGCGGATACGCTTGTAAACAGGGTACAAGGCGACACCGAACGCCCCCTTTTGCAGGGCGGGGCGCAGCAACGCATAAATGAGCTATTGCCCGTAAGAACGCCGCTGTACTTTAAAGCGGCAGACCTTGTTGTTGATACCGACGCCCTTACACCGCGCGAAATAGCGCAAAAAATAATTTCTTTTTATAATTTATAATGGTGGACTATGGATAACCTTACGGGTACAAAAACCGTTCTTGTTACGGGCGGAACAAAGGGGATAGGTAAAGAGATTGCTCTTTACTTTTTGCAGCTTGGCTACGAAGTGGTAATCAATTACAGCTCAGATGAAGAGGCTGCCCTTTCTACGCAGTCAGAATTCAACATGCTCGGCTATTGCCCCGTGCTGCTGCGTGCAGACGTATCGGATGAAAAGCAGGTCTGCGATATGTTCCGTGAATTCTTTTCACTGTACGACAGGTTAGACGTTCTTATAAACAATGCGGGTATATCCTTTTACGAAGTGATACAGGATACCACTCTTGCCGACTGGGAACGCGTGTTTGCCGTCAATATGACGGGTGCGTTCCTTTGTTGCAGAGAAGTCGCCGATAAAATGGTTGG
Source organism: Clostridia bacterium (assembly GCA_021202395.1). Lineage (GTDB taxonomy): Bacteria > Bacillota > Clostridia > Christensenellales > Borkfalkiaceae > Coproplasma. The sequence continues at coordinate 781 of JAJQDC010000006.1, read as the reverse complement.
CGCCGGCGGCGGCTGCATAATAAATATTTCTTCCGTCTGGGGAGAAGTAGGTGCCAGCTGCGAAGTAGCTTACTCTGCGTCAAAAGCGGCGTTAATAGGTTTTACCAAAGCGCTTTCTAAAGAACTTGCCCCTTCTAACGTAAGGGTAAACTGTGTAAGCCCGGGTGTTATAGATACTTCCATGAACGAGCGTTTTACGTCAGAAGAGATAGAAGACCTTATATACCGTATCCCCATGGGCAGGCTTGGCACCGGAGCAGACGTAGCAAAAGCGTGTGCTTACCTTGCCGATGCCGATTACGTTACGGGCGAAGTTTTACCCGTAGGCGGCGGTTTTGCAAAATAAAGTAAAAATTAAAATATTCTTGCAAACAAATGTTGACAAACAAAATTTTTTATTGTATAATGAAAATACAATAAGGGCATTGCCTTAAACGGTTAGCCTTAAGTAATTACTAAAAATAATCGCCGCTGACTATCGCATAAAAGGGCGGTTATTTTTTTGCAATTTTAACTGCTAAATACTCGATACCAAGGTCATCAAGTAAAGCTTTTAACTGCTCAAGCAGTATGGCTAATTCCAAGTAAGTTGAATCTGTCATACGCTGCACCTCCTATGTAAGAATTTTGATTATTCATCAAATTCCCCCCAAGAAGGCTAACCGCTCCAAGGCAACACCCCTGTTGATTAAAGATATTATAACATAAAAATTTTTTGCAGTCAATATAAATAAACGTGTGTTTTAAAAATTTTATTTTATCTCGCTACGTAGTTTATAGC
>JAJQDC010000063.1:16287-17638 GCA_021202395.1 Clostridia bacterium | reverse complement strand
GCGGTAAGTACTATTCCGATGAAAGCGGCACTACAGAAATCACTCTTGCCGATACCGTAATTGAAAAATTAGCGCATACCGTCGTGATTGATTCAGCCGTAGCGGCAACCTGCACTTCGACAGGCTTGACGGAAGGCAGCCATTGTTCGGTATGTAATACAGTAATTGTTGCTCAGGAAGAAACGGATATGTTAGAGCATACTTACAATGGATATTCTTACGATGACAACGAACATTGGCAGGTTTGCACCATCTGCGAAAATAAGACTGAATCAGAAGACCATACATACGGCAGTGATAATATCTGCACCATATGCGGCTATGAAAATGTTACAGCCAGCGAAGGGCTTAAATTTACCCTTTCATCCGATGAAAAATATTATACCGTAAGCAGTATAGGGGAATGTACCGATACAGATATAGTTATTCCATCAACTTATAATGGATTACCTGTAGAAGCTATCGGCGATGGTGCGTTCGGAGATTGCAACTCGCTTACAAGCGTAACTATAGGTAACAGCGTAACATCTATCGGTGATTATGCGTTCTATCATTGCACATCGCTTACAAGCGTTATTATACCCAATAGTGTAACATCTATTGGCAGTGAGGCGTTCTTTGAATGTACATCGCTTACAAGCGTAACTATAGGTAACAGTGTAACATCTATTGGCGATTATGCTTTCTATTATTGCGATTCGCTTACAAGCGTAACTATAGGTAACAGCGTAACGTCTATCGGCAGTGAGGCTTTCTATTATTGCATATCGCTTACAAGCGTAACTATAGGTAACAGCGTAACATCTATCGGCGATTGGGCGTTTAGATATTGTTTTAAACTTGTGGAAGTATATAATTTGTCTTCACTTACAATAACTGCTGGAAGTGAAGACAACGGTTATGTTGCATATAATGCAAAAAATGTTTATACAGCAACAAGCGGCGAAAGTAAATTAATATATGGTGGAGATTATATATTCTATAATGACAGTAATACCTATTACCTTGTTGCATACACTGGAACAGATACTGATATCATCTTGCCTGATGATATAAACGGGAATATTTATTCAATATATAAATATGCGTTTTATAGTTGCAAATCGCTTACAAACATAACCATACCAAACAATGTAATATCTATCGGCACTTCTGCGTTTCGTGAATGCGAATCGCTTACGGGCGTTACTATAGGTGATGGAGTAACATCTATCGGCAGTTCTGCGTTCTGGTATTGCACATCGCTTGAAAGTGTAACCATACCAAACAGTGTAACTTCTATAGGCAATTATGTGTTCTATGGTTGCACATCGCTTACAAGTGTAACCATAGGCAGCGGTGTAACATCTAT
>JAJQDC010000063.1:0-16187 GCA_021202395.1 Clostridia bacterium | reverse complement strand
CGGCAATTCTGCGTTCTATAATTGCACATCGCTTACAAGTATAACCATAGGCAGCGGTGTAACATCTATCGGCAATTCTGCGTTCTATAATTGCACATCGCTTACAAGTATAACCATAGGCAGCAGCGTAACATCTATCGGCAGTTATGCGTTCGCTTATTGTGAATCGCTTACAAGTGTAACTATACCTAATAGTGTATTATCTATCGGCGATTATGCGTTCCGTAATTGTACATCGCTTACAAGCGTAACCATAGGTAACAGCGTAACAACTATCGACAGTAATGCGTTCCGTGGTTGCACTTCCTTAACAAGTGTTTACTACAACGGTACTGAAGAAGAATGGAATAATATATCATTAAGTGATACTTATTCAGATCCTACATATTACGGCGCAACGCTCTATTACTACAGTGAAACGCAGCCGTATAATAACGGCAATTACTGGCACTACGTTAACGGCGAAGTTGTGGTTTGGGAGATAGCGGAACACACTGAACACACCTACGAGGGTTATTCATATGATAGCAACGGCCATTGGCAGGTTTGCACTGTTTGCGAAGAGCAGACGGAAGCAGAAGCTCATTCTTACGGCAGTGATAATATCTGTACCATATGCGGCTATGAAAATGTTACAGCCAGCGAAGGGTTGGAATATACTCTTTCAGACGACAAAACATACTACATTGTCAGTGGTATAGGTGAATGCACCGATACGGATATTGTTATACCTTCAATTTATAATGGATTACCTGTAGAAGCTATCGGCGAATCAGCATTTTCAAATTGCACATCGCTTAAAAGTGTAACCATAGGTAAAGGGGTAACATCTACCGGCTATAAGGCCTTCTATGGATGCACATCGCTTACAAGCGTAACCATAGGTAGCGGCGTAACTTCTATCGGCGGTTCTACGTTCTATGATTGTATCTCGCTTGAAAGTGTAACCATACCAAACAGTGTAACATCAATCGGCAATTCTGCGTTCCGAAATTGCAGCTCGCTAACAAGTGTAGTTATCGGCAGCAGCGTAACTACTATCAGTACTGGGGCATTCTATGGTTGCGATTCGCTTACAAGTGTAACCTTACCAAGCAGTGTAACATCTATCGGCAGTTCTGTGTTCTTATTGTGCATATCGCTTACAAGCATTACCATACCCGACAGTGTAACATCTATCGGCGATTATGCGTTCGCATATTGCTATTCGCTTACAAGTGTTTACTACAATGGTACTTCAGAAGAGTGGAATGTAATTACAATAGGTGATTATAATACATCACTTTCTTCCGCAACAATCTATTATTACAGCGAAACGCAGCCGGCGGACAGCGGCAATTACTGGCACTACGTTAACGGCGTTATAACCATCTGGGTACAAGGGGCAACGGATGCGGCATATGTAGGCAACAGCTATACTATTGATTATACTACGCTTACTTATTACATTGATGACGTTGAATCGGAAGAAGCAAAAGAAGATTTTGCTAGCATGTTAGGCGCGACTGGAAATTATACGCTGACGTTTACAGACAGCGAAAATTTTACGTGTGTGGTCTATATGAGAGGCACTTATTATACCGCTACGGGCAACTATTCGTTGGATAACGAAAGCAATATTTTTATATTTAGCAACTGTTCTTGGACGGACGAAAGCGACTCGGATACATTTGGTGATGCCGCTACTTTCTTAAACGATGGCTGGGCAGTTTTCGGTTATGACGGTACAGATGTTACGGTATTGGTATATATTGAAAGAAATCAACCTGTTTATACAGCTTCGGGTATTATGCAACTTGTCAATAATGTTACCGTGGTTGGAAATACTTATGAGCTTACAGACATAGAGTATACTTTTTCTGATTCTGTAACTGAAGAAAGACAAGAGAGCATAAAAACCAGTTACAGCCAAACAATCGGCATGACAATGGCATTCAATTCTGACGGAACAGCATCCTTCACTTATCCTGAAGCAGTTGATTATATGAATACAATGGTAGCTGATATGACCATAACCTACGTTGTAAATAATGATAATACAATCACAATAACGTCGGTTTACGATTCGGATGTTTCTATAATTACTGTAAAAATAATTGATAGTGAAACTCTTTCTCAGGAGCTGGATATGCTTGAGGACAGTGGTTATTCTATGACGTATATTTTTACTTTGGTAACAGAATAATATAAAGTAATAGCATTACGGTAGTGGGGCGGCGCACAGCGCCGCCCCGTTTTCTTAATCTGTATTCTATTGATAAAATCTGTTTTATTATTTACCGCAAAAATAATTTTATAGGCAGATTTTTGCCGTTACTCTATATATTCCGCTTTGCTTTGCGGTACTACCCATATATTGTGTGGCAGGCGGCGGGCAGAAAATTTTTTTACTTAAATTAAAAAAATAACTGAAAATTGCTTGATTTTTACCGTTTTATTTGGTATATTATTTAAGCGTTCGGGAGCTTAGCTCAGTTGGGAGAGCAACTGCCCTACAAGCAGTGGGTCACAGGTTCGAGCCCTGTAGCTCCCACCAATAATAGTGCGTATGAATATCATGCGGGAATGGCTCAGTGGTAGAGCGTCACCTTGCCAAGGTGAATGTCGCGGGTTCGAATCTCGTTTCCCGCTCCAAAAATTATTCAGCGCACTATTTTTTTATTTTTGTAACGCATGGCGCTATAGCCAAGAGGTAAGGCAAGGGTCTGCAAAACCCTGACTCCCCGGTTCAAATCCGGGTGGCGCCTCCAACTAAAACAAGCGCTCTAACTTATTAGAGCGCTTTGTTTTTAAAATTTGTTGCAATATATTTATAGCAAAAAGCCGTCCCTGTAAGGGAATGGTGAATCAGCGTTTCTCAAAGCAGTGTAGTACGACCGCTTGCGGATGGTTTATTGCAATAAAATAACACGCTTGTGTGGCGGAATAGGCTTCTCAACGGCGGTAAGGATAGCCGTCCGTCTCGGGCATCGTTTGCGCTCTTGTTTATGCGCAAACTCATCTCACCGACCAAAACAGCGCATAAGTGCTGTTTAGAGAAGTGTCGGTTCGTCGCTCGGGACTTAAAATTACAGAGATTAAAACTTAATAACATGCTTGTGTGGCGGAATAGGCAGACGCAAGGGACTTAAAATCCCTCGATGTAACAGTCGTATCGGTTCAAGTCCGATCACAAGCACCAAAAAAAGGGGAGAGCAATAGCTTTCCCCTTTTTGTATGTTTTAAGGCGGATTTGACAGTCTGCGTGAGCAAGCGTCAGCTTGCGCTACTTTCGCCGAACGGCGAAATCACAAGCACCAAAAGAGGGGAAGCGAGGGCTTTCTCTCTTATTTTTACCTTATTTTTTGGTTAAAAAACGAGATTTTAGCCGAACGGTAAAAGATGAAGACGCCTTGCGCGAAGCTGTTTTGAACGCTTTTATTCATAACGACTAAATCAACGGCGCGTACCCCGTCTTTGAAATTTATGACGATAGAATCGAAGTTGTTTCTTCCGGCGGCTTGCCTACAGGACTTTCAACAGATGAGTTTTTCGCAGGTAGGTCATTACCGCGTAATAAAGAGCTTATGAGAATTTTCTCTGACCTTGATATGAGCGAGCAGCTTGGCACTGGTATGAAGAAAATCTTAAGGCAATACCCGAAAGATATTTTTGACATTTCCGAGCACTTCCTATCCGTAAAATTTATGTATAATAAAGAGGCGCAGGGAATTATAGATGGCCCCAAAGTTGCGGATAAAATTAAAAATGACCCCGATAATGACCCTAATAATGACTCTAATGACTCCAATAATGACCCTAATAATTTAGATGAAGTTTCAAAAAAGATATTGCAGATATTACAGGAAAGACCTGAAATATCAAGAAAAGAATTAGTAGAGTTATTGAATAAATCTCTCAAAACAATTGGCAGAAAATTAGCAGCTTTAAAAAATGGTGGCTATATTGAGCGTATAGGCTCAAACAGATCGGGCTATTGGAAGGTTATTAAGTAAAAACTCAATTTATAGGTTATTCTCTTGATTTTTTGCAGGGACATAATGAGTCTGATTTCTTAAGTATATGCAGATAATTTCTTTATCTGCATATTTTTGAAATAAAAATATGCAGAAACAAGTTGCAAGTGGTTGATTTCCTGCATATTTTTTGCTATAATATATGCACCTACGGAGGTATAGTATGCGCAGGTTTGATTATAGCTTTCTTAAAAACGGCACGGTTCCAGCAAAATTTATTGATTTGTCTTTATCTATAGGCGAGCTGAAAAATCTTGCCGCGGACAGAAAAAGAATTTATACGGACGCTTTTGCCGAATTAGAGAAAATTGCAAAAGTACAGTCGGTTAAAAGTTCAAACGCCATTGAAGGTATCATTACAAGCGACAGCAGAATACAGGAGATTGTCAATCAAAGCAGTGCGCCGCTTAATCACGATGAAGCTGAAATCGCAGGCTACAGGGACGCATTGAATCTTATCCACACCGATTATAAAAGGCTGGATTTGTGTGAAAAGGATATTCTGTCTCTGCACTCTACGTTACTATCCTATACAAACTACCAATATAGCGGCAAATACAAGCAAACGAATAATGTTATTCTGGAAATTGACGCGCAAGGGAATCGCCATGTTCGTTTCCGTCCTACCACTGCGGAAGAAACGCCTCAAGCTATGGAACAATGGTATCTTGCGTATGTTGCCGCAAGGCAAGACGCGGGAATAAATCCTTTGCTTTTGATACCGTGTGTTATATTGGATTTTCTTTGTATTCATCCTTTTTCTGACGGTAACGGCAGAATGAGCAGGTTGCTTTCTCTACTGTTGTTATATAAAGAGGGCTACGACGTCGTTAAATATATTTCATACGAAGAGCAAATAAACAAATATAAAGATTTGTATTACGAGGCTCTCCGCATTTCGTCTATAGGCTGGGAAACGAACGAGAATGATTATTTCGCATTTGCCGAAAACTTTATCTTCACGCTTCTTCGTTGTTATAAAGAATTGGATATGCGGTTTTCTGTGGTAAACGGCAAAAAATTACCGAAAAATAAAAGGATAGAAGAAACTTTAAAAAACAGCTTATTGCCGTTATCTAAAACGGATATATGTAAAGCGTTGCCCGACGTTAGTCCCACTACTGTGGAAAGCGTACTCGGACAGCTTGTGCGGAACGGTACGGTTACAAAGATTGGCGCGTCGCGGAATACCAAATATATTTATAACCGATAAGTGTTTCGTTGTATATAATCGGCAAAGTTAAAGGTAAAAACGCGAATTTGCGGTAAAAAGCCATTTAAAAAATTGCGAAAAGCTGTGAAAAGTATTGGGAAATTTTGGGAAGTTGACTGATTTTAACAAAAACGGGGTAAACAGAAATATGTGATTTTGAGGTTTTTTGAGCGGTTTTTGGCTTAAAAAGCCTCGTTTTTAGTGTTTTAAAAAATGCTGATTTTTCGGCGCATCTGCCTTAAAATCCCACGATGTAACAGTCGTATCGGTTCAAGTCCGATCACAAGCACCAAAAAAGGGGAAAGCGATAGCTTTCCCCTTTTTGCATGCTTTAAGGCTGATTTGACAGTCTGCGTGAGCAAGCGTCAGCTTGCGCTACTTTCGCCAAACGGCGAAATCACGGGTACCATAAGCAGAAAGCATACAGCTTCCTGTTTTGTATTAAGATGATTCTAGTAAATTTGTTTTTTTATGCAATTTAACCATAAATAATTTTTTAATGTATACATAAGCTGTCATATTTACTGTTATATAATGAGAATAAAATATAAAAGCATAATTTTTTAATTCTGATATTGACCGTTATTTACTAAGGTAGTATAATAATATAAAATTTTTCGCAGGTGGATATATGAAAGACATTGTAATTATTAAACTGTTTAAGCCGGATTACTCTTCGTGTGATTTTCACGATTTGTATCTGGAGGGGCATCTTGTAGTTGATGCAAATGCTGAAATTTCCGAGTTGAAAGCCTTTGGCGAAAAGATAAATAAAAATATTCTGTTTACCGTTTGCCCTTCTTTGACGGTGGCAGATTTTGACAGCTTTGCAGAAATCTCGTACAGCGGCACCTTGTCAGACGAAGAAAAAAAGATGTAAAAAACAGTAAGAAGGATAATGAAATGAAAGATTTTATAAATATCAAACTTTACCGTACGTCTTTCTGGGACGAAGATTATCACGATCATATACTTTGTATATTGCACGATGAGTATAAAGCTATTGCTGAATATGGCGAAAGTATCGGTAAAATTATAAATTTTGGCATTGTTGATATTTTTGATGAAGAAGAAAACCACAATTTTGCTGAAGTAAATTATAGCGGTGAACTTTCAGAAGAAGAAAGAGACTATTGTATAAAGCTTATCAAAAGATATAATAAAAATATTATAAAAGGCAAAGGCGGCTGGAAACCGCACCGTATGGCGCTTAATGTCTCCTTTATAAAATGTGAAGCAGACTTTCAGGTTATTGAACCATGACACACAGATAAGACTAAAGCCAACAGGGTGCGGGATATGCCGCATTTAACGACGATTTATAAGGAGAAAAAGGGTGTGGCATACCGTGAACTTATAAAAAATTTTGAAAAGATAAGAAGCTACATGCGCGATTTTTATATTTACGGATTTAAATCGCGCGGTTCTTATACCGAAAAGAGCCTGCGTTCTTACGACGATGAAAAACGCCGTATAGAAAGCTGGCTTGGCGATTATATGTCGTTCAGGTGGACAGAAAGCGGCAAGACTGTATTTTTGTCGGTAGACAGCAGACAGCCCCGTGGTAATCCCCTTTTCAGAGCATGGAAGTCCAAAAGCTTTACCGATAGCGATATTACATTGCATTTTATTATATCGGATATCTTTTACGATTGCAGCGCCGCATACAGCTGCGGCGAGCTTTTGCAGATTATAGAAGCTGATTATCTTTCACGTTTTGATAATTTAACTTATTTTGACCAGTCTACCTTAAGAAAAAAACTAAAAGAATATGTTGGCTGCGGTATTCTTTCCGAACGGAAAAGCGGTAATAAAATTTTATATTCACGTACAAAAGACCCGTATATATGCCTTGACTATTCAATGTTATCTTTTTTCAGCGAGATTGCCCCGTGCGGGGTAATAGGTTCTTTTATCCTTGATAAATTGCCCGCAGAGCAGCAGGTATTTACCTTTAAGCACCACTATATTACGCAGACGCTTGACAGTGAAATTTTACTTGCTCTTTTGCAGTGTATAAGCAAAAAAGGTATGGCGGAAATAGAAATTGACGGCAGGCGGAGCAAGCACCCGAACGTTTTGCGTATAGTGCCGATTAAAATATTTATAAGCGTACAAAACGGCAGGCAATATGTAATTGCCTATACAGGAGGTTTTGTGCTGCAGTCATACCGTATAGACAGAATAAAGAGTGTAAAATTTTGCGGTGAGATAGAAAACCACGAAAAATATCTGAGCGACTTTGCCATAAAGCGCCGCCATATGTGGGGTGCAAGCGTGCGAACGGGTAAAGTTGAGCATATAGAATTTACCGTTAACACAGAAGATGGAGAAGAGTACATTTACCGCCGTCTTATGCGGGAAAAGCGTATTGGCGAAGTACATCGGCTGGGTAAAAACAAGTATGTATTTTCTGCCGACGTATATGACAGCACAGAGATGATACCGTGGATCAGGACGTTCATATGCCGTATAGAAGACATAAAAGCGGACAACTATGCGGTAGTGCGCAGCATTAAGCAAGATTTTAATGCGATGTATGATATGTATTGCGGGGGCGGCGATGATATTCAGTGAACTTTACGGTACATATTATAGAGCGGTAGCCGAAATATTAAAGCAAGCGGTAAACGGAACCCTGACAGAAAAGCCAATGATAGAAATTGTTCAGAGAAGAGCATTCAGTGAAAGCGTTACGGAAATCTGTAATTCCCTTAAAAGCGGTAAGTGGCAGCTTATACTGCCCGATTATACCACGCTGCTGAAACATGAGCCTGAAGACAGGCTTACCATGCTTGAAAAACGTTGGCTTAAAACCATTCTGGCGGATAAACGCATCAGACTGTTCGGTGTAAAAATTGACCTGCCCGATGTGCAGCCGCTGTTTGATCTTGCAGATATAGAGTATTTTGATAAGTACGGCGACGGGGACGATTTTGAAAGCATTGAGTATATAAAAAATTTCACTTTGATATTGCAGGCGATAAAAGATAAGTACCCGCTGCAGATAGATATTCCCGACAGAAAAGGGCAGTTAATGCGCATAAGGGCTGTCCCCGAACATCTGGAATATTCTGAAAAGGACGATAAATTCAGACTATACGTCCGCGGAGCAGGAGTAAAAGCTGTAAATATCGGTAAAATAATTTCGGTAAAACGTTATAACGGCAGCAACTTACGAAAATCATATTCAGAACGGCACGAAGAATGTGCAGTACTTGAAATTACCGATGAACGCAATTCGTTGGAGCGCTGTCTGTTCCATTTTGCACATTTTAAAAAGGAAGTGGAACAGATTGCCGATAACAGATACCGTGCTAAAATATTTTATGATGCGGGCGACGAAAGCGAAATGGTTATACGTATATTGTCTTTCGGTCCTATGGTAAAAGCCGTAGGCAGCGAACGGCTTGTAAATTTAATAAAAGAAAGGTTAAAAAGACAAAAAAAGTTGTGGACGGAATAAGTTCGCAACTTTTTTTCCGTGATTTTTTACCGCTTGCCTTGTTATTATGGGTATGGTTTGAGCGCCATGTTACCCTATAGGCGTTCTGGCTGATATTTATTTGCAGGAGGAATTTATTATGGAAAAGTATTCATTTGACAGTATTGCGGGTTATGAAGCCGAAAAAGAAGAACTTAAAAGCTTGTGCAGGCTTTTAAACAACAGAGAGAAGTACATTAAAAAGGGGGCTAAAATTCCAAAGGGTATTATTTTATACGGAGAAACGGGTACGGGTAAAACACTGTTTGCCAAAGTGCTTGCTGACGAGTGCGGGTTGCCTTTTATCAACGTAGATTTAACCGACGCATTAAGCGCAGAAGCGGTATGCGGAAAAATAAAAACTGCATTTGTTGACGCGGAAAAGAGCGGGGAATATACCGTTGTTTTTATTGACGAGATAGACAAGGTGCTCCCCGATGAGTCAAGAGATTATGTATCGGATCAGGAAAAAAGGGTGCTTACCCAGCTGCTTACCCTTATAGACGGTTTAAAGAGCAGCGGCAATATATTTTTTGCGGCAACATGCAATAACTATGGTGCAATGCCCGGCTCGCTTGTAAGGGCGGGCAGGATAGATAAAAAAATTTATCTCGGTCTTCCGAACCGCGATTCGCGTGTAGCTATTCTTGATTATTACATAAATAAAACGCAGTGTAAATTCGAGTTTGACAGCGAACGTATCGCCGCTTTAAGTATTAATTTCTCCGGTGCAGAAATCCAGACTTTTGTAAATGAGTGCGTAATAGGTTCTGACGACAACAACTTTGTGTCAAAAAATCTTATTTATAAAAAACTCAATGAAATATCTTCAGAAAATATCTGTGATGAAGATGAGTTCAAAAATACAAAACTTCAGGCGGCGCACAGCGTGGGGCACTTTTTAGTAGCACAGGTGCTTCATCCGTCTAAATATTTATTGGGTGCCAATAACGATGAAGGCAATTCATTTTTTACCGCACTTTCTACCAATACTTATTATGATGATGAAGACGATGATGATTACGATTACGCTGACGAAGATGATGAAGACGACGGTGAAAAAGAGAGAGAAGAAGAAATAAAAGCTATACAGTCAAAAGATTTTTCGCGTGATGATTTTATTGATTATCTTTCTGTAGCCGCAGGCGGCTATGTAGCCGAAAAGATGTTTTTAGGAACTACTTACAGCGAATGTGCAAAAGATTTCAGAGAGATTGACTGGGCGTTATATAAAATGTCTTACAGCGGCATGCTGGGATATGAATACTATTATGATAGCGATAAAGAGTATCCTGAAACATATCTTGAAAGGTTTATGATTAAAAAGAATGAACTTGTGAAAGCGGCTGTTGAGCGGGCAGAAAAAATTATTACTGAAAACAGGCAGCTTGCGGAATATCTTGTTTCGCTTCTGCTTAAAAGTGCTACTATTTCGCAGGAAGAACTTGACCCCGTGATTAAAGACTTTATGGAAGAGCATAAGCAGTAATAGGGAGTGTGAATGAGAACAAATAAACACAAGATTGCCTTTTTTGCCGAAGACGGCGAAGGGACATATGACGAGCTTGCAGTTGATTTTTATAACCGTTATTACGAGTTTAAATACAAAACCGAAGAAAAATTTCTTTACGTTAAGGGTAACGCTGTTCCTGAAATTAAGCTTTGCCAAAAAGATTTAAATAAAATTTATGATACTATTAAATTTTTATATTCCGGAGAAGAAGGCCCCCTGTGTTTATCTTACTGAAGCTGAAATTGAAAAAAGGGAAAGCGGTAAACCCGTTATAGACAAATTAACATTATGGAAAGCTATAAAAAGGGAATTGCCGGAAAAGGAATTGGATAGAATTATTTCTTTTGATTACCGTTACGAAAAGGACGATTATTACGATTATAAGCTTATAACAGACGGCATACATTGCGCTATGGCAGGAGATATAACTGTTGGCTATTTTAAAAGCTGGCTTATTCTTTTAATGCGGTGCCTTAATGATAACACATTAAAAAACAGAGAAGTACAAGCAGAGTATGCTGCCCTTGCCGATTGGCTTGACGGCTTTGCCTTTATGGATCCATGTATTAAAAAAAGTAAAAAGCTTAAAGAGTGCCGTGAAATTATTGCGGTTGTAAAATACGCAAACCAAAAAATAAAAAACCTGAAAATGGGAAAAACTACCGATTTTACCACCAACGGCGTTATAACTTACGTAACTTTTGCATTTTCTTTAAACGACGGGAAGACTTGTGTATACAGAGTTTGTGTTGTGGACAAAAAACGAAGACGGATAAACTATATGTACAGCAATGGAATTGATTACCGCGAAGACATAAATTACACATTGCTTTATGAGGCAGAGTTCAATGATTTACCGGGCAAATATGTAGAAGGCTACACGTTAGACACCCAAATGGATGCGGAGTATGCCGCAAATAACGGGTAGTACAGACAGCATGTAATAAGAAAGTATATTTAAAAAATCGGCTGGGAAAAGATTCTCTCGGCTGATTTTTTTGTGAACAAATATGAAGCCGTTGAAAAAAGCCATTAAAAAATTTGTATGTCTGAAAAAAGTCCCTTAAAAGGTTGCAGGTTGTTGTTACCTGCGCTTTATCAGATTTTGCCGTATGGCTGAAGGTGCTCTTTATCAAAAAGTATGCTAAGCCGTATTAGGCATATATAATATATTAATCGCTGAAAACGGAATAAATTGCAAGTACCCTTGCCGTCAGCTTGACAAACAGACCATAAAAAGATACAATAATGGCATCTTTAAAATCAGGTAAAGCACGATGAAGAGCAAAAGAATACTGTCTGTTTTGTTCATATTTTTCTTCCTTGCGGCAATATCTTTGTCGCTTGCTTTTGTCGTGCAGGAATCAGACCACTGCTGTACGGGCGCTGACTGCGTTATATGCCATGTTTTAAGCACTGCAGAAGACGTGCTTGGCGGCGGTAAAAGCGAACCGTCTGCCGCAGAAACCTCTGCCGCACCCGTATACAGCGACGTGCGCGTTATCTTTACCGAAGATTGCGCCGCACCTGTTTCAACCCCCGTTACATTAAACGATCTGCTTACAATTTAATATTTTTTGCAGGAACTTTAACCGAACGGCGTTCGGTCTTTTTGCCGTACGTCATATTTAACGGCAGTTCCTGCTTTTGTTTTTATTTAAAACATTAAAAATATTAAGGAGTAAAAAAATTAATCTATGAAAGCAAACAATAAAAATATCTTTAAAAGGGCGCTGTATCTGCTGTTTTTAACCACGCTTTCTCTGGCGGTAATACTTGGTGCGGCGGGCATATCTGCCTGTGATACAGACGATGACGGCCGCCCGAAAATAGTGTGCACTATATTCCCCCAGTACGACTGGCTGAACAATATATTGGGGGATAACGCAGAAAACTACAACATTATTCTTTTAACCGAAAGCGGCACCGATCTGCACAACTACCAGCCCACGGTTGCCGATATTGCCAACATTGGCGCCTGCGAGCTGTTTATATACACCGGCGGCGAATCGGACAGCTGGGTAGACAACGCCATATCATCTTCTAAAACCAAAGCGGAACTCGTATGTATGATGGACCTTGTAGAAGCCAAAGAAGAAGAGTCTGTAGAGGGAATGGAAGAGGAAGAAGAGGAGGACGGCGACGAGACCGAATACGACGAGCACGTATGGCTGTCTTTAAGGAACGCCGAACTTATAGTAAGCGCCATAGCAGAAAAGGTCTGCCTTTTAGACAGCGAAAACAGCTCTTACTACCAGGCTAACGCAGCCGCTTATATAAAGGAGCTTGAAGAATTGGATGCCGAATATACCGCGGTTGTAGAAGCGGCTACGGTAAAGACGCTGCTGTTTGCAGACAGGTTCCCCTTCCGTTATTTTGTAGACGACTACGGGCTAAGTTACTATGCGGCGTTCAAGGGCTGCTCTACCGAATCCCAGGCGAGCTTTGCAACCATAACCACACTTGCAAATAAGCTCAACGAGCTTAATTTAAAGTACGTTCTCGTGCTTGAAGGTTCGGATAAATCTATAGCTAATTCGGTAATATCAAACGCAAAAGAACTTTCTAATTACTCAGGTATAAGCGTGCAGATACTTGAAATCAATTCCTGCCAGGTGGTAAAAAAAGCTGACATCAGCGCGGGAACGACTTATCTTTCTGTAATGAGAAGCAACCTTACGGTAATAGAAACGGCGTTAAGCTGAGGCGACAAATGAGTTATCTTGAAATAAAAAATCTTACCGCGGGCTACGACGGCAAAGCGGTGTGCGGCGAAATCAACTTTTCGCTGGAAAAGGGAGATTACCTTTGCATCGTGGGCGAAAACGGTGCGGGTAAATCTACCTTTATGAAGACTCTTTTAGGTCTTATCCCCGCTGTGTCGGGCAAGATAGAAAAGGGTGAACAGTTTACTGGTATCGGCTACCTGCCCCAGCGCTCGCAGGCACAGAAGGACTTTCCCGCCACGGTGTGGGAGATAGTGCTTTCCGGCTGCGTAAAAAAGAGCGGGCTGCGTCCCTTTTACAACAGGCAGGAAAAGGCGCTTGCGCGCGAAAAGATGGAGCTGATGGAAATTACCCCGCTAAAGGACAAAAGCTTTTCTGCCCTGTCGGGCGGGCAGCAGCAAAGGGTACTTCTTGCCCGCGCGCTGTGTGCGGCGGACGGCTGCCTTCTGCTTGACGAGCCCGTTACGGGGCTTGACCCCAAAGCTTCGGAAGAGCTTTATTCTGCCGTAGAAAAGCTGAATAAGGAGCGTGGCATTACGGTAATAACCGTAACCCACGACGTAGAAAAGGGACTTGCCTATGCGGGCAAGGTGCTTGAAATATCGCATTACGGCAACTTCTTCGGCACGGCAGATGAATATCAGGCGTACAAGCGCAATAAGGAGGTGGTATAAATGCCTACTTTATTACAGTATCTGCAGTATTCATTCGTTATTTACGCCCTTGTGGTGGGCATACTTATTTCGGCAAGTTCATCCTGTTTAGGCGTAAGCCTTGTGCTGCGAAAGTATTCGCTTATCGGCGACGGGCTTTCCCACGTGGCGTTCGGCGCGATGTGCGTTGCGGCTGCGGCAAGCGTAACAAACGATATGCTTATAATAATGCCCGTTACCATTCTTGCGGCAATAGTGCTCATGTGTTTCGGCAGCAAACTGGGGCTTAAAGGGGATGCGGCTATAGCCCTTCTTTCGGTAAGCGCCCTTGCAATAGGCTATATGATATCAAACACCGCTTCGGTAAGCTCTACCGACGTATGTTCCACACTTTTCGGCACGCAGGCTATAATAACGCTCACCGAATCGGACGTGTGGCTGTGCATTATAATGTCCTTAGTGGTGGCGGTATTCTTTATAGTATTTTACAACAAGATATTTGCCGTTACGTTTGACGAAGACTTTTTGCAGGCTTCGGGCGGCAAAGCAAAGGTATACAACTTTTTAATGGCGGTAATAACAGCAATAGTAATTGCTCTTTCTATGAAGCTCGTAGGCTCTTTGCTTATAACTGCGCTTATAATATTCCCCGCTATGTCTGCAATGCGGCTGTTTAAAAGTTACCGTTCGGTAATAATCTTTTCGGTATGCTTCAGCGTTGTGGCAACCACGGTGGGTATAATAATAGCAATAATGGCTTCTAAACTGCCGGTCGGCTCTACCATAGTAATGACCGACCTTGTTATGTTTATTGTGTGTGCGATTGCAGGAGGTATTAAAAAACGTGTCAAAGTTAAAAAAGAGAGCGTTTAAATTAGTGCTATTGCTCATTGCCGCACTGTGCCTTTTGTGCGGGTGCGACACAAGCGAGTATATATTAAACGAAGATACATTCTTTCTGGTAATGACAAATATGCAGTATTACCCCAGCCAGTATGTGGGTAAAACTATAGAAGCAGACCTGTTTATGTATACCGTAACCGATATATACGGCAATGAATACCAGTGTGCGGTAAGAAAGTGCTCTTCGGGCTATGGCTGCAATTGCGGTGCCGATATGGTAATCGGCTTTGTGCTTGAATACGACGGCGAACTGCCCGAACCTAAAAACCAGAGCGAAGACACCAACGACAAAGCGTGGGTGCATGTGCGCGGCACTATAAACAGTGCAGAGTTCCCCGATATTACAATACATTCTTACGATTCTGACGGCAACGTGATAGAAGGCGTTAACGAAACGCTTAAAATGCTTGTATTGTATGCCGAAGAAGTTACCGAAATAGAAGACTATTCGGGGCTGAGTTATTACGTAACCGAGTAAAATTTTAAAAAGGAGATTATAAATATGGCTAACAAAAGAACGCAGGAACTGCAAAGGCGTGAGCATAACAAAAGGATGTATCAATACCAGTGCAGCAAGTTAAAGTGGTTTTACATAGCGGCATTGGTAGTGGCGGCGGTACTGCTTGCATGTTACTTTTTCCATTGGATATATGTATATAACGTAGGTACAAGCTCCACTACGGGCGATAAAATAGGTACCGAAGTAAGCGTAAGCGGCTGGTCTATGTTCTTTGCAACGCTGTTCGGGCAGTTTGAATCGGCTGCTTCCATATACGGCGACGTAGCTGTTCCCTTTTACTACTACGCACAGACTTATATAATTATACTTGGCGTAATAACGGTGGTATCCGTTGCGGTAATAATTGCCATTGCCGCACTGTATGCCGTGGCACTTGCAAAAAAGAAGCACAGCCTTGTGTATGTTGCAATGTCCTTAGAGATTATTCTGCTTTTACTTCTTATCGGTGCAATGGCTGTCGCTCTGGCAGCAAATGGTTCAGATATACTTTCTGAATATTGCTTGAATAATGCTAATTGCTCCGTGAGGACGCTTACATATGTACCCATCGCGGTATCTGTTGTGCTGCTTGCGGTAGGAATAGCATCCACGGTAATATATTCTTCCGCAGAAAAATTGTTGTATTGATTATGGGATAGGGTAGCAACACACTACACCTTGCCGTCCCTATTAGGGAAGGGGGACCACGAAGTGGGGGAAGGGTTTTGTACCGTAAAAAAATAAGGTGAACCCCTCAGCCCTATGGGCAGCTTCCCTAATAAGGGAGCCAAGAGTGGGACAATGTATTGACTTACCTTATTATAAACGGCAGTAGCCTATATGTCATTGCGCGTGAGCGATAGCGCTACTTTGCGCACCTTATTGTAAAAGGCTTCAGATAAATGTGCGCAAAACGGTTTCTACCGCGTGGCAATCCCGCCAGAACTGGCGACCAGCAGGTTGCGCGGCACATAAGTTGTTTAAAAACAATACGTTTTATTATAATGCGGTAAAAAGCATTGAATGGGCGGAAGAGTTCTATCGTCCGCGAGTACTCGCGAGATTCTTCGACTACGCTCAGAATGACGTGCTTGGTCAGCCGAATGGTGAAGAGAAGCACATTACCACACCTTGCCTTCCCCTTTTATGGGGGAAGGTGCCCAACGGGCGGATGAGGGGA
>JAJQDC010000062.1 GCA_021202395.1 Clostridia bacterium | reverse complement strand
GAATTATTTTAGCAAAAATTTTTGAAAGTAATATAATAAGCAGGTAAAAGATTAAAATAATTTTATAAGATTTTAAATCATATTTTTGCGCCCTTTCCGCTTGACAACGATTGATATTTTAATTATAATTTTTAACGTTATGCGGATATGGCGGAATTGGCAGACGCGCAGGTTTCAGGTTCCTGTGGGCGACCGTGCAGGTTCAACTCCTGTTATCCGCACCATTAAGGCGGCACGCTTACTGCGTGCCGCTCTTTTATGTACTGATAACAGTCCATCGAAATATGGACGCGATTGGCTTCGTTAACACTCACAACAATCGCTATTCCGTCGCTGTGCTCCTTACAACTCCTGTTATCCGCACCAAAAACAGCGAACTAACTTCTGTTAGTTCGCTGTTTTTTTATAATACAGGAGTTGAACCTTAAGAAGGAATTTTGCGTTAAGAAAACAGTACTCACGCACTGTTTTTAGCAAAATTTGGCGAGCCGACTACGGCGAAGCCGCTGCGTTTATAAAACGCAGACTCCTGTTATCCGCACCAAAAAAACAACCGTCATCAGATTGGTTGCTTTTTTATTATATATTCAGTTAGTTACAATTTCTTTATCAAATTGTGCTTGTATTTCAGCAAGCATCTTTTTGCAAGATTTAATCAGCCCTGATAAAAACGGATCTGTTTTGCGGCGTTTATAAAAACCTGACAGCGCTGAGCTTATGTAATCGTAAGCAATTTCAATATCTTCTTCGGTACCAATTCCATATAGTTTACATTTGCCAAGCCTGAATAATAGATCCGCTTTTAACGTTTCGTCATCATCCCAAAGATTATCGCAAGCTTTTTTGTAAAGCATATAAGCGTAACGTTCATTTTTATCCGCATAGTAACCTTTCATAAACATATCGCCAAGTTTATATAAACAGTTTGCGTCATCATATAAAAGGGCACCTAAATTAAAATATCTGAATGCTTCTGCGTAATCTACTGACTGATGGCGGCCATAGTAAAAGCAGTAACCGCAATTACAAATAGCCCTTATCTCCCCTGCGTCTGCCGCTACCTTATACAATTCAAACGCCTTTTTATAGTCTTGTTTAACAAATACGCCGTTGTAATAAAAGGTACCTAAATTTAAAAATGCCTGCGGCATGTTCTGTTTACAGCATAACTCGTAACATTCTATTAATTTACGTGCCGTTTCAATATCTGCAGTATTATGGTTTTCTTTAGCCCAATCAAGAACACTATCCCAATCTTCTTCTTTAATACAAGTATCTATGTATTCAAAAGTGTTTTCTTTTTGCATAATATTTATCCCCCCTTCTTAAATAAATTATTTATAATATTTATTTTCAATCTCGGTAATTTTATTTACCCTGCGTTCGTGCCTGCCGCCTTCAAATTGCGTAGTCAAAAATTTTTCTACAATTTTTAAAGCGTATCCGGTGCCCACTACCTTTTCTCCCATAGCAAGCATGTTTGCGTTATTGTGCAATCTTGTGAACTCTGCGCAGTAGGTATCGTGGCAATGCGCACACCGTATACCCTTTACTTTATTTGCCACAATAGAAACACCTATACCGGTAGAGCATACTACTATGCCGTATTCACATTCTCCGCTTGCAACCGCTTCTGCCGCAGGTAGCGCGTAGTCGGGATAATCGCAGCTGTCAAATGTGTTTGTACCAAAATCTTTATACTCGTATCCGTTCTGTTCAAGATACTTTATAATCTCCCTTTTAAGGTTAAGTCCGCCGTGGTCGCATGCAATAGAAATTTTCATAATTTTTCTCCTGTTATTTATTTTCTGTATTATTAATAAATTTTTCTATAATAGCGTTACAAGCGTTTTTTATAGCTTCTCTGGTTATGCGGTATACGTCTATATCGCAGCCGTATGGGTCGGGTATGTCGTAACCGCAAATATCCTTTATGCTGTAAACTTTGCCGCAATCTTCTAAAATCTGCTTCTGCTTGTCTGTCATACAAATTACGACTTCGCTCTTTTCTATAATATTTTGGGTAAGCTGGCGGGGAGCGAATTTATCGGCAGAAATACCTATTTCCTGCAATACTTCACGGCTGTTTGGCGACATAGTTCCGCCAACTTCTGCAAAAATTCCGCAGGAGGCAACGTCCCACCATTTTATTTTACGTTTTTTTATTTCACTGCGTAAAATTGCTTCTGCCATCGGGCTACGGCAGGTATTACCAGTACATACGAAAGTAATTTTTTTCCTTTTCATTCTTTACCCCCGCAAGCTTTTGTAAGCCTGTTCATAACGCCCACCATAATGCCGTCCTGCTTTTCGGGTGCAACGGCAATAATAAGGTCTGCCACCTTTTCCCCTTCGCGGAGTTTACCATATAAATTGGCGGCAACGTCTTCTTCCGTTTTACCTAAACAGAGAATATTTTTAACACCAATCTGTTCTGCACAAGCGGCGTCGCACAAAATATAAACCCTTGTACCGTCGGCTTGCGCTCTTAAATAAGCTTCTTTTGCTTTGCCAATCTCATCATAGGGGAAAAGCATGGTCCTGCAATCGGGTGAATAGTGCTTGTACTTCATGCCGGGTGAACGCACCTTAACGCCTTCCCGCGGTACAAAAACAGTACAATCGCCAGCCACTTCCGCTATCATTTCACGGGTTACAAGACCGCTTCTTAACACGCAAGGTACTTCGCCCGTTACGTCTAACACTGTGCTTTCTATTCCGCCTTCGCTGTTGCCGCCGTCAAGAATATACGGTATTTTGCCCGCAAGGTCTGCATATACGTGCACTGCCGATGTAGGGCTTACGTGTTTAGATATGTTTGCCGACGGTGCCGCTATGGGCAAATCTACATATTTTAAAAATTCTTGGGCGCCGCTGTGGGAAGGAATACGCACCGCAAGCGTGTCAAGTCCGCATGAGACAGCCGCCGAAACCGTTCCCCTGCTTTTATAAACCATGGTAAGCGGTCCCGGTAAAAACCTGTCGGCAAGCTTTACCGCATAAGAAGGTACGCCGTAAACAAGTTTTCCTATATCATAATCTTTGTGCAGGTGCACAATTAAGGGGTTGTCCTGTGGGCGGCCTTTAACGCGGTAAATTTCTTTTACGGCATCGTCGTTAAACGCATTTGCACCCAGCCCGTACACAGTTTCTGTAGGGAAGGCAACAAGCCCGCCGTCTTGTATTACTTTTTTTGCGGCAGCAAGGCTTTCACTGTTAATTTCAACAATTTTAGTATCCATATAAATTATTATTCAAAAGGAATATCCCCGTCGTAGCCGTCGTCAGAAAACGAGCCTTCGGGTACTTCTTCGTCTTCGGTTTCTACATTTTTTGGCTGCTTATTCTTTTTGGCTTTAGCTGCCGCCATCTGGCGCAGTTCGTCGGGATCGGGGGTAACAAATTTTGTATATTCGCCTTTGAACCTTAACTGGCAGCGGCCAAGTTCGCCGTTACGGTGTTTAGCCACAATAAGGTCTGCCATACCCTTAACAATACCCTTCTTTTCTATATCTTCCTGCTTTGCTGTAACGTCCGGTCTGTTAATAAAAATAACCATATCGGCGTCCTGCTCTATCGCACCGGATTCCCTTAAGTCGGTTAGCGCAGGTTCGCCTTCTATACGGCGCAGCTGCGAAAGAGCGATTACGGGCACGTTAAGCTCTTTTGCCATTATCTTTAAATCGCCGGTTATCTGGGCAATTTCCCTTGTTCTGTTCTCTTCGGAATGGCGTGAACCGCTGGACATAAGCTGTATGTAGTCTATCATAACAAGGTCTAACTTGCCGCCGTTTTTAGCCTTTATACGCCTGCATTTAGAAAGTATTTCGGCAGGAGTTATGCGGGCGGAATCGTCTATTGTTATGCTTAATTTTTTAAGTTCTTCGCTTGTTCTTATAAGCGCCTTCCAGTCGTTTGGCGTAAGTTTTCCCGAAAGGGCGTTTGTCATACTTACGTTTGCAGCACTGCACAACAATCTTTGGACAATCTGGTTTTCAGGCATTTCAAGCGAAAATACGGCACAAACGTTGCCCTGGTAGGCAGCGGCTTCTACTATGTTCATCGCAAGCGAAGTTTTGCCCATGCCGGGGCGGGCTGCTATTACTATAAGGTCAGAGCGCTGCAAACCGTTGGTAAGTTTATTTAAAAACGGTATGCCGGTTGTAATGCCGCGCAATGCGTCTTTATCGGTTGCAATGGTCTGGAATTTATCTAAAACTTCTTCTACTACGTTGCTTTCGCGGATGTCGTGCATAGTAGAACTGTCGCCTGTTTTGGATATATCGTAAACAAGTTTTTCGGCATATTGTATGCTTTTCAGCCCGTCGTCGCTGGAAGACGAATTTTCTATAATGTTTCTGGCGGCACGAATAAGCTCACGGTTGATGCTGTCCCTTTTAACAATATCAAGATAATACCTGAAATTTGCAGCGGTTGGCGTTTTTTGCGTAAGCTCGATAAGATATTCTATACCGCCTACTTTTGCAAGGTTGCCTTCTTTTTCAAGGTCGTCGGTAAGCGTTACCATATCAATAGGCTTACGGCGGTTGAACACACGCTGTACTGCAGCCATTATAAGCTTGTGCGATTCCTGGTAAAAATCGTTTTCGTCAAGCTTGTCAATAACTTCGGCTAAAATGTCGTTATCTATAAACATACAGCCTAAAAGCGCCTGTTCAGCCTCTAAATTGTTAGGTAAAACGGTAGTTTTGTCTGACATAGTACTTTATATTCCCATTAATTTTTCAAATTCATTTAGTGTTTCATCAAATTCTGCCATTGCTACAGCAAAGGGCTCTTCGCAGGAAAGGTCTACCCCCGCAAGCTTTAACAGCGATACAGGGTCATCAGAAGAGCCGGCTGATAAAAATTTAAAGTAATCATCTACAGCAGGCTGCCCTTCCGTTAAAATGCGCTTTGCTATATTAATTGCAGCGGTTATACCCGTAGCATATTTATATACGTAGAAAGCTCTGTAAAAATGGGGTACTCTCATCCACTCGCAGGATATGTTGTAATCGTGCTCAATGTCGTTGCCGTAATATTCTTTGCCGAGCTCTGCATACATTTCACACAGATTTTCTGTTGTTAAAGGTTGCCCCTTTTCTGCCATGGTGTGGGCTTTGTATTCAAATTCGGCAAACATTGTCTGCCTGTGAAGCGTTGCACGTATTGTATCAAGATAGTAATTCAAAAGATATTTTTTAAGCTGTTCGTCCTTTGCATCGGCAAGCATATACTTTAACAAAAGAACTTCGTTTACCGTGCTTGCCACTTCCGCTACAAAAATTTTGTATGAACTTTTAGCATAGGGCTGGTTGTTGCAGGAAAAATATGTGTGCAAAGAATGCCCCATTTCATGCGCTATGGTAAAAATATCGTTTGTTGTCTGCTGATAATTTAAAAGTACGTAAGGGTGAACGCCGTAACTGCCTATGCTGTATGCCCCGCTCTTTTTTCCTTCGGTTTCTTCTACGTCTATCCACCTTTCGTCGTGCCCCTTTTTAAGCAGAGCCTGGTACTCTTTGCCCAAAGGTGCAAGCCCTTTTATTACGTAATCGTACGCTTCATCATAGTCCATTTTAACGTCGGCATCGCTTACCAAGGGTGTATAAACGTCGTAAAAATAAAGTTTATCGTAACCTAAAATCTTTTTTCTGTCTGCGATGTATCTGTGCATAGAAGATAAATTTGATTTAACGGAATGTATAAGATTATCGTAAACTTTTTTATCTACGTCTTCTGCAAATAAAGCATGTTCAAGGCAGCTGTCAAATTTATATACTTTGCTTAAAAACACGTCGCTTTTTATACTGCCGTAATAGTTTGCCGTAATTGTATTAAGCAAGCTCTGGTAAGCGGCATAGTATTTTTCGTAAACTTCTTTGCGGTCTTCCCTTGTGCCTGTATGAAGGGCTATACTGTACAGCCCGTGGGTAAGTTTTTCTTTTTTACCGTTATAGGTAACTTCGCCAAGCGGCAGGTCGGCGCTGTCTATCATAGAAAAAATTTCGCTGAAAGTATTTAAAGATTCCCCTGCAAGAGCAACAATCTTTTCCTGCTCTTCTGATATAACGTGCGGTTTACCCTTAATGATGCTTTTGATCATATAGTCATAATCAGAAAAATCGCTGTCATTTAAAAGGCTGTTAAGGTATTCTTCGTCTAGTCCTGCCATTTCAGGTTCAAAAAATGCAACTTCGGTATTGTAAGCGCTGTCAAGGGAATATATCTTAGAATAGTATGCAGTATATTTAGAAACACGGGTGTCTTCATCGTGTTTCATATGTGCATACGTGCCGAGCTTCATAAACTGTTCAGAAAATTTGTCGCTTTCCTTTAAAAATTTTAGAAGCGTCTTTTTGTCTGATAGCTTGCCCGCATATTGCGAAAAGTTGAGCTGTGCGCTGAGCTGTTCAAAAGATTTTTCCCACTCTTCGTCTGAAGAATATATATCTTCTGTTTTCCATTTGCGATTTTCTTTAACCTGATCTCTTTGCATTATTATCTCCTAATTTTTATTTGAGTGAATGGGTGCAGGAATAAGCCCGCCCCTGTTTATAAATTTAGCCGATGACATATTGTGTACGGGCATAACGGGCGCTCTGCCTAAAAGCCCGCCAAAGTCTACGCTGTCGCCAACGCCTTTACCTGGTGCAGGAATAACCCTTACCGCCGTAGTTTTATTATTTATCATGCCGATAGCCGCTTCATCCGCTATAATTGCGCTTATGGTGGTTGCCGTAGTATCACCAGGTACGGCAATCATATCAAGCCCCACCGAGCATACGGCTGTCATAGCTTCAAGCTTGTCTATGGTAAGCTGCCCCCTTTCTGCCGCTTCTATCATGCCGATATCTTCAGATACAGGTATAAAAGCGCCTGAAAGACCGCCCACGCGCGAGCTTGCCATTACACCGCCCTTTTTAACGGCGTCGTTTAACATAGCCAGGCAGGCTGTGGTGCCGTGCGTTCCCACGCATTCAAGCCCCATTTCTTCAAGAATCTGGGCTACAGAATCTCCCCTTGCAGGCGTAGGAGCAAGAGATAAATCTACTATGCCGAATTCTGCGCCCAGCCTTTTTGCCGCTTCGCGGGCAACAAGCTGCCCCGCTCTTGTAATTTTAAAAGCGGTACGTTTAATCATCTCTGCAAGTTCGGTAAGATCAGCTTCAGGTATTGCTTCTATTGCATGCTGTACCACACCCGGACCGGATACGCCTACGTTTATTACAGTATCGCTTTCGCCGATGCCGTGGAATGCACCGGCCATAAAGGGATTATCTTCCACCGCATTGCAAAATACTACAAGCTTAGCGCAGCCGAAGCCGTCTTTATCGGCTGTAGCCGCCGCTGTCTTTTTAACGATTTCACCCATCAGCTTAACGGCATCCATATTTATTCCCGATTTTGATGAGCCGATATTTACCGAAGAACATAACCTGTCGGTTGTTGCCAACACTTCGGGTATCGTTTCTATAAAGGTCTTTTCGTAGTCTGCCATACCTTTATGCACCAGGGCGGAATACCCGCCTAGGAAGTCTATGCCAAGGTTTTTTGCGGCGTCGTCAAGCGCTTTGCCTATTTTTGCAGAGCGGGCGGCAAAGGGTGCGCAGATTATGCTTGCAGGCGTTACCGAAACCCTTTTATTTACTATGGGCAAGCCGTATTCTTTTGCAAGCTCGTCGGCAACGTTTACAAGATTTTGCGCTTTAAAGCATACCGTATCGTATACGGCTGAAGCCGTTTTATCGGCCGTTTTTCTTATGCACGGCAAAAGGGAAATACCCATGGTTATAGTGCGTATATCCAGGTGTTCCCTTTCTACCATATTAATAGTTTCTAATACGTCGTTATTGTTGAACATGCTTCACCTTAAATACTGTGCATCGCGTTAAAAATTTCTTCGTGCTGAAGGTGTATGCTCATACCTATTTTTTCGCCCATTTCCCTGCACTCGGTTGCCAGTACAGAAAGCTGTTCGTTTGCACCAGACATATCTACAAGCATTATCATTGCAAAATATTCCTGCAAGATAGTCTGGCTGATATCAAGAATGTTTACGCCTTTTTCTGCTAAAAAAGCGCTTACTTTGGCAATTATACCCGTTTTATCTTTACCTATAACGGTTACTACTGCACGCATAAATATTTTCTCCTGTATATAAAATTGCGCTTTATGCGCTTTTATTTAAAAATGTATTGCCGTAAAAAAGCTTTTATACTTAAGCGACCAGTCGGTTACAACACCCGTCAATGCAGAAAGTTTAAAGCAACCGTAAAACCTGCTGTCGTTGCTGTTGTCGCGGTTGTCGCCTAATACAAACAAATACCCTTCGGGAACGTACACCGTACTTAAAGTATTATCTGCGTTATAAGGGCTGTTATTTTCTTCTGCAACGTAATCTTCTGTTAATGCAACATATTCCGTTGAATCAGAATACATTACGTAAACGGTGCCGTTTTGCATATAAACGCTGTCGCCGCCCATTGCTATAACGCGCTTTATTATTTTATCGCCGTTATCCTTTTCCAAAACCACAATATCGCCGTAATCGGGTTCGGCGTTTAAAGATATATACAAATAATCACCGTCTTCAAGCGTTGGCTGCATCGACCTGCCGTCTACTACCACTCCGCGGTAGTTTACCGCAAAAAGTATTCTGCAAACGAGCAAAAATGCAAGCACGATTATTATTATAACCAGCGGATCTTTGTATAGCGGCTTCTGCTTTTTATATAATGCTATTGCCATTTATTACAGCCACATAATGTTATTAACTGCGTACGGACCGTCGCAATTAATTACGAATTTTAATTTTTCATCATAGCCGGGCAAGGACGCACCCTGCTTTGTTTTAAAGTTTTTGCAGTCGAGCAAAACGCCCTGCCACAAGCCGCCTACTGCGTCAAATACGGTAGTGTAAACGTCCCCGCTTTTCATATCCTGCATACAAAAAGTTACCTTAGAAGCTTTATCGCAATAGACGTCAAGCTTTAAAATACTTTTGGGTTCCGGTGCAGAATAGCGTAAATCGTTAGAGCGCATAGTCATAAGCCCGCATTCGGAATAAAGACCTTTAAGCCCGCCGTCCTTTTTAACAAGTTTGGGCAGTGCAAGGCTGTCTGTAAAGAACACTCCGCCTACGGCATAAGAAGAGCAGTCTGCCACGGAAAAACTTTCGTTGCCGTCGTTAGAAGAATATAAGATACGGCTCTTTTTACACATATTTTTAAAGGTACCCTTTACTTTTTTTGCAACTATTTTAGACCATACCGTAAAGCCGTTGGTGTACGTTACGTAGCAGAGCGCAAAAATTAAAGAAGTTTTTTCATAAATGTCAAGATAATACTGGTATGCACCGTCGGCAGGTTTACCTTTCATCTGCGCAGAAGTCCACTCCCTTAAAGAAGAATCTATGCAGTCTTCTGCAAGATAAAACCCGGTATCTTCCACTTCGCCGTTTTTATCTATAATAACCTGTGCAACAAGATTTTGCTGCTCGTCGGCAAGCACGGTTATTTCTGCAGGTTTGGGTAAAAACACATGGCGCTGTTTAACAAATTTATCAAAGAACATAAACATATCGCGCGTACTGCCAACGCTTATGCCTCCGCCGCAATGCACAGAGTAAGCTATTACGCTCAGATCTGCATACTGCTCGTTGATGCGTGAAAATGTGTCGTATGCCCTGTCGTAATCAAAATGGGCGTCGTTGGTAGAACAAAGCATTAGCACGGGGCAGCGTACAAAGGGCGCATAAGCCTGCGAATCTACCCCCGCAATGTAGCGGTAACGTTCTCCGTCAAGCGCAGGTTCAGCAGTGCTGAATTTGGAATATCCCGAATATGCCTTCCAGCCGACGGAACACACTGTTACCGCGCAGGCTGCGTCTACCATAGTGATAAGCTGCCATACTATATCGCCGCCGTCGCGTATGCCTGCGGCACCAATTCTGCCTACGCCGTTTCTTTCTTCAAGATATTTATAAGCATACCTTGCAACCCCTACCCATTCGTACCAGCTTGTGTGGGCGGCGTCGTCATCCACAAAATCTTTATGCCTGCCCGCCTGAAAGTAATTGGCGTAAGCTACGTCTTCGGGGTAAACCGTATAATTGTCTAAACCGTCAACTTTGCCGCGGTAATCGGGCATAAGGACGGAATAACCGTTTTTTACAAAAAGTTTTAAAAGTTCTTCGTCTACCGTTGCCGAGCTCTCGGGAAAAAGCAGTATTGTACTTTCGGCAGGGGCAGATTCACTGCATGCAAAAACAGCGTACACTTTTACCCTGCCTTTTGCGGTACGCCTGCCGTAAAAATTCAGCCGTTCAAACTTAATGCCGTCTTCACTTTTTTCAGAAAGTGTCTGGGCGTTACAGTCAAGGCTGCAATCAAAATTTTTCCAGAGAGATAAAGGGGTTAATATGGTAGACAAATCATACTCCTTCAGCAGCTTATGCGCACGGTAGAACCGTGGCTTTCTGTTGCTTTGCTTACTAAAATTTTATTGTTTATCCTGTGTTTAAGTTCATCTACATGGCTTATTAAACCAATGGTAAAATCTGAACTTTTAAGTTTTTCAAGTGCGTCTATAACAGTATCTATAAGGTCGCCGTCAAGCGTTCCGAACCCTTCGTCAAGAAAGAAGAATTCTATAGATTTAAGCGACCTCCTGCAAATCGTGTCAGAAAGCGCTAACGCAAGCGATAGCGATACAAGAAACGTTTCCCCGCCCGAAAGAGTGTTTACCCTGCGCAGATTGCCGCCGTTGTAGTTATCGCCAACGCAAAAATTATTATCTGCATATTCAAGAAAATATCTTCCGTCGGTAAGCTGTAACAGCGTTTTAGATGCGGTTTTAGAAATATTTTCAAGGTGTTCGTTGGCAATATACTTCATAAAGCGGTTGTCGCGCAACAGCTTGTCAAGCTGGGCTATAAGGTCCCTTTCGCCGTTTAATTTTTCTATATCTTTGTCAAGAGCCTTCTTTTCGTTAAGCCTTTGGGTAAAATTCTTAATCTCGCTTTCTTTTACCGCCCTGTCCTGGAACGAAGTGTAGTATTCTTTTTCTGCTGCAATTTTTTGCTCTTCGCTTTCTTTTACCGCCTGTTCGGTAATTTCTACGCCGCCGTACAGTTCTTTTGTGCGGGCAACTTCACCTTCTGCCGAAGCGTAATCTGCGGTGAATTTATTGAATTTTTCTAATGCGGCGTTATAGTCGCCGTATTTGTTTACAGTTTCGCTGCACTCCTGCGCACTGCCTGCACCTGCGTTTTTTAGGCGCTGTTCAAGTGAATTTTTTGCAGCGGCAAGCCGTTCTTCGTCTGACTGCAAAGACTGCCGCACTGCAGAAAGTTTTACCGCACAGGCAGAAATTTCGCTCTCCGCCTTTTTAAGTTCTTCGCTGTCGGCTTTCTGCCGTTTTTTTACATCTTCTGCAAGTTCGGCTATCCGCACTGTTTCCTGGCGGTAATTTTTATTTTCGCCGAATACGTCGGCAAGCTTTGCCGAAAGTTCATCCCATTCTTTTTTAATGCGGTTGCCTTCGGCAGCGGTATCGTCAAGCGCAGGCCGTGCGCTTTGTACTTTTTGTAATGCAACTTCAAGTTCCGACTGGCAGCTTTTTACCTGGTTTTCTGCATCCCGCCGCTCTTTTAATTTATCGTTAAAAAGCTTTAACTGCCCGTAAACGTCTACCTTGGCGTCGTTTACAGAGATAATAAGCTGTTTATATTCTTCTGCCTTGTTTTTTAATTCTTCTGAAATGTAGTCGTACAAGGCAGAGCCGTCTGCAAAAAAGTTGACGCCGTCCTGCAAATCTTTTATATAGCACAAATTTTTTGCGTACTGTTCCCTTAAAATACTCCCCTTTATCTGCTTGCCGAAGTAATCTACAATATCCGGTTCGGGGGTTTTTTCAAGCATTTTTTTAGCATTTTCAAGCTTTGTGCGCAACAAAGTTACTGCTTTTTCAAGCTCTTCAAGTTCCCTTTGACGCTGTTTGTATTTATTGCGGCAAACGGCAAGGTCTGCAGCTTTGTTTTCATATTTTTCTGCATCGGGCAGCAGAGCATACATTTTACCGTATAAACTGCTTAACCTTTGGTATTCGCCGTCGTAA
Source organism: Clostridia bacterium (assembly GCA_021202395.1). Classification (GTDB taxonomy): domain Bacteria; phylum Bacillota; class Clostridia; order Christensenellales; family Borkfalkiaceae; genus Coproplasma. The sequence goes on along the minus strand of JAJQDC010000062.1, from coordinate 179,678 downwards.
TTGCTTTTTATAATCTTATCGTTAAGGTTTGCAAGAAGTGCATTTTTATTTGCTGATATTAAATCAAGATGCTCTTCTTCTTTTTTTGCAAGGGTGATTTTATTTTCAAGCTGTTTAATTTCTTTGTCAAGTTCTGCCGCTGCAGTACAATCTGGCAAAACAGAAAGCACTTTAAAAAGTCCGTCGTAATAGGGCTTATCAGCTTTTAACCTTTCTAACTTTTGCAGGGCAGACAGATATATATTTTTATCGTCAAGCTTCTTTTTTTGCGCAACGAAATTATCTGCCGCCTGTTTTGCATTTTCCTTTAAAAGCAGTTCTTTATCTTTTAAATCAGCGGCTTCGTTTTCTAATTCTTTAAGCTTTTCTTTGGTAACGCCTTCAAAGGCAGATAGTTTTCCGCTCAGTTGGTTGAATTCGTTTTCTTTCTGGTACTTTAATTTAAATAGTTTGCCTTTAAGATTTTCTCCGTATTTTTGCAGAGAAAAAAGTCTTTCTATAAGTTCGGTACGTTCAGAAGGGGCTGATTTTACAAACTGGGCAAATTCACCCTGCGGCAGTGCGATACATTTTTTAAAATCTTCTTCGCTTATGCCGATAATATCTACTATACATGCATCAACGGTCTTTACGTTATCGGCAAGGCATTTACCGCCTTCGCTGCCCGATTCGGGCAATTCGTAAAGCATTGCCTTGTGCGTGCCGCTTTTCCGTTTTATGCTCCTTTCTACATAATACTTGCGGCGACTGCCTTCTTTATAGATGTCAAATGTAAACTTTACGTCTAAACTTTCGCATTTATCGTTAATCTTATCAGTTTTTACCGTGCTTCTGCCTATATCGCCGAAAAGAGCAAAATTTATTGCGTCTAATATGGTACTCTTGCCGCTGCCCGTTTCGCCGAATATGCCAAATATTCCGCCGCTGAGCAAAGGGGCAAAATCTATCTGCGTATTTTCTGAAAAGCTGTTAAGCCCTTTAAATTCCAAAAACAGAGGTCTCATTCTTCCTCCGTAAGCGACAAAAAAAATCCAAGCAATTTATCCGAAGGTTTTTGCCCGTATTGCGACGCATAGTACTCTGTAAACAGCTGTGATGCACTCTTTTCTGCGTTGGAAATACCGTATACCCTTTCTGCATTGTCCTGCATGTTTACTTTAAGCGATACAAAGTTATCGTTGGCGCGCAGCATAGATAGTTCAGTTGGCGTAAGCGGTGCAGATAAATTAAGAGTAAGTTCTGCATAAGCGTCTTTGTTGGCTGCAAGAAACTCTGCCCCGTCTTGCGCACTGTTTGCCTGCAGGCGCACAAGCTGCTTTGCGCAGGTAAGTTCCACCTGTTCAAAATTTTCCGTTCCGTTTTTTGTTACGTCAAAAATATTTATTGATTTTTTACTGCCTGCTTCATCAAACGTAAAACGCATTATTGCGCCGCTGTAATAAATCTTATCACTTATTTTTTGCCTTTTGTGTAAATGCCCCAAAGCAGCGTAAACACATTCGGGGAACAAAGCGGGCGCTACCGCCCTTGCTCCGCCAAGGTCAATCTCCCTTTCGCTGTCGCCGGCTATGCCGCCTGCGGCAAATATATGCGAAAGAAATATAGAAGGATATTTGTTATCTGTATTGCCGCGCTGGCCGTAATCTATCCAGCGCTTCATTTTATCAGAAAAACTTTCTTCCGTTTTGCCTTCTTTAAACCGTGCCTCGTTGGGGTACGGCAATGCGTTTATGTAAATCCTTTCGCCCTTCGCATTTTCAAAAACGGCGTAGCCGCTGTCTGATTCTACGGGGTAGCATACGCCTTTATTTTTGCACGGCAATGCTTTAAGGTTGTTACCTATTATATATATATTAAGTTCCTGCGCAAGCGCGCCTGCAGCGGAAAGCCTTACATAATCGTCGTGATTGCCGCTTATTATAAGTACTGTGCAGGTCTTTGATATCTCTTTTACAGCGTTATAAAATATCTCTTCAGCCTCGGCCGACGGCGTATAAGTATCAAACACATCACCGGCTACAAGCAGAAGCTCCACACCCCTTTCCTTGCAAATGTTTCCTATTTCTGCAAGGACGGCTTTAAATTCTTCTCCGCGGTCCCTGCCCATAAGTTTTTTGCCGATATGCCAATCGGACGTATGAGCTACTTTCATATCACCTGTAAATTACGCTTATTACAACAAATAGATTGATTTTTTCCGACAGAAAATGTATAATGATTGTCAAGCGGAAGAAATATCTTTTACTACAGCGATTAATACGCAGGCAAGTATGTGCCGTTAACGTATTTTTACGCTTACTTTAATTATATTCCTTTTAAGTAAATAAATCAAGCATTAAAGCGGGTTTTTGTAATGGCTTTTATATCCCTTTCGCCCGAACTTTCGGGTCGTTCGTTCACGGGCGTAGAAAATAAATTTATAACAAAGTATATGCCGGTATTAGACGCTCTGTCGGTAAAAGTATACCTTTACGGGCTTTACCTTTGCTCTAACGGTCAAAATTTGTATACAATAACAGACCTTGCGACCGCACTTTCCATTACCGAAGACCAGGCTGTAAGCTGTTACGAATATCTGGAAGAATTTGAGCTTGTAAAAATTACAAGCCTTTCCCCGTTTGAAGTTACTTACTGTGAAGCAGAAAACGTACGCGGAACGCCTAAAAAGTACAAGCCCGAAAAGTACGGCGATTTTGCAAAGAGCGTACAGAGCATCATTAAGGGCAGAATGATTTCTACAAGCGAATACCAGGAATATTTTTATTTGTTAGAAGAATACGGCTTTGAACAGTCTGCCCTGTTAATGATTATAAACTATTGCATATCCCTTAAAGGGGACAATATAAGGTCTCAGTACATAAAAAAAGTTGCACAAAGTTTTGCAGCAGAAGGCGCTGTTACCGCCCGCCAGGTAGATGAAAAACTTTCTGCTTACACCTCTTCTACCCCCGCCCTGATAAGAATTTTTGCTGCCGCCGGCATAAAGCGCAGTCCGGATATAGAAGACGACAAGCTTTACAAAAAATGGAACGGCGAAATGGGCTTTTCAGAAGAAGCTATTATCGCCGCAAGCAAATACTTTAAAACAAAAAATGTAGCTAAGCTTGACGATGCTCTTACCGAACTTTATAAAAACAAAAAGTTTGACGTTAAAGAAATAGAATTTTATTGCAAAAATAAAAATTCCGTTTATAACGCCACGATAGAAATCGCCCGCTCTTTAGGCGTTTATATGCAAAATTCCGCCCCTTATATAGAAACTTACGTAAACGTATGGTGCGACTGGGGGTACGATTTTGATTCTCTTAAAAAGCTTGCCGCATACTGCTTTACGCACGGCAACAACTCTTTTGAAGGAATGAACGGCTTTTTGCAGGGGCTTTATAACGAAGGAATAATTACAGAACAGGCAATAAATTCTTACATAGCGCAAAGGAACGCAGACGACGAACTTATTAAAAATATACTTTCGGCTTGCGGACTTTCCCGTAAAATTATTAATTGGGACAGGGAATGTCTTGCCCGCTGGAAGGGTTGGAATTTTACTGACGAAATGCTGTTAAAAGCCGCAGAGCTTGCCCAGGGCAAGAGCAACCCCGTAGCTTATATGAACGGCATACTTTCATCATGGAAAAATGAAGGTATTTATACGCCGGACAAAATAGAAAACGTACATACCACTGCTGCCGCCCGCTCTGACGGACCTGACAGGGCTACTATAGAACGGCACTATGCGGAACTTCGCCAGCTTGCCGAAAGCAATGCTGAAGCCGCACTTAACGGCGCGCTTGCAGACAGTGAATACGGCGAACTGAATAAAACAATAGACAAACTGAATATACAGCTTATTTTTGCCGAGAGCAAAGGCGACGGCAATACAGAAGAAATAAGAAATCAGCTTGCTGAAACGCAGAAAAAGGCAGACAGCCGCCTTGCCGTATTGGGAATAAACAAGCAAAGTTTTACCCCGCAGTACAGCTGCGCCATATGCGGCGATACCGGTTACGACGCCAACGGCAGGCAATGCCGCTGCCTGAAAAAATTTATTGATGAATACAAAGGAATTTAATTTTTATTTTTTATAAATTTATTTTTATTGCGTTGTAAATTGATTGACATTAAACGCCGTTTTTCATATAATAATCAAGTAAGTTCGCTTTGGAACTGCTGCTATGGCTCAGCAGGTAGAGCACGTCCTTGGTAAGGACGAGGTCACCGGTTCAAATCCGGTTAGCAGCTCCATTTTACTGCCGCTACATTTTAATGTAGCGGCAAATATTTTATCTGCTAACCGTATCACCGAAATATGGACGCTGCGATGGCTGCGCCTTCTTGCTATTCCGTCGCTTTGCTCCTTACAAATCTCGGTTAGCAGCTCCATTTTACTGCCGCTACATTAAAATGTAGCGGCAGCTGTTTTTATCTGCTAACCGTATCACCGAAATATGGACGCTGCGATGGCTGCGCCCTCTTGCTATTCCGTCGCTTTGCTCCTTACAAATCTCGGTTAGCAGCTCCATTAAGACACCGTAATTTTCAATTACGGTATTAATTTTTTTATAACAAAAAAACAGCGTAGCTATATTTTTGCTGCGCTGTTTTAACGTAATAAATTTTAATCAGCTTTTTTTGTATATTTTACTGTGCAAAGCCTTATATTTCTTTTTGAACTTATGTACTTTAAGTAAGCGTCTGCACAGGGCGTAGCACTGTTTTTAACGCAGTTTTCACAAAAGGCTTCGTAACTGCCGCAAAGGTCGCTGTCAGCTTCTACGCTCTTTTTATATTTATCTTCGTCAATAGCCTGCTGCATGGCTTTTTCATCCCTGAAGGAATAACGGCTTAATGCGGGAACCCTGCCCCCTTTATATGCTGTTCTGTACTCTGCATACATCTGTGCACAGATAGTAGGGCTGTGCAAAGGGCAGCACTCGCAAAACGATGCGTAGCTGCCGCAAAGGTCGCAGTTTAATATTTCGCTGTTTATGTATTTGTCGCTGTCTATAGTATTCTGTATAGCCTGTTTATCTTCTGCAGGGATGCCTTCAAGCATACCTAAAACGCTGTCTTTATTCCACATTTTTAAAACTCCTATGTATAAACTTTTTATATCTTTACGACTGATATTTCCGATAAAATTTCGTCGTATTTTTCTTTTATAAACGTAATGCTGTCGGGCGTAGTTACGGCTGCCGTTCCGCCCGCAACGCCACAGCGCAAAACTTCTTCTAATGGGGCGCCCTTGGCAAGAGCATTGGTTGCCGCCGCCACCATTCCGTCGCCCGCACCTACGGTAGAATTCATCGCTACATTGTTACTTTTACAATAATAATTATTGGTGCCGTTAGTAATTATCGCTCCCTTTTTGCCCAGAGACAAAAGAACGCGCTTAGCACCCATATTTAAAAGTTCGTAACAGCCTGCCAAAGCTTCTTCTTTAGAAGTTACCTTTATTCCCAACGTGCTCTGCAATTCGTCAAGGTTGGGTTTAACAAGATCTACCCCGCACTTTAAAGCTTCTAAAAGACGGTCGCCGTAGCTGTCTACAACTTTTAAGGTATTACTTCCCGCCCTGCGTAAAATGTCGCCGTAGTAAGAAGCCTTCATATCTTTGGAAAGCCCGCCGGATAAAACCATGGCTTCACAATTTTTTGAAAGGTTTTCTACCACATCCAGAAGTTCCAGCTTTTTTTCTTCTGAAATTTCAGGGCTGATATCGTTTACTTCGGTAAGCATCGATTTGTTATCTACGAATTTGTAATTTTCGCGCACCCTGCCTTCGCACCATACAAATTTATAAGGTACCTGTTCGTAATGCAGTTCCTGCTCGAACAGCCTGCCGTTATCTTCGTACATAAAGCCTGTTGCGTACACGTCGGCGCCCAGCCGTTTAAGGCCGCGTGCGGCGTTAATTGCTTTACCCGTATAAAAAATACGCTTATTCAGTATTTTATTTGTCCTGCCGACGCTAAGGCTGTCAACTTCAATATTTACGTCTATGCACGGACTTAAACAGATGCTTAATATCATTTTACTATAAATTAACCGATTTTACAACATAAAAGCCGTTATTTTACAAACGGCTTTTTCTTTTACATAGAAATCACCTGTAAAGTTTCGTAAAGCTCGTAGTTGAATTTCTTTTTCATGTTTACGGCTTCGATAATATCCATATCGATGATCTCGTTTTTATGTATGCCTACTACCCTGTTGCCAATGCCGTCGTTTAAAAGGCGAACCGCCTTGTTGCCGAACTGTGCGGCAAGCATCCTGTCTGCCATAGAAGGCGAGCCGCCGCGCTGTATATGCCCTATTGTTGTGGGGCGGACAGAATAAGTTGTTACCGACTGAAGCTGCTTAGCAAATTCTTCTGCGGTGCAAACGCCTTCTGCCACTACTATAATATTTGAATGCTTGCCGTTTGCCCTTGAACGGTTAATTTTCATAACAATGTCGTCAAGGTCAAAAACAACTTCCGGTACAACAATAATTTCTGCACCGCTGGCAATGCCTGCGTAAAGCGCTATATCGCCGCAACGCCTTCCCATAACTTCTACTACAGAAATTCTTTCGTGCGAAGTCATTGTGTCGCGGAGTTTGTTAATAACGTCTATACAGGTATTAACCGCCGTGTCAAAACCTAAAGTATAATCAGTATATTCAAGGTCGTTGTCTATTGTGCCGGGAATACCTATTGTTGGAATGCCGTATTCTTCTGAAAGGCACTTTGCGCCGCGGAACGAACCGTCGCCGCCGATAACGACAAGCCCTTCTATACCGTGCGCTTCAAGTGTTTTTACCGCCTTTTTTTGCCCTTCTTTGGTAAGCATTTCAAGGCAACGCGCAGTACGAAGTTTTGTGCCGCCGCGCTGGACTATATCAGAAACGGAACGCATATCCATAGATACCATTTCGTCATCTATAAGTCCCTGGTAACCGCGCTCTATACCGTATACTTCTATACCGAAATAAAGCGCGCTGCGCACAACAGCCCTTATACACGCATTCATGCCGGGGGCATCGCCGCCACTGGTAAGCAAGCCTATTCTTTTCATAAAGTTCCTCCGTAAAAAAATTACTGAACTGATTACGCTGTAAATTGCGGCACCGCCGCAAAAGCCCCCTTAAATGCGTCAATCACTGTTTATCATTTCCAATTACATATTATATCATCTGTTGAAAAAAATTTCAATAGATTTTACCAACTATTCACGATATTTTGTTTAAATGTTCTTTTAAAAAATATTTTAAAGTAAAATTTGCCTTATATGTACCGTTAAACAAGTACAACATCGCTTTCATTTAAAAAAGTCATAAGTTCGGCAAGCAGCCCTTTACAGTAATTTACACCGCCTTCGAGCTTATACTTTTTTTGACCGCGCTTTATGGCACACTGCGTTTCGCCTGGGTAGTTGTTAAGCATATCTACAAGCTCGTCAAAATCGCCGTCTGTAAGCGCCGTTGCGTTAAGCCACAAAATATTTTTTAACGCTTCCCTTTCTTTGGGGCGCTCTTCCGCCTTTTCTTCTGCGGCAAATTCAGCAACGCCGTCTAAAATAACGGTTGGTTCCTTTCCGTTATCAAGGTCAAGCTTACCCGATAATCTTACTATTTTATCGTTAATTAACACGTCCTTGAATTTTTCATAAAATTTAGGAAAGGCAAGGCATTCTATGCTGCCGTAAACGTCTTCTACCGTAACAAATGCCATGTATGCACCGGTGCGCTTTGTAACGGTTTTTTTGACGTTGGTAATTATACCGCCCATAGAAATTTCCATTCCGTCAGAAACAGAATTGTATGTCTTTTCGCCGTCTTCGTCTTCGGTATAATCATCCATCAGCCCGCAGTTAAAGTTGCAGTCAGCAAATTTATCTACGTATTTTTCAAATGGATGTCCGCTAACATAAACGCCAAGCACTTCCTTTTCTTTGGCAAGCTTTTCGTTAAGCTCGTATTCAGGAATGTCAGGGTAATTTACGGTAAGTTTTTCTTCTTCTATTATGCTGCCGAAAAGGCTCATCTGGCTGCTGTTTTTCTGCTTGTTTATTGCAGATGCACGGGCGTAAAGATTTTCGTAAACGGCAATAAGCTGAGAGCGCTTTACATCCATTGAATCAAACGCACCTGCATAAATGAGCCCTTCTATCATCCTTTTATTAAGAAGGTGCGCACAGCGCGATATAAAATCAGGAAAATCTTTAAACAGTCCGTTTTCGTTGCGTTCCTGTATTATCTGGTCTATAGCGGCAACACCCGTACCCTTCATTGCAGAAAGGCCGAACCGCACACCGTCGTTTTCTACCGAAAATACCGTTTTGCTTCGGTTGATGTCGGGCGGAAAAACCTTTAACCCCTTTTCCTTTAAATATAGAACGTACTTAGTAATTTCGTCTATTTTGTTTAATCTGTCGTTCAAAAGACCGCAGATAAATTCTTTTATATAATATTTTTTCAGCCACGCCGTCTGGTACGCCAATGTTGCATACGCCGCCGCATGGGATTTGTTGAAAGCGTAAGAAGCAAAGCCTTCCATTTTAGAGAATATTTCTGCAGCAATTTCCGCCGAAATACCATTTGCTACGCACCCGTTGATATGAGAACCGTTAACGTCGCTTACGCCGCCGTAAATAAACTTTTCACGCTGGGCAAGCAGAGTCTTTTTGTCTTTTTTACCCATGGCTCTGCGCACAAGGTCGGCTTCGCCGAGAGAGAAACCTGCAAGATACTGGAAAATCTGCATAACCTGTTCCTGGTAAACGGGTATGCCGTAGGTTACTTTAAGTATCTTTTCTTCTTCGGGGCAGTCGTAGCTAATTGGCTCAAGGCCGTGTTTCCTTGCACAGAAGCTGTCTATAAATCTCATGGGACCGGGGCGGTAAAGCGCAACACCCGCTATAAGGTCTTCAAGGGTATCCGGTTTAAGCTGGCGCATAAATTTTTTCATGCCGCCGGCTTCAAGCTGGAACACGCCGTCGGTGTCGCCTTCGGATATAAGTTCATATGCACCCCTGTCGGTGTAGCCTATTTTGTTGAAGTCTATATCTATGCCGTAATCTTCTTTTATGTAGTCAAGGCACTTTTTAATATCCGTAAGGGTTACAAGCGCAAGGAAGTCCATCTTCAGCATGCCAAGCGCTTCTATCTCTTTGGCTACAAACTGCGTGGTGATATCGTCCCCGTTGCGAGACAAGGGAACGTTATCTGATATTTTTTTGCGGCAGATTACAACGCCTGCTGCGTGCATACCCGTCTGGCGGGGCATGCCTTCTATTTTCATCGCCGTATCAATAACGTCATGCAAGGTCTTGTCCTGCTCATAAAGATTACAGAATTCATTGTTTTTTACATTCTGCAAATCGCTGAGCTTGCCTGCAAGCATAGATTTTTTGTCTTCGTCTGTTTCGGCATCCATCTTCTTTTTGGTCTTTTCTATGTTAAGCCCCAGAAGGTCGCTTATGGATGTCTTGCCGTCCATTATCTTTGTAAGCCTGTCCGTTTCGGAATAGGGCACACGCATAACCCTGCCTACGTCTTTAATGGAGTTTTTTGCCGCCATTGTACCGAATGTTACTATCTGGCAAACGTTTTCGGGGTGATATTTCTGCCTTACGTATTCTATAGTTTCTTCCCTTCGCTCTGTACAGAAGTCTATATCAAAGTCGGGCATAGAAACACGGTCGGGGTTTAAAAATCTTTCAAACAGAAGGTCGTATTGCAGCGGTTCGACGTCGGTAATACCTATCGAATAGGCAACTATAGAACTAACGCCCGATCCACGCCCGGGCCCAACGGGGATACCTTGTTCCCTTGACCAGTTTATAAAGTCCCACACGATAAGGTAATATTCCGCATAGCCCATACCGCAGATTACTTTAAGCTCGTACTCAGCACGGGATCGCTCCCTTTCGGTAACCGTGCCGTAACGCCTTACTAGCCCTTCGTCGGTAAGCCGCCTTAAATACTCTTCGGGCGTGCTGCCGTCGGGCGGTTCATAGCCGGGAATAAGCGAAGTATCCCTTACAGGGTACCCCTTTTTATCAAGATTAAAAGCAGGTTCCGTAACTTTATCTGCTATAACCCTTGTATTGGAAATTGCTTTTGGCAAAGTAGGGAACAGCTCCGCCATTTCGTCGCCGCTCTTAAAGTAAAATTCCTGTGTTTCAAACTTCATACGCTTGGTGTCGTCAAGCGTCTTTTTCATCTGGATACACATTAAAACGTCCTGCATTTCGGCGTCTTCTTTTTTAAGGTAGTGGACGTCGTTTGTAGCAACAAGTTCTACACCGATCTCCTGCGCAAGGCTTACAAGCAAAGGCAAAACACGTTTTTCTTCTTCTATGCCGTGGTTCTGTATTTCTATGTAAAAATCATCACCGAACGTTGCTTTTAAATCGAGCGCCATATTCTTAGCACCGTCGTAGTCGCCAGCAAGCAGCCGCCTTGGAATGCCGCCCGCAATGCAGGCAGAAAGGCAGATTACCCCTTCGGAATGTTCCTTCAAAACTTTATAATCTATCTTCGGTTTGTAATAAAACCCGTCTACAAACGCCATAGAATCAAGCTGAATAAGGTTCTTATACCCCGCTTTGTTTTTTGCCAAAAGTATAAGATGTTCAGCCGTGTTGCCCGTTTTATCGTGCATATCTTTTGTTAAATAGAACTCGCACCCGATTATGTATTTTAAGCCGGCAATGGCAGCTTTTTCAGCAAAATGAAGCGTACCGTACATATTGCCATGGTCGGTCATACATACGGTGTCTATACCGTTTTCTTTACAGTAATCTATAAGGTTATCTATCTTGCAGGCACCGTCAAGAAGCGAATATTCGGTGTGAAGATGTAAATGAATAAAATCTGTCATAAATTCCTTATGTAGTTATAATAAAATTTTAATCTTGTGATAGTGAATTTGCAATTTCTATTATCTTACGCATGCGGTGGTTAATGCAGCTTTTAGAAATATTGAGCCTGTCGGCAAGTTCCTGCATAGAAGCGTTTTTATCGGCAAGCCTGCTTTCGGCAACAACAAATAATGGTTCGTCAAGGCTCTGCAGCCCCACGGTAGAATTTATTACTTCTATCGCGCACACCTGCTTTACTGATGCGGTAACAGCCTTATCTATGTTAGAAACAGAACAGTTATTTACCCTGTTTGCGTTGTTGTTTTCTTCCTTCAGCTCGGCAATCTTATCAAGCTTTTCAAGGCAGCCGTCCGCCCCCATCGCATTTAAAATATCGGCTATTGCGTCCCTACTTTTAAAATAAACAACAGCGCTGTCTTTACGCATTACAAGCTTAGGTAAAAAATCAAAGGAGCACAACACACCGGCAAACTCTTCTGCCGTAACCCTGTTTCTGAAAACTATTTCAAAGTGGTAACCGGTTGTGCTGTGAGAATTTATATCGGGCACCGTGCAGCTGCCGCCCCCCAGAAAGGCACCTATAAGATAAGAAGACCTGCCCTGTTCACTTTCAGTAAGTTCGCTTTTTATGGTAAAATCAAGAAACAGACTGCCGTCTTCTTCGTTTAAAATACCAAGTTCTTTTAAAAGCTCTTCGGTACTTTCGTTAACGCAGGTGAATACAAGGCGGTCTTTGCCGCTGGCTACGTCTGAACTTGAACGGAACCCGTCCACCGCAACGCCAAGATAACGCTCTGTAATTTCAGCAAAAAAGTGTGCGGTAATCTCACTTTCGGTAGAAAGTTCAAACCCGTATACGCCATTTTCTACCAAAAGCGAACCGCTTGTTCTTATAAATGCCGAAAGGGCAGAAAGACTGTTGTCCCTGCCGCCGGCAAAATTTTTTATAATTTCAGTTTTAATTTCTTCGGTAAAATTAGAAATATTCATAAAACATCACTAAAAAGGTGAATTTAAAGATTTTTTTTCTTGTATTCAGCAAAGCGGAAACAAGGCGTCCTGCCGTCTATGTTGTCTATTCGGTCTAAGGGGACGGATGCGTCAGACAAAAGTTCTTCTGCTATCTTGGTGTCGCCCACCCTGTCTGCCGAATGTGCATCTGAATCTATTACAAACCTTACCCCCGTTTCGGCAATTTCGTTAAGCTCTTCAGGCGTAATATGGTACTTTTTTGTATTGATTTCTATATATGTGCCATAGTCCGCACAACACTTTGCAACTTCGGTAAGATTACAAAAACACTTATAATTTATATGAGTTATAATGTCTATCGGGTTGTTTTTTATGGCGTTTATATACGCTTTTGTGGTTAAATCTATAACCTTTTGCGCAGGTTTTTTACCAAGTTTATATGCCATATAATTTTTTGCTACAAGGTAATAAAAATCTTTTATCCCCTTATACCACAACACCTCGTGTAATCCGCATAAATATAAATCAAAATACTGCAGGTCAGATTGCTTCATGTCGGTATCGCCGTTTATAGAAGTTAAATTGCTTTCCATGCCCATAAACACTTTAACGCCCGTAGCCTTTTCCGCTTCGGTGCAATCTGCACGTAAAGAAGGTAATTCTTTGCGCTTTAAGCCAAAAATTACGTGATTGAAACCATGGTCGGTAATGCCGATTTGTTTCATACCTTTTTCTTTAGCCGCAAGAGTATTTTCCATTACGGAATTTTTGCCGTGGGAATACGGCGTGTGTGTATGATAATCTCCCGTTAAAATCATTTAAAATCTCCGATGTAACAGACCTCTTCTTCAAGTTCCGTTGCAAATTTATCGTAAACAGTTTGCTTTACGTAAGCAATTAAATTATAAACATCTTTGGCGCTGCCGCCGCCGTTTATAATAAAATTGGCATGTTCTTCGCTGACATAAGCGTTGCCTATTCTTTTACCTTTTAGCCCTGCCGCCTGAATAAGCCCTCCGGCGCTTTCACCCTGCGGGTTTTTAAACACGCAGCCGCAGCTTTTGCCTTGCGGCAGCCCCTTGCGTCTGCTTAAATAGTAACGGCAAAGTTCTTCTAATTTATGCCTGTTTACGCGGTCAACTGCCAGTTCACAGCCCAAAATTATACATTTTATGCCACGCATAGTACTATGTTTATAGGTAAAATAACAGTCTTTGTTGCTTAATTTACGTATTTTACCATCGTAAATGGTTACGCTTATAATTCTGTCGCCTATGTATTTTTGTGCTGCCCCTGCATTCATATAGCAGGCTCCGCCAATGGTTGCCGGTATTCCTGTTAGAAATTCCAGCCCGCCCAGATTGTTCTGCAAGCAGTACTTAAGGACAACAGAAACATTTACACCGCAGCCGCAATACAGATTTCCGTTTGGTAAAAGTTTAATACCGCCTATCCCTTTTGTTAAAATTACGCTGCCGTCATAAAACTTATCGCTTGCAAGCACGTCAGAGCCGTTGCCCAATATACAAAAATTTTCTTTATTTTTTGTTATATCGTCAAACAAGAAAATTGCTTCTTCTGCCGACACTGGCATAAATGCACTTTTTGCTTTGCCGCCGCAGCCGTATGTACTGTATTTTGCAAACGTAAAATCTTCTACTTTTTTTACGTCCATTTGCGCTCCTTTATATAATAACATTTTTTTAAAGTTTTTACAATGATTTAAGCAAACTTTTTAACATATCTGTATCGCAGTTATTTATTGCCTGCTGCATGCTTGCTTTCCAGTCTTTACTTACTATGGCAGGTACTGTGTACTCATACGACAGCCCCTCTAAATCGGCAAGCCGGTTATCGTATAACTTCATTCCGCCGTAAAGCATGCAAACAGACGTAAGACTTGCACTGTTATCTAAAATGTAATTTATAAATTTATAACACAAATCTGCCTTTGAACTATTTTGTGCTGTTACGGAGATATTTTGATATAAATCGTTAAATACCGTTATTGGCTTTACGTAAAACTGCTCGCCGCGGGTAATCATTCTTACCACATCGCGCTGTGTGCCTAAAAGATATTTATATTTGCCGTTTATTAATTTAACGTATGCGGCGGTAGGTTTTTCGTATACGGCTTGCTGTAAGCCGCTGAACAAAGCGGCTGCCGCCGTAAGGTTATCTTTACCTTTATTAATTATAGTATTTTCTGGATTAACATCGCTGAAATCGTTTGTAAGGCTTATCAGGCAGTAGCTTCCATGGCACCATACTTTTGTAGTATAATTTTCGTTGATATAACTTTCTAACCCGCAGGTACCAGAACCGTAAGATATTATATCGGGTATAACTCCGTTTGCAAGATTTTCTTCTGCCGCTGCAAGATTAAGCGAAGTAACGTTAATATAAGTGTAATTTTCTGCTGCAAACTTTTGCCCCAAAGAACGTAAATATTCCGCACGTGAACCTTTACCGCCTTCAAATGTATCTATCTGCCATATATTTATTACCTGTAAACTGCTTTCTTCTGCAAGACTTTCTTTATTTTCGCTTTTTACGCATAAAGCCGCACCAGCTATCGTTGCTATACAAAGTACGGCACACACTGCGCTTAAGGTCATTTTTATATTTTTCATATAATATCTTACTGCGCTAAAACGTCAAAAATACATAGGAAGCGCCCTTATTGTGCAGAGCGCTCCCCGTTTGCTTACTTTTAACCAGCCGCTAAGCGGCAATTTAAAAATAAGCTATATAATAAAGCGTTTCCGCTTGTAATAATATTTTAGGCATAATAACAGTTTTTATACAGCAAAAAGGCGTTCCACAAAAAGGAACGCCTGTAAAAATTTTGTTGTTATCAGTCTTCTTCGTCTTCTTCGGGAATTTCTACGTTGTGGTAAACATCCTGCACGTCGTCAAGTTCCTGAAGCTTGTCTATCATCTTTATAAATGTAGAAAGCTTGTCGCTGTCAAGCGTTACGTAGTTCTGGGGAATCATCTTTACTTCCGCTTGAAGGAAGTTTACGCCCTTTTCTTCAAGATATTTGCGTACATCAGAAAAGCTGTCTGGAGAGCAGAAAATTTCATAAGCGTCTTCCTGCACAACATAATCGTCGGCACCGGCTTCAAGGCAATACTCCATCATTGTATCTTCGTCAAGCGAAGGTGTGCGTTCTGCAACGATGTATCCTTTTTTATCGAACATATATGATACGCAGCCGTTGTTGCCAAGCTGGCCGCCGCAGCGAGACATTGTTGAGCGCACGTCGCCAGCCGTCCTGTTTACATTATCGGTAAGCGTTGTTACTATAACGGCGGAGCCGCCAACGCCGTAACCTTCGTAAGTAAGTTCCTTGTAATCTTTATCGCCAAGTTCGCCAGAAGCTTTTGCGATAGAGCGTTTAATATTTTCGTTAGGCATATTTGCCGCTTTTGCTTTGGCTATTACGTCGGCAAGTTTGCTGTTGGTTTCGGGATTGGGGTTGTTTTTTGCTGCAACGGCAAGTTCCCTTCCTATTTTAGTAAAAATTGCGCCGCGGGCTGCGTCTGTCTTGCCCTTTTTAGCCGCTATATTATGCCATTTAGAATGTCCTGACATTTTTATACCTCTTTATAATTATTTTACATGTTACCTGAACCCAGAAGATACATAAGTATTCCTGCCGAAACGGCAGCATTAAGGCTTTCGCATGTGTGCCGCATGGGAATGGCTACAGTGTAAATGCATTTACTTTTTACCGTTTTACTTATGCCGTTACCCTCGTTGCCGATACAAATACAAAACTTTTGCGGCTTTGCAAAATCAAACACATTCTGCCCGCCCATATCTGCACAGACAAGCGGAATACCTGATAATGCAGTTAATACTTCTTCTGCAGTGCCGCTCATAACATCAGCAAAAAAGATGCCGCTCATGCTTGCCCTTACCGCCTTTGGAGAAAAAGGGTCGGCACAATTTATAAGATATATTTCGCTGTAGCCTGCCGCATTGGCGGTACGTATTATTGTTCCGACGTTGCCCGGATCCTGCAAGCCGTCCAATAAGATGCAGCTGCCCTTTGGCGGTCGGGGCGCTGAATCGGGAATCTTTACCGAAGCACAAACACCCTGCGGGCTTTTTTCATCCGATATATAATGGAATACCTCTTCAGAAACGAGCAAAGCGTCCTGGAAAGTTTGTGCATATTCTTCGGTACAGGCTATGGCGGTTACGCCCTTGCCTGCTGCAAGGCATTCTTTAACCATCTTTACGCCTTCTATTAAATACTCACCGCTTTCTTTACGGAACTTTTTTTCTTTAAGCGAAGCAAAAGCCTTTACTTTTGGGTTAGATTTAGAAGTTATTATCATAAAAATAAATAAGGCAATACTTAACAATGATGTATGTTGTATTGCCTTAAAGCCTGTGTTTCAAGGCTGTGATTTTATTATTCGGCTGCCTTAGCCTTTTCTGCAAGCGCGGTAAAAGCAGCTGAATCGTTTACAGCTATATCTGCAAGAACCTTCCTGTTAAGGTTGATACCTGCAACTTTAAGACCGTGCATAAATTTAGAATAAGAAAGACCGTTCTGCCTTGCAGCAGCGTTGATCCTTGCAATCCAAAGGCTGCGCATGTCGCGCTTTCTTAACCTTCTGCCTACATAAGCGTAGTTAAGCGACTTCATAACCGCTTCACGTGCTATTCTGTAAGACTTTGATTTATTGCCGTAGTATCCCTTTGAAAGACGGAGAATCTTTCTGCGCTTTTTAAGCGCGTTAACACTTCTTTTAATACGCATATGATTTTATACCTCCTCCTTAATCTTTGTAAGGAATCATCGACTTAACTGTAGATTCCTGCGTTTTTGAAACAAACGTATTTGTACGTAAATTTCTTTTTCTCTTTCTGTTTTTGGTTTCTGCTTTGTGGTTCTTGCCGCCGTGAGCCCTTTTAACTCTGCCGGAAGCTGTAAGCCAGAAACGCTTTTTTGTGCTGCTATGTGATTTCTGCTTAGGCATATGTTAAACCTCCGATATATTTTTGAATTTATTAAACGGCACAAAGCCGCCTATGATAAAGCAGTGTCAGGCTTTTACGGGGGAAAGAATCATTATAATATTCCTTCCTTCGGTAGCGGGTTTTTTATCCATTGCCGCTTTGCCTTCAAGCCCTTCAAAAAAGTCTTCCATTACTTTAACGCCCTGGTAAGAACGGGAATTTTCCCTGCCCTTCATACGGATAGAAACTTTAACCTTGTTGCCAGCCTCTAAAAATTTAAGGCACTGTTTGGTCTTTACCGCAATGTCGCCTACGTCTATGGTCATGGAAAGCCTTATTTCTTTAAGTTCTACAACGGTCTGGTTTCTGCGGTTTTCCTTATCTTTTTTAGACTGCTCGTACTTAAATTTGGAATAGTCCATAATTTTGCATACGGGCGGATTTGCCGTAGGAGATATTTTTACAAGGTCAAGCTCCTGCTCGTATGCGGAGCGCAGAGCCTGCTGCGTGGGCACAATACCAAGCATAGAGCCGTCGGCTGCTATTACCCTTACTTCCCTGTCGCGTATATCTTCGTTGATAGAATAAGAATCTTTGATAATAATTTACCTCTCCTGTTATTTCCGATTAAAAGAAATCGGGCTGCAAAAGCAACCCGATAAACAATGCCATTAAAAACACATAAGAAAAAATCTTAATGCAATAAGTTAACATTATTGTGCCGAAACGGTATTCCGTACGGCGAAAGGGTTCGCCTTTGCTTTACCTAACAATAATAACTTAATTTATTTTTAATGTCAACTTTTTTTATGCAGTTTTAAAAAATAACTTTGTTTTTATCTTCGTAAACAACCTTTTCGGCAAATTCATCAAGACTCATTGAAAGCTTTTCTTCTTTACCGCGCACATTGACGTTAACCGTACCCGTCTGCTCTTCGGCATCGCCAACAACAAGAATGTAGGGAATTTTATCCATCTTTGCTTCCCTTATCTTGTAGCCAACCTTTTCGTTTCGGCTGTCTACTTCGCAGCGGATACCTAAAGAAATAAGCTTATCGCAAACTTTGTCTGCATAATCTTTTGTCCTGTCGGTAATAGGAAGAATTTTAACCTGCGTAGGGCAAATCCATAAGGGGAATGCGCCTGCATACTTTTCTATAAGGAATGCAAGGGTACGTTCGTAACAACCTATAGAGCTGCGGTGTATTACGTAAGGATGCTGGCGTACGCCGTTTTCGTCTACATAAACCATATTAAAGCTTTCGCCTGCTGCAAAGTCTATCTGTATTGTAATAAGCGTGTCTTCTTTGCCGAATACGTTTCTGATCTGTACGTCAAGCTTAGGTCCGTAGAATGCCGCTTCGTCGTCAGCTTCTACATAGTCAAGACCAAGGTCGTCAAGTATGACCTTCATCATTGCTTCGGTATTGTTCCACGCTTCGTCGTTATCGATGTACTTATCAGACTTGGACGCACCCCTTTTTGAAAAACGGAAAGTTACGTCATCTCGCATGCCAAGGCAGTCAAGGATGTAGTACGAAAGGTCAAGGCAGCGCTTGAATTCCCCTTCTACCTGCTCTTTGGAACAAATTATATGTCCGTCAGAAAGTGTAAACTGCCTTATGCGGATAAGACCGTGCATTTCGCCTGAAGCTTCTTTGCGGAATTCGGTAGCAGTTTCTGCATAGCGGCAGGGAAGATCCCGGTACGATTTAAGACCGTTTTTATAAACCTGGTACTGGAACGGGCAGGTCATGGGGCGAAGCGCCATAATTTCGTCGCCCGTAGGAGATTCACCGTTTTCGTCCACATCGCCAAGAACAAACATCTTGTCGCGGTAATGGTCCCAGTGTCCTGAAATTTTGTACAGGTCAGACTTTGCCATATTGGGGGTTTTAGTAAGCATAAAACCGCGCTTTTGTTCTTCATCTTCTACAAAGCGGGTAAGTATCTGCAGTATTTTTGCGCCTTTGGGCATAAGGATGGGTAAGCCCTGCCCTACCACTTCGCTCGTCATAAAAATACCTAAATCTCTGCCGAGTTTGTTGTGATCGCGTTTTTTAGCTTCTTCTACGGCGGCAAGGTATTCTTCTAACTGGCTCTTCTTTTCAAATGCGGTACCATAAATACGGGTAAGCATTTTGTTATTTTCGTTTCCGCGCCAGTAAGCGCCCGTAAGCGAAGTAAGGCGGAATGCCTTTATCCTGCCAGTAGAAGGAAGGTGCGGCCCGCGGCAAAGGTCGGTAAAACTGCCCTGTTTGTAGAAGGAAATTACTGCGTCGTCGGGAAGGTCGTTAATAAGCTCTACCTTGTACTTTTCTTTATAAGAAGTCATGAGCTCTATAGCTTCTTTTTTGGGCAGAACAAACCTTTCTATAGGGGTGTTGGCTTTTATAATTTTTGCCATCTCTGCCTCTATTTTTTCAAAATCTTCCTGAGTAATAGGCGTGTTGAAATCTATATCGTAGTAAAAGCCGTTGTCTATTACAGGTCCTATTGCAAGGTTACAGGTAGGGTAAATTGTTTTAACAGCCTGTGCAAGCACATGTGCGCAGGTGTGACGGTAAACTTCCAGCCCTTCTTTATCCTTTAACGTAACAAATTCTACCTTGTCGCCCGACGTAAGCGGCGAAGCAAGGTCGCAAAGCCTGCCGTTGATTTTTGCAGCTACCGCATTGCGGGCAAGGCTATCGCTTACTGCTTTTGCTGCGGCGATGCAATTTGCACCGTCGTCTAAAGATAACTCTTCCCCGTTCTTCAAATAAACTTTCATAATAATACTCCTGAAAAAATAAAAACGCCTTAAACCGCCGTACAGGCTAAGTTTAAGGACGCAAAATTTTTGTTTGCGCGGTTCCACCTTAATTGTCTTAAAGACCGCTTTATGTTGTCGCCGTAACATGTTAAAAGTGGTTTCACATTTGCCGTGCATTACGGAACTTGCAGCCAAAGGTTCCGCTCTCTGAAAATACTTAAAGGCAAAGCTACTTGTCTTTTGCTTCGGTATTTAATATATTAATATTTTATATTTGATTTGTCAACTGCTTTTAAGCATTTTTATTTAATAAAACCGTACCATTTTATCTTATATTTTTTTACAGCAAAAGCGTTTGATTTATTTGCTAATGTAAAGCTTTTTTAGTATAATTATTAAGAATAATTTAATTTTGACGGGTTATTTTTATTATGGCTTACACAAATTTTAACGACGTAGAAAAAAAATGGTCTAAGTATTGGGATGACAACCAGACTTTCCATACCGACCTTCACGATTTTTCTAAACCTAAATATTATGTTCTTGATATGTTCCCCTACCCTTCGGGTGCGGGCTTGCACGTAGGGCACCCGGAAGGTTACACGGCAACGGATATAATTGCCCGCATGAAAAGGATGCAGGGCTACAACGTTCTGCACCCCATCGGTTTTGACTCATTTGGTCTGCCTGCGGAACAATACGCAATAAAAACGGGCAACCATCCCGGTGAATTTACTCAAAAGAATATAGAAACATTTACTTCCCAGTTAAAGATGTTGGGTCTTTCGTACGACTATACGCAGACAGTTTCTACCTGCGACCCTTCGTACTACAAATGGACGCAGTGGATATTCAAGCAGCTTTACGAAGCTGGCCTTGCAAGATATGCAGACGTACCCGTAAACTGGTGCGAAGAGCTTGGTACCGTGCTTGCAAACGACGAAATTATAGACGGCAAGAGCGAGCGCGGCGGCTACCCCGTTGTACGCAAAAACATGAAGCAATGGGTAATTGACATAAACAAATACGCCGAAGTGCTTTTGCAGGGGCTTGACGATCTTGACTGGCCTGAAGCTTCAAAAACGGCACAGCGCAACTGGATAGGTAAATCTGTAGGTGCAAACGTAGATTTTAAAATTGACGGAACGGATAAAAGCTTTACGGTATTCACCACACGCTGCGATACCCTTTTTGGCGCTACCTACTGCGTTCTTGCACCCGAACACAAACTTATAGACGAGATTACTACTCCTGAACAGAAAAATATTGTAGACGAATATAAAAAAGTTTGTGCAAGCAAATCTGAACTGGAACGCACCGAATTAAATAAAGAAAAGACTGGTGCGTTTACCGGTGCTTATGCAGTCAACCCCGTAAACGGCAGCAAGATTCCCGTTTATATCAGCGATTACGTTTTAACGTCTTACGGCACGGGCGCCATTATGGCTGTGCCCGCACACGACACAAGGGACTACGAATTTGCTAAAAAATTCAATATACCCATTATACAGGTGCTTGAAGGCGGCAATATATCAAAAGAAGCCTACACGGGCGACGGAACCCACATCAATTCAGGCTTCCTTAACGGTTTAAATAAACAGGATGCGATAGATAAAATGGCGCAGTGGCTCACCGAGCACAACTGCGGCAAAAAGACAGTTTCTTACAAACTGCGTGAATGGATATTTGCAAGACAGCGCTACTGGGGCGAGCCTGTTCCCGTTGTCCATCTTGAAAACGGCGAAGACGTAGTTTTACCCGACAGCGAGCTTCCCCTTACTCTTCCTGAAATGGATGACTACAAGGCTCACGGCGGCAAGGCTCCGCTTGACAATGCGCAAGACTGGGTTAACGTAACCGTTAACGGCGTAAAAGGCAAGCGCGAAACAGCAACAATGCCCGGTTCGGCAGGTTCAAGCTGGTACTTTTTGCGCTACTGCGACCCCCACAACGACAAGGAATTTGCTAATTACGACCTGTTAAAGCACTGGATGCCCGTTGATTTTTACTGCGGCGGCAAGGAACACCTTGTAGGGCACCTGCTCTATTCCCGCTTCTGGAATAACTTCCTTTACGAAAAAGGGTACGTCCCTTATAAAGAACCTTTTAAAAAGCTCTTTCACCAGGGTATGATTTTAGGCGAAGACGGACAAAAGATGTCTAAATCTTTGGGTAACGTAATTAACCCCAACGACGTAGTGCGTGATTACGGCGCCGACGTTTTGCGTATGTACGAAATGTTTATGGGCCCCGTTGCTGACACCAAACCCTGGAACACCAAAAACATAGAAGGCGTAAAAAAGTTTATAGACAGGATTCACAGGCTGTATTTCGAGCTTGACGCAATAAGCGGGGAGCCCAACAAAAATCTTGAAAAAATTTATAACCAGACGGTAAAGAAAGTCGGTGAAGATTACCTTAATATGAAGGTTAACACCGCTATTTCGCAGATGATGGTGTTTATTAATGCCGTTTACAAAGAAATCGGCGACGGCAGAAAGTTCCCCAGGGAATACGCCGAAGGATTTATAAAGCTTATTAACCCCGTTATCCCCTTCATTACCGAAGAAATATGGAATACCGTACTGGGGCACAACGGGACTATCTCTTACGAAAAATGGCCCGAGTACGATGAAAGCAAGTGCGGCGACGATACCTTTGAATATGCAGTACAGATTAACAGCAAAATAAAAGCTAAAATAAACATTCCCGTAGACATTACCAATGCAGAAATAGAAGAGATTGTTAAATCTGACGGCAATATCAAACCGCTTATAGAAGGCAAGCCGATTAAAAAATTTATTATAGTACCCAAACGCCTTATTAATATAATTTTATAAATCACAACTACGCGTTCAACGCGTAGTTTGCACTTGCCCTATAAGGGCATGGTACCGGCGACGCTATTCGCGTGGTTAAGTAGCCGCCAACCGCATATTTTTTCAGGCTGCTGCTAAAGCAGCCTTATTTTTTGCCTTCATCTTCACCAAACGGGTCTATATACTCTTTCATCGTCAGTTGCTCGTTTGCCATATCTTCTTGCAACTGGTTTTGTATATATTCCGCTATCTTTTTTTCGTTGCGCCCTACCGTACTTACATAGTATCCTTTACACAAAAAGTGTCGATTCCCGTATTTGTACTTCAGATTCGCAAACTTATCAAATATCATCAGGCTGCTTTTGCCTTTCAGGTATCCCATGACTTGCGCTACGCTATACTTGGGCGGTATTGACAAAAGCATATGTATGTGATCTTTACACGCATTTGCCTCCAATATTTCTATGCCCTTATATTCACACAACTTGCGGAGTATTTGACCTATCTCTCTCTTTAACTTCCCATATATAACTTGCCTACGAAATTTTGGTGCAAAAACTATATGGTACTTGCATTCGTATTTACAATGTGCTAAACTTAATTCATCCATTTTTGGATCCTCCTGTGATTTTTATTTGCGGTTGGTAGCCACATTTATTATATCATAGGAGTTTTTTTTGCAACGCTTCCGCTTCCTTTTTGCCACCCGCTTAGCGGGTGGTTAACTTTTTACAATTTAAACGCCCGCTTTTTGCGGGCGTTTATTGCCTTAATTTAAAACTTCATATTGTTGCGTTTTTAATGTAAGAGTTTTATAATAAACAAAAA
Organism: Clostridia bacterium; assembly: GCA_021202395.1. Taxonomy (GTDB): domain Bacteria; phylum Bacillota; class Clostridia; order Christensenellales; family Borkfalkiaceae; genus Coproplasma. The sequence continues at coordinate 156,461 of JAJQDC010000062.1, read as the reverse complement.
TATTTAGATTTTGAAAGTTACAAAAATGGAAATAAGATTAGCAAAATTATCTGATTTGGATAAAATACTTAAAATTTATGACTACGCCCGTGAATTTATGAAAAATACGGGTAATCCGACGCAATGGAAAGATAGCGAGCCGTCGAAAAAAACGCTGATAAACGACATTGAAAATAAAAATCTTTATGTTATAGAAGAAAACGAAATTGTAGCGGTGTTTGCGTTTATTATAGGCTACGACACGACTTACAGTTACATAGAAAACGGTGAATGGCTTTCGGACGAAATTTACGGCACCATTCACAGGATAGCAAGTAACGGTAAAGCAAAAGGCGTATTTTCAACCGTTATCAGCTATTGTAAGTTTGTTATAAAGCATTTGCGGATAGATACCCACAAAGATAACAAAATAATGCAACATTTAATTTCTAAACACGGTTTTAAAAAATGCGGAATAATTTATACTACCGATAACACCCCGCGAATAGCTTACGAAAAAATTGAAGAAAACTAATTTTGAAATTCTTAACATAATATAATTAAAGGGCATGGCTTCACACCACGCCCTTTAATACTAAATTTTACGGCGCCGTTTACAAAAATTCCGTATGTGAATGCGGTAAACGGCGTTTTTTTTACTGAAAAAATTATAAGCTCTCTAATACTTTTACGACATCGCCTACTGTTTTGATTTCGGCAATTTTATCTTCGGGGATAGTTTTGCCGGTCTGGTCTTCAAGCCCCATAAGAAGTTCTACAACGTCAAGCGAATCTGCGCCAAGATCTTTGGTAATATCGCTGTCTGCCGTAATTGTATTAACGTCTATGCCGAGCTGGTCGGCAAGCATTTCTTTTACTTTTTCTAACATATTAAATGTTCTCCACACCCTTGGTATTTATTAAATTTTACAATAACACAAGTGCTTTGTCAAGTCAATTACTCATTTTTTTCAGCTGCTTTAAAGATAAACCAATACGCTGCTTTTTTACGTCTACGCTTATTATAACAGCTTTTACCTGCTGGCCGACCTTTAAAACGTCAGAAGGGTGTTTTATATACCTGTCGGTAATTTCAGATACGTGCACAAGCCCGTCCTGATGCACACCGATATCTATAAACGCACCAAAGTCTATTACGTTCCTTACCACGCCGTCTACCACCATTCCGACAGAAAGGTCTTCAAGCCCCATTATATCTTTACGCAGTTTGGGTGCGGGTAAAGAATCTCTTATATCCCTGCCCGGTTTGGTAAGCTCTATTATAATGTCGTACATTGTAGCCTTGTCAAGTTCGGCATACTCTGCTGCTTTATCTTCACCAAAGGCTTTGACTTTTGCCATAAGTTCGCCGATGTTGCCGTTTTTAACGTCTTCTTCGGTATAGCCGAAAAGGGACAATAATTTTTCTGCCTTTTTATACGATTCGGGGTGTACTGCGGTATTGTCAAGAATGTTCTTGCCGTCGGGTATCCTAAGGAAGCCAGCACACTGTTCATATGCTTTAGCGCCAAGTTTGCTTACCTTTAAAAGCTGGGAACGGCTGGTAAATTTACCGTTTTCTTCCCTGTAAGCAACAATATTTTTTGCTATGCCAGAATTGAGCCCTGAAACGTACTTTAATAGCGAGTAGCTTGCCGTATTAAGGTCTACGCCCACACTGTTGACGCAGTCTTCAAGCACGCCGCCAAGCACGGTATCCAAACGCTTTTTATCCATATCGTGCTGGTACTGGCCTACCCCTATAGACTTGGGATCTATTTTTATAAGCTCTGAAAGCGGATCCTGCAGGCGGCGGGCAATAGAAACAGCCGAACGCAGGGTAAGGTCAAAATCGGGGAACTCTTCTACCGCAAGGGGGCTTGCAGAATAAACGCTTGCGCCCGCTTCGTTTACCACTGCGTAGCTTACGTCGCGATCCACTTCCTTTAAAAGGTCGGCAACAAAAATTTCAGTCTCTTTGCTTGCCGTGCCGTTACCTATAGAAATAACGTCTACATTACAATCTTTAATAAGTTTTTTTATTGTGGCTTTGCTCTCTTCTATCTTGTTGTGGGGCGGTACGGGGTAAATAACCGATGTTGCAAGCACCTTGCCCGTTTCGTCTACCACGGCAACTTTACAGCCGGTGCGGTAACCGGGGTCAAGCCCAAGCGTTACCTTGCCCTTTACGGGCGGCTGAAGCAAAAGCGGCTTAAGGTTTACTTCAAACATTTTTATAGCCTGCTCGCCTGCACGTTCCGTAAGTGCGGCACGCACTTCACGCTCTATAGAAGGTTCAATAAGTCTGTCGTAACCGTCGTCTGCCGCTTCGGTTATAAGTTTAGCACACTCCCCGTCAGAAGTTACATATTTTGCTGCACAAACCCTTTTTGCAAGGTCGGGGTTAAAATAAAGCTTTACCTTAAGGCACTCTTCTTTTTCTCCCCTGTTTATCGCAAGTATCCTGTGGTTTTTAATTTCAGGTACAAGTTCGGCATAGTCTGCGTACATTGCATACGTACCCTTGCCGTCGTCTTTCACCATTTTAACCTGCATTTCGCCGTGGTTTTCAAACAGATTACGCAATTTTTTACGCAATTCTGCGTTATCAGAAATAACTTCTGCAATTATATCTTTTGCACCGTTAATTGCCGACTGAACGTCGGACACTTCTTTTTCGGGGTTTATGTATTTTTCTGCTTCTTTATAAGGATCGCCCTGCTGATCAAGAATAAAATCTGCAAGCCCCTTAAGACCGCGCTCTGTTGCAACAGAAGCCCTTGTCTTTTTCTTTTGTTTGAACGGGCGATAAACGTCTTCTACTTCGGTAAGGGTTACGCAGGCAGAAATAGCCGTTTCTATCTCTTCTGTCATTTTGCCCTGTTCGGTAATGGACTTGCGGACTTCGTCTTTACGCTTTTCAAGATTTTTAAGGTATTCGTATCTGTCTACAAAGTTGCGTAAAACCTGGTCGTCTATGGCACCCGTCATCTCTTTGCGGTAACGCGCTATAAAGGGCACGGTGTTGCCTTCATCCAAAAGCGAAACCACGTTTGCCGTGTGTTCTGGCTTTAAATTAAATTCTGTCGTAAGCTGGGCTAAAATATCCATATTCTTTCGTTCCTGTAAAGTTAATTAATAAAAACCTTATTTTTACTACCGTAATATTTTAAATAAAAAATAAATTTAAGTCAATGCTTTTTACCGTTTTAACCGTTAAAATTTAATCTCATCGCTTTAAGCTCATTTTTTTGTAAATCTGTTATTCTGAAGCTGTCGCATGCCTTAGAAATTGCTTTCTTTTTTACTTTTATATCACACATAGTACTTTTTAAAATTGTCAAACCGTACTCATAATCTTTAACAAGCACCTCGGCAACAAGCCAAGCGGCACCCATCATGGTGTAATATAAATCAGCATTACAGCGCTCTACACATTCTTTTATCAGGCAAAACCACTCTTTTTCTACATAAAAATTTAAAAGCGATATAAGGGCGAACCGCTGTTCAAACTCCCCTTCCTTTGCAATATACTTTTTTATGTAAGGTACAAATGCCTGCTTATTCTTTTTAATGCAAACGGGCTTAAATACGCTGTCGCACAGCGCCCAATTTGTTATAAGCGGAACAAGCCCGCCCAGCCGGTTAATAAGTTTTTCGTAACTGAAAGCTGAAGCAATAGCAAGCTTTATAAAAACAACTTCGTAATACTCATCAGGGAAAGAAAATATTTCTTCATTACTTAAATACTTTTTTGTGATTTTACGTAAAAGCGGCGTTCTAACCCCTATAAATTTAAGAGCGGGGTCGTTCACTATCCTTTTATTGCCTTCGGCAAATTTTTCTTCTGAAAAACTTTTAAGCTCAGCAAGCAGTTCTTCGTATGTCATAATCTATCCTTAAACACCTTATCAAGCGTATTTACCCACAGCGCTTCATCATACCGTGTATTGGCAGGACTTGTAGAAGGCAATTTTATGTATTCAATGCCTATCCCCTTATAAGCCTTTTCAAATATATCGTACGACGTGCCGCCGTTTAAAATAATAAGTTTTATGTCTGAACAGGACAAAACGGTATCAAGATCGGCGATACTGTAATTTTTTATTGTTGCGTCTTTAGAACCTTCTATTTCACATTCGGTTACAATATCCCATAGGGCTACATTATTTTTCAGCAGAAAATTTATTTTGCCATCCTTTGCTACAGGGATAGCATAATTAAAGTAGCCGCACAACATCTTCCAGAAACGGTTTTGTTTATTGCCGTAATAAAAGTCAATCTCTCTGCTTTTTACCGAAGGGAAACTGCCCAATATAAGCACTTTGCTGTTTTTATCGTAAACGGGCGCAAAGCCGTGTTTTATTTTACTCATAAAGGTAACGGCTCGTCAAGCTTGCCCACTATTGCCGCAGCCATGCCCTTTTCGTCAAAGTTTTCATCTATAGCTTTTATAACGTCTTCCCTTGTTACGGCGTTAATCTTATTCATTTTTTCATCAAAATCAAAAAGCTTGTCGTTATAAATAAGCTCCTTTCCGTAAAGAAGCATCTGGGAGCTTGAACTTTCTTTTGCAAACACAAAGGAAGATTTCATCTGTTCTTTGCCGCGCAAAAATTCTTCTTCAGTCAAATACTTCTTTTTAAGCTCTTCTATACATTTATAAACGGCGTTTACCGATTTTTTATAGCTTTTGGCGTTTACGCCTGCATAAACGGTTAAAGTTCCCGTTTCGGCATAAGGGGAAAGATAAGAATATACCGTATATGCAAGACCAAGTTTTTCACGCACCGTCTGAAAGAGCCTTGAGCTCATAGAACCGCCCAAAACGGAATTCATCAGCTGGGTGGCTTCATAAAGGTCTGCCCCCCTGCAGACGGAAGGATAACCTATTGCTATGTGCACCTGCTCTATATCTTTATTCCTTACAAGTGAATTATGAATGCCTTTTGCGGGAATCAATCTCTTTTCTTTATGGGTAGCGGCAAGCGAACCAAAATATTTTTCTACCAGATCTTCTGCAAGAGAAATATCTATGTTGCCAGCCATTGCTATAACTATATTATCTGTGGTGTACCGCTTAGCCATATAATTTTTAATATCTTTGCGGGTAAAGCCGTTAACGTTTTCGGGTGTGCCCAAAATATTCCTGCCATAGCCGCACTTACCGTAATAGGCTTCCCCGAACAAATCAAGACATAAATCGTCGGGTGTGTCTTCGGTCATGTTAATTTCTTCTACAACTACACCCTTTTCCCTTACCATTTCGTGTTCGGGGAACTTGCTGTTAAGGAACAGGTCTGCAAGTATTTCAAATGCCTTAGGGGCATTTTCGGTTATAGATTTTGCGTAATAACAGGTAAGATCTTTGCCCGTAAATGCGTTCACCTGCGCACCTATCCTGTCCATTTCGTCAGAAATCTGAAAAGCATTCCTTTTATCTGTACCCTTAAACATCATATGTTCAATAAAGTGCGATATACCGTCTTCTTCATCTGTCTCTACGCAGGCTCCGGTACCAACCAGTATACCCATAGTTACAGACATTAACCCTTCCATAGGCCTTACTACAAGCCTTATGCCGTTATCAAAACTTTTTAAATGAACCATTTTTATTCTCCTAAACACTGCGAAACCGTTACGGCTTCAAGCTGTGTATTTCCTATGTAAGACAAAACCAAAGGCAGTGCCGCAAGGGTACTCTGCGTGGGGTGCATAAGCACAAACTCGCCTGCCTGCAGATTATTTGTAGCGCGCGATACAATAAGGTCTGTATCGGCATCCCGCCAGTCTATCGTATCTCTGCTCCACATTATAACCTTTAACCCAAGCGAAACGCAAGCGTTTACCGTATAATCGTTATACGCACCTGAAGGCGGCGCAAACAACGTAATTTCTGTTCCGCAAATCATGGTCAAAAGGCGCACGCTCGGCTCAATTTCTGCAATATTTTCTTCGTAAGACATTGCCGAATGGTCTTTATGGAAGTACCCATGGCTGGCAATTTCGTGCCCGCGGTTATAAATTTCACGCACGCAGTCTACATTGTCGTCTGCCCAGCTGCCGCCTATAAAAAACGTGCATTTTGCGCCGTATTCGTCCAATACGTCTAAAATACTGTAAACAATTTCTGTATTCTGGTAAACGTTAAACATCAGACTTACACCGCTTGTGCCTGCCTGCGAGCCATAATAAACGTTATCACCGTTGTCAGAAACGGTTACCGTTCTGCCGCTGTATAAACCAACCACCGCCGTTGCAACAATAACGGTACATATTACCAGATTGGTAACCGCGGCAATAATCTTATTCTTCAATAGTTTACCCCTGTTTTTTGAATACTATTTATATAATATTACCTTAGGGGTAAATTCTTTCCTATTTCAGTTTTATAATTGTAACGCCCGTTTCGCCTTCTCCATACACGCCCGAACGGAAAGACTTTACATTTTTATGCAAACGCAGCCTGTTTGCTATGGCAGAGCGCAGTTTACCCGTACCAACGCCGTGAATTATTTTTATCTCTTCAAGATTGTCGGTTACCGCTTTATCTATAAAATTTTCTACTTCGGCAAGGGCTTCTTCTACCGACAAGCCTATTACATTAATTTCAAGTTTTGGGGTAGACTGCGGTAACTTCCTTACCACCTTTACTTCTGACTTTGCGCTTTGTCCGCCGTTATTAATAACCATCAGTTCGGCAATTTTACAACGGACTTTTATACTGCCGCAAAGCACTTCAGCTTCACCTTTTGCAAGCGATATGTTAACAACTTCGCCTGCCGTCTGCATCTTTTCTACATATACCCTTGCACCGGGTTTTAATGTTTTTGCATCTGCTTTTACGTATTGCACGGGGCGGACTACGGCGTCTTCTTCGCTGAATGCGGCATCTTTTATCTTGTTTTTAAGCGTTCTTGCCTTTATAAGGTCGCTCTCGTATATTACTTCTTTACTGAAAATCTTTTCGATTTCAGTTAAAAGTTCTTCTGCTTCTTGCGACCGCTCGTTAACTATACGGCGGCTTTCTGCCTTTGCATTGGCAAAAAGTTTTTCCCTTTCTTTATCTAAAGCTTTAACTTTTTTATCGGCTTCGTCAAGTTTTTCTTTAAGTTCTGTACGAAGTTTTTCATTTTCAGCCGCAACAGAATCTGCATAAACCCTGCTGTCTTCGGCACGCCGCACTATATTTTCAAAAGTTCTGCCGCCTTCTGACAAATAGTTCACTGCGTTATTCAAAATACTTTCATCCAGCCCCATTCTGCGGCAAATGGCAAAAGCGTTACTTGCACCGGGCATACCAATTTTAATACTGTAAAGGGGCTTTAACGTTGCAGAGTCAAACTCCATACTGGCGTTTTCTATTCCTTCTGCCGAGTAAGCAAACTCTTTAAGCGGAGTAAAGTGCGTAGTTATTATACCCTTACAGCCGCAAGACAAAAGTTTTTCTGTAATTGCTCTTGCAAGAGCCTGCCCTTCGTCGGGGTTGGTACCGCCGCCCAGTTCGTCTATAAGCACAAGACTGTCTGCATTTACACCGTTTACAATTTCAATAAGATTTTTTACGTGCGAAGAAAAAGTTGAAAGACTCTCTTCTATACTCTGGCTGTCGCCAAGGTCGCAAAAAACCTGCTTGAATACAGCAACGCTGCTGCCTGAAGCACAGGGAATAAACAGCCCGCAAGCCGCCATAAGGCAAAACAAACCGGTCATTTTTAATGTTACCGTCTTGCCGCCGGTGTTTGCACCGCTCAATAATAAAAAGTTATAACTGCCGCCAAGTTCAATGCTTACGGGTACAATTTTATTTTTGTCTATAAGCGGATGCCTGCCCTTTACTATATTTATATAGCCCCTGCCGTTCACCTGCGGCTGAGTGCTTTTTGTGGCGTAAGCATAGTGCGCACGGGCATAAAATCCATCTATGTCATACAAAATTTCAGCGTCAGCAATAAGCCTTTCGCTGTCTGCCCCCACGCGGGAAGAGAGACTTTTTAATATCCTTTCCACCTCTTCCTTTTCGTCTATAGTAAGGGCTATAAGTTCGTTATTAAGTTCAAGCACATATTCGGGCTCTATAAAAAACGTTGCACCCGACTGCGAACGGTCGTGCACAAGACCACGAACCTTGCTTTTATATTCTGCCCTTACGGGAATAACAAAGCGGTCGTTACGGATAGTTACAGAATTATCCTGCAAATATTTTGCAGTATCTCCCGTAAGATATTCACCAAGTTTAGAGCGTATCCTTGCATTTAAAGATTTAATTTTTGTTCGTATTTCATAAAGACGGGTACTTGCAAAATCACTCACTTCGGTATCGGATATAATTTTTGTTGATATATCGTCTTCAAGCGCCCTGTCGTAATATATTTTGTTTAATTTTTCTGAAGTTAAAGGTATTTCTTCTGCTTTTACGGCAGAAACGGAACTAAATGCTATTCTTGCCGAACGGTTTAAAGCATTTACCTGCATAAGTTCTGCGCAGGACAATACCGACCCCTTTTTAGCGCGCACCAAAAGATCTTTTACATCGTCAAAAAATTCAATGCCGCTTACACCGTAGTTATACAAAAGATTTTCTGCTTCGGCAGTTCTTGCAAGCCGCTCACGCACTTCAGCCAGATCGCCGCTGGGTTTTAATGCAAGCAGCCCTTCCTTTGTGCCGTCAAGAACGGCGTACTCCGCACAAATGGCAAGCACTTTATTAAGTTCAAGCTTTTCGCAACTTTTATAGTCCATAATAACTCTCTATCTATTTTACCCCTGTACGAGTATGGCCGCGGGTAAAATTATCAGCCTTAAACTGCAACGTATAATCATATAAACTGCCGCAGGCAACATCTTCTGCACAATTAAGCTCAGCACAGTTGTAAAGTTCAAAACGGCATTCGCTTGTTTTATACCTTTTAAGCGGGAACTGCCTGTTTTCTTCATCGGTAAGGGTATAAACATTGCGCTTATCGCAGGAATTGCACGTACGGGAAAACGGACAATAAACCAGGTCCATAACCTTAATACCGCCGCCGGCAAGGTAAAAAGCTTTGTCTGCATACAGCGGCTCTGATTCTTTTACCGTAAGCTCTTTAGAAATACAGTAATATTTTGCAGGCACAAGGCTTGCCGAAATACTGTTTGTTATATTAAACCCGACGCCCGCAAAAAGCGGCATGCCTAACTCTTTTGCAAGCGAAATACCGTAAATACCTTCGCAGTAAATACCGTCAAAAATCTTAAGCGATTGTTTAAGTTTTTCTGTCTCGGCACCGCTTAAATAAGGCGGAAGATACAAATACTTTTCCCCGTTAAAATCTTTAATCAAAGCAGATAAATCGGCAAAATAATCGTAAGGTTTAAGTATACCTATATCCGCCGAAACGCCATTTAAATTTTGTGCAATTACAGCTTTTTTACAATTATTTACCGCATCTATGGCAGGAAATGCAAAATCTATTTCTGTACTTCTGCCGCTCTTGTTATTCAATGCTGAAGAAAATTTGTTATATACATCGCGCCTGAAGGCATTAAGCGCAGCCATACCTATATAAGGGCTGCCTTTTATAACAATATCGCCATAAATAATTTTAAACGGTCTGCCGTCGACCTTGTCAAAGCATGCAGTTACGTCATCAAAAGATAAGGCTCTGTTCTGCGCAACCTGCAAAACATCATCGCTGTAGTATTTATTGCCGTTAACCGTAACACGCGCCCTTTCCCCTGCAATAAACTCAGCAGAAAGATTGACATCAATATAACGCTTTTGCGAAAGTAATTTATCTTTAAGGCGAACATCTGTTGTAATAAAAACTTTATCGCCGTTGTAAAGCTTTTTATCGCAGGATACGGTAAATCCATCGTGCAATGTTTTAGCAAATGTAGCGCCGCAAACTTCTTTACCACAGCGCAAAATCTTAAAGCAATCGCCGTTTACAGGCTTATAAGAACTACTATGACAGACATAATTACCATTTTTTACGCTAATTACGCCGATAAATTCACCCAAATGCCCTTGAACGACGGAAGAAATAAAATTTTTATCCTGCCCAAAGGCAAGCCCGCATGTATAGTTGCCGCGGTTGTAAGTACGCTTTAAATCAGATAAATTACCGTCTTTGCCGTCAATAATGTTGCGGTAATAATTTACTGCGGCGGCAACATATTCCGGCCGTCTCATCCTGCCTTCTATCTTAAACGATTTTACACCTGCAACAATAAGGTCTTTAATTCTATTGCTGACGAATAAATCTGATAAAGAAAGTCTGTAAGCAGGATTTTCATACCCCTTTCTGTCTATAGAATAAAGCTTACGGCAAGGCTGTTTACACCTGCCGCGGTTGCCGCTGTTACCGCCCACAAACGAAGAAAAATAGCATTGACCTGAAAAACAAGTGCACAGCGCCCCCTGCACAAAAACTTCAGTTTCTATAATTTTTGTAATTTTTGCAATGTCGCACAAAGATGTTTCACGTGATAAAATCACGCGGCTGAAGCCATATTCTTTTGCAACCAGAGCGGCGTACTCATTGCACACTCCCGCCTGGGTAGATAAATGCAAAACTATCTGCGGGCAGCGCTCTTTAATATATTTACCTAAAAATATATCCTGTAAAATTATTGCGTCGGCACCACACCCCCACACCTTGCATACAGTATCAAAAAAACTTTTAAGTTCTCCGTTTTTTACGAGAGTGTTCATTGCGACATAAACTTTAACGCCGAAATACGAAGCAAAATTTATAGTTTCCCGTAAATCTTCAAAGCTGAAATTTACCGCGCTATCCCTTGCAGAAAATTCCGTAAGACCAAGGTAAATTGCATCCGCACCGCTATTTATGGCTGTAAAAGCCGTATTTTTATCACCGCAAGGGGCTAATATTTCACACATAGTACTACGCAAAACCGTATTTATTGATAACTTCTGCCACCCCGCCGTCTTCACACGAAGGGCAGATAAAGCAAGATTTTTCTTTAAGTTCCTGTGTAGCGTTATCTACTGCTACCCCTACGCCTGCTTTAAGAATCATAGGAAGGTCATTTAAATTGTCGCCTATGGCTACAGTTTTTTGTAAAGGTATTTTATAGTAGTCTGCAATAAAATTAAGTGCATTACCCTTGTCGTCGCCCAAAGGCGACACCTCCACCAAAATATCTGAGCTGTATGTAACTTCGTATTTGCAGCCCAGTGTTTCACGCATAAATTCATACAGCGGCAATTTTTCATCAGGCATAACAACGCTTATTATTTTTTGGCAGACTAAATTATTTTTTACAACAAAATCTGACATCAGCCCCTGTATATGCTCTGCGGTAATACCTGTAACTTCTTCATATTTTTTTATAAGCCTGTCGCTGCTTCCTGCTGTGGTATATAGCGTATCGCCGCAGTAAGCGTTTATTGTTTTACCCTTACTTTCTATAACACGGCAAATCTCCTGCCCATGAGCAGTTGTCAGTCCGCCGTTTTTAATTATTTTTCCGCTTTGTATATCGGCAATAACCGTACCCTGGTACGCCGCAACCAGTCCCTTTAAGCCAAGTTCCCGCACCCGGGGTAAAATAGAAGCTGTCATTCTGCCAGTACATACGGTAAATATACCGCCTGCGTCAACATATTCGTTTACAGCCTGGCGTACAGCTTGGGGTACAGTACCGCCTCGGGTTACAAGTGTGCCGTCAAAGTCAGACATTATAAGGCCGTAGTTAATCTTTTTCATAAATTTTCTTCAAAATATTGTTTTATTGTTTTTGCAAGAGCGCTTCCTATACCTTGCGTTTCGGCAAGTTCTTCTTCACTTGCACCTATAATTCTATCTAAAGATTTAAATTTTTCTAACAGCGCTGCACGCTTCTTTTTGCCGATGCCGTCTATTTCGGTTAATACGCTTTCAAGATTGCGCTTAGAATGCAGATTTCTGAAATATGTTATCGCAAACCTGTGCGCTTCATCGCGGATACGCTGCAGCATTTTTAAAGAATAATCACGCTTGTCTATAATAACGCTGTCTTCGTTATATAGCGTAAAAACTTCTTCTTCGCGCTTTGCAAGAGAAATAAGCTCTATATCCTTTATATCCATTTCATCAAAAATGGTTTTTACTGCAGATAATTGCCCTTTGCCGCCGTCTATTATTATAAGATCCGGCTTGGAGAAACGGTCTTCTTCATCTGTTCCAAGCTTAGCTAAACGCCTTTTTAACACTTCCTGTAAAGAAGCAAAGTCGTTTGCACCTTCTACGGTTTTAATTTTAAACCTTCGGTAACTGCTTTTGTCTGCTTCACCGTCTATAAAAACAACCATAGAGCCGACTTTATCTACGCCGCTTACGTTAGATATATCGTAGCATTCCATCCTGCGCGGATACCGTTCAAGCCCCAGTATATCCTGCAGACGCTTGCAGGCGTTAACAGTCATATCGTCTTTATGCCTGATTTTGTCTATAGTCTTTTCAAGATATTCGGCAGCATTGTCATGCGCCATGCTGTAAAGCTGTGCTTTAACGCCCTGTTTTGCAAAAGTAAGTTTTACCGCTTTATCAAATTTCTGCCTGAAAAACTCCTCTAACAGTTCCTGTTCACAGCAGTCAGACGTAATAATTTCTGACGGCGGAAAATGGTTGGCATAATACTGCGTAATAAACTGTGTAAGCGCTTCGCCGTCGTCTGAATGGGCGTCTTCTAAAGCGTAGCTTGTACCGCCCTGCATAATGCCTTTACGGGTTATAAGCACATTTACGGCAGAGTACAAACCGTTTGTTGTGTACGCAATCACATCAGCATCAAGAAAATTACTTAAAGAAGTAATACGTCGTGCTTCCATACGGGATAACATCTCTGTCTTGTTGCGGTAATCAAGCGCAAGTTCAAAATTTTCGTTGGCGGCGGCAGCAAGCATTTTTGTTTTTAAAAGCTCTTGTGCCTTTTTATAATCGCCTTCAAGAAAATTTACCGCGTTTTTTACGTTTTGTGCGTACGCTTCTTTAGTGCACTTATGCGCACACGGGGCGGGGCACCTGCCTATATGGTAGTTTAAACATTCCCTTTTTGGCTTTTCTGCAACAGCCGTATGGCAAAGCCTTACCTGAAAGGTAAGCTGCAAAATATCAAGAATATCTTTACAGTTTACTCCGCCCATATAAGGGCCGTAGTACTTTGCACCGTCTTTTTTTACCCTGCGGGTAACATAAAAAGTGGGAAAGTCTTCTTTAATATCTACCTTTATATATGGGTAAGTTTTATCGTCTTTTAATAAAATGTTATATTTCGGCTTGTATTTTTTTATAAGATTGTTTTCAAGGGCAAGGGCGTCTGATTCCGACTTGGTAATAATATAATTGAAATCGGCGATATTTTCTACCATTCGCATAACTTTATCTGGCTTCGACGATGAATGAAAATACTGCCTTACCCTGTTTTTAAGTATTCTTGCTTTACCTACGTATATAACGTTAGAATACTTATCCAGCATAATATAAACACCGGGATTATCCGGCAAAAGTTTTAATTTTTCCCTTATAATATCCATAATTATTTATACAAGACCAATAAATATTATATCATAAAACAGCAGCCATTGCAATAGCTTGCGGCAGCAAAAAAGGGACAAATTATTTGCCCCTTTAAGTAATTTTTAAAATGAACTGCCCAAAAATTCTACACCTTTAAGCATAATGTCGTTTACAGTATCGTTTACCAGGCTGTAAAATATAATTTTGCCCTGCCGTTCGCTTTTTACTATGCCAAGGTTTTTTAATAGCCTTAGCTGGTGCGAAACGGTTGTCTGGTTAATATTTAACACACGGGAAAGGTCGGTTACACACATTTCTGATATCGCCAGGGCAGATAGCATCCTTACCCTTGTACAGTCGGCAAAAACAGAAAAGAAACACACAATACTTTCAAGAACGTCTCCGTCAGGCACATATTCCGTAATCAAATCTTTTGTGCGTTTGTCTAATAACATAGTATCTCGTACCAATAAATCTTGCATAACGCTGCCTCCTGTTATTATTATAACTTGACGTATGCGAATATGTCAAAATGTTATTATGGCGTTTTGTGTCTTATGTTATTTAACTTTGTCATTTAACAGTAATTTCAGTTACGGTAAAGCCAGCGTCAGATATAACTTTTTTAATCTCTTCTTCAGAAACAGGTTCACGGCTGCGTATAACGGCGGCGTTCTTTTTAAATTTAACGTCGCAATTAACAACGCCCTTTACCGCAGACAAAGCGTTTTCTGCACGCTTTGCGCATTTATCGCAGCACATACCTTCTATCGTGATTATAGTTTTCATAACCTTATTTGGTTTCTACCGATTTTACCGTGTAGCCTGCATCTGTTACAGCTTTGGTAATTTCATCCGCCGAAACGGGCTGGCTGCTTTTAATTACTGCAACCTTTTTCTTTAATTTAACTTCGCAGTCTTCTACGCCGTTTACAGCCGTTATAGCGTCTTTAACGCGCTTTGCGCAGTGCTCACAGCTCATACCTTCTACAGTAACAATAGTTTTCATATAGTTATCTACCTCGCTTTGATTATTTTTATTACGTTTATTTTTAAACCTTAAAAGTCTTAAGGCATTGCAAACAACAAACAGTGAACTTAAACTCATGCAGGCTGCGGCTATCATTGGTCCGTAAGTACCGAACGTAAACCCGCAGAAAGAGAACACGCCTGCCGCAACGGGAATCATTATAATGTTATAAAAGAACGCCCAGAAAAGATTTTCTTTTATGTTACGTACCGTTGCATGCGAAAGGGCAAACATATCGTCAAGTGTACGCAGGTCTTCACGTACAAGTACAACGTCTGCTGAATCTATTGCAACGTCGGTACCCGTTCCCATCGCAATACCCACGTCAGCCTGCTTTAATGCAGGTGAATCGTTGATGCCGTCGCCTACCATCGCGACAAAACCGCCCACCTGCTGCAGATTGGTTACAGCTTTAAGCTTATCTTCGGGCATAACTTCTGACATAAAGTCATCAATGCCAACTTCGTCAGCTATAGCCTGCGCTGTATTCTTTTCGTCGCCGGTGAGCATTGCAACCCTTATTTTGCGTTCTTTAAGCATGGCTACGGCTTCTTTGCTGCCCTGTTTAAGCGTATCGGCAACGGCTATAAGGGCAATTACCTTTCCGCTTTGTGCCAGGTACATTACCGTTTTACCCTGTACCGAAAGGTTATAAGCGGCTTTTCTTGCTTCGCCGTTTATACTGCCGATAAGCTTTTCGTTGCCAAGCAAATATACCTTACCGCCGTATTCTGCTTTTGCACCTTTGCCTACTATATATTCAAAGTTATTTACGGTATAACCTTCTTGCGCATAGTCAACTATACACTTTGCAAGCGGATGGTTGGAATTTTTTTCTATGCCGCAGGCAATTTTTAAAACTTCATCTTGGCTTACGCCGAAAGTAACCACATCTGTTACCCTGGGCTTGCCTTCGGTAAGGGTTGCTGTTTTATCTAAAAGCACAGCATTTATATCGCATACTTTTTGTAAACTTTCGGCATCTTTATATAGTATGCCGAGCGACGCTCCCTTGCCCGTTGCCGTCATAATTGCAACCGGCGTTGCCAGCCCCAGCGCACACGGGCAGGACACAACAAGAACGCTTATTGCATACGTAACGCAGTGCGAAGCCACAAAACCGCCGTCTACCAATATCCATATAAGGAATGTAAGAACGGCTATAGCAGTAACTACGGGAACAAACACCCCCGCAACTTTATCAGCAAATTTCTGGATAGGCGCTTTTGATGCACCTGCTTCCTTTACCATTTTTACAATCTTAGATAAAGTAGTTTCTTCACCGACCTTTTCTGCACGAATCTTTATTATGCCGCTTTTATTGAGCGCTGCGCTTGTTACCATATCTCCGCAGGTAACTTCCACGGGCAGGCTTTCACCCGTTATAGCCGATTTATCAACGAAAGAGCTACCTTTAATAATTGTACCGTCGGCAGGAATATATTCACCCTGTTTTACTACAAGTATATCGCCGACCTTTACGTCTTTAAGCGATACTACCCTTTGAACGCCGTCTTCTTCTATAGTAACGTTATCGGGCGCAAGGCGTAAAAGTTTTTCTACCTCTTCCCCGGTTTTACGTTTAGACTTTTCTTCCAGCCACTTGCCGATATCTACAAGGGCAAGAATCATTGCCGCCGATTCAAAGTAGAGCGACATATGCAGCTCTACCCACGCTTCATTGCCGTTATATACGCCTATAAAGACAAGTACGGAAGATACCGTTGAATACAAGTAGGAAACGCCCGAACCGAGCGCGACCAGCGTATCCATATTGGGTACTTTGTGTATTACCGCCATAAAGCCGTTTTTATAGTAAGCAAAGTTAACGCCTATTACAGCCGTAGTCAATACAAACTGGTATAAGCAGAACCACTGCGCATATCCCTTTTCAGGGTCAAGAAAGAAGGGCAGCGGAGCGCCGAACATATGCCCCATAGAAACGTACATAAGGGGCACAAGCAAACAGATTGATATAATAAAGCGGATAAACAGTTTTTTATCATGCGGTAACTTTTTTTCCTGCGGCTGTTCGCCTTCGCGGTAGATGCCGTAGCCCAGCGAACGGACAGCTTCAAAAATCTGTTCTTCTGATACAGCGGTTTCGTCAAAGTCAACATTCATAGACTTTGCCATAAGACTGACTTCGGCGTGTTCCACCCCCGCCATTTTGCCTACGGTGCGCTCAATCCCTGAAGAGCAGGCAGAGCAGGTCATTCCCGTTACTACATAAGTCTTTTTCAATATAATTAATTCCTATAAATTTAGTATGATTTTATTATACATACTACCCGCCCCTTTGTCAACAAAAATATCAAAAAAATTAAACACGATTAAGTTGTTTTTGGCAAAGCAATACGGGGCGCAAAATTGCGCCCCGTAACGGTTTTGTTTGTAATTAGTCTTTCTTTTCTTTTTCTGCAACGACTTCAGTCTTATTATAGTAACCGCAGTTGCCGCAAACCCTGTGGGCTTGCATCATAGAATGGCAATGGGGACACTCCACAAGCGTGGGAGCCGTAGCCTTATAATTAGCAAATCTGCTGTTTGTTCTGCTTTTTGACTGTTTACTCTTGGGTACTGCCATCTTAACACCTCTTTTTACATTATTTTATCTCTATACCTTTGCAGTCGGGCTTACACAGAAGAATCTGCGGCTGGCTGAAAAGCACAGTATCGTTTACGGCAGTAGTCAGATCTATCGTCAAGCCGTCATACGAATAATTTTCACCGTCGTCCCCGATTACAAAAAGAACGTCTGCACTATACTCTATTTTCTTTTGGGCTGCTTCCAAGCAATACGAACACTCTCCCTTTATAAGGTAGCTTAAGTTAAGCTTTACCCCTACGGAATCATCTTCATATATTTCGTAACTGCCGCTTACTTCTACCTCGCCGCAAATGGCTGCCGCGGGCAGCAAAACAAGGTCTTGCGGGCAGTTATAGCGGAAAGAAAACCCGCCTGTATAGTTTTTAAGGGCTAATTGCCTGCGTACGTCTATAATCATAACCGAACCGACTATGCAATTATATTATATAGCAGAATTTTTGTCAACTTATTTTATAAAAGGTAAAAACTTTTTTACAAAAGTTCGGCTGTTTCTCTTGCAATAACAAGCTCTTCGTTGGTAGGTATAACAAGAACTTTAACCTTGCTGTCTGCAGTGGAAATTTCCCTTATAGAACCGTCGTTCTTGCCTGCATTCTTTGCAGCGTCAAGTTTTACACCTAAGAATTCAAGACCTTCGCAAGCGCCGGCACGTATAACAGGTGTATTTTCGCCGATACCAGCGGTAAATACTATGCAGTCAAGCCCGCCCATTGCAGCTGCGTAAGAGCCGATAAATCTCTTTGTCTGGTAAGCAAACATATCAAGCGCAAGTTTGCACCTTTCGTTGCCTGCATCTGCACCGGCAATTAAATCACGGAAGTCGCTTGAAACGCCGGAAATACCAGCTACGCCGCACTTTTTATTTAAATAAGTGATAATTTCTGAATGGCTCATACCCTTTTTACGTGCAAGGAATTCAACTGCGGATGCGTCTATATCTCCCGAACGGGTACCCATAAGCACGCCTGCAAGGGGCGTAAAGCCCATAGATGTATCTACGCATTTGCCGCCGTCTACTGCTGATATAGAAGAGCCGTTGCCAAGGTGGCAGGTTACAATTTTAACTTCAGAAGGGTCTTTACCTAAATATTTAGCTGCTTCCTGCGAAACGAATTTGTGGCTAGTGCCGTGTGCGCCGTACTTTCTTACGCCGTACTTTTTGTAATCTTCGTAATCAATGCCGTAAAGGTAAGCCTTTTCGGGCATGGTTGCATGGAAAGACGTATCGAATACAAGAGCCATAGGCGTCTTGGGCATTACGTCTATACAAGCAGTGAGCCCCGTATACGCTGCAGGGTTATGTAAAGGTGCAAGCTCAAAGGTTTTATCTTTAAGAGTCTGTAATACTTCGGGGGTTACAAGCGTAGTCTTTTTAAAGAATTCGCCGCTGGCAACAACACGGTGGCCTACCGCGCCGATTTCATCCATATGCTTAATAACGCCTATTTCTTTATCGGTGAGCGCGCTTAACACAAGTTTAATTGCAACCTTGTGGTTGGGCATATCCTGGTTGTAAACCTTTTCTTTGCCGTTACCTTTAGCTTTAAGAACAGAACCGTCTATGCCTATCCTTTCGCAAGTACCTTTGGCTAAAACGCCCTCTGTTTCCATATCTATAAGCTGATATTTAAGCGAAGAGCTTCCTGCGTTGATAACAAGTATTTTCATAATAATTCAATTTCCCCTTATATTTTATTCCGCCTGAAGTGCGGTAACTGCTACTGTTGCAACTATATCGTCTACATTGCAGCCGCGAGAAAGATCGTTTAAAGGTTTTGCAAAACCCTGGCAAACGGGACCTATAGCCATATATCCGCCAAAGCGCTGTGCAATTTTATAACCGATATTGCCTGCGTTAATGTTGGGGAATACAAATACGTTTGCATGGCCTGCAACCGTTGAACCGGGAGCTTTAAGCTGGCCTACTTCGGGTGCTACGGCTGCGTCAAACTGGAATTCGCCGTCAAGCGCAAGGTCGGGTGCCATTTCTTTTGCAAGAGCGGTAGCTTCCTGTACCTTGGGCACTGACTTAAAGAATTTGTCGTCGTTACCGGAACCTTTGGTAGAGAATGAAAGCATAGCCACTCTGGGTTCTATCCCTGCTATAGCCTTTGCAGTTTTTGCTGAAGAAATAGCTATATCGGCAAGCTGCTGGGCGTCGGGTTCAATGTTTATGGCGCAGTCTGCAAATACGGCAACGCCGTCGGGATTATATTTATTTTCACCTTCGGGAGCAATCATAACAAAGCAGCTTGAAACTGTTTTAATTCCGGGAGCGGTTTTAATAACCTGAAGACCGGGACGAAGAGTGTTAGCCGTTGAATGGCAGGCACCCGAAACGTAGCCGTCTACATCGCCGGCTTTAAGCATAAGCGCACCGAACATTGTTCTATCCTTTGCCTGCTGTGCAGCCTGTTCTTCTGTCATACCCTTAGCTTTGCGGGCTTCATACAGAATTTTTGCATATTCTTCAGTTTTTTCAGAAGTAAGCGGATCTACAAGCGTGATGCCTGTAAGGTCTACGCCGGGGGCAACCCTTTTAGCTTCTTCTTCGTTGCCGATAAGCACTATTTTAGCTATCCCTTCTTTGGTAATCTGGGCGGCTGCTTCTACAACACGCTTGTCCTCTCCTTCGCAAAGAACGATAGTTTTTTTGAGAGCTGCTGCTTTACTTTTGATTTGATCGAGTAATGCCATGTCAAATTTCTCCTTAAAACACTTTATTTATTAAAGATTTTGGGTTATAATTAATTCGTTATAAAATTTAATACATAACACCGTATTCTATTATATAACAAAATTTTGCAAATGTAAAGACTAAAATTAACATTTATTGAACGTAAAATGAAAATCTGCGCCATTATATGCGAATACAACCCCTTTCACAACGGGCATAAATACCTTATTAGCGAAGCAAAGCGCCTTTCGGGCTGCGACAGCGTGCTATGTCTTATGAGCGGCAGCTTTACCCAGCGCGGCGATATTTCCGTGATGGATAAATTTACACGTGCAGTACACGCCGTAAAGGGCGGCGCCGACTGCGTGCTGCAGCTGCCCGTTAACTTTTCGGTAGCGCCTGCAGAAATTTTTGCTTTGGGTGCCATAAAAATTTTATCTTCTGTACCGGGCGTGTGCTGCCTTACCTTCGGCTGCGAAAATGCCGACAAAGAACTGCTTTTTAAAAATGCAGAAATACTTTATAAAGAAGAAAGTGAATATAAAGCTCTGTTAAAAAATTATTCTTGTGGCGGCGAAAGCTATGCAAAAAGCTGCCAGTCGGCATTATCTGGTTGCGGCGGCGACGGAACGCTTTTAAGCAGCCCAAACAACATTCTTGCGCTTGAATACATTAAAGCATTATTAAAGTACGGCAGCGGCATTGATATTTTACCTGTAAAAAGACAAGGAAGCACTTATTCAGAAAGCAAAATTAAAAACGATTATTCTTCTGCACACGCCATACGCGAAAATATCGGCAGCAGAAAAATTAAGAAAAACGTACCCGATTACGTTTACAAAGATATAAAAACTGGAAACAACTTTAAAGGGATAGAAAAAACTTACGGTGATTTTTTACATTTTGCAGTAATTAAGAATACTGCGGATAACATTAAACGCACATTCGGCTGCACCGAAGGGCTGGAAAACAAGCTGAAAAACGAAGCTTCAAAATGCAAAAGTGCAGATGAAATTATTGCGGCAGCTACAAACAAAAGGTATACTTCAGCACGCATAAAACGCATTTTGTGCGCTAATCTTCTTGAACTTTACCAGGATGACAGCAAAGCGTTTCTTGACGCGGAGCTTTATTTAAAACCGCTTGCGGTAAAGATAGAAAAAGCTGACGAAATACTTTCTGCCCTGTCCCGCTCCCCTTACCCTGTTGTAATAAGAAAGAACGATACACGGGCATTAAGCGAACCAGCTTTAAAATGTCTTGGCAAAGATGACTTTGCCGACGAAACAAGGGCGATTATCTGCGGGGAACAGATTTACAATTATACTTTAAAAACTGTATAAACCCAAACAGCGGCGCAATTTGCGCCGCTGTTTGGGTTCCGAGATTAATCTGTAAGCCGAGTTCTGTCGTGTACGGTCATCTATCTATGCTTACAGTCGCCTGCAAGCTAAAGCGATATTAACGGGTAAAGACGGACGGGCAGCCCTTGGCATTAAAGCCGGTCTTTACCCCAATCTTGCATCGGGTGGGGTTTAATTGGCTCGCCTTGTTACCAAAGCGACGGTGAGCTCTTACCTCGCCATTCCAACCTTACGGCGCAAAGCCGCGGTATATTTCTGTTCACTTTCCTTGAAGTCGCCTCCTCCTGCCGTTAGCAGGCACCCTGCCCTGCGATGCTCGGACTTTCCTCACGCTGCAAAAAGCAGCCCGCGACCGTATAATTAACTCGGAACCGCGTTTATTGTAACATAATTTAAAAATTTTATAAACTATTTTTAGCAATGATATTGATTTTTTACTGATTTTAATTTAGAATATAAAGGAAGAACATTTCAGGAGCGGTAAAATGAAAAAGACAAAAATTATTTGTACCCTTGGGCCCGCCAGCGAGACCGAGGATGTATTAAGCGATCTTATAGACGCAGGCATGAATGTTGCAAGGCTTAACTTTTCTCACGGCACTCACGCCGAACATGCAGAAAAAATTGCAAGAGTTAAAAAGGTAAGAGAACGGAAAAAGGCACCCATTGCCATTATGCTTGACACAAAGGGTCCGGAATTCAGAATCGGTACTTTTGCAGACGGCAAGGTAACTTTAAAAGAAGGCTCTACCTTTACCTTTACAACAGAACAGATTGTCGGCGACGAAAAGCACGTTTCAGTTTCTTTCGGCCAGCTTTGCGAACAGATGAAACCCGGCGATAAAATTCTTTTGAATAACGGGCTTATGGTTTTTGAAGTTGTTAAAGTAGAAGCACCCGAAGTTATCTGCAAAACGGTTATCGGCGGCGTTCTTTCCAACAGGAAGTCTATGTTCTTCCCCGACAAAGAACTTGATATGGTTTACCTTTCTGACCAGGATAAAGACGACATCAAGTTCGGCGTTGAACAGGGGATAGACTTTATAGCCTGCTCTTTTGTATCCAAGGCACAGGACATTATAGACGTAAGAAAGTGGCTTGAAAAATGCGGCTCCCCTGCCGGCGATGTAGAAATTATAGCTAAGATAGAGAGCCGTGCGGGCGTAAATAACCTTGACGAGATATTGGAAGTAAGCGACGGCATAATGGTTGCCCGCGGCGACCTTGGCGTAGAAGTTCCCTTTGAAGAGCTGCCCAGCATACAAAAGAAAATTATTCACGAATGCCGTGTGCACGGCAAGCGCAGCGTAACCGCTACCGAGATGCTTGAATCTATGATTCACCAGCCCCGCCCCACCAGGGCAGAAATTTCTGACGTTGCTAACGCTGTTTACGACGGATCTTCTGCCGTAATGCTTTCCGGCGAAACGGCTGCAGGTGAATATCCCGTAGAAGCCGTTAAGGCTATGGCTCGCATTGCTGCGCAAGCAGAACTTAATACAAACTATATATCTTATATAGACCCCGACGATTACCATATACAAACTCTTTCTGAAGCGCTTTCCCATTCTGCCTGCACTCTTGCAACCGATATCGGCGCTAAGCTTATAGTGGCCTGCACAAGAACAGGACATACGGCTAAACTTGTATCACGCTTCCGCCCCATGATTGATATTATCGGTATGACTACCGACGAAAGGGCTTACCGCAAACTTGCGTTAAGCTGGGGCGTTATACCCGTTATGAGCGAAGAATTCTATTCGGTAGACGTACTGTTCCACTACGGCAAGCGCGCCGCTATGGATACCGGTCTTGTACAAAAAGGCGACAGGATAGTTTTAACAGGCGGTACGCCCAACGGCAAGAGCGGCAACTCTAACCTTATCAACGTAGAAACAATGTAAATTACAGTAATTCTTAAAACCAGACCGAAAAATTTTTGGTCTGGTTTTTTTGTTTATAAACGATACTAACCCATGTTGCAGATGCAACATGGGTTAGTAATCGAGAGAATATGAAAAAAGTTAGAATGGTTAAATTAAAAATTTCTTAACGAAATTATGGCTTAATTATAGAACGGTTTTGTGTCAGCCGTATGAAAATAAGATATTTATTTAATGATTTATTCAGCTGTTTATGTGCAAACCGCAAATAAAATCTGCAACTTTTATACCGTCTGCCGCAGAGCTTGTAATGCCGCCCGAATAGCCGCTGCCTTCACCGCAGGGGTAAAGCCCTTTTACGCTTACGCTCTGCAAATCACTGCCGCGCTCTATACGCACCGGGGAAGAAAAGCGTGATTCCACACCCGTCATTACCGCATAAGGGTTAGCAAAACCTTTAAGCCGCCTGTCCATATCGGGTATTGCAACCCTTAACGCATCTGCCGCCACATTAGGTAAAACCTTGTCAAGCGGAGCAAAAGTAGTACCAGCCGCATAGGAAGACGAAACTTCACCAAATTTATCCGATACCCTGCCCGAAGCAAAATCGCCGTATAGCTGGCAGGGCGCACCGTAATTGCTGCCTGCGATGCGGTAAGCGGCTTGTTCAATTTTACGCTGAAAATCCATACCGTCGAACAGTCCTTCGCCGAAGTCTTGCTTTTTTAGCTGGACCATAAGCGCACTGTTTGAATTAACGCCGCCGCGGTCGTAATTGCTCATGCCGTTTACTACCACCCCGCCCTGTTCGCTTGCAGCAGGTATAACCACGCCGCCCGGGCACATACAAAAGGTAAACACCGTTCTTTCGTGTGCATGAGATACAAGCTTGTAATCTGCAGCAGGCAGCAGATGTGCCGCCGAGCCGTATTGCGCCCTGTTGATTTCTGAAGCAAGATGCTCTATGCGTACGCCTACGGCAAAATCACGCGGCTGCATATAAACACCGTTTTCATTGAGCATTTTAAATGTATCGCGCGCAGAATGCCCCAATGCAAGAACAGCTATGTCGGTAATTATTTCGCTCTCCTGCCCAGTAAGAACATTTTTTACTATTACAGATTTAAGTGCTCCGTCCCTTTGTACAAAACCGGTAAAAACCGTATCAAATAAAAATTTACCGCCGCAGGAGATAATATATTGACGCATTGCCTTAACAACGCCCTTTAGCTTATCGCTGCCGATATGCGGTTTATTGTAATACAAAATTTCTTCGGGTGCGCCAAAGCGGTAAAATGTTTCAAGCACATCGCGGTTGTAACCGTCATGCGTCTGCGTGTTTAATTTACCGTCAGAAAAAGTACCTGCACCGCCTTCGCCGAACTGCACGTTACAATTTTCATTTAAAATTTTTTGCGTGCAGAACAAATCTACCGCCGCCGAACGGCTTTCTACATCGCCGCCGCGCTCTATTACAACAGGATAAAAGCCCCTGTCGGCAAGCCTTACGGCACAGCAAAGCCCTGCGGGGCCGGCACCTACCACACAAACGACAGGCGGATTTGTTACCTTTTGCAAAGGGGGCTTGTTCTCCCTTTCTTCGTCGGCGGAAAATGCAATGGAATACACCCAATGTATGTTATTTTTGTCTCTCGCGTCAAGCGATTTTTTTAATATCTTAAAGTACTTCGGCTGCCTTTTAAGTTTGCGTTTTGCAATATCCACAAGGCGGCTTTCGCTTTCCGAAATATTTAATTTTACGTTATCCTGCCGTATAATCATAGCCTGCTTTCTATCTCCGCCGCTATTGCCGCTCCGCTTGCAAAAGCCCACGTAAGGTTGAATCCGCCGCACGCACCGTCTACGTCAAGTATTTCACCGCCAAAGAAAAGGTTGTCCGCTAACTTACTTTCAAGATTGTTTTTAACGCCGCTGATATCTATACCGCCCTTTGTAACCTGCGCATAGTCAAAGCCAAGCGTGCCCGTTACGGGCAGAGTAAAATACTTTACCGTATAGGCAATTTTTTTGGCGTTGCTGCCGCTGCGCTTTATTACCGCCCTGCCTATCTGGTTATTAAGCGTGCAAGCCAAAAGCTCGCTGTCTTCGTACCCGTTAGATTTTTTTAATATGACGTCCCATTCAATTTCTTCCTGCGTAAAATCGGGAGCGAACTCAATATTTAAAGTTACATTGCTTTTATCAGCCACGTAAGCAGAAACGTTAAAAATTGCGTTGCCCGAAACGCCGTACTCGGTAAAAATAACGTCTCCGCGCGAACGGGCAATTTCTTGTCCTTCGCAAAGCGCCGTAACAACGCAATCGGCACGCAGACCGCGCAGTGTTTTTATATAAGCAGTATCAGTTTTTAACTGCACAAGCGACGGGTACAGATTTGTAATTTTATGACCGAATTTCTGCGCTAAAGCATAAGAAAAGCCGTCGGTGCCGAACTGCTTTTGCGCTTTGCCGCCGGTACACAGTGCAACGTATTTTGCTTTTATTTTACCGCCGCCTGATAAATTTAAAACAAAACCGAAAGATTTATTTATATCCGTTACCCTTTCGCCTGTAATTATTGTTGCGCCGCAGCCGCTTATCCGCTTTATAAGGCAATCAGAAAGGGCAGAAGCCTGCCTGCCTGCGGGATAGATTCTGCCCGATGAATCGGTTACAAATTTACCGTAAAAAAGATCGCGCCATACATTACCGTAGCGGGAAATAATTTCACCCGCAAGCGCTGCGCCGCCGCCAAAATATTTATCAGCGGACATCTGTGTGTTAGAAATATTGCCCTGGCCGTTGCCGCTTGCGGCAAGCTTTTTGCCAGCCCTGGGGTTACCTTCTATAACAATAATATTCAGTTTTGTTCTGCTGCTTAAAAGGGTTGCAAGAGCAAGCCCGCAGGCACCGCCGCCCACTACAGCAACGTCGCATTCCATCATAATAATATCCAGCTTATGTTATTTATATAGATTTTATATCAAACGCAGCAAACTGTCAACTTTTAAGTTTACATAAAATATTTTCAAACTCCTTTAAATGCAGTCTTTCGTCTTCTGCAATGCGCTCTATAAGCTCTTTCACGTTCTCATTTTTCAGAAGGCATAACATGCGCTCATATGTACGTATGGCATGTTTTTCTGCACGGATGTCATCTTCCGCCATCATAATAAGGCTGCGTGAATATGTAACATACTTTGTTGAATAAAAATTATAAGCCGCAGGCGGGCAGGACGTATAAACGGGAGCACCGCCAAGGGCAAGCATACATTCGCCCAATGCGCTTAAATGAGTCATCTCTGCAATGGCAATGCCCTGTATGCTGTCTGCAATATCTTTATACCCCTTTGCTTTAAAAAAATACGTCTGGTAAATATATTGTAAAATTGTGTTCAGTTCCCCGGTAGGCGTTGCGTATGCAGAAGAAATTACCCTTAAACTGTAAGCGTCCGACGTAATATTTTTTGTTGAAGGAAATGGTTTATTTGCTGTAAGCGGAACGGACATAAATTTATACTCCTTTAAAATAATTCATTATCAGCATATTCTTTAAAGTGCAATTTTGCCATTACATTTTTATGTTGACCGATTGCATTTTTGATTGTATAATTAAATGTAATAAAAATGTAAAATCTCCAACAAAATGAATTTTTAAATTGTTTGATATTATGGAAAAATAATGGATAAAGATAAACTTGAACGCAAGATTGCAGACTTTGCTGCAGGGGATAAAAAGGCGTTTGATTATATTTACGGGCACACCTATAAACCTGCCTACTTTGCTATTTTATATATAGTAAAAAATAAACCTGACGCCGAAGATATTTTGCACGACACTTACATAAGGGCGCTTAAAGCAATATCTACATACGAGCCGAATACAAACTTTACAGCCTGGCTGATAAAGATAGGTAAAAATCTTGCATTAAATTTTATAGAGCGAAAAAAGCGTGAAATATCTACCGACTTTGACGCTGACGCATGGAAATACGGCTCGCACGAAACGGATACTCCCTTTATATTTGACATTGCAGCAAAGATTCTTGCGGAAGACGAATACGAAATACTTATGCTTTGCCACGTTGCGGGCTACAAGCGCCGTGAAGTTTCTGCCATGCTTGGCATGCCGATTGGCACCGTTACGTGGAAAAATAACGAAGCGTTAAAAAAATTGAGAAAAGAACTTGAAAAGGAGGGCAGACAATGAAAGACGTTAAAAAACTTTTAAGCAAACAGGCAAACGCCATACTGCCCGACGACAAAATTAAAGAAGATATACGGGCAGAACTTTACGGGCAGGGCGGAGTTGAAGCTTACGCCCACGGCGGAACAAAAGCAAAAGGCAACCGCAAAACTATGTACGCCATTATTGCCGCCGCTCTTGCGGTAGTTATAGCCCTTTGCATTATACTTCCCATCACTTTGGGTAAAAATAAACCTTCTTCAATAATACCGGGCGGCATTATCTCCACTACTGTCGATTCAGAAGATTTTTACGCATACTGCGCAGCATCGGCAGGCTCTATACTTGCAATGCAGACGCAAACGGGCAGCGCATCGCTGGCTAAAGCTAAGCTTGCGGCAGACGGTATTACAGACAGCGAACAGCAGGCTGTAACCCTTATAGAAGAATATATCTCCTTTGTAGAAGAAATGCTTGGCAACAGCGGAATAACCCACACTACCATTACAAGTGCCGACGGAGACGGCGATTACACTTATACAATGACTGTATCTTACAGCGACCTGTTGGGTGAAAATGTGTCTTACGTAATGTATTTTAACGAAACACAGACTTCAAGCAAAACGGACGGGGACGAAACGGAAGACAATTACGACATAAGCGGAATACTTGTTGTAAACGGCGTACAGTATCCCGTTACTGGCGGCAGAAGTGAAGAGACCGAAACGGGCGAAACAGAAAGCGAGCTTTGGTTTAAAGCTTATACTGCGGATAATTCTTATATAATAATCAAGCAGGAATACGAAGAAGAAACCGAAGACGGCGAAAATGAAACAGAAAAAACTACAGAAATATACATTTACGAAAACGGTAAACTTACCGAAAGCGTTGTCGCCGAAATGGAAAATGAAGACGGCGAAACAGAGCTTGAACTTGTAATAACAAAAAACGGCGTTAAAAACACAATAGAATTTGTTTATAAGCAAGGCAGCGGCGATACGGTTATTCAGGTAAAAGCAGAAATAAACGGACAAAAATATTCATTAAAAATTTATGTAGAAAACGGCAATTACAGATACGTTTTCAGCGACGGTGAATACAGTTCAAACCGAAAATAAAAATCAGCTTTTGCGGTGTGGTTATACCCACACCGTAAATTTTTTTAAAAATTTTTAAATTTTACCAACAAAAAGAAAATCACGATTGTTTTATAAGTACAAATAAACGACAAGGAGAAAAATTAAAATGAAAAAAATTCTTGCTACCCTTTCTATCGCCGCTATAATGGCATTAGGAATAGGCGGACTTGCCGCTTGTTCCGGTAACAATTCACAAAAAGGCTTTGCAAGCCTTGACACCGACACAGAAGTTTACGGATTTTCTGCAGCGTCCGCCGCAATGATTATCTCTTCTATGAACGGCAGCCAGACCGCCGAAGCGCAGACTGCAAACCTTGCAAAAAACCAGCTTACGGCAGGGACAACAGTAACCGACGAAGAAACAATTAACACCCTTAACAGCTATATGACCTTAGTAGAAAACCTTTTAGGTTCGGGCGGTTACACTTTTACCGAAGGCACTTCTGACAATTCAAACTACGCAGTAAAACTTACCATATCCTGCGGTAATTTATCGGGAGAAAACTTTGAGTATGTAATGTATTACAACGAAACGCTTGTAAGCGAAATTACAGAAAAAGACGGCACCGAAACCGAGACAGAACAAATTTATTCTGTAGAAGGCTTGATTTACATAGATGGTATATCCTACAGCTTAAACGGCAGAAAGCAAACTTCTACCGAATCAGATTTATTCAGCACCGAAACTGAAACGGAACACCAGCTTACCATTACTTTAAGCGAAACATCTTATATGAAAGTTGAACAGGAAGTAAGCGAAGAAGACGGTGAAAGCGAACAGGAATACAAATATTCAATCTACGAAAATAACGTTCTTACCGAAAGCTGCTCGTTTGAATACGAACAGGAAAAGGGCGAAACCGAAATAGAAATGAAGCAAAGCACACGCAATGCAAACGGCGTGCTTGAAACGCAAACCTTCTATTTTGAAAAAGAAACCGAATACGGCAAAGAAGTTATTAAAATAAAGGTTGGCAGCAACACTTCTGCCGCTACCTACACCGTAAGCATAGAAACTGACGAAAGCGGAAACTGCTATTACGTTTATACGCTTAACAACGGCAACACCTACAACAAAAACAGGGGCTGATTGAATTAAAAACTTAAAAAATACCGTGGCTGCCACGGTATTTTTTTATTAGTCTTTATTTGTAATCAAAAAGCTTTTCTGCGCGCCCTGCGTTATGGTATCCGTCGGTTTTACTTCGCCAAGCAGCAGCGGCGAATCAGGGTTATGGTATTTATAGTTTTCATACGCTTTATGCGGGTTCTTATTTGCATAACAGTACTTACAGCCGTTTAAACATGTATCGTAAGCGCCTATATCACGGCTTTCTATGCAGTGGCACCCTTGTCTCATACCCTTATGCTTTAAATTTTTAAAAGCAACGCCGTTTGCATTACCCAACATATCAAGAGTCATACAGCCGGAAGGGTGAATATTATAGCGGCTGTAATCGACGTTTGTACCGCAGGTCTGCAAATAAATGCCGTACTTTTTCGCAATATCGCCCAACCCCTTTGCAAGTTCTTCTTTATTATCATCAGTCATGGCAATAAGTTCTGGCATATTATATTCAAGCTTTTTATACATTTCTACAAAGCTGAAAATACAGCGGTCTATGTAGGGGCTTAAAACCTTTGCCATACTTTCAAAGGTCTGCAAATGGCGTGAAATTGTATACTTTTCTGTCAAAAGAACAGGGTCGTATCTCCATGCGATACGGTTTTTACCTACAATTTTGCTAAGCTGTATAAGCGTCTGAATACTCTCTTCTGTAGACGGTACCCCAGGTTCTACGTCCTTGCCATATGCCGTTATCGTGTAATGAAAATAGGTATTAAATTTATCGGTTATTTCGTTAAGGCGCGGTAAAATCGGCTTATAGTTTTTTGAGCAAAAAACAACGCAGTCTACCTTATCGGGAGTCAATTCATACCTGTTTACTTTGTTGGGAAACAGCGGATTGCGCGTTAATACATACCCTTCTGAAAAACGCTTTAACAGCCAGTCGGTGTAGTATTGTACGGTATCTGTACGCCCGCCTGTATTTATTATCATATTAATATCGCCTTATATATTTAAAACCTTTTTAAGGAATAATCCCGTGCTGCTGGCGGGGTTTTGAGCTACGTCTTCGGGTGAGCCTGTTGCAACTATTGTACCGCCCTTGTCGCCCCCTTCGGGACCTAAATCTATTATCCAGTCGGCATTTTTTATAACGTCAAGGTTGTGCTCAATAACAAGCACTGTATTGCCGCCTTCACGCAGACGGGAAAGTATTTTAATAAGCTTATCCACGTCGTAACTATGCAGTCCTGTGGTAGGCTCGTCCAATATATAAAACGTCTTCCCCGTGCTGCGTTTAGAAAGTTCGGTTGCAAGCTTTACCCTTTGCGCTTCGCCGCCCGAAAGGGTAGTTGCGCTCTGCCCAAGTTTTATATAGCCGAGCCCTACATCTACCAAAGTAGAAAGTTTTGAGTAAATTGTAGATATCGGCTTGAAAAATTCGGCAGCGTCTTCTACCGTCATATCCAACACGTCGGCTATAGACTTACCTTTATATTTAACTTCTAACGTCTCCCTGTTGTACCGCTTGCCGCCGCACACTTCGCAGGGAACATAAATATCGGGCAAAAAGTGCATCTCTATCTTTAAAATGCCGTCGCCTTCGCAGTGTTCGCATCTGCCGCCCTTTACGTTAAAAGAGAATCTTCCGCTCTTGTAACCCCTTTCTTTGGCGTCAGGCGTTGCAGCAAAAAGATCGCGTATCATCGTGAACACACCCGTATACGTTGCAGGGTTGCTTCGGGGAGTTCTGCCTATCGGCTGTTGGTCTATAGCTATTACCTTATCAAAATATTCAAGCCCTTCTATGTTGTCAAACTTGCCCAAAGCCTGCTTTGCGCCGTTTAAATTATTTGCAAGGTAAGGGTAAATAATCTCGTTTACAAGGCTTGATTTACCCGAACCGGAGACACCTGTTACCGCCGTAATAAGCCCTGCGGGAACTTCCACGTCTATATTTTTAAGATTATTCTGCCTGCCGCCTTTGACTTTTAAATATCTGCCGTCGGGTACAGACCTTACGGCGGGCACTTCAATTTTTCTTCTGCCGGCAAGAAAATCACCCGTAATGGAGCGCGGTTCCGCCATAATATCTTCTACCGTGCCGCAGGCTACAACTTCGCCGCCGTGTACGCCTGCCATAGGTCCGATATCCACTATATAATCAGCAGCGCGCATGGTATCTTCGTCGTGTTCCACCACGATGAGCGTGTTGCCGATATCCCTTAAGCCCTTTAATGAATTGAGCAATTTTTCGTTATCACGCTGATGAAGACCTATAGACGGCTCGTCAAGGATATATAACACACCAGTAAGCGCACTGCCGATCTGGGTAGCCAGCCTTATACGCTGGCTTTCCCCGCCAGAAAGGGTAGCTGCGTTCCGCGACAAAGTAAGATATCCAAGCCCCACGTTCTTTAAAAAGTTCATACGGCTGTCTATCTCTTTTATTATGCTGTCGGCAATCATATGCTCTGTGGGAGTAAAGAAAGAAAAGTCTGCAAAATCAGATAAATCATCTATAGACATATCGCAAATCTGAGCAATATTTTTACCGCCCACTGTTACGGCTAACGCTTCTTTTTTAAGCCTTTTGCCGTGGCATACGGGGCAGTCGGTTGTGCGCATATAGCGCTCTATGTCCCACTTTACCCCTTCAGAAGAAGTGTTGTTGTACCTGCGCTGCAGATGGTTTACAAAACCTTCCCATGCCGTTTTATACGTTCCCTTGTAGTGGTAAGCGTTGTAATCTAAATCAATCTCTTCGCCGCCGTTGCCGTACATAAGCAGGTTGTACACTTCCTCCGGTAAATCTTTTACAGGCACGTCCATAGAAAAGTTGTATGTCTTGGCAAGCGAAGAAATATACATCTGTGTAACTTGCGGAGGATCTAACATCCAGCCGGTAGCTTTTATTGCCCCTTCGCGCAGGGTTTTGTTTTTATCCTGGCAAATCAGGTCGGGGTCTACCACCTGTTTAAAGCCCAACCCTGAACATTCGGGGCAGGCACCCCAAGGTGTGTTGAAGGAAAATAAACGGGGTTCTATTTCCTCTATGGAAATTCCGCAGTCGGGGCAGGCGTAATTGGTGGAATAAAGATCTTCCTTCACGCCGTCATCTATTATTACCAACCCGTCAGAAAGTTTTAAAGCGCTTTCCAGGCTGTCGGTAAGGCGCTTTGTAAGCCCTTCCTTTATGACAAGCCTGTCTACAATAACAGAAATATTGTGCCTGATATTTTTTTCAAGCTTAATATCTTCCTGTAAATCGTAGGTGTTGCCATCTATCTTTACCCTGCCGAAGCCGCTCTTTTTATAGGAAGCAAGCTCCTTTACAAACTCTCCCTTTTTGCCGCGGGCAACGGGGGCTTCTACCATAATTTTACTGCCTGCAGGCATTGCAAGCACACGGTCTGCAATTTCGTCTACAGACTGTTTTCTTATCTCTCTGCCGCATTTGGGGCAATGGGGAATGCCTACCCTTGCAAAAAGCAGACGGAAGTAATCGTAAATTTCCGTTACCGTACCCACCGTGGAACGGGGGTTGTGCGAAGTAGTCTTCTGGTCTATGGATATCGCGGGGGAAAGCCCTTCTATAAGTTCTACGTCGGGCTTTTCCATCTGCCCCAAAAATTGCCTTGCATAAGACGATAAACTTTCGATATACCGCCTTTGCCCTTCTGCAAAAATCGTATCGAATGCAAGCGTAGATTTACCGCTGCCCGAAAGCCCCGTAAACACAGTAAGCGTGTTGCGGGGAATGTGTACGTCTATATTTTTTAAGTTATTTTCTTTTGCGCCTTTTACGTAAATTTCTTCTATCATTTTTTTAATCGGGAGTTTTTGCTCCCCTCATTTTCATTCTCTTTTTCAGCTGCGATATGGTATCGCGTATCTCTATTGCCTTTTCAAAGTCAAGCTGGTCAGAAGCAACCTTCATAAGCGCTTTTAGCTTTTCTATTTCGGCGGGTATGTCGGAAGCTTTTATATCGTCGCCTGCAAGCTTTTTACCTGTTATAGAAAGTGTGCTCTTTACTTCTTTTACAATGGTTTTAGGTATAATCCCGTGTTCTTTGTTATAAGCATCCTGCACTTCGCGCCTTCTTTGCGTTTCGTCTATGGCGCGCTTCATGCTGCCCGTCATCACGTCTGCGTACATTATAACCCTGCCGTCGGCGTTTCTCGCCGCCCTGCCTACCGTCTGCACCAAAGCCGTTTCGCTGCGCAGAAAACCCTCTTTATCGGCGTCTAAAATGGCAACCAGCCGTACTTCGGGCAGGTCAAGCCCTTCCCTTAAAAGGTTGATACCGCACAAAACGTCAAACTCGCCGCTGCGCAGACCGTTAATAATATCTATACGCTCCAATGCGTCTATATCGCTGTGCATATAGCGCACTTTAAGGTTATGCTCCTTTAAGTAATCGGTTAAACTTTCTGCCATGCGCTTTGTCATGGTGGTTACAAGCACCCTGCCGCCGGCAGCAATCTCTTTGTTTATTTCGCCGTATAAGTCGTCTATCTGCCTTTTGGTAGGTCTTACATCAATCAAGGGGTCCAGCAGCCCCGTGGGGCGGATAAGCTGTTCTACCGTCTGCCCCGACTGTTCCAGTTCGTACGGTGCGGGCGTTGCCGAAACGCAGATGAGCTGCGGTATCCTTTCGTCAAATTCTTCAAACGTAAGCGGGCGGTTATCGTATGCAGATTTTAAACGGAAACCGTAGTTTACAAGATTTTCTTTGCGGGAACGGTCTCCGTGGTACATAGCCCTTATCTGCGGGATGGTCATATGGCTTTCGTCTATAAACACCAAAAATTTACCCTGCGGAAAGTAATCTAAAAGGGTAAAAGACGGCTCACCGGGGCTTCTGCCGTCAAAGTAACGGCTGTAATTTTCTACCCCGCTGCAATAGCCGATCTCCCGCATCATTTCAAGGTCGAACGTGGTGCGCTGTTCAAGCCGCTCTGCCTCTAACGGCTTACCGGCATCACGGAAGGCTTTTACCTCTTCCTTCATATCCATTTCTATTACCGAAAGCGCATTTTCAAGTTTTTGGGAACCTACCGCATAGTGGCTTGCGGGGAATATAAGAACGTGCTTAAGTTCTGAAATAACGTTGCCCGTAACGGCGTCCGTCTCGCAGATTCTGTCTACTTCGTCGCCGAAAAATTCTACCCTTATGGCAACTTCAGAATTGCTTGCGGGCATTATATCTACGGTATCCCCGCGGACGCGGAAAGAAGCTCTTTGAAAATCTATATCCCTGCGCTGGTACTGGATTTCCACCAGCCGCCGTATAAGTTCATCCCTTTCAAGTTCCATCCCCGGTCTTAAAGATATAGAAAGACGGAAGTACTCTTCGGGCGCACCCAGACCGTATATACAGGAGACAGACGCAACAACAATAACGTCTTCCCTTTCGCCCAAAGAACTTGTAGCAGAGTTACGGAGTTTATCTATCTCGTCATTTAAGCTCATATCCTTTTCTATATAGGTATCAGAAGAAGGAATATAACTTTCTGGCTGATAATAGTCGTAATAAGAGACAAAGTATTCTACCCTGTTTTCGGGGAAGAATTCTCTGAATTCGTTGCAGAGCTGTGCGGCAAGCGTTTTGTTGTGCGCAATTACAAGCGTGGGGCGGTTTACGTTTTTAATTATATTTGCCATAGTAAACGTTTTGCCGCTGCCAGTAACGCCGACAAGCACCTGCGTGCGGATGCCGTCTAACACGCCTTCGGTCAGTTTTTCTATAGCCTGCGGCTGGTCGCCGGTAGGCTGGAATTTTGAATGTAACTTAAACTGCATAGTATTTTACCGTATATTTTTTTACCGCATTAAACATTTTATCGCATAATTAAATTATAGGCAAGCTTTTTTTAACTGATACAGACGGATGTAAAAAAGTATAAACCATATGTGCAATTATAACTATTTTGTTTTGCTCTTACCCTTCTTTTGCGCTGCAAGGCTGTAACTGTTGTCTATACGCATAAAAATTTCTTCTGTGGGAACACTGCCGTCTAACACAATGGTATACCAGCTTTTTTTATTCATATGGTAACCGTAAAAATATTTTTTACCGTCTACAACCAGATCCATATCTTCTGGTAGTATGCGTAAATCTAAAACTTCTGCCGCTTCTTTGCTGTTTAAGCCGAGCTTTGCGCGCGACACGGTAAGAATTATACCGTACCATGTATTGGTGTCTTGCCTGCGGAACACTGCGCAATCGGGGAATTTTTGCCATAAAAATTCAAGTTCATTGCAATATTTTTCTCTTACGTAATTAATTACTTCTTTAGTTTGTCCGCATTTAAAAATTTCCGTCTCGCAGCATTCTCTTATAAATTTTTCTAACACGGCGTTATAACCTGCCCTTACGCTGCCGACAAATTCACCCGTTGCCGCAGGATAAAGATGAAGGACATACTCTTCCCCGACGTCATTTTCTGTAAGACGGGTACAAATTTTATCTTCCTGCAAGACCTGTATCTGCAGATTGAACTGCCCGTTTAAAATATCCTGCGTATAAACGTATTTACCGCCGCACTCTTTAAACCCGAACGGCATAAGTTTTTGCATTATAATCTTTTTATTTTTAAGCTGTAACTCTTTCATATTAACGCCAAGCAATAATTGTAAAACAAAGATAAATTTGTATAATATTGTATCACAAGTTAAGCTGATTTACAATACAAAATTACCGCCGTATATAAAATACGGCGGGTTGGTTAATATATTAATCTGCAGGAACTTCGGCGTCAACTTCGGGGAAATCTACCCAGAATGTTGAACCCTTGCCTTCTTCTGACTCTACGCCAAAGTTAAAGGAATGCTTTTCTAATATGGTTTTTACTATAGAAAGCCCCAGTCCCGTGCCTTTTACCGGGCGGGCGTGCTCTTCTTTAGCCCTGTAGTACCTGTTCCAGATAGAAGGTATTTCTTCCTTTTTTATGCCTTTACCCGTATCCCTTACGCTGAACTTTATGCGGTTTTCCGCCACGTCAAGCTTAAGGCTTATAAATACTTTTTTATCCTGCCCGGTGTAGTTTACTGCATTGGAAATAAGGTTGTAAAGCACCTGGCCGATTTTTTCTTCATCGGCATAGGTGTAAAGGTCTGCGTCTATATCAGCATAAAATGAATAGCCCTGCGTGTCCTGCAAATATTCAAACTTACGCAGAATGCCAAATAAAAACTCGGTAAGATTGAATACTTTCTTGTTTATCTGGTCTACGTCAGAACTGATTTTAGATACGTTTAACAGGTCGTTAACCAGCCCCGTAAGCCTGTCAGATTCGTCTATTATAACCTGCAGATGCTGGTTGCGCTTTTCAGGGTCGTCGCCCGATATTTCCTGTATCATAGAGGCGTAAGCCTTTATCATGGTAAGAGGCGTCTTTAAATCGTGCGATACGTTTGCCAGAAGTTCTTTCTGGAAGTCGTCTGTCTTTTTTATTTCGTCTTTGGCATAGTTAAGCGTGTCAGACAGCTGGGCTATTTCCTGGTATTCGGTAGAAGCAAACTTTACGCTATAATCGCCTTTTGCCATTTTATTTGCCGTAGCCGTAAGCCGTTTTAACGGATCTGATATCTTTTGCGCAATGCCGTAAGAAACCAGAAACGCAATTAAAATAATAAATATGCCTATTATTATAAGGTAACTCTGCACTGAATTTACTGCATTGTTTGCCACTTCAAGCGCATAACTTATTACTAAGTAAGACGTACTGCCGCTATGTGCAGCATAGCTCGTCTGCATTGCATAAATGTAAGCGTTATCTACCTTGAACAAAACATCGGTAAGGTCTGAGCCGGAAAGCTTTTCGTACACGGTAACTTCTACACCCGACCAGTAGCCAGCTTCTACCGCGCTTATATCGTTAGGCAAAAGTATCACCCCGTCCTGCGTGATGACTACTATATTTATTCCGTTAAGAAAGCATTGCCCGTTAATATACTGTGTAAGCGCGTTTTCATCGACAGGTGAAGAATTATCAAGCATTTCGCTTACTTCTGAGCCAACGGTACGCATTTTAGCCTGCACGTAAGAAGACAACGAATTGCTAACAACAAAGTAGCAGATAATACCTACTACAAGAATTATCAGCAGCGAAAACAGGCAAAAGTTACGCCACAGCATTATATTCAGATTTTTAGGGCGCTTATACTTTTTCTTTTTTTCAGACTTCAAATTTGTATCCCAGCCCCCGCAAAGTTACTATAAACTTTCTGTACTGTTTAAGGTTGGAACGCAACATCTTGATGTGTGTGTCTACCGTTCTGTCGTCGCCGTAAAAATCGAACCCCCATACGTCCATCAAAAGTTTTTCACGTGTGAGCGCAATACCTTTGTTCTTTACAAAGTAAAATAAAATTTCGTATTCCTTGGGGGTAAGTTCTGCCTTTTCTCCGTCTACGTAAACGTTTCTGCCTGCCATATCTATAACAAGCCCTTCAAACTGAACAACGTCGTTTTTGCCTTCTGCCTGTTCTGCAGAGCGGCGCTTTGTTACAGCGTTTATACGAGCCATTAGTTCTTTGGGAGAAAACGGCTTGGTTACGTAATCGTCTACCCCTATTTCAAAGCCGAAAAGTTTATCGTATTCTTCCCCGCGGGCAGACAGCATAATTACAGGTATGTCTTTATTCTTTTTAATTTCTTTAACGGCGGAAAAGCCGTCTAACTTCGGCATCATTACGTCCATAAGAATCATGTCGTAATCGTTATCGCGGCACATTCTTACAGCCTCCATGCCGTCGCAGGCTTCATATGCTTCGTTGCCTTCAAACTCTACGTATTCTTTAAGCACGTTGCGTATCATTTCTTCGTCATCTACAATAAGAACTTTCATTATTCTTCCGCCTTAATATTTTATATTATAATTATTTTTAACCTTACAAAGCTATAAGTAAAACATCTACGTTTAAATATTACCAAATAAAATTTATATATGTATGAAAAATTTGTGAAAAAATAATTTAATTTTTTTAATTTATGCACAGCAAACAAGAATTTTATATAAAACTTTAAAACGAATGTTTGACAAGCCGTTTTATGCGTAGTATAATAAATCTATAGAACATACGTTTTAAGCAGCGGCTTCGGGTTTTATTGCCGCCGATAAACGTTAAGCGGGATGCAAAATATGTTAGACGCAACAACTTTACAAATTTTAACAGAGAGCGCAAAATACGATGTGTCCTGCTCTTCCTCCGGATCGCGCAGGGCGAACACAAACGGGGGAATCGGTAACGCTTCCGTCGGCGGGATATGCCACTCCTTTACCCCCGACGGAAGATGTATTTCCCTTTTAAAAATTCTTATGAGCAACGACTGCATTTACGACTGCGAATACTGCCCCAACAGGCGCAGTGCAGACGTAAAAAGAGCGAGCATCTCGCCTGAAGATATCTGCGAGCTTACCATAAATTTTTATAAACGCAATTATATAGAAGGGTTATTTTTGTCTTCGGCAGTATTCGGCTCGCCTGACAGAACCATGGAACTTTTAACGGAAACGGCAATAAAATTGCGGAAAGAGTACCATTTTAACGGCTATATACATATAAAGGGCATTCCGCACTGCAACGACGATCTTGCGCTTAAAGCCGCAAAGTATGCAGACAGAATGAGCTACAACATAGAACTCCCTTCAGAAAAATCTTTAAAGCTTCTTGCCCCGCAAAAAACAAAGAACAGCATTATTGTACCCATGCAGAAACTGCGCAGCGCTCAGCTTTACGATAAAGAGAATAAAATTAAGCGCAACAAATCTATCCCCGCAGGGCAAACCACGCAGATGATTATAGGAGCTTCACCCGAAAGCGACGGGCAGATACTGCGTCTTACAGAATATATGTACCGCAACATCGGGCTTAAAAGGGTATACTACTCTTCTTACGTGCCCGTAGTACAAAGCCCGCTTTTGCCTGCAAAACCCGCAGGGCTGCTGAGAGAACACAGGCTTTACCAGGCAGACTGGCTTATACGATTTTACGGCTTTGACGTGGAAGAAATTTGCGGAAACGGAGAAAATTTAAGCGATGAATACGACCCAAAGTGTGCGTGGGCGCTTAAAAATATGCAGCTGTTCCCTGTAGAGATAAATACCGCTCCCCTTGAAATGCTGCTGCGTGTTCCAGGCATCGGTGCAAAAAGTGCATATAAAATTACCGAAGCAAGAAAATTTGGCAGGCTTGACTTTGATAATCTTGCAAAAATGCGCATAGTATTAAAAAGGGCTAAACACTTTATTACGTGCAAGGGTAAGTTTTACGGCAGCGGAAGTTTAAGCAGTATAAAATCTGCACTGCTGCTCAGCGGAGCGGAAGAGCACAATGAGCAGCTGTCTATGTTTTCGGAGCCGACAACCGCCCTTTCTGCCCTTAGCGGTGAACTATGAAAATTTATATAACTGACGGCACTGCCGAAGGGTTTTATACGGCGGTTTACTACGCATACCGCGGCGGTGCAATGGTTACAAGCGAAAAGATCGTACAGATTACGCTTGACAGCGAAGTAATATATTTGCAGACGGAAATCGACAAAGTAAAGCGTGTTGCAGATAAAATAGACAGTATAGACAAATACTCCTGCGGCGACATTGACCTTGCGCTAAGGAGCGGCAACAAACTTAAAGAACAGATTGCGCTTGAATACCTGAGAATTCTTGTAAAAGAAAACCGCCCTGTAAGGGCCATGCTCAATCACCCTGCGGTGATACAGATGATGGAGATTATTAATAAAATTACAAGCGAAGCGCACAATATGAAAGGTTTTTTGAGATTTATGGAAACGGAGAGCGGTGCGCTGTACGCCCCCTGCTCCCCCGATAACGACATAACCGAACTTATTGTTCCGCACTTTATACGTCGGCTTTGCAATACAAAATTTGCAATACACGATTTAAAGCGCAAAAAAGCCGCTTTGTACAACGGCAACGAATGGTTTACCGCAGACGTGGGCGAAGCAGAAATTTACCTTTCGGAATACGAAAAAGCTTTTGAAGGGCTGTGGAAAAAGTATTATGCCAGCGTAAATATAAAAGAACGTCCGCACGAAAAACAGATGAAGGGCTATATGCCCGTGCGGTACTGGAAGTATATGCCGGAAAAAAATCAGTAAAAAGGCGCGTTTTACAACGCGCCTTTAAAATTACTTTTTATTTACAAGCTTGTCTATCTGATCAAAAAAGTCTGTAAGATAGTTTGTTGTATCTTCCGCCTCTATCCTGCCGCCGTCTGCCGCCGCGGTAAGACTCTGGTCTATGGGTATTTTAGCAACAAGCGGTATATTATGCTCCAGCGCAACGGCTTCTGCCACGCTTTCTCCGAATACGTTTATTTTTCTGCCGCAGTCAGGGCAAGTCAAATAACTCATATTTTCTACTATGCCAAGTATGGGA
Source organism: Clostridia bacterium (assembly GCA_021202395.1). GTDB lineage: Bacteria > Bacillota > Clostridia > Christensenellales > Borkfalkiaceae > Coproplasma. The sequence goes on along the minus strand of JAJQDC010000062.1, from coordinate 115,609 downwards.
ATGTTCATCATAGTAGCCATATTTACCGCTTTAGACACAATCATGCCCACCAGATCCTGCGGGGTGGTAACAACAATTATGCCGTCTAACGGAATACTCTGGAACAGCGTTAAAGGAACGTCTCCCGTGCCGGGGGGCATATCAACAAACATATAGTCTACACCGGACCATATTACATCCGTCCAGAACTGCTGCACCGTACCTGATATAAGCGAACCGCGCCAGATAACGGGGTCATCTTCGTTTTCAAGCAAAAGGTTCATGCTCATAAGCTGAACGCCGCCGTCGCTTACAACAGGGTAAATGCCAAGCTCGTCTCCCCTTGCCCTTTCGTGAACGCCGAACATGCGGGGTATAGAAGGTCCGGTAATGTCAGCATCCATAACTGCCGTTACATAGCCCTTTGCCTGCGACGACGCCGCAAGAAGGGCGCAAGTCATAGATTTACCAACGCCGCCCTTACCGCTTACTACAGCAATAACGCGCTTTATATCGCTCATTGCATGCGGCTTCTTTTTTAAATCGGGCTTTTCGCGCGAAGAGCAGTCTGCACTGCAAGAACTGCAATCGTGTGAACAATTTTCCGCCATAAAAATATTTCTCCTTAAAACGCAAATTGCGTTTACCTGAAATATTTTAAGGTATACCAAGCAAAATGTCAATAAAAAATAAAGTAAACGCTTGCAAAAAACACAATTATTTGTTAAAATAGTTTTGCTGTGCTAGGTGGGGAGTCAGCGGTGCCCTGTACCAGCAATCCGCTACAGCTGGACTGAACATCTCTCCCGACGCATCATGTGGAAGGCCGCGCCGTATAAGGGGCGTTGATAGCAAGGTCTTATGCAACCGAAGGCTGCGAACCGTGTCAGGATAGGGATATAGCAGCACTAAACAGATTCTTAGGTGTGCCATAAGGTAGCTTTGCAGGAGTTACCTGTGCGGTTTATCGCTTCGGCATAATGCGGCAAAAGAGATTGCACAGTTTTTTTGCTTAAAACTTCATAAGAAGTTAAAAAGGAATCGCTCCGTTGCAGTAATTGCGGCGGAGCGGTTTTTTATAGCCTGCCCGAAAACGTAAGGTAAGCGCACAAAACGGCAAGCAAAACAAGATAAATTATAAACGGTGTATAGCCCGCCTTTGTTGCGGCTTTAAGCATTACCTTTATTGCGGCAAAGCCGGATACCGCTGCGGCGGCAATGCCGACTGCCACGCAAATGCCGAAGTCCGACCCGGCATTTACAAATGTTGCTGCAAGCTCTCCCCCAACTATCCCTTTAATTAATGTGATTACAAAGCTGCCTGCAATTACGGGTATACTCATAATAAAAGAAAAGTTAGCCGCTTGCACCCTGTCTGCCCCCGCAAGCGTTCCTGCCGCCACCGTAGCACCGCTGCGCGATATACCCGGCAGAATTGCCACCGCTTGCACAATGCCCATTGCCGCTGCACTCTTTTTGCAAAGCGGAAAAGGCGGGCTTTTTCTTTTAGCGTAAATTTGTGCGGCGGCTAAAAGAACAGCAGAAATTAAAAAGCCGATAAAAAGGTACGTTCCGCCGAAAAAGGTTGCATTTACCCAGTCGCCAAAAATAACACCTACAACCGCCGCGGGGATACTTGCAAGCACAAGATACAAAAGATTCTTAAAAGGCTTACGGAATAATTTTATTATGTCTTTGCGAAATACGGCACATACGGCAAACAGCGTGCCGATGTGCAGAATAATGTCGTAAAACATATCCGTACCCGCAAGATCTATATTAAATAAATTCTGTAAAAGAACAAGGTGCCCGCTTGAAGAAACCGGTAAAAATTCCGTAAGTCCCTGCACTATACCCAGAAGCAAAGCCTGCAATACCGTCATAATAAACCTTAAACAATTTTATCGGTTTAATATATGTAAGCGGTATGTTGTTTATGCAGAGCTTGCGGCACTAAAAAAGACCGACTATAAAGCCGGTCTTTAATATTTTTTTTATTTAGCTTGCAGTTGTTGTAAGCGAAGTCAAATCTTCATACCTGTCTTCGTACAGGGTTACGCAGTCGTCGTTGTAATACATTACAACAAGGCTCTGCTGGTAATTGGAAGAAGCGTTTTCAAGGTCGCTTGTCTTTAACAGCTCGTAGAAGTTGTATTCAAACGTACCTTCTGTTGTTACCCTGCTCCAGTCGGGTTCGTAAGTTTCACCTGCGGTAAGGGTTGCCGTTACGTAAATTATATGCCAGCCGTAATCGGTTGATACAACAACGTATGTGCCGACACCGTTTTCTACAGCCTGTTTAGCAGCATATTCAAATTCTGATACATAACCCGTGCTACCTTCGGTTGTATATGCAAGCGAGTAGCCGACGTACTGTGAAAGTACAGAAGTATCGGTTGTATATGCATACTGCAATTCGTTTACCGCACTCATAACAGTGTAATAACCTGAATTTATGTTGGTAAGGTCAGAAATGTCAAAACCTTCATCTACATTTACCTTGCCCATTGCGTAAATAAAGTTTTCGTAATTAATTACGCCGTCGGTTTCGCTTGTATAGCTGTCGGTATAGGTAAACTTTGTTGTGCTGTAATAGCTTTCTGAATTATATTTATCAGAACGGCTTACGCTTCCGCTTATACCGCTGTCTTCAAGTACCCAGCCGATATACCCTTCAAATTCGTCAAGAAGGTCGTCTATATCAAGATTGTTTAAAATTATGGTATAAGTTTCTTCGTCTTCGTTTAAAATCGCCGTACCGTTGAATGTGTACTTGCCGTAGTAATTTTCAAGTTCTTCGTACCTGCTGTTATTTGTAAGATTGTCTTCAAAGAACAGAGTTGTGTTAGATGAATTGCTGCCGCTTGCGTAGTACGTCATGTCGGAATAACCTGTTGCGTCAAAGCTGTAATCTATACCGCCGTTGAACCAGCTTGAACGCTGGTCGGTAGTTGTTACGCCTTTAAGCAGCTGGTTGCGGTAAACGTAATATTCGTCCTGCGTGATAACGTCGTTATCTAACAAGGTAGCCAATTCGTCAAGCTGGGAAGACTGCGTTGAGTTGAACTGCGCAAGAATGTTGTACACGTAGCCGAACGTACCGTCTTCCGGAGTATAAAGTATGAACGAAGAAGACGACATGTTGCTGAGTGCAGAAGAATAGCTTGATTCATCGTCGTAAGTAGACGACTGCTGGGCATAAAGTTCGTTATACCTGTTCTGTACGTAGGCGTAATCGTTAGCCGACATCTGTTCTTCAAGGTCAAGTTCGTACATTTCGTAGAAGTTGGTTACCACGCGCTGCCTTAACAGGGTTAAGTACTGGCTCTGAACATAGTTAAGTTCGTATACGTTTCTTATATCGTCGTCATCGGTGATAAGGTAGTTGGCGTCAAGCACCTGTATATACTGGTTATAAGCATACGCACGGGAATACATTGTGGTGCCTTCTACTGCGTCATCCTGATATTCACCGCTGTCGCTTATAAGGTTACCTGAATAGCCCGTATAGATGCCGTAGTCAAGATCGCCGTTTTCGTCGGTGGGATAATAATTATCCACTTCGGTATCTACATTGGTAGGAAGCGTTGCCGACGAACTATCGGAATCATCATCTATATCAAGAAAACTTTCTTCGTAAGAATCGATAGAGCTGTTTATTGATTTATACAGAGTATATTTGCAGTAGAGCGAATAATCTACTTTTTCTTCGCCCGTTACACGGCTGATATAATCTGACTGGTAATCTAAAAGCGCCGTATATGCTTCTACTTCCGTTTCGTAAGAATTAAACCAATTAACTGCCGCAGACGCAGACGTTACTGATGTATATTCTTCATCTACTTCTGCCATCCACTGCAGGGTAGACATTACAGAATGCTGTATTAAAATTTCATTGTTTACCAGAGCTTCGGCAAGCTGTTCAAACGCTTCACCATACGTGGTGGAACCGTCGCTTACGTAAGAATAACCTACGCTTATAAAGTAAGCAACGAGATCACGCTTGGTAATTTCTGACTGCGAAACAGCACTTGTATAAGCCTGAAGGTCTTTGTCAAAATCTTCTGATTTTGTTATATCTACGGTAGCAATAACCTGCTCCATATCTGCCTGGGTAATTGTGGTTACAAGCGAGCAACCGGAAAACGCTGCTGTGCACGTTACGGCTGCTGCCGCCAATAAACTTAAAATTTTAGTTCTTCTTCTCATAAAGTTTTCTCCGAACTTTAAATAGTTCCCATTTATACACGCCTTGCGGCACATTAATCATTATATAATAATTTAAGCGTTATAGCAAATCATTTTTCAAATTTTTACGTAAAACTTACTGCAAATTTTAAAAAATTTGTCATTTCTATCATAGTTTTAGCGGGATTTGCCTTAGGCTTAAAAATAATTTTGGGGGTTGTTGCCATAGAAACAGACGTATAACAGGGCGATTTGTCCAAAGCGGTTTTTATACGGCTGTCGCCAAGGGTATCTATAGAGGCAAGCTCAAGCTCTGCAGCTTTGGTGCTCACCGTAATTTTTCTTATAGAAAATTTTGCTGCGTAAGACTTTAACACCGCTATTATCAACAGGTTTAGAACTTCGTCCGGCATAGAGCCGTAGTTGTCTTCTATAGAAAGGCATACGCGTTTATAATCTGCAACCGAACGGATTTCTGCAATCTGCTTGTAGCAGTCCATCCTGCCTGCGGGCGATTCCACATAGTTTTCCGGAATGTAAGCGGTAGCCTTGATGTCAAGCTCTGCGGCGGTCTGCTTTTCGCCCGTAAGCTCTTCCTTTAACAGTTTAGAATAAAGCTCGTAGCCGACTTTATCCATATGTCCGTGCTGCTCTGCGCCCAATACGTTGCCCGCTCCCCTTATTTCAAGGTCGCGCATGGCAATCTTAAAGCCCGAACCGAGTTCGGTAAACTGCATTATAGCTTTAAGCCTTGCGGCTGCATCGGCAGAAAGTATCTTTTCCGGCTTATAGGTAAAGTAAGCGTGTGCAAGGCGGGCTCCCCTGCCTACCCTTCCCCTTAGCTGGTACAGCTGCGATATGCCCAGTCTGTCGGCATCTATAACAATAAGGGTGTTTGCGTTTGGCAAATCTATTCCGTTTTCTATTATAGTAGTGGTTACAAGTATATTGCTCCTTCCTTCGCAGAAATCGAGCATACCGTTTTCTAACCTGTCCTTTTCCATCCTGCCGTGTATATAGCAAACTTTTGCTTCGGGCACTATTGCAGCCACTTTTGCGGCAAACGTCTGAATACTTTCTACACGGTTATAAAGAATAAATACCTGCCCGCCGCGGGACAGCTCCCTTATGCAGGCATCACGTATAAGCGTTTCGGTCTCTTCCACCACGTACGTCTGCACGGGAAGGCGTTTGCCTGGCGGGGTGTTTATCGTGCTTATATCCCTTATGCCCGACAGCGACATGTGCAGAGTTCTGGGTATGGGGGTTGCCGTCATGGTAAGGCAGTCAACATCGCTTTTAATATGTTTTATACGCTCTTTATGTTCTACGCCGAAGCGCTGCTCTTCGTCTAACACAAGAAGCCCAAGGTCGTAAAAGTTTACGTCTTTAGAAAGAAGCCTGTGGGTACCTATTATAAGGTCTATCTGCCCGTTTGCAAGGCGGGACAAAATTTCCTGCTGCTGGGCAGCCGTTTTAAAGCGGGTAAGGCACTCTACCCTTACACCGAATTCTGCAAACCGCTCTGTAGCCGTTGTAAAATGCTGCTGGGCTAGTATTGTACTTGGGCACATTATTGCCGCCTGCTTACCGCCCAGTACGCAAAGGTACACCGCGCGAAGGGCTACTTCCGTTTTGCCGTATCCGACGTCGCCGCAGAGCAGCCTGTCCATAACCTTGGTCGAACACATATCCTGCTTTATTTCGCTGATGGAAACAAGCTGGTCGGGCGTCTCTTCATATTTGAAAGCGTCTTCAAACTCTTCCATCATAACGGCGTTTTCGGGGAAGCAGTAGCCCTTTTTAGCGCTGCGCTCTGCGTAAAGCTCCTTTAAATCAAAGGCTAAAGACTTTATCGAATTTCTTACCCGCTCTTTTACCCTTTCAAACTCGGCGCCGCCGATCTTTGAAAGGGAAGGATTTTCTTCGCCAACGTAACGGGAAAGGATATCCATCTGCTCTACGGGGACGTAAAGCATGTCGCCGCCCTTGTATTCCACGCCGATGTATTCCTTTATGCCGTCGGTTGTTTCTATCTTTTTGGTACCTACAATTTTGCCGATGCCGTGCGTTTCGTGTACAGCGTACTGCCCTATCTCGGGCGCGGTAAACATATCGCCCCGCCTGCGCCGTATACGCTTTTGCACTGTAGATTTGGTATATAAATCGGAAGTACCTATTATTGCCAGCTTGCTTTCGTGCAAAATTATACCGTGCGCAAGTTCGCAGGAAGTTATAGCAATACCGCGCAGGGCTTCAAGCCTGTCTGGCAGCGGGTTAACCGGCAGACCTTCGTCATTAAGAATTGTGGTAAGTTTACCCGTTCTGTCGGCATTGCCGCTGAATACAAGCACGCGGTAGCCGCCGCGAAGCCAGTTCCTTGCATCGGTTACAAACTGTTCAAACCCGCTAAGGTAAGACGGAACGGGCGTTGCCTGCAGCTTGTGCGTTTTAAGCGGCTGAAAGAAAAAAGTGCTGCCGAAAAAGGTCTGCAGCGCAATACTGCGGTATTTTTTTAAACTATCTAAAAAGAACTGTTTGGGTACAAGCTGGTTTACGGAAAAATCAAACACTTCGCCGCCGGCTTTTAATTCTTTAAAGCGGTTTATATGTTCAGAATAAACCCCTTCTATTTTATCGTTTATCTGCTTGCACTCATCAAAGATTATAAGCGTGTCGGGCGAAATTACGTCAAAAAAAGTACGTGTTGCGCCAAGAATGGGCATAAGAAAAGAAGCACCGCCGAATACAGAGCCGCCTTCTGTTTTTGTTTTTATATCGTCTGCTATTGCCTGCGCACGGCGGTAAGCTTTTACGTCGGTAAAAGTTTTAAGCCCCTTAGAAAGTGCAGCCGAAACTGTGGGAAGGTCGCTTGGGGTAACAACGGCTTCTGCCGCAGAAATAACTGTTACGCTTTGCACTTCCGGCAGACGGTCGCCGCTTACTGCGTCGTACGGCCGTATGCGCTCTACCGTGTCGCCAAAGAAGTCTATCCGTACCGGGTTGTCGCTGTTTATGGGATAGATATCAAGGATATCCCCCCTGATGGCAAAGCTGCCTTTTGTTTCCACTTCATATTCACGCACATAGCCCATTGCAACAAGTGCGGCAGGCAAAGCAGCGTAATCGCAGTCGCCGTTTACAGTAAAAGTAATATTGCCTGTTTTTGCGGGGAAGAGCTGCAGAGCCGCTTCTGCATCGCAGACGGTTATTCTTGCGCCGCCGTCTATTGCGTTTACTGCCGTAAGCCTTGCGTAAAGTGCGTCTTTTGATACGGCGTCTTTATACAAAAGCACGTCGTCTTTTGCGGCAAGAAGGGCTACCTTTTCGCCAGTAAGCGCAGAAATTGCCGCAGCGGCGCGTTGGGCTGAAACAGAGTCAGCCGCTATATAAACGAACTTGCTCTGCGTAAGCGAAGCGGTAAGATATTTATGGGGATCAGACACGCCGAAAACCGCCGTCGGAACACCGAGGCGGATATCGCTGCCAAGGGATAAGTAATCTCCCCCTAAATTGGCATAAGTGAAAAAACTGCTCACGTTTTAAACCGCCATTGCGGCACCGCCGCTCAGCCGTTAAATTCTGTCATTACCTGCTCTGTGGGTACGCCCTTTACAAGGGCAATAGCTGCATCCGCCGCTTTTTCGCAGGCAGAAACAAACAAAGAATAATCTTCTTTTTTTACTTCTGAAAGTACGTAATTAATTATAGGTATATTTACTTCGGCATCGCGTATACCTATACGGATGCGGGTAAATTTTTCTGAATTTATTTCTGCCACTACAGAGCGCATACCGTTGTGTGTGCCTGCACTGCCTTCCGGCCGTATACGGAGTTTACCCTTGGGCAAATCGTAGTCATCGTAAATTACCACCAGATCAGAAGGGGTTGCCTTATACTTTGCAAGCAGCTGTTTAACGGCTTCGCCGCTGTTATTCATATACGTAACGGGGCGGGCAATTATTACCTTTTGCCCGTTTATGTTTGCCTCGGCAACAACCGAAGAACATTCCTTTTTTTTGAACTTTACGCCAAATTTTGCGGCTACGTCGCCTGCGGCGTTCCAGCCCATATTGTGGAAAGTTTTAAAATATTTTTCTTCAGGATTGCCAAGACCGACTATAATATACATATTGTTACCTTAAATGATATAAACGCCACAGTAGCTGCTGTGGCGCAAAATAGCAATTTAAATTGCTTTATCAGTCGTAAATTTTTGACATGGGTTTGTCAAGGTAAACATTTTCTATCGCAGAAGCAAATATTGCCGCCGTAGAAATCATTTTAAAGGAAGGCAACATCTTTTCTTCGGGAATGTTTATAGTATCAAGCATTGCAAGTTCGCTTATGGGCGAAGAAGCAAGCCTTTCTATCGCGGAGCCAGAGAGCACGCCGTGCGAACAGCAGGCGTAAATTTCTTTTGCACCCGCTTCCTTTAAAGCTTTGGCGCCCTGCACTATCGTGCCTGCGGTATCTATCATATCGTCTACCATAAGGCAATTTTTTCCTTCTACGTCGCCGATGATGTTCATTACTTCCATCACGTTTGCCTTGGGGCGGCGTTTATCTATGATAGCCATTTTTGCATCCATGCGGACGGCAACCTTTCTTGCACGGTTTTCCGAACCGATATCGGGGGAAACGACAACAAAATTTTCGTCTACCTTGGGTTTGAAATAATTATATAATGTAGGTCCGCCTACAAGGTTATCTAAGGGAATATCAAAAAAGCCCTGTATCTGCAGGCAGTGAAGGTCCATTGTAAGCACCCTGTCTGCACCGGCAGATGTAATAAGGTTTGCCACAAGTTTGGCAGTGATAGGCTCGCGGGAACGGGCTTTCCTGTCCTGGCGGGCATAACCGAAATAAGGTATTACCGTTGTGATTCTGCCTGCACTTGCACGCTTTGCAGCGTCTATCATAATAAGCAGTTCCATAAGGTTGGTGTTTACGGGTGCGCTTGTAGACTGTATTAAAAATACGTCTTTGCCCCTTATAGACTCCTTATACCTTACGTAAATTTCGCCGTCTGAAAAATGGGTAAGTTCCATATCGCCGAGCGTGGTGTTAAGTTTTGCCGCAATGGCTTTAGCCAAAGGTAAGTTAGAGTTGCCGGAAAAAATCTTGATTTCGCTGCCGTGATTTATCATTGGGGATACTGCCTCCGATTGCATTTGTATATCTGCCACCGCATTTTCCTGCGGAAAACATTCTTAATTTATTCCTACCGCAAAACGGCATAGTTTATTTTAACGGTAACTAAAAATATTGTCAACTTATAAAAGCGCAATAAATTATAAATTTATTTTATGTTAATTTTTGTCAGCGTCTGAATCAGCCGTACCTTCTGCCTTTGTTCTTGCTCTCATCTCGGTAAAAAAGCGGGAAAGTATTGCGGAGCACTCCGCCTCCATAACGCCACCTTCCACTTCTGCCTTGTGGTTCAATACGCCCGATTCGGCAATTATACCCGTAAGGGAACGCCCCTTTGCTTCGTAGGCGCCAAAGTAAACTTTTTTTATTCTTGCGTTTAAAATGGCACCCATACACATGGGGCACGGTTCCAGCGTTACATAAATTTCACATTCGGGCAGCCGCCAGCTATTTAATTTTTTACAAGCCTTTTCTATAGCTTCCACTTCGGCATGGGCGGTTGCAATCTGTTTTTTGGTGCGCCTGTTGTGCCCGCGGGATATAATTTTACCGTTTAAAACCACTACCGCACCTATGGGCACTTCACCTTCGTCAAACGCCTTTTGGGCACATTTAAGCGCCCCTGCCATAAATTTATTTTTCATAATGTTCCGTAAAGTATTTAAGCAAGCCGTAACAGCTTTTAAGCTTTTGCACGCTTTTTATCGGATGGGTAAGGCTGTCGCTTCCGCATTCAACAGTATAAGCGGCAATACCAAGTTTTTGTATGCACCAATCCTTATAGCCGCCTGCAGAGCCGTAAATTTTTTTTACAGCGTAGCCTGTGGACTGCGCTATAATTTTGGCACCGCTTTCATCCCCCTTACCGCAGAATTCCCAGTAAATTTCTTCTCCCTTTGTATGAAAGGCAAAAGTTACGTCGGGCATAACTTTTAAAGTAAAATTTTTAATTGCGATGCTCTCCGCTTCAGAAAAGGGGTAATCGCCTATACAGTTTTCCGCCCCGCGGGTACGGGTATTCAGCCTGCCGCTGCCCCACTCCGCATCAAAATTGCAATTTAAATCTACACCGCGGGCGTTAGCCTTCCACATAGGGTTTACCGTCTGACAGATTTCTGCGCCGTCGGGGTTTAACAACGGAATTACCCAGCCGCCCCAATCTTTGCTTAGCCCGATTTTTATATGCTTTAACGCAAGCCGTGCCGTTATCCATTCCCTGCCGTGCACGGCGTAAACGGCTAAGAGCTGCCTGCCGTAATCAGAACCGATGTGCATGGCAAAAATTTCTTTACCTTTAAAAGAATAACCTGTAACGCACTTTGTTCCGCTGAAATTATTGTAAAACTTTTTTACTTCTTTATATATCACACAGTTAAGTTATTCGCAAAACTGCGCTTGTATTCTATTTATGGTATTCACTGCCGGCATTAATCATATACGAACGGTATATCTGTTCAGCAAGAATTACTCTCATAAGCTGGTGCGGATACGTCATGTCTGAAAAGGAAAGTTTAAAATCAGACATTGATTTTACTTTATTGCACAGACCGCAGGAAGAACCTATTATAAAAGTTACTTCTTTGCCATCATCGTAAAGCGATTTCATCCTGGCGGCAAGCCCTTCGCTGGAAAGTTTTGTACCTTCTATGCAAAGTGCGATTTTATATCCCTTTACAGCTTTTAAAATTGCTTCACCTTCTTCTTCAAGAGTTTTGCCTTCGGCAATTTCCGTTACAGAAAAATTTACAAACCGGGAAAGCCGCTTTGCGTACTCTTCTACCGCCTGCCTGTAAAAGCTTTCTTTTATTTTACCCACGCATACGATGTTTACCTTTTGCATATCAAAACAGCCCCGCTATCCACAATACCGCAAGAACCACTATGCCTATTGCAGCACCGATAAAAAACTTTTTTACACCGCCCTTCTGCGCAGGGTAAAGCTGTTCTTTATCAAGTATTAAAATTACCGCAGCAGCAATAAAAGATATTGCAGAAAGCACGGTTATTAAAATTGCCGCCCACAAAGGCGCAAGGTCAAACAGCGAACCCGATACGTCCATTCCGCAGGCAGCCATAATTATTATAACGGCGTTGTTTAAAAAATGAACGAGCATCGACGGAAGAATTGAGCGGCTTTTTACCGCCAGAAGGGCAAGCGCACAGCCGCAGATAAACTGGTATACCGTCTGTTCTGCACTGGCGTGAAAAAGAGCGAAAGCAAAACCTATTATCAAAATAGTATTTACGCTGCCTGCCTCCCTTTCCATATTATTTAAAAGCACTCCGCGGAAAAGTCCTTCTTCGCATACGGCGGGTATAACGGCAATTACAATTATTGCAGGTAAAACCAGCCAGCCTGATACATCGGGCAGATAGCTGTCTTTTGCTTCGTAGCCGAAAAGCTGTAAAAATTTTAATACGGCAGTATTTGCCCAGCTGACTGAAAATAAAAGCCCGAATGCAAGCAAAAGCGCCACAAGATAGTATTTTGCCTTAGTTTTTACGGGAAAAAGATTTTTAAAACCCGTGTTGCGGTACTTTGCGCAGACAGGCTGGGATAGAATTATACCTAACGGTGCGGCAAGATAGCTTATGTAAATATAAGCGTCGTCTGCAGAAGTAAGCCCTGCGGCAACAACTATTATGCTTACTATAAGGCTGAAAACAAGGTACCCCGCCACCGCCGCACTGTACGCAATGCCAGCCGAAGCAGAGCCGAGCCCCCTGCCCACCGTATTTATTTGTTCACTGCTGTTTTTTGCCATAGAAGTATTATAACTTAATTTTGCTTTTAAGTAAATGAAAAGCACCCAATTAGTTTTACTTTTTATGAAAAATATAATAAAATTATTCAAAAGTGAGTTTAACATGAGAAAAATTAACACATCGGAAATTGAAGAAATAATTTACAGGTCTGCACTTAAAGCGGGCGTAACGCTTACCGACAGCTGCAAAGCGGCGTTGCAGTCTGCCTGCAAAACAGAAGACGAAGGTGCGGCAAAGTTTGCGCTTGAAACGCTTATACAAAACAGTAATGTTGCACAGCAGAACGCTATGCCCGTTTGCCAGGATACGGGAATGGCTGTCGTTATTATGGAAATCGGCAACGAAGTTTACCTTGAAGGCGATCCCCTTCCCGTTGCAGTAAACAGGGCTGTACGCAGGGCGTACAAAGACGGTTACTTCCGTAAGTCTGTATGCGACCCCATTACAAGGGTAAACACAACGGATAACACCCCCGCCGTTTTACATACCGAAATATGCGAAGGAGACAAGGTTAAAATTACCTTTATGCCCAAAGGATTCGGCAGTGAAAATATGTCCCGTATGTTCATGCTTAAACCGGCGCAGGGCGTAGACGGAATTATAAACAGCATTGTTACCGCAGTAAAAGACGCAGGATCGCGCCCCTGCCCGCCCGTTTACGTCGGCGTTGGCATCGGCGGCACGTTTGACAGCTGTGCTTACCTTGCAAAAAAAGCCCTTACAAGGGATATCGGTACACACAGCGAAAGGCAAGATATCGCCGATATAGAGTGCACGGCGCTTGAAAAAATTAACGGGCTTAATATCGGCTGCCAGGGGTTCCACGGCAAAGTTACTGCGCTTGGCGTAAGCTGCGAGTGGATGCCTACCCATATAGCGGGGCTGCCCGTTGCGGTAAACATTCAGTGCCACTGTGTGCGCTGCGTTAAAGAGGTTTTATGAAAGAATTAACATTACCCCTTAATAAAGACCAGATAAAAAATCTTAAAGCGGGCGACAGCGTATTGCTTTCGGGTACGATACTCACCGCACGCGACTGCGCCCATAAACGCATTACGGAGATTATAAAAAGCGGAAACAAGCTGCCGTTTAACATAAACGGTTCGGTAATTTACTATGCGGGGCCCTGCCCTGCAAAACCGGGGATGGCTTCCGGCAGCTGCGGCCCCACCACTTCTGCACGGATGGACAGCTTTGCACCAATGCTTTTAGATATGGGGCTTTGCGCAATTATAGGTAAAGGCGAAATGTGCAGCGAAGTTGCAGAAGCTTTAAAGCGAAACTGCTCGGTATATTTTGCAGCGATAGGCGGCGCAGGTGCATTGTACGGCAACGCCATAAAAAGCAGCAAGTGCATTGCCTTCCCCGACCTTTTGTCTGAAGCCGTATATAAACTTGAAGTAGAAAACTTCCCCGCAGTGGTTGCAATGGACTGCTACGGTGGTAACATTTATAACTAATTAATTAATTCCATTAAAAATTAATTGACAAAACGGCAAGTTAATTATATAATTTTTTCAATTAAATCAAAGGCGACGACCGGGACAGACGATCCTATACAACCCTTTACAGAGAAAAGAATCCGAAAACGGCTGAAAGATTCTTTATCGGGCTTGGAGCGGTATTCACCCGCGAGCCGGGAAGGCGAACACACAAGTAAGTAGCCTGCCCCGCCCCTTCTGCGTCAAGAAGATACAAGGCGGCTTATAGCCGTAAAATCAGGTGGTACAGCGGAATTATATTGCCGCCCTGTGTATAACAGGGCGGCTTTTTATTTTTAAAGGAGAAATTTTATGCAAGATCTGGACGAGCTGAAACAAAAAATTGACAAGGCGGTCGCCGACATTAAATCAAGCAAAAGCCTGCACGAGTTAAAAATGCGTTTTTTGGGTAAAAGCGGAGAGATTTCCGCTTTGATGAAGGAGCTTAAAAACATCCCTCCCGAAGACCGCCCCAAGACTGGTAAGCTTATAAACGCGATGCGCGAATGGGCAGAAAAGCGCTTTGATTCTTACGAAAAGGAACTTAAAGACAAAGAGTTATCTCTTAAATACGAACAGGAAAAAATTGACGTAACCCTGCCCGGCGTAAGGAGCGAAAAAGGCTCTTACCACCCCGACACGCTTATTATAGACGAGCTTGTAAATATATTTGCAGGTATGGGTTTTGAAATATTTGAAGGACCTGAAATAGAAAACGACTACTACAACTTTACCGCGCTTAATACGCCAAAAGACCACCCCGCCCGCGACATGCAGGATACTTTTTACCTTTCTAACGACCTTTTGCTGCGCACACAGACTTCTGCCGGGCAGATTAGGGTTATGGAAAATAAAAAGCCCCCTATAAAGATTTTGTCCCCGGGCAAGGTTTACCGTTCTGACGACGACGCCACCCACTCCCCCATGTTCTCGCAGATGGAAGGTCTTGTTGTAGATAAAGGTATTACCCTTTGCGACCTTAAAGGCATGTTAGACGAGTTCGCCCGCAAAATATTCGGCGAAGGCGTAAAAACAAGATTGCGCCCTTCGTACTTCCCCTTTACCGAACCTTCGGTAGAAGTTGACGTAAGCTGCTTTGAATGCGGCGGCAGCGGCTGCAGGCTGTGCAAGGGAACAGGCTGGATAGAAGTGCTTGGCGCAGGTATGGTAAACAGGCATGTACTTGAAGGATGCGGCGTTGCCCCCGATGAATATACCGGCTTTGCGTTCGGCATGGGCATAGAGCGCATAGCAATGCTTAAATACGGCATTAACAACATGAAGCTACTGTTTGACGGCGACGTTAAATTTTTAAAACAGTTCAGGGGATAAGGAGGTAAAAAAGTATGTTAGCACCTTTAAGCTGGCTTAAAGATTATGTAGATATAGACGTTTCTGCAGAAGAATTGCAGCAAAAGCTTTTTTCCTGCGGGTTTGAAGTTGAAGAACTTATAAATATCGGCAAGGATATTTCGGGCGTTGTAGTAGGCGAAGTAATATCCTGCGAAAAGATAGAAGGCACCCACCTTTCCCTTTGCAAAGTTGACTGCGGCGATAAAGGTATATTCCAGATTTGCTGCGGGGCAGACAATGTTAAAACGGGCATAAAGGCACCCTGTGCGTTGGAAGGCGCCACCGTTTACGCTACAGCCAAAGACCATGTAACCGTAGAAGGCGTTATGAAGATTAAAAAGGGCAAACTGCGCGGTATAGATTCAGAAGGTATGCTTTGCGCGGGCGTTGAAATAGGCGTTAACGGCGACATGTTTGACGGCGGCGATTACAACGGTTTGCTTATTCTTCCTGCCGGATGGCAGAACGGCGCAGACGTAAAACCGCTGTTGGGCTTAAACGATTACATCTTTGATATTGCGGTTACAGCCAACCGCCCCGACTGCCAGAGTATTTTGGGCATAGCGCGTGAAGTTGCAGCCGTTTTAGGCAAACCCTTAAAGCAGCCCGATTACAGCTATACAGCCGAAAAGTGCACATCGCGCACGGTTACAGTAACCATTCTTGCGCCCGAACTGTGCCCCCGCTACATTGCCCACTACGTTAAGGATATAAAAATCGCCCCCTCCCCCATGTGGATAAGGCGAAGGCTTGCTCTTTGCGGGCTGCGCTCCATAAACAACGTCGTAGACATTACCAACTTTATACTTTTAGAGTTAGGCCAGCCGATGCACGCATTTGACCTTGACACCATAGAAGGCAGCAAAATTGTTGTACGCAGGGCGAAGGACGGCGAAGAAATCGTTACCCTTGACGATAAAACTTTTAAACTTACAAGCGATAATCTTGTTATTTGCGACGGAAGCAAGCCTGCAGCCTTAGCAGGCATCATGGGCGGACTAAATACCGAAATTAAAGACAGCACCAAAGAAGTTCTGTTTGAAAGCGCAAAGTTCGCAAGAGACAATATAAGAAAATCTTCCCGTGCGTTAGGCCAGAAGTCAGATTCTTCCGCCCTGTTTGAAAAGGGCATAAACGAATATACAACCGAATGCGCAATGAAAAGGGCGTTACACCTTATACAGCAGCTTGGCTGCGGCACTGTAACCGACGTTGAATGCGATATGGTTACCCCTTACTCCAACACCCAGGTCAGAAAA
Source organism: Clostridia bacterium (assembly GCA_021202395.1). Lineage (GTDB taxonomy): Bacteria > Bacillota > Clostridia > Christensenellales > Borkfalkiaceae > Coproplasma. The sequence continues at coordinate 99,429 of JAJQDC010000062.1, read as the reverse complement.
ATGACGGTAAGCGCAGAAAAAATAAATGCGCTTTTAGGTATTACCGTTCCCGCTGAAACAATGGCAGACATACTCCGCCGTTTAAGCTTCGGAGTAAAAATTAACGGCGATGAGCTTGAACTGGAAGTACCGCGCTGGAGAGACGACATTGACCTTTACCCCGACATTGCAGAAGAAATTATAAGAATGTACGGCTATGAACATATCAACGGTACGTTCCTGCCTACGGCTACCATAACAAACGGCGGTTATAACGACAGCCAGCGTGCAGTGAACAAGCTTAAAAGCGTGCTTGCGGCAGAAGGGATGATGGAAACTTCTTCCTACTCCTTCTATTCACCCAAAGACGTAGATATGCTGCTTTACCCCGAAGACGCACCCGAACGCAATTATATAAAAATACTTAACCCGATAAGCGAAGACCTTTCGGTAATGCGCACCACTCTTGCCCCTTCCGTAATAAACGTTATGGTGCGCAATATGAAAAAGGGCAATTACGACGGAAGGGTTTACGAGCTTGCAAAAGTTTACCTTGCAAAAGAATTGCCCATAAAAGACTTCCCCGAAGAGCGCCGCATGCTCTGCATCGGCATGTGGGGGCCGTATACCTTCTTTAACCTTAAAGGCAGTACAGAAGCTATTGCAGAAAGCCTTAATACAAAATTGACTTACGAACATGCAGAAAAGAGCTTTTTGCACCCCGGCATTACTGCCAAAATTTTATGCGGCGGCAAAGAGATCGGCTACCTTGGGCTTGTTAACCCGCCTGTAAGCGAATCGCTTGCGGCAGAAAGGGCGATGTTTGTGGCAGAAATAGACTACGAGCTTTTGTGTGAGCAGGCAAAACCGTTTAAATATGCACCATTACCCAAGTTTGCGGAAGTACAGCGCGACCTTGCGCTTATAGCAGCAAAAGACGTAACCTGTTCTCAGATAGAAGATGAAATACGCTCTGCATGCAAATACGTAAGCGACGTAAAACTTTTTGATATTTACGAAGGCAACCAGATTGCAAGCGGCAAAAAGAGTATGGCTTACACCGTAACGTTTACCCCCAAAGATGAAGCGTTAACAGGCGAAAAGATAGACTCTTTTATAAAAAAGATTTTAAGCAATCTGCAATACAAACTTAACGTTGTATTAAGATAATTAAATTTATAGCCGCTGACTAATAAGTAGTCGGCGGCTTATTATTTTGTTAATTTATTTATTTTCTATCAAAGTAATTATAGCCCGCTGTTTTGTTGAAGGCAATTTACGAAAGTAATGAACCAGCTCGCTTTCTGCTACAGAAAGCCCTTCTATAGGGCTTTCGTTTATTATGCGCTCATCATCGGCAAAAAATTCAGACAATGAAATATTAAATGCATAGCATATTTGTTCTAACGTTTGCACTGTGGGGCACTTTTTTCCGCTTTCAAGGTCAGGGATATAACTTGCAGCAACGCCCGCTTCAATAGCAAGCGTATATTGCTTCCACCCCCTTTCTTCCCTGTATTTTTTTATTCTTCCGCCGATTTCTTTGTTATCCATAACAACCCTTAATTAAATCTATAGCATTATTTTATTACTTTTTAGAGAAAATTACTTTCTCAATAGTATTGACATAATTTCTCTATTGCGGTAAAATATTAATATTATAGCGAAAATATTATCTGCTTTAGAGAAAGGATTTAATTATATGGATTTTAAAGAAACAAAAGGCTCTGTTAAATTGTCAGGTCAGGTATACACTCCCAACTTTATAGTACAAAATATTTTAGATATGTCTGGATACTATGGAAAAAATATTTTACAAAAGCACGTTATTGATAACAGTTGCGGCGACGGGGCTTTTTTAACTGAGATTGTTACAAGATATTGTAATATTGCTTTTGAACAAAGAATTGATGCTGATATTATAAAAACCGAACTTGAAACTTATATTCACGGGATAGAAATTAACCAAAATGAATGTAAAAAATGTATCTGCCGCTTAAACGATATTGCTCTTAACTTTGGTATAAATAATATTTGCTGGGATATAATTTGCGCGGACGCGCTAACGGTAACAAAATATAACGGCAAAATCGATTACGTTCTCGGCAACCCGCCCTATGTACGGGTTCATAATTTAGGTGATAATTTTAATAAAATTAAATCTTTTTCTTTTTCCCAAGGCGGAATGACAGATTTATACATCGTATTTTTTGAAATCGGCTTAAAAATGCTAAACAAAACAGGTGTTTTGGGATATATAACGCCAAGTTCCTACTTTAATAGTTTAGCCGGCAGCTATATGCGCAAACAACTGATAGTTAATAATTTAATAGAAAAAATTATTGATTTACAGCATTTTCAGGCGTTTAACGCCACTACCTATACCGCTATAACAATTTTAAAGAAAATAAAAAGTGAACAAGCCATAAGTTAATACAGGTACGACGAAGTTAATTTAATTCCCTATTATGTAGATAATGTAAAGTCAAATGAATTTTATATTAGCGATAATTTCTATTTCGGATATAAAAAAGAATTAAAGTTGTTGAAAAAAATTTTTAATAATCTTAGCCACAGTAACTTAATGGTAAAAAACGGGTATGCCACTCTTTGCGATAAAGTATTTATAGGCGATTTCAACTTTGAGTCCGATTATCTGATACCTGTTATAAAAGCATCTACAGGAAAACAAAGTAAAATATTTTATCCGTATGATAAAAACGGGCAGCTGATTCCTGAAAATGAAATGGAAAAAGATAAAAATATATACTCTTACCTTACAAAAAATAAAGCTGCTTTGCAAAAAAGAAGCAATGAAAAAGATGATTATAACTATTGGTATGCCTTTGGCAGATCACAAGCAATTAACGACACATATAAAAACAAATTAGCTATCAATGCCCTTATAAGAAACAGTAATGATTTAAAAATAATTGATGCGCCGCCAGGAACAGGTGTTTACGGCGGTTTGTATATAATAAGCGATACCATAGATTTTAATACGATTAAAAAAGCTTTGTATGATGAAGAGTTTGCTACCTATATATCTTTACTCGGTAAATATAAAAGCGGCGGTTATTATACTTTTTCTTCAAAAGACGTAAAGGCTTACCTTGACTATAAATTATCTTTTGATATGGGGTTACTATATGATGACTAATGAAGAATTTTTACAGGTAATTAAGCAATCTTTTGCTGTATATTTATCTGTCGGCACTTCAAGAAGTACTGCTAAATTAAAAACATTGCACGGACATATTGCAAAGGATTTGCAAGAACTCTTAGGCAATGATTTTGTAATAAAATCACAGGGATACGGAAACGACAAAGAAGGAAATATCGACGGCAGGTATTATCCCAAAAACGTTGATATAACTATATACCGTAACGGTAAAGCTGTAGCCGGCTATGCAGTAAAGTTTGTTATGCGCAACTATTCGCAAAACAGCAACAATTACTTTGAAAATATGCTGGGTGAAACTGCAAACATCAGGGCTAATTCTATACCTTATTTTCAGATTTTTATCATTTTTGAGAAAGTGCCTTATTACAGCAACGGCGGTGAATTTAAAAGATACGACGTAATCTCTGAACACAACCTTGATAAATACCTTGCGTTATCGCGCGATGACCCGAATATATTCTACCATACGCCTGATAAAACTCTTGTTACTCTTATTAAATTAAAAGAAAAATCGCTTAACTACCACTATTCAAACAGCAAAGAATATGCGGAGTATTACAGAAGCGTCATTAATGATAATGATTTAATGGAATATTCAAACAAGATAAAAGACCCTTTTAACGACAGCGTAATCTTAAACAACTATGAAGATTTTATAAAGCGTACATATCACCTGATAATGGGCAAACTTAAAAATTAAATAACTCCTTTTGATTTTGTATGCCTTTAATTGACTTTTACCGCAATAAAAGATATAATTTAACGTGAACTAAATTTACAGAACTTAATTTTATGCTTACTTTGGACAAAGTTTATCACGCAAGCTACGTTCTTAAAGATACGGTAAGGGAAACGGATATAATCTACTCCCCCGTTCTTTCTGAAATGAGCGGAAGTGAAATTTACCTTAAAACAGAAAATTTACAGGTTACGGGAAGTTTTAAGGTGCGCGGTGCGTACTACAAAATATCTCAGCTATCTGAACAAGAAAAAAAGTGCGGCGTTATAGCCTGCTCGGCGGGCAACCATGCGCAGGGCGTTGCTCTTGCATCCAAAAAATTCGGCATCAAGTCTATAATCTGTATGCCCGACGGCGCACCTATTTCTAAAGTGGAAGCTACCAAAAGCTACGGTGCTGAAGTTGTGCTTGTACCGGGTGTTTACGACGACGCCCATAACTATGCCGAAAAACTTAAAGAAGAAAAGGGCTACACCTTTATACACCCCTTTGACGATACCGACGTAATTGCAGGTCAGGCTACAATAGGTCTTGAAATTATTAACCAGCTTAAAGACGTAGACGTTATTGTTGTACCCGTTGGCGGCGGCGGTCTTATTTCCGGCGTTGCTTTTGCCGTTAAAAGCCTTAACCCAAATATAAGGGTTTACGGCGTGCAGGCAGCAGGCGCACCAAGCATGAAGCAGTCTATTGAAGAAAAAAAGATTATTACCCTTCCTTCAGTTTCTACCATAGCAGACGGCATTGCCGTAAAAGAGCCGGGTGTTAATACTTTTGAATACTGTTCAAATTATGTAGACGGGGTTGTTACGGTAACCGACGACCAGGTTTCTGCTGCCATACTCGATTTGATAGAAAAGCAGAAAATGATTGCAGAAGGCGCCGGTGCAGTGTCGCTTGCCGCCGTAATGTACAATAAAATACCCGACGTAAAAGGCAAAAAAGTTTGCTGCCTTATATCGGGCGGCAATATAGACGTTACCATACTGTCCCGTGTGATAAACCGCGGTCTTTTGATGAGCGGCAGGACGGCGCGCGAAACGCTTGAACTTGTGGATAAACCCGGCCAGCTTGTAGCTGTTTCTAAAATTATTGCAGACTGCGGCGGCAACGTAACATCTGTACTGCATGAACGTTCTAACGAAGGTTCTGATATAAACGGATGTTACCTTAGGATACAGATGGAAACAAGAGATTTTGAGCATATAAAACTTATAGAAGACAGCCTTAAAGCAGCAGGCTTTAAGCTTCTTTAAAGGAGGCATTATGGAAACTGTAAACACCAAAAACGCACCTGCGGCGATAGGTCCCTACTCCCAGGCAAAGATTTGCGGCGGGCTGGTATATACATCGGGGCAGATACCCGTAAACCCTTTAAGCGGCAATATAGAAAAAACGGATATTGCAGGTCAGACCGAACAGGTATGCGTTAACATTGCACTTCTGCTTGAAGCAGCAGGCAGCGACATAGAAAAAGTTGTAAAGACGGTATGTTTTTTAAGCGATATAAATGATTTTGCCGCATTTAACGCCGTATACGAAAAATACTTTACTTCTAAACCCGCAAGAAGTTGTGTTGCCGTTAAGGATATACCCAAGGGTGCGCTTGTAGAAATTGAATGTATTGCAGAAATTTAATATTTTATGTGCAAAATCAGGGTAAAAGCTTATATACTTTTACCCTGAGTATTTTTTATTTGACTTAATATTTTATATGTAGTACAATAAATAATATACTTTAAAAGGAGTTAAAGTTCGATTTATGAAAATAGCAATTGTAGCAGACAGTAACAGCGGCATAACGCAGGCAGAAGCAAAAGAGCTTGGCATGACCGTTATACCCACCCCCGCCATTATTAATGGCAAAACCTTTTTAGAAGATATTAACCTTACGCAGGAAGGCTTTTATGAAAAGCTTAAAGACGATAGCGTAAGCGTTTCATCTTCACAGCCCAGTTCTTACGATACGGCTGAAACATGGAGAAAACTTCTTAAGGAAAACGATGAGCTGATTTATATTCCCATTTCAAGCGGTCTTTCTGAAACGGTACATTCGGCACAGCATCTTGCAGAGGACCCTGAATTTGCGGGTAAAGTTTTTGTAATAGATGATAAACGTGTATCTATTACACAAAAATGTGCGGCTCTTGATGCACTTGAGCTTGCAAAACAGGGCAAAACGGGCAAAGAAATTGCCGACTGGCTGATGGAAACTTCTATGCAGTCAAGCATCTACATAACCGTTGATACGCTTAAATACCTTAAAAATGGCGGAAGGCTTACCCCTGCCGTTGCAGCAATAGGCACTCTTTTAAAAATTAAACCTGTTTTACAGATACAAGGCGACAAGTTAGACCAGTATGCAAAAACAAGAAAAATGCATGAAGCTAAAAAAATTATGCTTGATGCAGTTAAAAAAGACCTTGAAACAAGATTTAAGCCCCATTACGACGCAGGTAAAATGAAAATTTTTATCGCACATACAGAAAATTATGCCGAAGCAGAAATATTTAAAAAGGAAGCCGAAGAGTATTTAGGCTTACCCATTGAATATATAGACCCCCTTTCTTTAAGCGTTTCGGTACACATCGGACCTGGAGCGCTTGCCATAGCGTGCGCCGTATCGGTAAGATAATTTAATTACAAAAAAATAAGCAGTCGGTTCTTAATTGAAGTTCCGGCTGTTTTTTATTTAAGAAAATTATTCTTACTCATTAAGATACCTGCATACCTTCCGTTATAAATTACCCCTATTACAAAGCTGTTCATCATAAGATAGCACCACAAAAGAAAAACTATTATAGACGCCACCTTGCCGTAAAGCCTTGCTGGTGAAGCATAAATAAGATAAATTGCAAAACCAACCCCGCATACAAGCCATAATAATACCGTTAAAAGGCTGCCAGCCAGAACCTGGGATAGCTTAATATTATATGGACAAATAAATATATTCAAAAGTACGGCAACGGCAATTAAAGCCGCAATAGCAAAAGCGTAAATAATAAACTCTGTAACAGTAGCGTTAAAAATTACAGACAAAAACCTTCCGCCGAACACAAGCGCACTTACCGCAATTACGGTAAGGACGAGCGTTGCGGCTATAAGCACTAAAGAATATAACCGCAGTTTTATACCGCCCTTTTTGAATTTACTGTCATAAATAATTTCGCCGCTGCGCCTTAAATGGAAGAAGAAATTTGTAGACGAATATAGCGTTGTGGCAAGCAGTATTATACCTGCACCCGAAGTCGCGCCTGCCGCCGACGACTGCAGTTCCTGTATGAGCGGCTGTGCCGCAGAAAGAATGGGCAATGATGTAAGCGTAGTAATTTCTACCTTGCCGAAGAACAGCGAAAGCCAGAACAGAAACGGCGCAAGGCTCATTAAAAAGAAATATACAAGCGTACCCGATATGGTTGTAAAGCGTTTATCGGAATAATAGCTGTACACCTGTTTTATCTGCCGCAAAATACCGCCTGATTTTTTCATGCTGATATTATACGCAAAACCGTATAAAATATGTATATTTGCCATTAATCGTAGTACTATGTCAGACATAAATACTTATTTTTATGTAAAATTTAGGGACAAAAATTGAATTTTGCCCCGTTTTGTTTGATATTAAGATTAGTTTTCTTACCTGTAAATTTTTTACTTTTTAAGCTCTTTTACAATATATTCCGCATACGCTTTAGCCACGTTTACACCCGTTACCCCTTCTATTCCGCCGAAGAATGCGTTGGAATTTACTTCACATACAAGGTAACCATCTTTACCGAATAAAATATCAACCCCGCAGTAATCAAGACAGAGCGCATCGCTCACTTTTTTGCAGATGTCTTTTATCTCTTGTGTTATTTCGTATTTTTGCCCGATGCCGCCGAGTTCTATATTTGAACGGAAATCTTTTTGCGACGTACGCTTCATAGCGGCGATACATTCGCCCCCTACCACTATTACCCGCAGATCTTTACCTGCACTTTCGGCAATGTACTTCTGGAACAGATGCGGTTCGCATTTAAGTTCACACATAATTTTATAAAGGCTGCTACGGTCGTCCGCCTTATAAACACCTTTACCCAAAGAGCCGTAACTTGTTTTTACGACCATCGGGTAACCGAGTGCGCATTCTATATAGTCAAGAGTTTCTTCACTTATCTGAGCATCGACGTCGTAACATAAAAACCCGGAGAGCGTTTCCGGCATTCTTATACCGCGGTTTGCAAGCTCTATTGCCGTTACCATTTTATCGTCGCAATCGCAGATGGCTTTATGGCTGTTAAAAAGCCTTATACCGCACTTTTGCAGCATTGCAGAAATATACTTATCTTTATCAAGGTAAATACAAAAATCATACCCGCTTACTGCGCTATTTATATCGCCGTTTCCGTTTACATATGCGGCAAAAAAATTATTGCGCTTTATATCAGCCTGAACACCAAGATTATCCAATTCTTCTTTAAGGCGTAAAGACTGGTTAAGTGCAGATTTTAAATCTGAATACGCATTGATTAATATAAGACCTTTTAACATATAAGCACCTTGCCGTTAAACTTCAAACCCGTGTATAAATTCCTGCTGTGATACCAATGTAATTTTGCCGTTTAACCTGTCGGTTACGGATGTATTAAACGCTGAAAAATCTATCAATTTTACTGCTATGGTAAACGTAACCTTATCTGAGTACTCAATATTTATCACATTGCAATCTGCTGAAGAAAAATAGCGGGAAGCAACGTCCGAAACGGCATAATCTGTTACATATACGAGCCTGACGCACTGCGTGTATAAAAGCTTTTTTGCAGACTGCAAATTTTCTGCAGCGCAGCCGGAGTATGCACGGACAAGCCCGCCTGCACCAAGCTTTATTCCGCCGAAATAGCGGGTAACCACCACCGCGGTGCAAAACAATTTTTTGTTTTTAATTACATCCAGAATGGGCATGCCAGCCGTACCTGAAGGCTCGCCGTCGTCAGAAAAACGCAAAAAATTACCAAGACTGTCTGCAATGTATGCGTAACAGTTATGCGTTGCGTCCTGATATTTTTTAGAAATACGGGCTACAAACTCTTTTGCCTGTTCTTCGCCTTGGGCGTAACATGATGTTGTGATAAAGCGGGAACGCTCTATCACCTTTTCGGTAATATGCTCCCCGCTCACAGATAAATAATCTTTTTGCATAATTTAATCCGTTTTGTTATTTTGCGCAGCGCCGTAACCCTGCGTGCCGAAATGTATTTCATACTTAACGTCCGTATGTTCAACTTCCCAACGTTTAAAAACGGTCGGCACCCACAAAAGGTATATACCGCAGGTTACTATAACAAGTAAAATTGTAAGCCATATTTTGCCGAAGAAGTTTAAACCTTTTCCGCAAAAATCAAGCGCTTTGCCGTCTATAACGGTATGGTTAAGCGTCCACTTTGTTTTGTAACAATACGCCCAGCTGCTGCCTATTGTTAGCGTGCAGATTATTATAGCGTAGTACTTTACAAGCATTAAAAGCTTTTCTATTATGCCGCAGTTATAATGAGACGTTCCGCTGCCGCCGATATAATGCGTGTGAGCAGCCTTCCACATTATAACGTTTTTTGTAAGGCATATCTTGTATATTGTAAGCGTAACTATGGTAAGCAGCAGCCACTTGATATATTTTTTGAATAAATCGCTGCCCTTGCCGTCAAAATACGTCTGTTTGCCGTTTATATAGGTATATTTTGCTTCCCATCGGTAAAAAGCGCATACAAGCCACGGGTAGGCAATAAAAAGCGAAAATACCGTGCCAAGGTAAACGGCAATAAGCAAAAGCAGATATGTTGCCGCATTACCTGTAAAATATGACCGCATGGCGCTGTTTTTTAAAAGGTTATTACGCTTTTTCATTTGCAGATAATTGTAAAGCAATCAGCCTTTGAAAACTATTTTAATGTGCTGTTTTTTGCCTTTATGGATGACGTCCCCGTCGTTTACGGGTGTATTAATATCGGTAACTTTTGTATCGTTTACCGAAACGCCGCCCTGCTGTATAAGCCGCCTTGCTTCGCCGTTAGAAGAGCAAAGCCCTGCGGCAACCATTACGGGAATTATTGTTTTATTTTCTACCGAAACTTCTGCCGTGGGCAGTTCGCCGCTGCCGCCGAATGCAGCTTTTGCCTGCGACATTGCAGCAAGAGCCTTTTCTTCGCCGTGTACCATTTTGGTAAGTTCAAATGCAAGAGTCTCTTTTGCGGCGTTAATTCTTTCGTCTTTATAAGCGGTAAGTTCTGCAATTTTATCAAGCGGTAAAAATGTTAAAAGCTTAAGGCACTTTTCTACATCGGCGTCATCTATATTGCGCCAGTACTGGTAAAATTCGTAAGGCGAAGTTTTATTTTCGTCAAGCCAGACGGCGCCCTTTTCTGTCTTGCCCATTTTGCGCCCGTCTGACGTGGTTAAAAGGGTAAACGTCATTGCGTATGCAGGCTGCTTTTCTTTTACCCTTATAAGGTTTGCGCCTGCAAGAATATTGGACCACTGGTCGTCGCCGCCAAGTTCAAGCTTGCAGCCGTACTTTTTGTAGAGCACCAAAAAGTCGTAGCCCTGCATAAGCATATAGTTAAATTCAAGGAAAGAAAGCCCCCTTTCTAAACGGGTTTCAAAACACTTTGCGCGGAGCATTTCGTTTACAGAAAAATGTACGCCTATATCGCGCAAAAAGTCTATATAGTTTAAATTCAGCAGCCAGTCGGCATTGTTCACTATAACAGCACCGTTTTCGCCTTCAAAACTTATAAAGCGAGCCATCTGCTTTTTAAAGCATTCTACGTGGTAATCTATAGTTTCCCGCGTCATCATTTTGCGCATATCCGTCTTGCCGGAAGGGTCGCCTATCATAGCCGTACCGCCGCCGATAAGAATTATAGGTTTATGTCCTGCATCCTGCATATGCTTCATTGCTATAAGTTGCATAAAGTGCCCTACGTGCAGGCTGTCTGCCGTGGGGTCAAAGCCGATATAAAAAGGAACGCTTTCGCTGCCAAGAAGTTTATACAGATCTTCTTCGTAAACAGTCTGCTTAACAAAGCCCCTTGCCCTTAACGTATCCATTACGTTAGCCATAAAAAATACCTCTCTTTTAATTACAAAATTATTTTATCATCTTATAACATTTTTTGCAACAAAAAAACCGCTTACCAAAGGTAAACGGCAACTTAAATATAGCAAGACAGTTTACCCGCGCTTATAAAACATACATACCGTAACGGTAATATGCGCAGTAGTAAACGTATCCATTTTTAATTGCATAAATGTTCATAGCAACATATTAACACCATATTTTTTTGTTGTCAATAATTAATTGCTGAAAATTAAACTTTAAGCGTTATATCGGCAATTTTTGTGCTGCCGTCTGTAAGCGTAAAAGTGCTTTTGCTTAAATTGCTGCTTATATCCGTACCGTTATAATAAGCTGTAACCGCGTCGTCAAAATATGCACCGAGCTGGTAGCTGAAAAGGTAGCTTACTTCGTTATGCGGTTTACCTTCGCTTACGCCCAAACTTACCTTTACCACTTCGCACGTAGCCATGTTAGAAACTGTTAAAAGGCTGTAACCGCTCCCTTCTGGTAAATATTGGTAACAAAAATATTCGTAGCAGATCCACACATATGAAGTATCTGCATCATCAAAATATTTGTTACCCGTTTGTTTTAAACTGCTTGCGGCAGACGGGCAGACGTATACTGCAGGCGATAAAACTTCTTTACCGTCAACCGTATAAGACCGCTCTTTATAGTAATAAGTGCAGCTGTCGTACGACGTTACGCCGCCCGACAAAAAGGAAAGTTCTTCTGCAGTCTTTTCTTCATATCCGTAGTATTCCATCACAGACTGTACGTCCTGAAAGCTACCTTCTTCTTCGCCTGCGGAAATTTTGTCGCCATACCACACGGCGTTTGCCATAGCCGCTCCTATAGGGCTGTCGTAAGCGCTTTGCGGATAATCGGGATAGGTATCTTTTGCTGAGCATGCCGCCAACGAAAACATAAACGTTGCCGCAAGAGCAGAAGTTACTGTTGCAATAATTAATCTTTTCATATGTACCTCTGTAATATTTATACAAGAATTATACAGCTTAAATGTATAAAACTACACACAAAATTGTTAAATTTTTGTAATAAATCAGTCGGTAAAAAAGTCGTCTTTGTTTAGCTGTTCCCTTGCCTTTTCTATAGCTCTCTTTTCTATGCGGGATATGTAAGAACGGGAAATGCCCAGTGCTTTTGCTACTTCCCTTTGCGGAACGGGGCTGCCGCCCTGCAAGCCGTACCGCATGGAAATTATTGTATACTCCCTTTCGGTTAAAATTTCTTTTAACAGCTTTACAAATTTATCCCGCTGGATAGATTTTTCTACCTGGGAATAGACGCTGTCTTCCTTTTCGGCAAGAAGGTCTATAAGCGTCAATTCATTACCTTCTTTATCTACCCCTACGGGTTCTGAAAGGGAAACATTGTTTTTATGTTTTTTGCCTGCACGGATGAGCATTAAAATCTCATTTTCTATACAGCGCGCGGTATAAGTTGCAAGACGTGTACCCTTGCCTTCCTGATAGGTGTTTATTGCCTTTATAAGCCCGATAGAGCCGACCGAAAGCAAATCGTCTGACTCGGCTGCACCCGAATACTTTTTTGCGATATGTGCAACAAGGCGCATATTGTGCTTAACAAGAATATTTTTTGCTTCTTTATCCCCCTGGCGGGCAAGCGCAAGGTACTTTTTTTCTTCTTCGGGAGTCAGCGGGCGGGGAAAGGAGCCTTTACCGTTTTGTACCGCACCCGTAAAGAAAAATATTTTAGAAAAGAGCAAACTTAAAAAATCAAAAAACATACACCACCAATTAAATTTTTTATACCATACGGTAAAATATGTTTTATACAGGTTGTACTATTCACAAAAGAAAAACTGTTTCCTTTTTATTTATGGCAAATTTTTTGTGTAAATTAAAAAATTTTAAGCCGTATTATTAATAAAATATTTCTTTTTCTATTTACTAATTGTTAAAAATGGTATATAATAGTGTTGCTTATGGACAAAAAGAGATATCTGTCAAAAAAAATAGCCATGCTGGCACTTCTTTCTGCGTTGGGGCTGATTACTTTTGTAATAGAAAACCAGTTCCCGCCGCTGTTTGTGCCCGGTGCAAAAATGGGGCTAGCCAATATATTTTCGCTTACGGCAATTATTATGTTCGGCCCGTTAGAAGGGCTGTGCGTGGTTGTAGTGCGCACGGTGCTCGGCTCGCTGTTTGCAGGCAATATTTCTATGCTGCTGTACAGCCTTACGGGCGGCGTGGTTGCATGGGGGCTGTCTTCTTTACTTATTTACGTTGTTTGCCCAAAGGTGAGCATCCTTGCAATAAGCATTGCGGCCGCCGTTGTACACAACATTACGCAGAATATTGTTTACGTTTTTATAACGGGCACCACCCTTATGCTTACGTACATGCCCTACCTTGCGCTTATAGGCATACTTTCGGGCGCTATAGTGGGTGCGATAGTTCTTATAATTTTTAAAAAAGTTCCCGTAAGCGTTTTCAGCCGTTTTCTGTATAACGGTAAAGAAGGCGTTAAGGAATAAAACATTTTCAGGTTACTGCGGCTTTAATGCCGTGGAAATATAAACGTAAGGTTTTTTGATATTTGTCAAAGACCTTGGCGGGGCAACCCGTCATTTTCAAAGGAGGTAAATTTTGAAAGCAGTAAAAGGCAAGCTACTTTTAGGCGGCATACACGTTCCCGACAGAAAATCGCTGGCGAACGCCGCGCCGATAGAAGTGCTACCCCCACCCGATAAGGTTGCGATTAACCTTTCGCAGTCTTTGGGAAGACCGTCTGTGCCGTGCGTTGCGGCAGGCGACGCTGTAAAAGAAGGCCAGGTTATAGCCACAGCGGCAGGACCTATCTCTTCGCAGGTGTTTGCAAGCATAAGCGGTACGGTAAAAGAAATTAAATCTTTAATCACCGAAGGCGGCGCAGAAAGCCAGTTTATAGTGATTGAGGGGGACGGCAGCGGAGAAAAAGAGTATATGCAGCCGCTTAAAGATCCTTCGGCAGAAGAGATTAAACAGCGCATTTACGACGCAGGCATTGTAGGTTTAGGCGGGGCGGGCTTCCCCACGGCGGTAAAGATTGCGCCTAAAACGCCCGTAGACACCCTTATTTTAAACGGTGCCGAATGCGAACCTTACCTTACATGCGACCACAGGCTTATGCTTGAGAACACAGACGAGATTGCCCGCGGCGCAAGGTACATTGCTAAAGCTTTGGGCGTTACAAAAATTCTTATAGGAATTGAAGTAAACAAGCCCGACTGCATACAAAAGTTTGAAGCTTACGATGATATAGGCGTGGTTGCACTTAAAAAGCGGTACCCCATGGGCGGCGAAAAACAGCTTATTTATAGCTGCACGGGCAGGAAAGTCGGCATTGGCAAACTGCCTGCAGACAGCGGCGTTGTAGTACAAAACGTTGCCACTTGCTTTGCCGTGTGCGAAGCCGTAGAACTTGGTAAGCCTTTATACGAAAGGGTACTTACCGTTTCGGGCAAGGCTGTAAACGAGCCCAAAAACCTTAAAGTGCGCGTTGGTACAAGCATAGAAAATATCGTAGATTACTGCGGCGGCGAAAAGTCTGCGCCCAAAAAAGCTATTCTGGGCGGCCCTATGACGGGCATTGCGATAAAGAGCTACGACCTTTATACCAAAAAGACTACGTCGGGAATACTTCTTATGACCGAAGAAGAAGCGGCTGCAGAAGAACCTACCCCCTGCCTTAACTGCGGTATGTGCGCAGACCACTGCCCCATGCACCTTATGCCGATGAACACTGCCTTTTACTCAAGCGCAGGCGACTACGAGCTTGCTGCAAAATTAGGCAACACAATGAGCTGCATAGAGTGCGGAGTATGTGAATATGTGTGCCCCGCAAAGCGCCCCCTTATACAGGCGATAAGAAAAACTAAAGCCGCGATGCGGGCTAAAAAGTAAGGAGAGAAAAGAAAATGGACAATAGTATAGTTATTTCAACCCCTCCTCACGTCAAATCTAAACGCACCACGCGCAAGATTATGCTTGACGTACTTATTGCGCTTGCCCCTGCGGCAATATGCGGTATAGTTTACTTTTTGGTAGACGCCCTTGTTATAGAAATTACCGCCGTTGTTTTTGCAGTGCTTGCAGAGTTTATTTACATCTTTATAGCAAAAGGCGGCTTTTCGTGGAAATTTTCTGACGATGAAAGCAAAGCGCTTTCTAAAGAAATAAAGGAACTTAAAAAACAAAACGCAGACGACCCTTCTTTAGCAGAAAAAGAAGCTAAGCTAAAGGAAATTAAAGACAGGTTACGCAACGCTTCATTCGGCAAATCAACTAACGTATGCAAGGCGTTTATACACCAGTTTGACTTTACGTCTGTTGTAACAGGACTTATTCTTGCGCTTATACTCCCTTCTACCGCTAACTGGTACGAAGTTGCCATAGGCAGTGCGTTTGCCATAATACTTGTAAAAATGGTATTCGGCGGCACGGGCAGGAACATTGCCAACCCCGCCGCAACGGGCAGGGTATTTATGTTTATATCCTTCAGCATTACCACGTTTACGGCGGCAAACTTTGCGGCAATAGGCGGCGACACCCTTTCTACAGGCGCAACCTATCTTTCCGGCTACCTTTTACAGGGCAATGCAAGCGCAATGAGCCTTGTAGACCTGTTCCTTGGAACGGGGCTTGCAGGCTGCATTGGTGAAACATGCAAGCTCGCTTTGATTGTAGGTTACATTTACCTTGTTGTGCGCAAGGTTATAAAATGGTGGCAGCCTGTGCTGTACATAGCCGTTGCAGGGCTTATGTCGGTTGCGATAAACGGCTTTGACTTTACCCTGTTCCTGCCCTACATCCTTTCGGGCGGGCTTATGTTCGGCGCAATATTTATGGCTACCGACTACGTTACGTCGCCTAAAGGCGTTTACGGACAGATAGTTTACTACGTATGCCTTGGTATTTTAACGGCTGTTTTAAGGCACTTTACAGGCATTGAAGTAGTATCTTTCGTAATACTTATAATGAACCTTTTTGTTCCGCTTATAGACAGGTATATTATAAGAAAACCCTTTGGCTACAAGCGCGAAAAGAAAGTAAAACAAAATAAGGAGGGCAAATAAGATGGCTGAAGAAGTTATATCTGAAGTAAAAGAAGAAAAGCCTAAAAAGCAGAACTTTTTTAAATCTACCTCCTTTAAGTGCATAGTAGTGCTTCTTGCGATCGTGCTCGTATGTGGAATTATACTTACCATATGCAACTCTTTATTCTACGTATCTGATTCAGAAAGACTTGAACGTACCATTAAAAATATGTATGGCAGCGAAGTAAATTCTGAATACATCTACGACAGCGATATAGAAGATCTTACCCTTGAATATACAAGCGGCACGATAGAAACAACTTCGCTTGAAGTAGACGGCGTTGATAAAAATATTGTTGTATTTAAAGTTTTGAATTATGTTGACAGCGGCGAAGAGATTAACGACTACCTTTTAAAGGTAACGGGAACCGGCGGCTATTCGGGCGGTACGGTTACGTGCTGGGTTGCGTTTACCATGAACAGCGACTTTACCGAAATGCAGGGCGTAAGAAGCGTTTCTATAGACAGCAACGTTTCGCAGTCTTACATCTCTAAAATTAAGAGCAGCAATCTTGAATATTTTTCTACCGCCTATGACGGCGCCAACTTTGACACACAGGCAGGCACAGGCGCATCATTTTCTATGGGTGCGATAACAAATGCCGTTAACCTTGCAATGGAGTTTGTAAACACAACATTGCTGGGCGCAGAAGATATTTATGCAAGCTTTGAATACACCGATTATATAGACAAATCTTCTACGGAATATTCAGTAAACGGCGACGTGGTTACTTACAACATTAAAACAACGGGCAACAGCCCCGCTAAAGCGTTTGTAATAACAATAACCGTAGGCTCTGACAAGACCATAGAAAGTTTTGAAATTACAACAAACGGCTCTACTGCAGACGCATTTGCAAACCTGATGTTTGACTATTCCATTATGGTAGGAATGGACCTTACCGACCTTGAAGCTTTGATTGGCGGCACGTCGGGCGATACAATTTCTACAGGGGCAACAAGATCTAATGAACTTTGCGTTCAGGCAGCTTTGTTTGCCGTTGCAAACTACGATTTATGTATTTCGGGAGGTGCGCAGTAATGAATAAATATGCAAAAATATCGTTAGACGGTTTAATTTACCAGAACCCCACCTTTATGCTTGTTCTTGGTACCTGCCCTACCCTTGGGCTTATATCATCCGCTTCGAGCGCGGCTGGCATGGGGCTTACCGTTGTAGTTATTCTTACGCTTAGCAACATAATAATTTCTGCACTGCGTAAACTGATACCTTCTCAGGTAAGGATACCGGCATATATAGTAATAATAGCAACGCTTGTTACCCTTGCACGTATGATACTTGAAAAGTTTGTTCCCAGCCTTTATGACAGTTTAGGCGGCTTTTTGGCGCTGATAGTTGTTAACTGTATTATTCTTGGCAGGGCAGAAGCTTTTGCAAGCAAACATACCGTTGTTGAAAGCGCAGTAGACGGCATTGCAACCGGTTTAGGCTTTACCGCAGCGCTTACCATTATGGGCATAATCTGTGAATTCTTTGGCAGCGGATCTATCTTCGGGCTTGAAATTATGAGCTTTACGATAGACTTCTTTGCAAAGCCCGCAGGCGCATTCATGGTATACGGCATCTGCATAGCAGTATTTGTATATATCATGGATAATATAGAAAGGGCTAAAAGAATTAAAAAGAACAAGCCGCTTACGCATGAAGCGCTTATGTCGGCAACGCCTTCCGGCGCGGAGGTAGCATAATGGGTACATTTATTGCTATAGTTCTTGCGGCTGTTTTGACAAATAACTTTATTACCGTTAAAACTTACGGTATATGCCCGTTTTTAGGGGTATCTAAAAAGACTTCTTCTGCAGTGGGCATGGGTGTTGCCGTTACGCTTGTAATGGCTATTGCCACCGCCGTAACCTACCCCCTTTACACCTATGTAATGGTTCCGCTGGGAATTGACTTTTTGGAGATTATATTCTTTATATTCATCATTGCAGCGTTGGTGCAGATGATAGAAAAGATATTACAGAAAGTATCCCCTCCCCTTTACAATGCGATGGGTATTTACCTTCCCCTTATTACAACCAACTGTGCCGTGCTCGGCGTTTGCGAGCTTGTTATAGGCGATATGAGCTCTATAATAGGAAGCGCCACAATGAATACAGGCTGGGCTATTTTGTACGCTGTATTTGCAGGTTTGGGCTTTACTCTTGTAATGATTATCATGAGTGGATTAAGGGAAAAGATCGGCTGCTACAAAATGCCTAAAGCGCTTACGGGGTTCCCCATAGCGATGATTACGGCAAGCATAATCTGCATGGCGTTCACCGTGTTCAGCTATATAGCGTAAGGAGGAAGTTATGTTGAATTTACTTGTTAGTTTAGGAACTGTTGATGCCGAAACATGGAAAACCGTAGGTATTGTTGCGGCTATCCTTGCGGGCATTGCACTTGTTCTTGTTATACTTATTCTTGTTGTAGGTAAAGTATTTAAAGTTGACGTAGACGAAAAGGTTACCGCAATACTTGAAAATCTTGCAGGGGCTAATTGCGGCGGTTGCGGCTGTTCGGGTTGCAGCGGCTTTGCAGCAAAACTTGCAAGCGGAGAAGGCGACCTTGGCGACTGCCACGTAACCAGCCCCGAAAAGAAGGCAGAAATTGCCGCTTTGTTAGGGCTTGAGATGAAGGACGAAGAGCCTACCGTAGCGGTAGTCAAATGCCACGGCGGCAACGAAAATGCTCCCATTGCCTTTGAATACAGCGGCAACCCCACCTGCGCTGCGTGCAACTCGCTTTTAGGCGGAAATAAAATATGCAAGACCGCCTGCTTAGGCTGCGGCGACTGTGCTACGGTATGCCCCGAAAAGGCTATAACCGTTAAAAACGGACTTTCGGAAGTATCGCCCGAAAGGTGTATTTCTTGCGGAGCGTGCATTGCTGCCTGCCCCAAACATATTATAGAGCGCATCCCTGCAAAGGCACCCGTTTATGTGGCATGCTCTTCTCACTGCAAAGGTAAAGAAGTTATGAACCAATGTAAGGTTGGCTGTATAGGCTGCGGTATCTGCGCAAAGAACTGCCCCCACGGAGCAATTACCATGGTAGACAACCTGCCTGTATTTGATTACGACAAATGCACCGGCTGCCTTACCTGCGTTACTAAATGCCCCAGAAAGATTATTTTAAAAAGATAATTTTTAGTAACATAAAAGCCCTGCTGTTTGCAGGGCTTTTATTGTGTTTATATTTTACTCTCATCCGTCGGCTTACACCGCCATCCCACCTAAAAAGAGACTGCAAGGACATATTAAACAACTTTTATAAATAAAACATTATTGTTTTTAAATAACTTATGTGCCGCCCTGCCTACTGGTCGCCAGTCCTGGCGGGATTGCCACGCGGTAGAGCCCGCTCGCAATGACGTAAAGGCTACTGGCGTTATATATTGATTTATTATTACTCTGCTCGACCATCTGATTGAGCTTGGAATCGTATCATCGTATACTATTTATGACAAGAGAATTGTCATTAACATAAAAAAATAACCGCCCATATGATGTGATAGTCTGGCGATTATTTTTAATTACCAAAGGCTAACCGTTTAAGGTTTCGCTCTTGTTGTGCTTTTATTATACTATATAAATTTTTATTTGTCAATATTTGCAAACAAAATTTTTATCCTACGGGTAAAGTTTGTCCGTCGTCGGTGTATTCGGCAGGCATTATTTTTAAGCGGTGCGGCGTGCAAACTATAAGCCCGCTGTTGTCGCTTATTGCAGACATATAAACGCAGTCTTTACGGTTAGAACAGTCTGATTCGGTTACCTTAACCGTTACCGCAGACTTATCTATATAAATAGTGTTATGTCCGTCGCCGCCGTCTGTGGTAAAGTAAACGGTTAAGCTGTTATCATCTTCTTCTACAGAGATATTGCTTTCTGAAAGAATTTCGTACTTATTGTCATTAAAAGAGTAGGTAAAAACAACATCGTTATTATAATAAACGTTGACGCCGCTCAGCGGTGAATTATCTGACGTTAAAAAGACAGAAAGAAACAGGGCTACTATAACCACGGCAAGAATGGCGTAAATGATAATATCCCACACTTTGAAAAATTTATTTGATTTTATTTCTTCTATCTTTTTTAATGACATAATATGCGGTAAAGTTTTATCCCCTCATCCGTCCTGTCGGACACCTTCCCCCCCCATAAAAGGGGAAGGCAAGAGCTGGTTCAAAAATAAATTTAGCCTGTGTAATTTACTTTTCCGTCTGTTACAGAACTTGCCAAAGTAAAATTATCGGCGTCGGTTAATGTGTAGTTTCCTTCTGATACGTTTGTAACAAGCTGAAGTTCGCCGCTTTGTGTACGGTAGACCAAATAAACCTGAATATCTTTTACAATAAACTCATCTGAATTTATATACTCTATAGCCTTATCGAGCCCCATTGCTATTATTGCCGTAGAACGGGCGTCGTTTTCTGCGGCAGAGCCGCCGAGCACGGTTGCTGAAATTATACCCGCCGTCTGCAAATAATCGCCATCAGCATACTCTACATTTACGGGAATACCCGTATAGGGATTAATTATATGGCAGAAGCGGACGCCGTCTGCTTCGTAATAATTTTCGTAATCGCCGCTGGTAGATACCGTTATATCGGCAACACGGACGGTCATATAATAATCACCGGACAGCGAACGGGGATTGCGCACGGTTAGCGTCCACAAGCCGTCTTCTGACGTATAAGACTGCGCTATATACATACTTGACGAGCCGAAACTGATATACCCGTAAGAATAGCCCGCATCGGCAATCATACCGCTGATTACATCGGTAGCATAACCCTTTGCAATGCCGCCAAGGTCTATGCTTAAAGAATATTCAATGCCGCCGACCGTTACCGTATCGGCAGGTTTAACTGCATAATATCTGCCGTTTTCTTCTGAAAGTGTGATCTTACTGAAAGATTGCGCAAGGCTTGCATATGCCTGGATGTACTCCTGGTCAGGAAGAGAGCTTATACCGCTGCCGTTTTCGCCAAAGCCGAAAAGGTTAACACTGTTGTATACACCTGCATTGTAATAGCCTTCCGTTTCGGAATACATTTTAAGGGCGACAGATAAAATATTGTAGGTATCTTTGCTTAATTCCACCGTTTCCCCTGCGGCAGCGGCGTTAAAGGCGTAAACGTAAGAAGTTGTGTAAGAAGTACTTACTTCAGCTTCTAACTGCAGCAAATAATCTTCTACCGTACTGCCAAACTCTGTGGCGGCGGACTGGGCTTCATCTGAATTGAAGTCGCCGTACAACACAAGGTCTGCACTGGTGCCGAAAATGTATATGGTTTTGTTATAACGGGTTATGCCGTTATTCTCTTCCTGCGAGCAGCCGCCGAATATAACTGCGGGAATGGCAGCCAATGCAAGAACTGACGCTAAAAATTTCTTTTTCATTTTATACATTATAAGATATTTATAAAAATAAGGCAATAAAAATGCCTGCTTAAATTTAAGCAGGCACTTTTGTATGCAATTTAATTATACGTTTTTAAGCGCATCCTGAACTGCAAGCAGAAGCCTGCCTGAGCACTGCGTTGCACCTGTAAGCACAAGGTCGCTGCCGTAATTCACAAAGCCTTCTGCATCCTGGGTTGAAGGTTCACCGCCGTCTTCGCAAGCTACGGTAAGGGCAAGGATATCGCTTACTGACTTGCCGTTGTAAGCTGCAAGAAGGGTTGATTTACTGTTTGTATATACAGTGTTATCCCAGCCGTATGTTGCGTTGCTGTCGCTTACTTCAATGTAATCGGTGCTGATTGTTGAAACAGATGTAATTGTACCGTTTTCAACTTTAACAGCCACTCTTACGCCGTAGTAAGAACCAGTAGCGTAAGGATTGGCGTACTTATATTCACCCACATAAATTTTTGACTTTTCTGTAAGCGCATTCTGCACTGCAAGTAAAAGCCTGCCGGAACACTGCGTTGCACCCGTAAGCACAAGGTCGCTGCCGTAATTCACAAAGCCTTCTGCATCCTGGGTTGAAGGTTCGCCGCCGTCTTCGCAGGCTACGGTAAGAGCAAGAATGTCGTCTACTGTTTTACCTTTGTATGCTGCAAGAAGAGTTGCTTTGCTGTTTGTATATACGGTGTTATCCCAGCCGTATGTTGCGTTGCTGTCGCTTACTTCAATGTAGTCGCTGTCTATAGTTTCTACCGAAGTGATAACGTCGTCTTCTACTGTTACGGCTACCTTTACGCCATAGTAAGAATCTGTAGCGTAAGGATTTGCGTACTTGTATTCACCCTCGTAAGTGCCGTTTAAAGCGTCGTCTCCAGAACAAGCCGCAAAGCTTAATGCTGCTGCAGACACTGCTACTGCCACTACGCAGAGCAAAACCTTTTTTAATGATTTCATATAAAAACTCCTTATAATTTATTATTGCCACTTTTGTAAATGCAATAACATTTTACCTATAAATACTATTAAAACAGATGTATCCGTTTGCAAAAATTATAATGCAACCGTAATCTATTGTCAATATAATTTTAAGAGATTTTATATAAAATTTTAGTTTTTTTTGCTCTAAAAATTTTACTCTGACCGCAGGCAGACAACGGGGTCTTTCTTTGCGGCGGCAGACGCGGGTATAAGCCCTGATATAAGCGTGAGCACTACGCTTACCACCACCATTATTATTGCCTGCCAGAACGGCAGCGCAGCCAGCCCGGAAATACCGGTAAGCGCAACAAGAATTACGTTTATAAGCAACTGGAACAGGTATGCAACTATTATACCTATCAAGCCCGCAGCAAGACCGATTATAAACGATTCTGCATTGAACACATGGCGGATATCCTTCTTTCTTGCGCCGATACTTCGCAGCACGCCGATTTCCTTCGTGCGCTCTACAACGGATACGTAAGTTATAACGCCGATCATAACCGTAGAAACAACCAGCGATATTGCGGTAAACGCAACCAATACGTACGTTATGGCGTTTAGTATTGTTTCTACCATGCTCATAAGGGTGCCTACCGTATCAGAATAGAATATTTCGGTTGGTCCGTCGTATTCCACCGTTTCTCCGTTTTCGTTGGTATAAGTAAGCGAAGTTGTATTATGAGCCGTTTTCCACAGAGTTTCCTGCTCTTCTACTATGTTGTTCCAGCCGTCTAAGTATTCAAGCATATCGCTTTTACTGTCAAAATCTATGGCGTAAAAGTCTATCGCTTCGGGGGTATCGTCGCCACCAAGCGCGCGGAGCGCCGATTCTATTGTGCTGTAGCCGTCAGAAAAATATTCCGTCTGCGCCTTGGAAGAAAGAGTATAAGATATAGAACTTAAGCTTGAAGCCGTAAGTTTGCTTTCGTTAGCCTTTATATAGTTTACAATGCTGCTTTGCATATTCTTTTGTATATAACTGTCTACAAGGCTTTCGGTAAAGTTCAAACCCGATTCAAGGCAACCGTAAGATAACCCATCTTTAAGTTTTACGATAGCCGTTATTTCAAGCTCTATGCCTTCATCTTCGTCCGCTTCAAGCGAGTTATCTGACTTCCAACCCTGGCTGAGATAATTTTCCTGCGATAAACCGGCAAAACTTCCGTCATCGTTAAAATTGTAAGCGTAATATTTAACGCCTTCATCTGAATCGTAACTGCTTAAATAATTGTATGCGTAACCATTATCGCCGTCGTAATCTTCATTTTCTGTATAAACGGCATCATTATAATAAAGAGTATACTTTTTGCCGACAATCTCGTCGTAGTCGTACTCTGTTTTTATATCGGCGTCTTCATCGCTTGCATTGATAAACATTGCAAGAAAGTCTTCTTCTGAAATAAGCCCCAGCTGCGCAAGTGTAAGGTCAGACACGTCGTTATCTGAACCGACTACAAGAATAATCTGGTTAGCCGCAGACGAACCGCTTGTAGAAACATTGCCAGCCAGAACTTCGTACTGAGAGAGCACGTAGTCCATAAACGTGCCGTTCTGCAGATCCTGGGACGAAGTGCCGGGCATAACCGAAACCACGTCGCCAAGGTAGCTTACGTAATAGGCAAGAGCGGCATATACGGTAGACGCTGTAGAAAGCGTATTGGAATAGTACGATTTTATTGCCGCCAAAGACATAACCTGGTCGCTGCTGTAGCTGCCGCTTGTATCGGTTGAATAATACATACTGCTTGTGGTAGACGAACCTATTACCACATCGGTAAACAGGTTAGCCGTAAGCGATATGCCGTAATCATACTGTATTGCGTTGTAATATTCGGCAGGCATAGCCTGTACATAATCAAGGTAGCTGTCGTAACCTATATCGTAGCCCTTTGAATAAAAGTCTCCCTGATTTATATCGTTGGTTGTGGTTGCGCCAAGGGCAAGGTTGGTTAAAAGAGAGTTTACATAAACCTTGTCGTCTATCTGGTCTAAATCTAACCCTGTGCCGCCGCCCATAAAGCTGGTCATAAGCGAAGTTAAATCTATAGACGCTTCGTTTACTTCTACGGGGTAATAAGAAAGCATATCTTCTTCAGTCTGTTTTATGTAGCTGTTGAAGCCGCTTGAAAGGGCAAGCACAAGACAAACGCTTATTATGCCGATACTGCCCGCTATAGATGTTATAAGCGTACGTGCCTTTTTTGTTAAAAGGTTTTTACCCGAAAGAGCGAACGCCGTAAGGTAAGACATGCTTGAATGCTTCTTTTTGCGCAGCACGCCCTTTTGTGCAGGTTCGGGCTGTTCCTGCTGCAAAGATTCTTCTGCAGCCGCATTGCTCTGTTTGTGCTCTGCACATTCCGCTTCTTCCTCTTCAGGGGAATACGGGTTGCTGTCGCTTATTACACAGCCGTCTTTAAGTTCAACTATACGGGTAGAATAATCTCTTGCAAGTTCGGGGTTGTGAGTTACCATTATTACAAGCCGCTCGCCCGCAATCTCTTTTATAAGGTCCATTATCTGCACGCTTGTTTTTGTATCAAGCGCACCCGTAGGTTCGTCTGCAAGCAATATCTCAGGCTCGTTTACAAGAGCACGGGCTATTGCTACCCTTTGCATCTGGCCGCCCGAAAGCTGGTTGGGTTTTTTGTTGATTTCGTCGCCGAGCCCCACCCGCTTTAAAGCTTCTTCCGCACGCTGGCGGCGCTCCTTTTTGGAAACGCCCGAAAGGGTTAAAGCAAGCTCTACATTGCCGAGTACCGTCTGGTGGGGAATAAGGTTGTACGTCTGGAATACAAAGCCGATGCGGTGGTTACGGTAGGTATCCCAATCGCCGTCTTTATAGTCTTTGGTAGACGTGCCGTCTATTATAAGGTCGCCCGACGTGTAGTGGTCAAGCCCGCCTATAATGTTTAAAAGGGTAGTTTTGCCGCAGCCTGACGCACCCAGTACCGAAACAAATTCGTTGCGCCTGAACGAAAGGTTTATCCCCTGCAGAGCGTGTACGGTGGTGTCCGCTACGTAATAGTCCTTTTTAATGTCCTTTAATTGTAACATAACATCTTCCTGTGGCGCAGCCGTAAATTACAGCTTGCGTAAAGTATTTATTACACTTAAAAAAGCGTTTTATTCTAATTAATTTTAAACAGAGTTTATAAACTTAAAATCAACTTTTTTTGTCTGACGTAAAAATTCATAATCTTCACGCAGGTTTCACTTTTTTAATCTTTATTCTTTTTATTTTTAGCGTTGCGCTTTTCAGCAGTTTTCTGCTTTAATTCTTCCATCCAGACAAGGTATTCATCCAATAAATTCTGCATGCTCTTTTTAGATTTAAATGCAAAAATAAAGCTTGATTTTTCCTGCTTTTCCTGCCTTTCTTTCTTGCTTTCTGCTGCCTTTTCTTTGCTGTTTTCTATACCGTCTTTAATGCTCTCTTTAAAGCGTTCAAGCGAGATAACAACCTTATTTGTTTTGGCAAACTTTGATATCTTTGCCGTAAGGTTTATTGAATGGCACAAATCTATTATGAATACGCCGAAGAACACGCCGACGAAAAATGCAAAAACAATGTGGCTTACAAACCAGCTTACCCAGCCCGTTACAAAACTATGTAAAAGCAAAACGTATATTGCGCCGACTATTGCCCACAGCAAAGAGAACAGCGGGCAGATTATACCCTGTATATTGCCCCATCTGTTGGTATAGTCCCACAGCTTTATCTTCATACCCTTTATAAAGATAAGCCCTGCTATGTATTCTATAAGCGTCATTGCGGCGCCGATGATTACTATTAATATAAGCTTATCTGCCCACGCTGCACCCGTGTTTACGGGGATAAGGCAGATAAAAAACATAAGCGTAAGCCCGAAGCCGTACAGCGGCAGATAAGGTCCCGTTAAAAACCCTGGGTTTATCCACTTTTTTGCCGAAAAGAAACGGCGGAAAAGCACTTCTATACACCAGCCGAGAACGCTGCCTACAAAAAACAGAAACGCCGCAACAAGAAGCACCGTTGCTACAGGCATGCCTGCAATTTTCATAACGCATTACCTGCCAGCACAAGGCGGCTTACGCTGCGCTGCCCGCCCAAAATCTTCATGATTGTGCATAAATCGGGGGAGTTGCTGCTGCCCGTTATGGCAATACGTAAAATTTCTGCCACGTCGGCAACGCTGCCCTTATATTCGGAAGGGTTTGCCTTGTAGTCGCCCATTTCTGCAGCAAAGCCAGCCTGCGAAGCTACAGCTTTCACCTTAGAGAACCATACGGAGTTATCGTCGGCTTCATCGTATATTTTTGCAAAGCCGTCAAGAATGTTCTTTACCGTGCCGCCGTCGTAACGGAATGTATAAACGGGCTTAAACGTATCGTCAAAAAAGTAGTCCATAAGGCGTACGCCCTGTTCGGCGCGCTCTATATCTTTACGGCGTTTTTTGCTGCCTGCACCCATTATAAGCGCAAGTACGCTTATTATATATTTCCTGTTTTCAAAGTGCTCTTTATCTGCATCCGTGCCAAACTCTTTTACCCAGCCGTACAAAAAGCCGTACATCTCTTCGGGAGAAAGCAGAGAAAGTTCCGTACGGGAAATATCATTGAGCTTGTCCAGATCGAACAAAGCACCGCTTTTACCCATTTTTTCTACAGAGAATTTAAACTGTGAATAATCTGCCGAAGGGTTCTTTGCAGCCCACTCTTCAAAGTTAGAATTGAGTATCGTCATAAGATACTTTATAACAGCCTTGGGATAGTAGCCTGCTCCGCGGTAAAAGTCAAGCGAAAGTTCGGGATCTTTACGTTTAGAAAGTTTGCGCTTGGTGCCGCCGTCCATCTTCATCAGCGAGCATGTATGCCCGTAGTGGGGCAGGTCAAAACACAACACCTTAAAAAGTTCTATATGGATCGGCAGGCTTGAAAGCCATTCTTCCCCCCTTATAACAAGCGTTGTGCGCATAAAGTGGTCGTCTATCGCATGGGCAAAATGGTAAGTGGGTATACCGTCCGACTTTAAAATTACCACGTCCTGGTCGTTTTCGGTTACCGTTATGTTGCCCTTTATAGCGTCGCGGAAGGTAAATTTATTTTCGGTGCTGCCCTGCGACTTGAGCCTTATTACAAAAGGTTTGCCTGCCGCAAGGTTGGCATAAATTTCTTCTTCGGAAAGGTTGCGGCAACGTGCATACTTGCCGTAGTAGCCAGTAATTTCTTTGCGCTCGGTCTGCTGTTCGCGGATGGCGTTAAGTTCGTCTTCGGTACAAAAACAGGGATATGCAAGCCCGCGGGCTATAAGATCTTTTGCAAAAGCCCTGTAAATGCTTGCACGCTGCCTTTGGTAGTAAGGCCCGTAAGCGTTTTCCCCTTCTATTTCGGCACCTTCGTCAAAGTTTATGCCAAAGTATTTAAGCGAACGGATGACAGATTCTACCGCGCCGTCTACCTTACGTTTTTCGTCGGTGTCTTCTATACGAAGGTAAAAGATACCGCCCGTTGTGTGTGCGGTGCGCTCGTCTGCAAGCGCGCTGTAAAGGTTGCCAAGATGTATAAACCCCGTGGGCGACGGGGCAAGGCGGGTTACCTGCGCACCCTTTGCAAGATTGCGGGGAGGATAAATTTTTTCATACTCTTCTAACGGAAGAAGGTCATCGTCGGGTATGAGCACCGACGCAAGTTTGTCAAGATTCATAATCAAAAGTCCTTTTATTTATATTCTCTTATTTAAAACGGCGGTTTGTTTCGCCTTCCGTTTTTAAGTAAAATTATTCTTGCGGCAAGCTGTGCAGCGGCAAGCCCCGCCGCCATTGCGGTAAAAATTACAAGCGCATCGCTGCCGCAGGCGATAGCCGTGCCCGTGTCTCCGCAGGCAAGGGCGTTTACGGCAAAGTACATGCTTGCCCCGGGCAAAAGGGGCATTACCGCAGGCGTAACAAATACGTTAGACGGTATTTTTAAAAACATTGCCGGCAGCTGCGCCGCACAGTACGCCGTTGCAGCCGCTATAAAGTAACACACAAAACTTTGTGCGCCGAAATAATCTGAAAGAGCGTAAGCCGTATAACATAACGCTGAAGCAACAACGCCGTATGCCAGCCGTTTGCCGCGTGCGTTCATACAAAGGCAAAAGCCTGCCGCACCCGTTGAACAGGTTACATAACAGATTATCGTATGAATAAAATCTTTACGCAGCGGCGCCGCAGTAAAAGACGTCAGCCCGCCCGACGCGGTAAGCGCAATTGCATACCCCGCCACAATACACGCTGTATGGGCAAGCCCGTAAAGTATTCTGTATGCACCCGAAAAGTACTCACCCGAAATCAAATCGGACAGAGCGTTGCATACCGCAAGCCCTGGTATCAGCGTCATAAGCGTCCCCACAAGGGTAAGCGAAACGTGGCAGGTAACACCAATAAGCTGCATAAAAGCACAAAACAGCACAGAGAGCAAGCCGCTTAACGCAGAAAGCAAGAATGTTCTTGCACAGCCGCCCGTTCCCCTTTTTGCAAGCAGGGCAGATACTGCCGACGTTATTAAACCTGCAAGTGCGGCAATTAAACCGTCTGCAGCGTTTCCGCCGAAAAATATTGCAAACGACCCGCAGGCAAGAAAACTGCCTGCCGCAGCAGCAGACGGCGGCACCCCGCCGTAACATGATAGCGCTTTCAGCCTTGCTTCCGCCTGATTTATACTGAGCTTTCCGCCGAGTATATCGCGGACTAAACTAAAGCATTTTTCCTGTATTAAAAGGTCATTGCCCCCGCAGTATGCCCGTTTTAACGACGTATACTCCGCACCGCTAAAGGTTGCGGTTACGGCTATTGCGTCCGGTATACAAAATACCGAAACGCCCGTTGCGCCGTACTTAAAGCATACCGCCGAAACGGCACGTTCTGCCCCGTTAACGGGCGAGCCTGCCTGCAAAAGTTTACAGCCAAGCCCCGTTGCAAGCGCAAGTATGCGGGAAGGTTTGTCTTTAGCATTTAAATCGCTTATACCCATACGGTATTATTACAGCAATTAGAGCCGATTATGACAAATTTTTAAATAAACTTAATAATTGCCCGCAGGTATCTGCGGGCTTAATGTCTACTTAACCTTCCTGAAAAAGAACCAAAGGATAACGAGCACTTCAAACGGTGAAGCCGCAACAAAGATGAGCCATAAATTGGGTATATGCGTAAACGTTATCATAAACACAAATACATTTGCGGCAAGCGTCCATACGACAAGCGAGCTTGATATGGCGTTTGTAATGCGGTTGCCCCATACAGAAGAAAACACAACAAGTACTACCGAAGTTGCAAACGTTGCCGCAATAAACACAAGGTATTCGTAGTTTACTTCCGGAATAAAGCATAAAAGCACAAATATGCCCGTGGCAATAAACCATACCAGCACCACAGAGAGCGCCGTTATAAGTATATGCTTTTTATTTTTATGCAGAACGGGCTTAACTTCCTTTTCCTTAGGTTTGGTTACAAGGTCGTCAAGCTTAATGTTGTATATGCCCGCTATCTGCATTAAAACGCGGATATCGGGTATTGATTCTGCCCGTTCCCACTTAGAGACAGCTTTGTCGGAATAATTTAACATTTCGGCAAGCTGCAGCTGCGTAAGACCTGCTTTGTTGCGGAACCGTACAAGGTTAGCCGCTATTATATCTTTTACATCTTCCTCTTCACTCATACCCAAATTTTAACACAATTATAAGGTAAAATCAATAAAAAAACATAACTCTACTGTGTGTAGAGTGTGAAATTTTTGCGGTAGAGTCGGTTTTTTAGTCAGTTTACAACATTTTTATAAACGTAGATTTAAATCAGGGCAAAATAGGGTGTATTATCGGGAGATTAAGATTATACTGTAAACGTAAGCGGCAAACAAAAAAATTGCCGCAACGGAATAAAAATTTTTTGATGTATTTATCAGGAGGTAATTTATTACTGTGAAATTTGATATTTATGTAGATTCATCGGCAAACCTTACAGAGGCCACAATCGAAGAATACGGCATAAAAGTTATACCTTATATTTGTACCTGCGGAGAGAGAGAAGTAATTTGCTATACAGGCGTAAAATCTTTTGAAGAAGAAGCTAAAGATTATTACAAGGCTATGGCAGAAGGCGTAAACGTCGGAAGTTCGCTTATAACCAAAGAGCGGATAATTGACGCTATGGAAGCAAGCCTTAAAGAAGGCAAAGACGTTATAATGGTTACCATTTCGGCAGGGGTGAGCGGAACGCACGACCAGGCGGTAAAAGCCAGCAAAGAACTGAAAGAAAAATACCCTGAGCGCAAGATATTTATTGCGGACAGCGCAAATGCCGGTTACGACGAAGGTTTTCTTGCAGTTAATGCGGCAAAACTGCGCGAGATGGGCGAAGACATAGATACCTGTTACAAGTGGATAGAAACAAATAAATTCAGGATGAACAGCTCGTTCACCGTTGCTGACCTTAAGTACCTTAAAAAGGGCGGACGTATATCTGCCGCCACCGCCATTGCGGGAACGCTTTTGAATATAAAGCCCATTTTGTGGGCTGACGCAGGTCCCGTTGCAAAAATCGGCATGTGCGGCAAGGTAAAGGGAAGAAAAAAATCTATAGCCGCCATTGCCGAAACGTACAAAGAAAAGGCTGTATTCCCCGAAGCACAGACGGTAGCTATCTGCCACGGCGACTGCGAAGAAGACGCCCTTGCACTTGCGGAACAGCTTAAAGAACTTGGCGCTACCGATATTACCATTACCTACTTTGATATTGTATGCGGTACGCACGTCGGCCCCGGTTCGCTTGCTTTATTCTTTTTAGGCAAAGACCGCCGCGGTGATGCCTATGCAGAAAAGGCTGCAAAATCGGCTTCTGCTATAGGAACGGCAAAGAATAAAATTTAATAAGCTTATAGTTTTGCTTTTTTATAAATCGAAAGTACAGCGGGGTAAATTTTTATCCCGCTGTACTTTTTTTTACCACTACCTTTCAGCTTCTGCAAGTATGCCTGCCGCAAGGGTAAGCGCTGCGGAACTGCCCGCTATGCTTGCACCAAGATCTGTAAGGGTTGCCATTCTGCCGGCAGAGTCCACCCCGTCTGCCTTTATCGCCGCTTTATCTTTTAATGCGTTTTTTATTATTTTGATATCTTCTTCATCCGCTCCGCTGCCGTAAGCATCGGATGCCGTGCGCACGCAGGGAATACCGCATTCACATAAAAGAACACAAAGCTTTGTAAGCTCCTGCGAAGTCAAAAGGGGTGCTTCTAAATTTATGCGCAGCGCAACCTTTTTAGCCGCCTTTTTAAGTTTTTTAAACTCCCTTTTTACATATCCCCAGCTGCTCTCTTTTACCGCGGGAATCGGCGCCGTTATTTCTACTATGTCGGCACCGTCTTTAATTGCGCGCTTAAGCTGCTTTACTTTTATATCGGTAACGTCTGCCCCGCCGTGAGAAATACAGGCTACTATGCTTACAGGGGAACCTGTACCAAGATATTCTTTGCAGGGCTTTACAAGGTAAGGCTGTACGCATATTCCGCCGATGCCAAGTTTTTCACCGTCCCGCACAACCCTGCGAAGAGCTGACCGTTCTGCCTGCGGCTGGGTTAAATTGAGCTCTATTTTACGTATAATACCGCGCGCTTCGGTTACCCTTTTCTGCCGTTTAAATTCGTCAAACTCCTGCTTTTCGTGCGGAGCAAGCACTATCTGGTTGCTTATTTCTTCTTCCATAATATGTAAACATTTATATAAACTACCGTTTTTAACATTATTACCCACTTTACAGCAATTTATTCTTATTTAAAAAAGTTAATATTACGGTATGGATTTATTGGGACTTGTTTATATGGTTTTACTTTTTATTGCTTGTTTTTTTACCGTACACTTTGTTAAGCTTGCAGCTATCGGGTTAAAGAGCATTAAAAAGAAACCACAGCAAACGGAAGAAAAAAAAGAGCCGCAGCAAGCGCCGCAGCCCGTTTATTATATTGTGGAAAAAAAGCGTTCCCGTAAAGCAACTTATTCCCAGCCGAAAGAAATACAATTCAAGGACGGGAAGTAACTTTTTGGAAATATAGCAAAGACTTATTCGTAATCTGCAAACCCTTCCACCGCAAGCGGTCCCCCTTCCCTTACAGGGACGGCTATAAATTAAGGTGCACAAAGTAGCGCTACACTAACACCCAATAACGTACAGGCTACTGTCGTTTATTACTCTTTTGCAATACATCACAGACTTTCTTTAAGAATCTGCTTTACTTCTTCTTTGGTTAAAATTTTGTAGCCGCCTTCGTTTATAAACGTACCTGAAGTTATGCCGTCTAACATATCTTCAGAAGCCCCAAGGTCGGTAATGTTCATTACGAGCCCTATGCTCTTCATCCAGCTTTCCATAGCAGCAAGACCTTCCTTTGCCGTCTGTTCAGCTGTTTTGCCTTCAGGAGAAACTCCCCATACGTTTACGGCAAAACGTGCAAATTTTTGCGTGCCGTAAGGCAAAATATGGCGGTAATAAGCCATTGATACGGCAGAAAGAGTCATTCCGTGCGTTGCGTCGGTATAAGCGCCGACAGACTGGCCGAGCATGTGTACTTCCCAGTCGGTAGACTTACCCTTGGCAATAAGCGTGTTTAACGCCCATGTGGCAGTCCACATTATGTTGCTGCGTGCTTCGTAATTGCAGGGGTCTTTAACGGCTACGAGCGAACTGTTTATAAGGGACTTCATCAGCCCTTCGGCAATATAGTCGGAAGTATTGTCGTCTGTACCCGAAAAATACTGTTCAAGAATATGAGACATAATATCGTAAATACCTGCCACCATCTGGTATTTGGGTAATGTGTAAGTAAATTCAGGGTTCAGTACGGAAAATTTGGGAAAAACGTTGTCGCCGAACACATGACCGATTTTAAGCTTCTGGTCATGATTGGTAATTACGGAACCGCCGTTCATTTCGCTGCCTGTTCCTACCATAGTAAGCACACAGCCTACGGGTATAATTTTGCATGATACATCTTCAAAACGTATAAAGTACTTTTCCCAGGGGTCATCTTCGCAGTATGCCGAAACGGATACCGCCTTGGAATAATCGCAAACGGAACCGCCGCCTACGGCAAGAATTAAATCTACATTGTTGTCTTTTGCAATTTTTGCGCCTTCATAAAGTTTTTCTACCGTGGGATTGGGCATAACGCCGCCGTCTTCCACAATATTTTTACCGCCGTCCTGCAAAATTTTTACAACCTTTTGGTAAATACCGTTCTTTTTGATGGAACCGCCGCCGTAAACAAGCATTACGTTTTTACCGTAATTTTTAATTTCTTCTGCAAGGGCGTTTAATGAATCTTTGCCAAAATGTAACCTTGTGGGGTTGCTGTAAGTAAAATTACCTAACATAAATATATATCTCCTTTTAATTATTTGCTTGCTGATATTGAACGTCGTCTACAGGCTCTAACCATTCGTTAGAAGAGCCTTCGGCAGGAATTTCTATAGACAGATGGGTAAACCAGCTGTCCTTAGCCGCACCGTGCCAATGCTTTACTTCCGGCGCAATGTAAACAACGTCGCCGGGGTGCAGTTTTCTTACAGGTTTACCCCATTCGCGATAAAGACCTTCGCCGTCGGTACATAAAAGAATCTGGCCGCCCTTGTGGTGGATATGCCAGTTATTGCGGCAGGCAGGTTCAAACGTAACGTTTGCAACAGATACCCCCTTAACGTTGAGCATTTTTAAATAGCTGTTGCCGGTAAAGTACTTTGCAAACGCAGTATTTGGTTCACCCGTACCGAACAAACTGTCTGATACGGAAGTGCTTTCATCTGCGTAAACTTCTTTAACAATGGGGAACACCGCCCACGCATTGGGCCAGCCGACATAAAATGCTATGTGCGTAATAATTTCTGCCATCTCGGTTTTTGTAACGCCGTGATTTTTTGCGTTTTGTATGTGATAGGTTAGTGAACTATCTGTAATACCCTTAGAAATAAGGGCGACTACCGTAATTATAGTGCGGTCGCGAAGAGACAACTTATCTTCCCTTGACCACACTTCGCCAAACAACACATCGTCGTTCAGCTGTGCAAATTTTGGCGCAATATCGTTAAGTTTATCTCTGCCGGCAGTTTGTTTTACCATAGTAAATATTCCTCCTTAAATTTCTCAAATAAATTATATATGCTAAAGTAAACTCTAAGTCAAGAGTTTTTACAAAAATTTTTAAATAATTTTATAAAGCTGATAAAATTATCATGTAATTATTTTTATTACAACATAAATTTATATTGTAATAATACTATTTACAATAATAAAATTAACGACTTTTTGATATATTTTTAACAGAATAATTTACATTACAACAGTTAATTTGCCATATAAGGCACGTTGTATGTTTAAAAAACTTTACCCTTGGCAAAAATTTATGCGGAGGTCTTATATATATGAACCCTTTACAGGAAAGAGGCAAAAGCCTTGAAAACAATTTTTTACCGCTGAAGAAGATGTACCCCAAAAGCTACAATAAAGAAAAGACATCACCGTATACAAAAACAAGAGTTATACTTATGAACGGTACCGAATTTGAAAGCTGCTGGTTTATGCACCAGCTTGCAAGACATTGCGACGAACCGGAAATTTTAAGCGAGCTTGCCGTGGTAAGGCGGCAGGAACAGCAGCAGCAAAAGCGTTTAAGCTGTTTAAAGCCCATTAACGAAAGTATACTTGAAACTACCATTGCATACGAACAGCTTGCCATTGACCTTACGGCAGAACTTGCCAGAAATGAAAAGGATGAAAACAATATTAAGGCGCTTGACTTTGCTTTGCTTGAAGACTTTGACCACCTTTACAGATTTTCTAATTTGCTTAAGATGGATAAAGACGAAGACGCAGACATACTTGTAGGCAAGTACACAGAGATTATGCCAGGGCGCCCCACCATTGCCCACCACCGCTACCCCGCCGATGAGCTTAAACCGCATATAGACTGCGAAACTGCAGACTTATACAGCAAACTGGTTGTAAATACAATTACCGCCGCCGAACAGCAGACTATGAACTACTATATGAACATTGCGCAGTGGTACAAAAATGATTTAGGCAGAAAGCTTTACGGCGAAATTGGCATGGTAGAAGAAGCACACGTAACTCAGTATGAAAGCCTTAAAGACCCCAACTCTACCTGGCTGGAGATGTGGGTAATGCATGAATACACCGAATGCTGGCTGTATTGGTCTATGTACGAAGATGAAAGCGAAGAAAACATCAAGCGCATCTGGCTTGAACATTTTAAAATGGAAGTAAGCCATTTAAAGACGGCAGCCGCTCTGCTAAAAAAATACGAACGCCGCACCGCCGAAGACGTTATAGGAAACGACGGAACGTTCCCCAAACTTTTAAAATTAGGATCTAATAAGGAATATATAAGAAAGGTTCTTAAAGATACAGTAACACTTACTATGGAAGGCGAAGGATATTCTGAACTTGAAAAATTACCTGACGACCACCGCTTTTTTGCATTCCAGGATAAATTTTTATCGGGAGACACCAAAACACCTTCGCATATGGTTATAGAAAAGGCTATTAAAAGTTTTGGCAAAGACTACCGCTACCAGGACAGCGATCACCCTGTAAAATCACTTAGAAGCAGAGATAGCGACAATGTTGATTTGGCAAGGATAAAGGGTTGATGTTGGGTGTTATTAGCCAGCTTTACAGTAAAAAAGCAGTGATTATCACTGCTTTTTTATTTTTTTAGTTTCTTTGAGCTGTTTGTTGAGCTCTTTCTTTTCTGATTTTTCTATCTTTTTTTGTTCTTTTACAAACTGCTTTAATGCTTTAAAAGTCTTTTCTTCTCCGTCGGACGCAAGCATTTCAAGAAAGAACCTTAAGTCTGCCGCAGTCTTTTCATGAAGGTTATTGACGTCGGTACGCTCTAAAAAATATTCCAGCGCAGATCGGTTTGTATACTTATCTTTAAGATATATTTTGCAGGCAGCAACACGGTCGCAAATCATCTCTCCAAAGTACACAGCCGGCATTTTTACACAGATATTCCTGCCGTCGCACACATCGCGCCAATATTCAAAATGGTGCTTGTTCCTTCCCTTGTGGTGCAGCCATGCCGCAGAGTACCCCATATACTTTCTTTCGGCTACCTGCGGACTTTTATCGCCAAGATAAAATTTGGCACCGGGGATAAATTCTGTTGGGCTGTACTTAGATAAATCGTGCAGCAGTCCCCTTTTATATAGTCCCGCTTTAAAGCACAGTTTGCGCACTTCGCGGCGGTGATGGTTTACCGTTCGTAAATGTTTAATAATGTGCATCAGATTTCTATCTCCATTCCGTCATAAGCGGCAATAACGCCGTATTCCCTTTCTATAGCAGCAAGCCGGCTTGTTAAGGGGTTGCAGTTATGCGAAAAATGAGTGATAACAAATTTGCATTCATCGGCACATACTCCCGCATCAACCAGCCGTTTTTTAACTTCCATTCCATCTTGCACGCTCATATGCCGCCTGCGAGGAATACCCGTTCTGTCGGCATAAGTGCAGTCTAAACTTACAAGTTTTATTTTAGCTCCGTTTGCTTTTAAAAAGTTAAAATCGCAGTCGGGGAGACCTGTATCATAAACGTGCAGGTAGCCGCTTGTGCCGTCTGAAATATAGTAAAGCAGAGCTTCTTCCTTAGTGCCGTGGTTGGCGGGCAGCGTTAAAACGGTGTATTTATCTGCGGTGAATCTTTGATAAGGCTTTATCTGGTGCATTACAATGTTGGCTGAAACTTCCGGCTTTAGCTCACGTGCAGTACATTCGTTAAACACCGCATTTACTTCACTGTTGCCATATATGTTAAGCGGCGAGCCGAAGCCCGACGCATAGCGATAACCGCGCAATATAAAATCGTGTGCGTAAAAATGGTCCATATGGGAATGGGTGGCAAGAATGTATTTTATATCTCCGCAGCTGAAATTAAATTTTAGCGAATGGGCGTACGCTTCGGGCGGAAAATCTACCGAAAGGCAGCCGTCTATAAGTACCTGCGAACGGGTACGGTATTCACTTTCGCCAAGCCGCCTTATATTTTCGCATACGGGACATTTACAGAACATTGCAGGTACGCCTTCTGCCGCTGCTGTACCAAGATATTTAACTTTCATAAAACCTCTTATAAGCGGTACACAAAAACACGGAGCATCGTGCGCCCCGTGTTTAAATTTAAATTTCGTAGATAATCGTTACAGGACCGTCGTTGTACTGCTCTATCTTCATATCGGCGCCAAACACGCCCTTTTTAACCGTAACGCCCAAAAGCTCAAGTTCGTGGGCGCACGCTTCGTAAAGCAGGTTTGCCCTTTCGGGGCGCTCTGCCAAAGTAAAGCTTGGGCGGTTGCCGTGCGACGCATCGCCGTAAAGTGTAAACTGCGATATAAGCAAAACTTCGCCGCCGACATCTTTTACCGAAAGATTCATCTTGCCGTTATCGTCCTGAAAAATGCGCAGTGCGGCAATTTTTTTGGCCATTGCCGCAGGCATACTATCGGTATCGCCGCTTTTTACACCAAGGTATACGGCTAGCCCGAAGGGAATTTCGGATATAAGATTGCCGTCTACTTTAAGCGTTGTATGCTTTACGCGCTGGATTACAGCCTTCATACAAGATTATTTGCCCACCCTGGACATATACTCGCCCGTGCGGGTATCGATGCGGACAACTTCGCCTTCTTCTATGAACATAGGCACCTTGATGCTTGCGCCCGTCTCAACCACTGCGTTTTTCATAACGTTGGTTGCGGTGTTGCCCTTTACGCCGGGCTCGCAGGATATAATCTTAAGGTTTACGAAGTTTTCGGGTTCTACCGAGAACGCGTCGCCGCTTAAGAATTTAACGGTTACAACGTCGTTTTCCTTGATATATTTAAGCGCTTCTTCCACCTGGTCGTGGTTCAGGCTTATCTGTTCGTATGAATCGGGGTCCATAAACGTATAGAATTCGCCGTCGGTGTAAAGATATTCCATTTTACGGGTTTCTACCTGCGCCGTTTCAAGCTTTGCGGTAGGGTTGAAGGTGATATCGGAAAGCACCTGCCCCGTTACTACGTTTTTAAGAGTTGCCCTTACGAACGCTGCGCCCTTGCCGGGTTTTACGTGCTGGAATTCTGTTACAGTATATACGCCCTTACCATTGTATTCAAACGTAGTACCCTTGCGAATATCGCCTGCTAAAATCGATGCCATAGTGAATTTTCTCCTTAAATTAAGTTTGTTTATCAAATTATAAAATTATAAGATTTTTATCTGAATCGGTAAGGCTTACCGCTTTGCCGCCGTCAAGCGTTACCGTATCTTCTATACGTATCCCAAGTTTACCTGCAATGTATACGCCAGGTTCGTCAGAAAATACCATGCCGTTCTGCAAAATATCTTCGCTACCCGGTGATACACGGGGATCTTCGTGAATGTTTACGCCGATGCCGTGCCCCAAAGAATGGGTAAAGTATTTATCTAAACCATATTTTTTAAGGCAGTCTCTTGCAATAGCGTCTGCCTGCCCGCCCGTAATGCCGTCGGTTATCTGCTGCTTTACAAGCATATGGGCTTCAAGTACTTTTTTGTAGGCGTCTTTAAATTCTTCATGCTTGCCGTCGTCGCCGAAAAGAAACGTGCGGGTGCAGTCGGAACAATATCCGCCCACTTTACAGCCGAAATCTATTAAAATACTGTCGCCGTACTTAAGCTTGGCATCCCCCGTTTCGTGGTGGGGAACGCTTGCGTTTGCTCCGAATGCCACTATTGTAGAAAAGCTTGTACCGCTTGCGCCGTTTAAGCGCATTAAGTATTCAAGTTCTGCGGCGACTTCATTTTCTGAAGCGCCTTCTTTTATCCTGCCCAAAAGCTGCATAAAAGACTTATCTGTGATGGCACAAGCCGATTTTATTGCGGCAAGCTCACTATCTTCTTTTATGGTCATGGCTGCGCTGAAAGCCGCCGTACTGTCGCAAAGTTCGCTGTTTGCTGAATATGCAAGATATTCCTTTGCTGTTATACGGGAAAATGGAACGGCAGTTTTTTTGTAGCCTTTTATTAAATCGGCAGGACGGACGCCGCGGGGCATCTCTTTAACAGTTATACCCTGCGGTTCAAGTTTATTTACCGCTGCTTCAAGATAACGGCTGTCGGTATAAAACGTAGTGCCGTTTTTATCTGTAAGGACGCAGCCAAACGTGCTTTCAAACCCTGTAAGGTAAAACCGTAAATCGTCTGCCGTGGTAAAAACCGCATCTGCGCCCAGTGAATTATAAATTTTTTCTGTTCTTTGCAATAACATTTTTACAATCACGCTTTATGTTTACAATGTAATTCTAACAGAATTTTACTAATATGTCAAACCATATTATATATTTGTTTCATTGTTAAGGCATCCTCTGCCTGCGTGCCGTCTGATTCGCTAACTATGTAAGGCTCTAACTTAAGCTCTTTTAAAGCAACTGCAAGCGGTTCAAATTCTGGACCGTAAACATTGTCGGCAAACGTAAGGTGCTTTATTTCACCCTTGGCACCGTACATTATTTTGGAAAAATGTACGTGGAAATGTTTTACCCTTTCGTAGCCGAGTTCGGCAATCATATACTCAAGCCTTGACTTATAGTCCTGTACCGTTTTTAAACTGCCCTGTTCACGGGAATTTAAATGCCCAAAATCTACTGCAGGTAAATAAACTTTATCTATCTTGCAGAGTTCCACAATCTCTTTAAGGTCGCCTATCTGCGCAAGCTTGCCCATTACTTCCGGGCAGAAGTACATATCTTCGTAACCGTTAAGGTATATGTAATCGCGCAGCACTTTCATTCTTTCGGCGCAGAGCGCAACTGCTTGTTCGCGTGTGGCTTTGCCCTGGGCGGCGGGATGGAAAACCAGCCTTTTGCCGCCGAAGAGCTTTAAATATTTTGCACTGTCTAACACATAGCCGTAAGATTTTTGTGCCATTTCGTCTGAAGGATTGGCAAAGTTAATAAAATACGGAGCGTGTACAGAAAGTTCTATATCTTCCTTGGCAAAAGCTTCACTTATAGAAATTGCTTTGCCTTCGGTCATATTCACACCCCTGCCAAAGGAGTATTCAAAGCAGTCTAACCCAAAATCTTTGCAATACTTTGCAGCCTGTTCGGTGTGTTTATAGCCTTTTTCGTAAAAGCTTAAGCTGTTGCCGCTGGGACCGAATTTAATCATTATTTTCGCCGTCTTTGTTTTCTGCGTTCTTTGCCGCCTTTTCCCTTTCTTCTTCTGCAAGCAGAAGGGCGAATTCTCTTTCAAATTCAAGTTCTGCAAGCTCTTCGGGGGTAAGTTCCTTTTCAGGTTCTGCTGCAGGTTCAACTTCGTTTTCGGTAACTTCTTCTACCGTAATTTCTGGTTCTGCTACAGTTACTTCTTCAGCGGGTTCAGCGACTACTTCAACCGCTTCTTCTGATGCAGGTTCTACTTCCGTTTCGGTTACTTCTTCCACTGTAATTTCAGGTTCTGCTTCAACGGTTTCTTCAACGGATTCAACAGGTTCGGCAACTTCTTCCGTTACTTCTTCAGCTACTTCTTCTGAAGTTTCAGCAACGGGTTCTTCGGTTACTTCTTCAACCACTTCTTCTGCAACTTCTTCAACAGGTTCTTCAACTGCAGATTCTGCTTCCGTTTCGGTTACTTCTTCTACTGTAATCTCAGCTTCAACTACTTCTTCAACAGGCGCTTCGGTAACAGCTTCTTCGGCAGCTTCTTCAGCTACTTCTTCAGCTACTTCTTCTGAAGTTTCAACAACGGGTTCTTCGGTTGCTTCTTCAACTACAGGTTCTTCTTCCGTTTCGGTTGCTTCTTCTACTGTATTCTCAGGTTCTGATTCAACGGTTTCTACTGCAACTTCTTCAACAGGTTCGGCAACTTCTTCAGCTACTTCTGCGATTTTTTCTACGGTTTCTTCAACAGGCGCTTCGGTAGTTTCTTCCGTAGCAGCAGGCTCTTCAACCACTTCTTCTGTAACTTCTTCCGTTGCAGCTTCAGCAACAGGTGCTTCAGTTACGGGTTCTGCTTCAACAGGTGTTTCTACTGCTTCTTCAGTTGATTCAGCAACTTCTTCGGCGGGTTCATCGATGCTTAAATTATCGGGTTCGCCGATATGAGCCATATCTGATTCTATCTGATTGCAAAGCGCTTCTGAATCTTCAAATTTATGGATATCGCGTATGTAATTTAAAAATGAAACGGTAATTTCCTTGCCGTAAAGGTTGCCTTCGTAGCCGAGCAGATACGTTTCAAGAACGGGTGCTTCTTCGCCGAAAGTGGGGCGTGCACCAAAGTTTGCCACACCTTTATACGTTTGATCGTCAACGGAAACTTCTACGCCGTAAACACCCTGTTTAACAAGCGATTTGTTTTCGGGGTAAGCCATATTGGCGGTAGGTATACCTATTGCCGTGCCGCGTTCGTGCCCTTCGCAAACGGTGCCGTTTACGGCAAAATTCCTGCCGAGCAGTTCGCTTGCACGGTTGATTTTACCTTCTTCCAGGCACTGTTTAATGAGTGTTGTGCTTACCTTGTCTTCGCCGGAGACAACTTCTTTTATGGGTGTGTACCAAACACCGTTATCTTCGTCTTCGGCATACTTTTTAAGCGTAGCAGATTTACCCTTTGCGCCGGCGCCAAAGCGGAAATCTTTACCGCTCATGTAGCCCTTCACATTGATGTAACTTTCTACTGTTTCAAGAAATTCAGCGGCGGTGGTCTTTTTGAACTCGTCGGTAAAATCGATGTTAAGCACAAACTTTACGTTGTACTTTTCAAGAAAAGCACACCTTTCTTCAAACGAATAAAGCTGACGTCCCCCTTTACCCGCGTTAAACATCATCACGCCCAGATCAAGACCATTGATTTTCGCCTGCAACTTTGCCTTTTTAAGAAGTTCTGCATGGCCGATATGTATTGCGTCAAAACAGCCAAGCACCAACAGTGCAGGAAAAGTGTATTCGTCTTTTTTGTAGTTTACGATAGTTAACATAGCTTTGTCCTCTTTTTAAATATTTTGCCGTCCGAAAAACCAATGCCGTAAAAACTTTCGTCTGCAAGGTAAATTTTGTAGTTACCCTGCGGCAATGAGTTTTGTAGCGGAACGCCGTTTAACAATTTTTTTTCTTCTGCCGCCGTAAGACGGTAAGCAGGAAAGTCTATAACGCTGTCTGCAGGAATTATATAATTTTTAAAGTTATCAGCCGAAAGATCTGCAGTGCGTACGGAATTATTTATATCAAACATCCCGCTTTGCGTACGGACTAACGCACTCATAATTGCGTTTGTTCCCAAAGCAGCAGATATATCGCGGGCAAGC
Source organism: Clostridia bacterium (assembly GCA_021202395.1). Taxonomy (GTDB): domain Bacteria; phylum Bacillota; class Clostridia; order Christensenellales; family Borkfalkiaceae; genus Coproplasma. The sequence goes on along the minus strand of JAJQDC010000062.1, from coordinate 56,550 downwards.
GAACGGATATACGTACCGCCGCCGCACTCTATCTTAAAGCGGTAAACATCTGAAGAAACTTTGCTTAAAAGTTCAATGCTGTACACCGTTACCTGTTTGGGCGGAAGGGTAAATTCCTGCCCCATTCTTGCAAGCTGGTAACCGCGCTTGCCGTTTATGTTTTTTGCGCTGTACTGCGGCGGAACCTGCATAATATCGCCAACGAACTGCGGAAGCACGCCGATAATTTCTGTTTCGTCAGGTATTCTGCCGCAGCCGTGCGTTACGCTGCCCGTTGTATCCAATGTGTCGGAACTTGCACCAAAAGTAAAGTCCGCCACGTATGTTTTGTGTTTTGGCAAAAGATAATCAAACAGCCTTGCGGCGTTGCCTATTGCCACTGGAAGAACTCCGCTTGCCATAGGGTCTAACGTACCCATGTGCCCGCAGGGCATTCCTGCAAGTTTTTTTATACGGGAAACTTCCTGTGCAGAGCTTGCGCCTTCTGCTTTATTTACGTTGATAAACCCCGTAATATGCCCCAACGAATCCATATTTTGCCTTTAAGTAAGATACTGGTATACGGCGTAGGTAAGGCGCTCTACCACTTCTTCGTATTCGCCGAAAATCATACAGCCGCTGGCAAGGATATGCCCGCCGCCGCCGAAAACCGATGCGACTTTGTTTACGTTTACTGTGCCTTTACTGCGGAGTGATATTTTAAACTGGCCGTGCTTTACTTCCATAAGGGCGGCGGCAACTTCTACCCCGTCTATAGAAAGGGGAAAATCTGCAAAGCCTTCGGTCATGGACTGGTCTGCACCCGTCTGCGACAGATCTTCGGCTGTTACGCAAACAAGAGCAAAGGCATCTGAAAGGGCAAAACGAAGGCTGTTCATAGCACGGGCATAAAGCAGAGCACGGCTCTTTTTTTGCCTTGCATACATATTGTAATTTACTATACTTACGTCGGCACCGGCTTTTGCAAGTTCTGCCGCAACAAGAAACGTGTTTTCGGTTACGTCTTTATGGGCAAAACAGCCACTGTCGGTTACCAGACCAAGCATAAGCAGATCTGCAATTTCTTTATTAATTTCAAAACCTGCTTCCTTTAAAATTTCAGGTAATATCTCGCAGGTTGCGGTGCGCTCTTTAACGCAGTTATACATGCCGTAGTTTGTGTTGGATATATGGTGGTCTATATTTACGGTAACCCCTTTGAATCGGGCATATTCCTGAGCGAATGCACCCATACGAGATTCTTCGGCACAGTCTACCGAAATAAGAATATCAAAGTCGGCATCGGGCATACCTGTGCAAACTTTTTTAAGTGCGGGCAAAAACAAAAACTTTTCGGGTACCTTTTCTTCGCAGACAAGGTACGCCTTCTTGCCTGCCGCACGCATGGCAAGGCACAGAGCCATACCGCTGCCAAGCGCATCCCCGTCGGGACGGACATGGCAGAATATAGCCGCAGTTGTTGCATTTTTAAGTTTTTCGGCTACCGCCTGCACCGCTTTGTCTGCCACTTATTTACCCCTTATAACTTTTTTAATATTTCTTCTATATGAGTGCCGTACTCTGCGCTTACGTCAAGTATAAAAGTAAGAACGGGTACGGTTCTTATATCCATCCTGCCGGATAATTCATGGCGGATGAAACCTGCATTTTCTTTTATAGTTTCAAAAGAGCTTTGCCGCTTTTGTTCGTCGGTATCAAATATGCTTACGTATATTTTTGCCGTTTTTAAATCGGGGGCGATATCTGCACCCGTTACAGAGATAATAGCCGAAAGAGAAGGACATTTATTCCTTAAATCGCGGGATATTATCTGCGTTATTTCTTTTTGAAATTCACTTGCGAGCCTTGCTCCGCGCTGACCTTTCATTTTACCTCCTGATGAATTTTGAGTTATCATTCCCTCATCCGTCTGCTTTGCAGCCACCTTCCCCCCCCCATAAAAGGGGAAGGCAAGGAAGAGAGTGTTACTCTGCTGCCAATGGATTTTTTGTTACTGATTACGTAATGGATGTTAAGCCGTAATTACTGCTTTATTTCTTGTATTAAATAGCACTCTATTATATCGCCGATTTTTATATCGTTGAAACCTTCTATAGAGCAGCCGCATTCAAAGCCGTAGTTAACTTCTTTAACGTCGTCTTTAAAGCGCTTAAGCTGGTGGACGTTGCCTTCTACTATTAAAACGTCGTCGCGGTAAATACGGAGCTTGCCGCCGCGGACAATCTTGCCTTCGGTAACGTAACAGCCTGCGATATTGCCGACGCCTGTAATTTTGAACGTCTGGCGGACTTCGCATTTGCCAAGATAAACTTCCTGGTATTTGGGCGAAAGCATACCTTTAAGGGCGGCTTCCATATCGTCGAGCAAGTCATAGATAATACGGTATGTGCGTACGTCTACCTTGCTGCGTTCGGCAAGGGCTTTAGCCTTGCTGTCCGGCCTTACGTTGAATGCAAGAATAATCGCATTGGAAGAATCTGCAAGCATTATGTCCGTTTCGGTTACGGCACCGGCGCCGCTGTGGATAACCTTTACCGTAACTTCTTCGTTAGAAAGTTTTAAAACAGACTGTTTAACAGCTTCTACCGAGCCCTGTACGTCGCCTTTTATTATAAGGTTTAACGTCTTCATATTGCCTTCGGCAATTTTGCCGAATACATCGTCAAGCGATATTTTGGATGTCTGTGCCGCACGGGCTTCGCTTTCTTTACGTTTACGCTCTTCGGTAACCTGCTTCATAAGTTCCTGCGAAACGGCAAATATACTGTCGCCTGCGTTGGGTACTTCTTCAAAGCCCAGTACTGATACGGCTGTAGACGGACCTGCAGATTTAACCTGTTTGCCGCGGTCATCTATCATAGCGCGCACCCTGCCAGTTATGGTACCTGAAATAATATTGTCGCCCGTGTGTAGCGTACCGTTTTGAATGAGCACGCTTGCCATGGGGCCCATACCTTTATCAAGCTTAGCTTCTATTATGGCTCCCCTTGCTTCCCTTTCGGGGTTGCAGAGAAGTTCTTTCATTTCGGCTACGAGCAGAACATTTTCAAGCAGAGCGTCTATCCCTTCGCCAGTTTTTGCCGATACGGGGCAAACTATCGTGTCGCCGCCCCATTCTTCGGGTACAAGCCCGTAGTTGGTAAGATCCTGCTTTACCTTGTTAAGGTCTGCGCCAGCCTTATCCATTTTGTTTACGGCAACTATTATAGAAACGTTTGCCGCTTTTGCGTGGTTAATAGCTTCTACCGTCTGGGGCATAATGCCGTCGTCGGCTGCTACAACCAAAATTACTATATCAGTTACCTGAGCGCCGCGTGCACGCATTGCGGTAAACGCTTCGTGCCCCGGTGTATCAAGGAAGGTTATCTTTTTGTCGCCTACGGATACAGAGTATGCACCTATGTGCTGGGTTATGCCGCCGGCTTCGCCTTCTGCCACGCTTGACTTTCTTATATAGTCTAACAGCGAAGTTTTGCCGTGGTCTACGTGCCCCATTACGGTAACAACGGGTGCACGGGGTACAAGGCTTTCTATCTCTTCTACCGTGTCTGCCTGTTTTTCAATAAGAATTTCTTCGGCAGTTTTTTCGGGTTTGTATTCAAGTTCTATGCCTAAATCGGCGGCAATCATAAACGCCGTTTCGTAATCTATAGAGCCGTTTACCGTTGTGGTTATACCGTCTTTAAAAAGGCGTTTTGTAATTTCAACTGCAGATATGCCAAGCTTTTCTGACAATACTTTAATGGGGATGTTATCAGAAGTTACAACCGCATGCTCAATTTTTATTTGCGTAGCCTGTTTTACAACGCCCTTTTTGCGCTGTTTGCGGTAAACGTTCCTGTCGTCGTCAAAGTCGGCAACGGTTGCGCCCTGCTGCTTTTGCAGGGAACGCTTATTCATGGGGCGCTTTTCTTTTTCTATATAAGTCTTTTCAAATGCGCCCTTCTTTTTGTCGGGACCGAAGTTTTTACCCGCTTTTACGGGAGCCGCTGCGGGTGCCGCCGCAGGGCGGGCAGCAGGTCTTGTTCCCTGTGCGGGGCGGGGTGTATTCTGCGCTCCGCGGGCAGGACGGTCGCCGCGGGCAGGGCGGCTGTCTTTATTTACAAAAGTCTTGTTATCTGTACGCTTGCCCTGCTGCTTGGGTTGCGCGGGGCGGGGTGCAGGCGGATCTATATGCCTTAACACCGGCGATTTAAAGGTAGACTTAGGCGCTTCTGCCTTAACTTCTGCCTTGTTGTCTTTTGCAGGCTCTTCTTTCTTTTCTGCAGAAGACGCTTCTTTTGCGGCAGGCTTTTCCTTTGCAGTATCTTTAGCAGCCTGTTGTTTGTCGGGCTGAGTCTGAGTGTCCTGTACGGGGGCTGCCGCTTCCTTAATCTCCTTTACATCCTTAAAAGGTTTTGCTGCAGGAGCGGGCTTTTCTTCTGCCTTAGGAGGTTCTTTTATTTCCGTAGCGGGGGCGGCTGCTTCTTCTGCCTGGCGCCTTTCTGCTTCTGCCGCTTCGGCTGCACGCTGCGCTTTTTTAGCCGCAATAGCTGCGTTTTCCATTTCCGTCAGCTTTTTTATAATATCGGAAAGTTTACGTTCGGTTGCACTTACACGCTTAGATACGTCGGATATCTTTTCTTCCGACGCAAGTTTGCCGATATTTTCTGCGTTTTCGTATTTTTGTGCCATAAATAAAATTATGTCTCCGAGATTAATTGGTAGTTTTCGTCTGCATTGGAACATATCGCCGCGGCAAGGTTTTTATCGCGGACGGCGGCAATTTTACAGCCACTTTTATGCACGTCATTTTCCAGCCCGTTTTTGCAGAGCATAAGCGGGCAGCCGTGCCTTCTTGCAAATTTTTTTGCAAGCGACATACAGTTTTGCGATGCCGTTGCACACACGAGTATAAGGTAAACGTCTTTTTTAAGGCAGTCTACCGCGCCCGTTCCCATAGATATTTTGCGTGAACGCACGCAAAAACCTATAAATGTCTGAGCCTTAGCCTTGTTTTCCAAAGTATTCCTCCTGTATGCGGGAATACACTTCCTGCGGTACTTCACAGGAAAAGACTTTATTTACAAGTTTGTTTTTTACAAGTTTTTTAACGCAGTCGGGGTTGTTGCATATATAAGCCCCCCTGCCCGCCGCCTTGGAAGAAAAATCAAGAAAAATTTCCCCTTGCGCATTTTTTACAATGCGGAGCATATCCCGTTTTTCTTTAAGTTCACGGCAGGCGATGCACTGCCTTAAAGGTATTTTTTTTGTTTTAGGCATTATTCATCTTCCTGATCAACATCGGCTTCTTCCCCTTCTACGGGAGCAAGACCGAGTTTTGTTGCCGCAGAAAGACTTTTTACATCTATCTTCCAGCCGGTGAGCCTTACGGCAAGGCGGGCATTCTGGCCGTCTTTACCTATGGCAAGCGAAAGTTTATCGTCGGGGACTACCGCCATTGCAGTCTTTTCGCCGTCTAACTGGGTAACGGATATTACCTTTGCGGGAGAGAGAGCCTTTGCGATAAATTCAAGGGGATTTTCGCTCCAGGGGATGATGTCTATCTTTTCGCCGTGGAGTTCTGATACTATTGCATTTACCCTTGAGCCCTTGTTGCCTACGCAGGCACCAATTGCGTCTATACGGGGATCTTCTGAATAGATAGCCATTTTAGAGCGTGCGCCTGCTTCGCGGCTGACTTCTTTTATTATAACCGTACCCTGCTTAATTTCGGGTACTTCTTCTTCAAACAGTTTGCGTATAAGGCCGGGTGATGAGCGGCTTACAAGCACCTGCGCGCCGTTGTAACCGTTTTTAACCTTTTTAACGTAAACTTTAATTTTATCGTTAACGTTGTACGTTTCGCCGTAAACCTGGTCAGAGGGCATCATAATGCCTTCTATCTGTCCGTTGCCAAGATCCACGTAAACGTTTTTGGCATCCTTTTTGCGGATAACGCCAACCATAAGGGTGCCTTCTTTATCGGCAAATTCGCTCATAGCTGCGTCGCGTTCCGTTTCGCGGAGTTTTTGCATTATTACCTGCTTAGCTGTCTGTGCGGCTATACGCGAAAAATCTTTGGGTATAAGTTTTTCGTAAAGCTTATCGCCGACTTTAGCAGTCTTTTTGATGCTTTGGGCTTCTTCCAAAGATATTTCCTTTTCGCGGTCTTCAACTTCTTCCACTACCGTTTTTACCGTGAAAAATTCCATGGAACCCTTTTCTTCGTTCAGTTTAAGTTCCACTTCGCCTACGGCGCCCGCATACTGTTTTTTACAAGCCGATATAAGGGCGTTTTCAAGCGCCTCTAAAAAGACTTCGCGGGGGATTCCCTTTGTTTTTTCAAGTTCGTCAAGAGCCAAGAAAAAATCTTTGTTAATCATTGCAAATTCTCCTGTGATATAATGCCTGACCCGCCGCCGTGCGGCAACGGATAAGTAATATTTATTTTTATTGCAGCCGCTTAATCAAACTTTACGGCTTTATTTATTTTAGCTATTTTGTTTCGGCTCAGCTTTATCTGTTCGCCGTTTGCGGTATTTATAGTTACCGAATTGTCGTCAAACGCAATAAGGAAGCCTTCTAAAAACTTTTTACCTTTTAAAGGGGCAAAAAGCTTTACTTCTACTTCTTTGCCAAGGTTGCGCTCAAAGTCGCGGTTAGTTTTAAACGGGCGGTCTAACCCGGGGCTGGATACGTTTAACGTGTATGCGGCGCCGTATGTGGGATCAAGCTCGTCTATAGGGTCCATTATTGCGTTATGGTATTTTTCGCAGGTGTCTAGGTCTACGCCGCTTTCCGTTTCTATATAGACGGTAAGACTGGCAGTTTTTTGATTGAACTCTACATCTACAACCTCTATGCCCATAGGGGCTGCCATATCTTCAAAAAATTTTCTGATTTCTTCTATAGGTTTTATATTCATGTTAAAGGTTGCTGTCTCCCATAGGTTTATACGGCAGATTTTAAACCGTAAATATGACGATTGAGTGCCTTGCGGCACCCAATCTACGCTACTAAACTATCTAACCATACATATTATACCACGCTGTTTGAAATTTTGCAACACTTATGACAAAGTTGGTAAAGATTTTTTTATTTTTATAAGCTCTATAAATATTTTTGCCGTAGCCAAAGCGTCGTCTTCTGCCCTGTGGTGATTGAACGTAATGCCAAAATGTTCTGCTACCGTATTGAGTTTGTTATTGCTCAGCCTTAAAATCTGCTGCGAAAGGGTAAGCGTATCTATAAGTTTGCCGTCAATTTCGTAACCCAAAGCCTTTGAATAATGGTCTATAAAGCGGAAGTCGAAGCCGACGACATTGTGCCCCACCAGAATTGCCCCGTCGCAGAACTTTACAAAATCGGGAATTACGTCTTTATACGACGGAGCGGAATTAACCTGCTCGTCGGTAATGCCGGTAAGCTCTGTTATCCTTTGCGGAAGGGGGGTCTTCCTTTCGGGGTTTACGAATGTAGAAAACTTTTCTGATATGGTGCCGTTTATAATTTTGTAGGCGCCGATTTCTATTATGCCGTCCATTTCGCCGTTTAAGGGGACCGACTGCAAGCCCGTTGTTTCAAGGTCAAAAACCACAAAAATATTTTCTTTAAGGCATGCAGGCAGAGTATCGTCGGTAAACAGGTCGCCTTGCGTATAGTAGGTAAACGGCTGCGGTTTTATGCAGTTATAGCGGGAAGGAACGGGCTTTGATGGGCGCTTTTCGGGTACAAAATTTTCCGGCGGGGTACCGCGGTCTATATTTATTGCGGTATAGCGCATATAGCCGTTGTGTACTTCTGACTTGCATTCGCACACAATGCCTTCCCCCACGGCAAGGGTTTTTATTTTATCTATAGATTTTTTGCGGGTGAAGTACGTAAGACGGATTACGCCTGTACTGTCATTTAAAGTAAAAACGTAATAGGGCTTGTCTTCACCCGTAGAGCGCTTTACGTAAGAACGCTCTTCTATATCGGCTATATAGCCGCATACAAAGGTGCTTTCGCTTGTGTAATCGAAGTCTGCAATATAAACGGCGCGCTCGGGCGCCTTTACAGTTTCTATGGGGACAAAGCGGTTTACCGCAAACGTGCGGGGAATAAACGTGTATTCCGGTTCGTCTTCTGCCGTTTCTACTTCTATATAAGATAAATCTACATTTGCCTTGACGGCTTTACCTGTAAAACTGCCGCAGAAATGCTTTTTAAGTTCGGCGACAACGCTGTCTACCGCGGACTGCGCTTCCTGCGGAGAGCGGACGGTGGCTACTTCAAAATAAAAGCCGCCGTCTGAATTTTTTACCGCAACGTCGCTTTCGGTCATAACGGCAGAAAGCGCGGGGAAGCGCTCACACATCACCGAATAGATTTTGTGCTTTACCATTTCGGCATCGGGGGTAACTTTGGATATTTCAAGCGTGAAAGAAAATTCCTGCGGAACGTACCTTCTTAATATTGCGTATGAATCGCTGAAATCTGATTTTTCGTAAGCGCAGTCGGTAATAAGGTTTATGTTTACGGCGCAGTTAGCCGTATCTAACGCAACCGAACCTATTATTGAGTTTTTCATATTTCTGACGGAATGAAGTTCCGACAATATGTCTTCAGTCATTTAAAATTAAGGCTAACTCCTTTAAAAACTCTTGCTCCGCGGCGGCAGACGGTATGCGCCGCTCTACCTTACCCTTTTTGAATATAACGCAGTAATCTTCTGCGCCGGCAATGCCGATATCTGCCCCCGCCGCTTCACCGGGACCGTTTACCACGCAGCCCATAACGGCAACGGTAAGCTGTTTACGGCAGCCCTTTACGGCGGCGTTTACCTTTTCGGCAAGTCCGGCGGAGTTCCAGCGGCACCTGCCGCAGGTAGGGCATGATATTACGTTTACATAATTTTTATCAAGTTCAAGGGCTTGCAGTAAGCTTTTTGCGGCATACACTTCGCGGACGGGTTCACCCGTAATGGAAACGCGCAACGTATCGCCGATGCCGTTTAATAAAAGTGCGCCCAATGCGGCAGAAGATTTTACAACGGCGGCATCGTAAGTGCCTGCTTCGGTTACGCCGATATGAAGCGGATAATCTGTTTTTTGTGAAAGCAAGGTATAAGCTTTGTAGGTAAGCGGAACGGATGACGCTTTAACGGAAATTACAATGTTATTTACGCCGTATTTTTCTAAAAGGGAAACGCTGTGCAGGGCGCTTTCCACAAGCGAAGTTTCGTTCCTGCCGTACCGTTCAAGGTACTCCCTTTCTATACTGCCCGTGTTGCTGCCCACACGCACGGGGATATTATATGAGCGTATGCAGCCGGCAACAAGCTTTACTTTATCTTCGCCGCCGATATTGCCGGGATTGATGCGCACTTTATCACAGCCGTTTTCTATAGCGGCAACGGCAAGGCGTGCAGAAAAATGTATGTCGGCAACCAGCGGAATATTTATACTTTGTTTTATTGTTTTTATTGCGGCTGCGTCGGCTTCGTCAAGGACGGATACGCGGATGATATCGCAGCCCGCGGCTTCAAGCTCTTTTATCTGCTTTACCACGGCGGGTACGTCAGAAGTTTTTACCGTGCACATAGACTGCACTTTTACGTCTGCACCGCCGCCTACGGCTACGCCGCCGATATTTACTTGTTTTGTCATATAATGCAAAGCTCCTTTAACTTATTAACGCCGCACTGCATGCGGCGTTAACGGCTAATTCTTTTTGTTGCTTTTTGTTGTGGATGCCTTGTCTTCTAACATGTTCTGCAATTCTTCCATAAAGCTTGAAATATCTTTAAAAGAGCGGTAAACGCTTGCAAAACGGATATAGGCTACTTCGTCTAAAGATTTAAGTTCAGCCATTACCATTTCACCAATTTCTTTAGAAGAAATTTCCTGCTCCATAGAGTTATAAACCTGCTTTGTAACCCTTTCTGCCAGAGCATCTATTTCTGCCATGGGAACGGGGCGTTTGGCACACGCTTTTATTACGACGTTTTTTATTTTTTGTATGTCGTACGGCTGGCGGTTGCCGTTAGATTTTATTACAAGCACAGGGGTTTCTTCTATAGTTTCGTAAGTGGTGAACCGCCTTCCGCAACCGATACATTCCCTGCGCCGCCTTATAGTTCTGCCTTCGTCGGCAGAGCGGCTGTCTATTACCTTACTGTCTTCGCATCCGCAATACAAACATTTCATAATACACCTTGTGTCAGCTTAGCTTATAATAATTTTATATATTTTAACACAAAATCTTGTGTTTGTAAAGGGATGAACAGCCATTTATTGTGTTACAAAACTTTAAATTGCAAAAAATCTGCACAAAAGTTATGTTTTTTACTTAAAGTATTTTACGCCGCTTTCAAAAATTTTCATATCGAAGTTGGCGGGATAGTTCTTGTAAAGGTTTTCACCGGTGCGCTCTGCATGCCCCATTTTGCCGTATACCCTGCCGTCGGGGGAAGTGATGCCTTCTATTGCCCACATGCTGCCGTTGGGATTGTAGGGGCTTACCATTGTGGGCTTGCCGTCAAGATCTACATACTGCGTGGCAATCTGACCGTTTTTAAGCATAAGGTCAAGTTCGCTTGCGGGGGCAATAAGTTTACCTTCGCCGTGCGATACGGGCACCGCGTAAACGTCGCCCACCTTGCAGCCTGCAAGCCAGGGGGAAATTACAGAAGCCACCCTTACGTTTACCATTGTAGAAACGTGGCGGGAAATATTGTTATACGTAAGCGTAGGTGAGTTTGCCGTGAGCGGGCTTACCTTGCCGTAGGGAACAAGCCCCAATTTTATGAGCGCCTGGAAGCCGTTGCAGATACCAAGAATAAGACCGTCGCGGTTTAGCAAAAGTTCGCTGATGCGCTCTGATACGGCAGGATTTTTAAACGTGGTGGCAATAAATTTACCCGAACCGTCCGGCTCATCGCCGCCCGAAAAGCCACCGGGGAAGGCAATTATGTTAGCCCTGTCTATTGCTTTTATTATAGCCTGCACGCTGTCTTCAATGTCCTGCGCGCTGCGGTTGCGGATAACAAGCACTTCTGTTTCAGCCCCGGCAAGGTTGAACTTGCGGGCAGTATCAAGCTCGCAGTTGGTACCAGGGAATGCGGGGATAAACACGCGGGGCCTGGCTGTTTTTATTGCTACAGAAGAGTACCTGCCCTGCTTTTTGCTGTCGCAGTCGGGTATATCGCCGTGCGCTGCAGCCGTTGCTGGGAACACGCCGTTTAATTTTGAAGTGTAAGCGTTTACTGCATCGTTATAATTTATAGTACTGCCGCCGCAGGTAAAGCCGCCGTTTACCGATTTACCAAGGTAAAGGCTGCTTATACCGTCCAACGCGGTTATATCGTCCGTTGAAATAATTATATCTCCATAGCGTTCGCACATGATATCTTCGGCACAGGCGTCAAAATCAAAACCGTAGCCGTTACCAAAACAGCTTTTAGCTACCGCAGCAGCCGCGCCGCCCTTTTCTACTACCGTTGCAAAACCAATTTGCCCCGCACATATGCCCGAATTAACGACTGCATACAGCTTTTTAAGGTAATCGAAATCGGGGATATTATTTTTATCCTTTTTCATGGGAAGAAGGTAAAGCTTCTGACCTTCTTTTGTAATTACGTTGGTTATAAGTTTTGATGCCTTGGCGGGGGCAAGAGCAAACGAAATAAGGGTGGGCGGAACGTCGGTTTCTTCAAACGAGCCGCTCATGGAATCTTTGCCGCCTATTGCGCCAAGACCGAGATTTATCTGTGCATACAACGCGCCAAGAAGGGCAGAAAGGGGAACTCCCCAACGCTTTTTATCGTCCCTTAAGCGCATGAAAAATTCCTGCAGCGTAAGGCGGATATCGTTCATGTTTGCGCCTGCCGCCACTACCTTTGCAACGGACGTTACTATAGAATATATTGCACCCGTGAACGGCGACGATGACATAAGCTGGGGGTTAAAGCCGTATGCTGATACGGTACAGTCATCCGTTTCTCCCCCTACTATTTTGGCAGCCATTGCCGTTACGGGGGTAAGCTGGTTTTTGCCGCCGAAAGGCATATACACAGACTTTGCGCCTATGGTAGAGTCAAACATTTCTGCAAGTCCCTTTTTGGAGCAGACGTTAAGCTGGGAAAGATTTTCTTTAAGCGACAAAGCAAAGTCTTCTACTTTATTTTTATCAAAGAAGTTTGTGGGTTTTTCGCTGATGTATGCACCCGTGCGCTGTTTTACGCCGTTAGTATCAAGAAAATCACGGGAGATATCTACTATCGGTTTGCCGCGGTGGAACATCTTCATCCTGCGGTCTTTGGTAACTACCGCAACGGGCGTTGCGTCAAGATTTTCAGCCGCAGCAAGATTTATAAATTCCTGAACATCTTTTGCAGCTACCACTACCGCCATCCTTTCCTGAGATTCAGATATGGCGAGCTCTGTGCCCGATAAACCTTCGTACTTTTTGGGTACTTTGTCAAGCTGGATTTCCAGCCCGTCGGCAAGTTCGCCTATGGCTACGGAAACACCGCCCGCGCCGAAGTCGTTACATTTTTTGATTCGGCGGGTAGCTTCTTTATTTAAAAATAATCTTTGCAGTTTTCTTTCGGTTAAAGCGTTACCTTTTTGCACTTCGGCACCGCAGGTCTGCACAGACTTTACGTCGTGCGCTTTGGAAGACCCCGTTGCGCCGCCGCAGCCGTCGCGCCCGGTTGCACCGCCAAGGAGAATAATTATATCCCCTTCGGCAGGTTTTTCGCGGTAGATCATATCGGAAGGGGCGCCGCCCACTACAAAGCCTGTTTCCAGCCTTTTGGCAACGTAGCCGCTGTGGTAAACTTCGTCTACCTGGCCGGTGGCAAGACCGATCTGGTTGCCGTAAGAAGAAAAGCCTGCGGCAGCCGTTTTTGTTATTACCCTTTGGGGAAGTTTGCCCTTCATGGTATTTTCGAGCGGTACGGTAGGATCTGCCGCACCCGTTATACGCATAGACTGCAAAACGTACGTCCTGCCCGAAAGGGGGTCGCGGATGGCACCGCCAAGGCAGGTAGCCGCACCGCCGAAAGGCTCAATTTCGGTAGGATGGTTGTGCGTTTCGTTTTTGAACATTACCGTGTATTTGGTGGGCTTGCCGTCAAGTTCGGCGTCTATTTTTATAGAGCAGGCGTTAATTTCGTCTGATTCATCCAGATTGTTAAGCTTGCCGTCTTTTTTAAATTTTTTGACGGCGATTGTTGCTATATCCATAAGGCAGGGGTACTTATCCTGCCTGTTTGCATAAAGCTCTTTAAAAAGGTCGTTATATAGACTGTACGCCTTTTGCACGTGGGGGTTGGAGCTGTCTATTTCTACGTCTGTAATTTCGGTAGCAAAAGTTGTGTGGCGGCAATGGTCTGACCAGTATGTATCTATTACTTTAAGTTCCGTTTCGGTGGGATCCCTGCCTTCTTTTTCAAAATAAGAGCGAACGAAAATAAGATCTTCTACCGACATGGCAAAACCCATTTTTGCGTGGTAGGCAGCTATCTCTTTATCTGATTTTTTGGTAAAGCCGTAAATGACGGGAACGTCTTCTGCTTCTACCGCCACATGGGCAAGCGAAAGGGGTTTATCTAACGATACTTCTTCGCTTTCTACAGGGTTTATAAGGTGACGCTTGATTTTTTCAAGGTCGCTTTCTTTAACTCCGTTTATGGCGTAAACGGTAGCACACTTTATAAGGGGGCGTTCTTTGCGGGTTAAAAGCTGGACGCACTGTGCGGCGCTGTCTGCACGCTGGTCGTACTGCCCCGTAAGATATGCTACGGCAAACACGCTGTATTCGCTTCCGAAAGAAATTTCTTCGCGGTAAACGTTATCTACGGGCGGTTCGGCAAAAACACCGGGAATAGCCGCCTCAAATTCTTCTTCGGTCATGCCTTCGGCATCGTAGCGCAGTGCAACACGTACGTCTTTTACTTCAATTTTTAAAAGGTTTCTTATTTCTTCGGAAACCTTTTTTGCTTGTAAATTATCTTTTTTTTCTACGAAAACTCTGTAAATCATATTTATTTGCCTTTAACCTTTAAAGTTAATTTACTTATCTTTGCTCTCTTTATTATTTTGTTTACACCTCATCCGCCCTGTCGGGCACTTTCCCCTTAAGGGGAAGGCAAGGGTGAAATATTTAACACATGCTTTTAGGGGAACAGACGCACACAAGACAAGGAGCATGCAGATTTAGCTGCAGGGAGTGTACAAAGACGTACACGACCAAAGCAAAACGCAAGTGCGACACAGTATTGTGTGATGTATGTTAGCCTTCTCTGTACTTTATGCCAATATCGGTGCGGTACTGCTTACCTTCCCAGTTGATGTTATCTACCGCTTTGTAAGCTTTTTGGCGGGCTTCTTCTACAGTGGCGCCCTTGGCTACAACGCCCAATACTCTGCCGCCGTTTGTTACAAGTTTGCCGCCCTTTATGGCGGTGCCTGCATGCACTATCTGGCAATCACCTATATCGCCGATGGTAATTTCTTTACCCTTTGCGTATTTTTCGGGGTAGCCGCCGCTGGCAAGCACTACGCATACGCAAGCTCCGCTTTCCCACTCGATATTGATTTTATCGAGCGTGCCATCGGTTACGGCTTCAAAAATATCCATCAAATCGGTTTTGAGCATGGGGAGCACTACCTGCGTTTCGGGGTCGCCGAAGCGAGAATTGTATTCCACCACCTTCATTCCGTCTTTGGTACGCATCAAACCGAAGTATAAACAGCCTTTAAAAGTTCTGCCTTCTGCATTCATAGCCTTTACCGTAGGCAGCATGATTTTGTTCATAACTTCGTCTTCAAGTTCTTTGGTCCAGAACGGGCAAGGAGAAAACGTACCCATACCGCCGGTGTTTAAACCCTTGTCGCCGTCTTGGGCGCGCTTGTGATCGCATGACGTAATCATGGGAACTATGGTTTTGCCGTCGGTAAAGGAAAGTACGCTTACTTCTTCGCCGGGGGTGTATTTAAGCCCCTGCATGCACTCTTCTATTACAATTTTGTTGCCTGCAGCGCCAAAGGCTTTATCGAGCATAATCTGCTTTAACCCTGCATGCGCTTCTTCCAAAGTGTTGCAGATGAGAACGCCTTTGCCGAGCGCAAGACCGTCTGCCTTTAAAACAATGGGCGCACCCTGTTCGTTTACGTATGCAAAAGCACTTTCGTAATCGGAAAAGGTTGCAGAATTTGCGGTAGGTATACCGTATTTATGCATCAGCTCTTTAGAAAAAGCTTTGCTGGCTTCTATAATGGCGGCATTTTTGTTTGGACCGAAACAGCGTTTACCAATACCCTGCAATGCGTCTACAAGACCTATTGCCAAAGGGTCGTCGGGAGCGACTACGTAATAATCTATTTCGGGATGAGATTTAGCATATTCAAGCACGGCAGGGATATCCATGTAGTCTACGTCTACATTTTCAGCTATCTGCGCAGTGCCCGCGTTGCCCTTCATGCAATAAAGTTTATTTACCCGCTTACTCTTTTTCAGAGCAAGCAGAATGGCGTGTTCTCTTCCGCCGTTGCCAATAACAAGTACGTTCATATTTACACCTTTTTATGTGGTAGTATGCTTACAATAAGGAATATTGAGTATATCCCCTCATCCGTCCTTACGGACACCTTCCCCCATAAAAGGGGAAGGCAAGGGTGGGTAGGCATCCTGCTTGACTGTCCGCGAGCCGCTTCGCTCTCGCGAGCTCCTTCGACTTCGCTCAGGATGACGAGCTTGGTCTGCCGCTTACACCTTACTATAGTCGGCAGAGCCGACCCTTAAAAATTTAAAGAAACGAGCAACATCTTCAAAAAATTTCAAGAAGCAAGCAAGACAAGGAAAGCAAGTACCGACTGCAGGGAGTGTACACAGACGTACACGACCAAAGCGGTACGAAGCTTGACGCTGTATTGCGCCGCTTATTGGAATTTTTTAGTGCTTGAAGTGGCGGTCGCCGACGAACACCATACTAATCCCGTTAGCGTTCGCAAGCTCTACCGATTCCTTGTCGCGGATGGAGCCGCCCGGCTGGATGATCGCCGTGATGCCTGCCTTTATGCACTCTTCTACGCAGTCGGGGAAGGGGAAGAAAGCATCTGACGCCATTACCGATCCCTTTGCTTCGTCGCCTGCGTGGGCTATTGCCTGCTGGGCTGCCCATATGCGGTTTGTCTGCCCCATACCTATACCCGTTGTTCTGCCGGGTTTGCCTATTACTATTGCGTTAGACTTTGTATGTTTTACCACCTTCCACGCAAACATTAAAGTTTCTACTTCTTCCTGCGAAGGCATACGGTCGGTTACCACGCCGCAGCCGTATGTATTTTTTTGCTTGCCTGAAGGGAGCGTACTTACTTCTACGGGTGCTTTAGAACTGAACAGCCCCATATCTTCTCCCTTAATAAGGCATTCATCGTACTGCTGGACAAGAAGACCGCCGTATACCTTTTTCATGTCGAATGCGGTAGACTTTCTGCGGGCAGAGATATTATCTATCTGTAAAAGACGTATATTCTTTTTTTGTTCAAGAATTTCAAGCGCCTTGTCTGTATAGGCGGGCGCCATTACAATTTCTATAAATATTTTGTTGATTTCTTCGGCTGTAGCTTCGTCTACCGTGCCGTTTATGGCAAGAATGCCGCCGAATACAGATACGGGGTCTGATTCATAAGCACGCATGTAAGCCTGGTGAATGCTGTCGCCGATACCAACGCCGCAGGGGTTGGCATGCTTGCAGGCTACTACCGCAGGGGTTGAGCCAAATTCTTTTAAAAGTTCTAATGCGCCGTTGGCATCGTTTATATTGTTGTAGGAAAGCTCTTTACCCCAAAGCTGTTTTGCTGCCGAAAGGCAACCTTCGGGTACAAAGGGTTCTTTGTAGAAAACTGCGTTTTGCTGGGGATTTTCCCCGTAGCGCATTTCCTGCGCTTTGTCGTAAGTAAAGGTTACCGTATCGGGGAAGGTAATGCCGAGCTGACCTGCAAGATAGTTAGAAATAAGACTGTCGTACTGAGCCGTGTGGGCAAATACTTTATACTGAAGATATTTTTTAGTTTCTAACGTTACGCCGCCTGCAGCAAGCTCTTCTAATACCTTAGAATAGTCGGCAGGATCTACTATAACTGCTACGTCCTGGTAGTTTTTAGCCGCAGCACGGATCATTGTGGGGCCGCCGATGTCGATATTTTCTATACATTCGGCAAAGTCCGCACCCTTTTGCAGAGTGGCTTTAAACGGATAAAGGTTTACGCATACTATGTCTATAGTGTTTATGTTAAGCTCTTCTAACTGCTTCATGTGTTCGGGGTTGGAACGCATAGCAAGAAGACCGGCATGAACGTTGGGATGAAGTGTTTTTACCCTTCCGTCTAAACATTCGGGGAAACCGGTAATTTCGGATATGCCGATAACGCTTATACCCGCAGCCTGCAGCGCTTTTGCCGTGCCGCCTGTTGATATAATTTCAAAGCCGTTTTGAACAAGCCCTTTGCAGAAGTCCACTACCCCTGCTTTGTCTGAAACGCTTACAAGCGCCCTTTTTTTCATTTCCATAGTATTACCTCGTATCTGTTAAATTTTATAATTGAGCGGCACATATGCCGCAATTAATGCGTTTTAGTAAGGTTAATTTTTTAGAATAAACATATTATTTTTTAACAATGTAAACCCCTCAGTCTGCTCGCAGCCAGCTCCCCTTACAGGGGCGCCTTTAATGCGGTGCGCAAAGTATCGCTACTCTCACGCAGGATGACGGGTTTGGTTATCCGTTTATAATAATGTGTTTATTCTTTTATTGTAACGGTGCGGCCTGTTTTTGATACCTTTCCAAGGCAGAGCATTTTTACACAGTAAGGCAAAAGCTGATGCTCCACTTCAAGTATTCTTGCCTGCAAAGTTTCGGGGGTGTCGCCGTCTTTTACTTCTACCGCCCTTTGGGCGATAATGGCGCCGCCGTCGGGCACTTCGTTTACAAAGTGGACCGTGCAACCGCTTATTTTTGCGCCGTAGTCTAAAACTGCCTTATGCACTTTTAAGCCGTAGTATCCGCCGCCGCAGAACGAAGGTATAAGCGACGGGTGGATATTTATAATTCTGTCTTCAAACTTTTTTATAAAACTTTCAGGTATAATTTTAAGCCAGCCGGCAAGCACAATGTAGTCTACCTTTAAACTATTTAAAAGGTCGGCAAGCTCTGCGTAGAGCACTTCTAAATCGGGGTAATCTGCTTTGGCAAAAACACGTGATGGAATACCGTGGCGGGTTGCCCTGTCTATTGCCCCGATGCCGTTTTTTGATGCGACGAGCAGAACAATCTCGCAGAATTTTTCTTTTAAGTTTGCGTCTATTACCGATTGAAAGTCGGTGCCGCCGCCAGAGGCGAATACTGCAATTTTTTTCATTGATGCTCTTATATTATAAATTTTTTTGACGTATTATTTTTAAATAACTTGCGTGCCGCCGTACTTGGCTGTCCGCGAGCCGCAGCTCGATGCTGCTCTTGCGAGATCCTTCGACTACGCTCAGGATGACTGAATTGGTTTGCCGTTTATAATAAGGTGAAATTATTTAACCGTAGGGGGAACTAATGCCGTGCCGTTGTGTTTTAAGGTTACGCCCTTACCCTTTATTGTTTTACCGATAACACAGCACTTTTCGCCCGTCAATGCAAGCTGGCGAAGGGTTTCGTCTATGTCTTTGGGTGCAACGCAGACTACCATACCGATACCCATATTGAACGTGTTATAGAATTTATAAAGCTCTGAATAGTCGCCTTCTGCAATGCCTGCAAGCTCTTGCATAACTTTGAATACAGCGGGCACTTCGTAGCTATCGATATCAATTTCGCAGCCGATACCTACGGGGAAAATGCGGGGGATATTTTCGATAAAGCCGCCGCCAGTGATGTGGGCAATGCCTTTTACGTTAACCTTTTCTATTAAAGATAAAATTGAATTTACGTAAATTTTAGTAGGGGTAAGAAGTACGTCGATAGGTCTTGCGCCCAATTTTTCGTTATAAACCTCTAACGACTGTTTATCTTCTCCGAAGAGTTTACGTACAAGCGAATAGCCGTTTGAATGGACACCGCTTGATTTAATGCCTATAAGTACGTCTCCCTTCCTGATTTTACTGCCGTTTATAACCTTCTTTTTATCTACAATACCAACGGCAAAACCAGCTATGTCGTATTCGCCGTCGGCATAAAAACCGGGCATTTCTGCCGTTTCGCCGCCTATCAATGCGGCGCCCGACTGGCGGCAGCCTTCTGCCACGCCAGAAACTACGGTTGCAACCGTTTCGGGTGAAAGCTTGCCGGTTGCAAAATAGTCTAAAAAGAAAAGCGGTTTTGCACCCTGGCAAACAATATCGTTTACGCACATGGCAACGGCGTCTATGCCGATAGTGTCGTGCTTGTCTGCAACAAAAGCATACTTAAGTTTTGTACCTACGCCGTCGGTTCCCGCAACAAGTACTGGGTTTTTTATGCCCTTAGACAGCTCGTAAAAGCCGCCGAAAGAGCCTATATCGCCAAGGACGTTCTGGTTATATGTAGACTGTACGTGTTCCTTCATAAGCTTTACAGCCTGGTAACCCCTTTCTACATCTACGCCGCTGTCTTTATATGATATTGCCATTGTTATTCTCCATTAAAGATTTGTGTGTTAGTTGCGGCATATGTGCCGCTGAATTTGGAATTTTGAGTATTATCCCCTCATCCGTCTGCTACGCTGCCACCTTCCCCCATAAAAGGGGAAGGCAAGGATAAAATGTATGCAGTCTTGCAAAAAATTATTAGAAACAAGCAAGACAAGGAGCACGCGGATTTGCTGCAGGGAGTGTACACAGACGTACACGACCAAAGCAAAACGCAAGTGCGACACAGTATTGCGCTGTTTATAATGATTTTTTATTATTCTAATTTAAATTTGTCGGTCTCGTAATCGTCCATCGGGTACGGATATTCGCCCGTAAAGCAGCCTAAGCAGAACGAAAGGTTGGATGATTTACACGTTTCAAGCAAATGCTCTACCGAAAGATACCTTACACTGTCGGCACCCAGACTGCGGCAAATCTGCTCTTCGTTTTTATATGCACCGATGAGCTGTGAATAAGTTTGTATATCTATGCCCAAATGGCAGGGATGTTTTATTATAGGCGAGCAGATACGTATATGTACCTGCGTTGCACCGGCGTTACGCAGCATCTTTATTATTTTGCGCATTGTTGTACCGCGCACGATGGAGTCGTCTATAATGATAACCCTTTTGCCGCGTATGTTGGAACGCAGCGCGTTCATTTTTACGTTAAGACTGTTTTCCCTTTGCCGCTGGTCGGGCTGTATAAAGGTCCTGCCTACGTATCTGTTTTTGGCAAGAGCTTCTACAAAAGGTATTCCGCTTTCTTCGGCATACCCCCTTGCCGCTACGTTGGCTGAATCGGGAACGCCTGAAACAAGGTCGGCGTCGGCAGGGTAATATCTTGCAAGCAGTTTGCCTGCTTCTTTTCTTGCTTCGTAAACGCTGCAGCCGTCTAATACCGAATCGTGGCGGGCAAAGTAAACGTATTCAAAAATGCAGGTGCGGCTTTCTTTGGGAATGTCGTCCATCATATGTGAATGCATGCCGCTGCTGTCTACCACAAGTATTTCACCTGGCTTTATATCGCGAAGGTAGTTTGCGCTTACCGCATCAAGGGCACACGTTTCGCTTGCCACGACAACGTCGTCATCTACCGTACCTACGCAGAGCGGACGTATGCCGTAAGGGTCGCGAACCGCGATAAGCTTATCTGCCGTCATAATAACAAGTGCATACGCACCCTTAAACCTGGGGCAAGCACGCTTTACGCCAGTTAAAATATCTCCGTCTGAAAGGCTGTTTATCATAATAGCCATAACTTCGGAATCTATTGTAGTCTGAAAAACGGCGTTCTGCGAAATAAGCTCGTCGCGGAGCTGCTTAGTATTTGTGATATTGCCGTTGTGGGCAAGAGCCATTTTGCCGCACTTACCCGTAAACACAACGGGCTGGGCATTTAACAGCTGGCTTGCGCCCGTAGTTGAATATCTTACGTGCCCTATTGCAATATCGCCTTCGGGCAGCGATTCAAGATTACCGCCCGAAAAAATATCGGGAATAAGCCCCATGCCTTTGTAATAAGAAATTTTATCGGCAAAGGCTACGGCTATACCGCCGCTTTCCTGCCCCCTGTGCTGAAGGGCATACAGCCCGTAGTACACGGTATGGGCAACGTCGCGGTTTTCTGAAGAGTAAACGCCGAACACGCCGCACTCTTCTTGCATACTGTCGAAAGGAAGTTTATCCGACCTGTACATATATCCTCCGTTGAAAGATAGTTTACGCCGCTTATAGCGGGGTGCTTTTTGCAGCTATTTGCCGCACGAAAAATAAATGCTTTACAGGCGAATTTTAACCGCCTATTCTTTTGAAAATTTCTGCGTAAGCGTCTTCTACGCCGCCAAGATCGCGGCGGAATCTGTCTTTATCAAGCGAAGTGTGATGTTCGGTATCCCATGTACCTGCTTCCCAGAAGCGGCAGGTATCGGGTGAGATTTCATCGGCAAGAACAATTTTATCGTGGAACCTGCCGAACTCAAGCTTGAAGTCTATAAGGTCTATGTTGAGCTCTTTAAAGAAAGCTATCAATGCTTCGTTTACGGCAAAGGCAAGCCTTTTAATTTCTGCAATTTCTTCTTCTGAAGCAAGATTTAATGCAAGCGCATGGTAATCGTTTATAAGGGGATCGTCTAACGCATCACACTTGTAGGAAAAT
This sequence comes from Clostridia bacterium, assembly GCA_021202395.1. Taxonomy (GTDB): domain Bacteria; phylum Bacillota; class Clostridia; order Christensenellales; family Borkfalkiaceae; genus Coproplasma. The sequence continues at coordinate 34,764 of JAJQDC010000062.1, read as the reverse complement.
TCTATTGTGGGAATGGCAAGCTTTGTGCCTTCTTTTACGCCGTAACGCTTAGAAAAGCTGCCTGCGGCTACATTCCTAATTATAACTTCAAGGGGAACTATCTGAACCTTTTTAACAACGGTGTCTCTGTCAGAAAGCTGCTCTACAAAGTGGGTGGGTATACCCTTCTTTTCTAGCATAGCCATCATCATGTTGCTCATTTTGTTGTTAATTACGCCCTTACCTACTATAGTGCCGCGCTTTGCGCCGTTGAATGCGGTAGCGTCGTCTTTGTAAGATACGATAACGTAATCGGGATTTTCGGTTGCATAAACCTTTTTAGCCTTTCCTTCGTAAAGCTGTTCTTTCTTTTCCATAATTAAATATAATCTCCTTATAACTAACTTAAATACCCGCAGGTAGACTGCGGGCATAGTTTTAGATTTCTTTAAGCTCTTCCTGTAAGGCAGCGTCGTCTGCGTTGATTTTTGTACGCATAGCCGACTTGTAATCTGCAAGCTTACAAGCAATTTCGGGATATTTTATCCCAAGTATCTGCAGGGCAAGAAGACCTGCATTTTCGCCGCCGTTTACGCCGACGGTTGCTACAGGTATGCCCGTAGGCATCTGCACTATAGACAAAAGACTGTCTAACCCGCCCATCATATCTGTTTTAACGGGCAAGCCGATAACGGGCAAAGTTGTATTTGCCGCTATTACGCCGCCAAGATGGGCAGCCTTGCCTGCAGCACAGATAATAACTTCGGTGCCGTTATCTTTTGCGCGTGAAGCAAACTCGTGCGCTTCTTCGGGTGTGCGGTGGGCAGATATAACGCGGACTTCGCACTCTACGCCGAATTCTTTTAAAATTTTAACAGCGGGTTTTACTACGGGAAAATCCGATTTAGAGCCCATTACTACTGCTGCTTTTGCCATACAATCTCCTGTAATAAGAAAAATTATTTGCGGCATACTTTTTGTATGCTGCTTTTATATATATTGTTCGGCGTGTATATACTCGCCGTTAACTTTTACGCCGTAATGCTTATTAAATCCCAGAAAGACGAAAGCGGCGGCGACCAGGCAAAGATGCATACGGGCGACGGTAAACTTATACTTTGCGCCCTTCTGGGCGGAGCCGTAGGAATTTACGTAAGTATGTTTGTGATGAAGTACCGCCTTAAAAATATGATGCTTATGATACTTATGCCCGTTATTGCCGTACTGAATATCTATTTTATGGTAATAGCGTTTAAAAGCGGCTTTACGTTTATAGCCGTATAAAGATCGGTGCGCCTTCGCATATTTGGGAAGTGTAATACTATTATAACACAGTATCTTGATAAAATAAAATGTTTGACGGGATTTTTTTACCAGAATTTTAAAAACTTTATACTATAACAAAATTTGTGATTGGTTGACTTTGGGCGGATAAGGCTAACGAGGAATTTTACATTAATTATCCCCTCATCAGTCGGCTACGCCGCCACCTTCCCCCATATAAGGGGAAGGCAAGATAAGGTGAACCCTCAGCCCTACGGGCAGCTCCCGTGATAAGGGAGCCAAGAACGGGTAAAAAAAAGTCAATCAAACACAACCCACTAATATAAATTGCAAAAAAAAGCGGGGTGCTGATGCACTCCGCTTTTTTTTACAATAAACTGTTTAGCAGGGTTTTTCGCTGCTGCGTGCGGGCAAACAGGTCGGCGCAAGGTTCGCCTTCGGGGTAAAACTCTTTGGCTACCCTTCCATCCTTTAATACCGCTATGCGGTTTGCAAGCATAAGCGCTTCGTCAGCGTCGTGCGTAACAAACAATGCCGTGCGGCGCTCCCTTTGCCATAATTCAAGAAACAACTCTGCCATTTTAAGCTTTAACGCTAAATCTAAAGAAGAAAACGGCTCGTCCATTAAAATCACTTCTGACGGGTACAAAAAGGCTCTTGCTATTGCGGCGCGCTGCGCCTGCCCGCCCGAAAGGGTTACGGGGTAGGCATCCGCCTTATCTTTAAGCCCGACTGCATTTATAATATCTTCTACCGCCTGCTTATCTTTGCATATAAGCGCAAGGTTGCCCCTTACCGTAAGGTTTGGAAGAAGGCGGGGCTGCTGGAAGATATAAGAGCAGGTCTTTTGAGTAATCTCCCCTTCGTACGGCGTAAGACCTGCCGTCATGTTCAAAAGTGTGGTTTTGCCGCTGCCGCTTTCGCCAAGGATACAGGTTATTTTTCCTTCTTCTATTTCAAAGTTGAAATCTTTATAGACGGTAAGGCTGCCGTAGGTTTTTGAAACGTTTTTGTAAGAAATCATACTCCGCCCCCTTTGCCCTTGGTCCATTTATCTGTAATGTGCGCAAGCTGGGAAAAGCAGACGTCAAAAATTAATCCGACAACTACCGTAAGAATAGTAAGTGCGGCAAGTCTGGGGATATCTACGTAAAAGCGGGCGCTTTGCATTAGACCGCCCAGACTTTTATAGGTGCTTGCCATAATTTCTGACGAGACCATAACTTTGATGCCAAGCGAAATATTTGCACCCGACTGCGCAAGGATATTGGGCGAAACGAGCGGAATATAAATTTTAAAGATTTTATCTTTAGCCGATACTTTATATACCTGCGCCATCTGCAATAAATTTTTATCTATATCGCCGTACGCCGCCATTATCTGGGCGTAAATCATGGGGAACAGCACAAGTATTGTTACTATTACCGGAGCAATTTTTGCGTTTGTCCACACGAGCAGCATTATAATTACAGCCATTGTTGGCAAAGTGCGTATCACCGCCATTATTGGTCTTATGAACGCAGCGGCTGCCTTACTGCATATGGCGCAGACGGCAAGCAATGCGGCTGCTACAAAAGATATTACAAACGATTCTGCCGTTCTTAAAAGGCTGTAGCCGAACGCAGTCCAGAATGATGAAGATATAAACAGACCGCCCATGCTCTTTATCGTATTGGTAAAGGACGGTATTATATAATCGTTTTCTACCGTGTAATAAGCGATTATCCACACCAGCCACATTGCAACCACTGCAACAAGCGAAAAAATAATATTAAGTTTTCTGTCTTTAATAAATTTTTTCACTTTTTTAAATCACACTAATTCGGTATAGTCTATTCCGTTATTTTTAAGAATAACCTTAAAGGTAAGCCCGGGAACGTTAGCAAGGTTTACCACACCCACCGTTTTGCCTATGAGCGAGCTTAAATTGCTTGTAGTAATTTCCGTATCGTCGTACGATACCATATACAGATTGCCGTGGGTAAGCGTACCTATAAGCTTGTACGTATCACCCGAACCAAGAAGTTTAGTTGCAAGGTTTACGGGTAAAACACATATGTCCGCTGCGGGGGATGAACCCGTTACGTAAGTGCTGATAACGCTTGAATCCACGATGTTATATTCAACGTCATAATCCACGCTGCTGCTCAACGTATATTCACCGCTCATAAGGTAGGCAAGACCGAGAGCGGGTGCGCCATCGGGTGCATATACTGAAATGGTACCGCTGTATATGGCAGCGCCGATGGTGTTATCAAAAAAGAAATCATCTGAAGGGGTGCCGAAAGAGCTTTCTGAAACGGAGTTAAACTCTGACATAAAGCTTACTATTTCTTCTTTATCGTCTTGCGCACCTGTAAAGTATATACCGCAGTTTTCTATTACCGTTTTGGTAAGATTGTTTGCGCTGAAAGTGGGCGACATGCCGTCGGCTAAATTTGATTGAACGGCGGATACTATGGTATCAATAGAAGTATTTTCGCTTAAAAGCCAGTCGCTTGTAGCGCTTAAACCATCCATAAAGTTACCCAATACGCTGTAATTTAAAAGTTCGGTTTTGGCAACTACCACCGCCTGGGGATAGCCGTCTTCGCCGCCGTAAAGCTGTTGAAGATCGCCTACTAAATTGAGACCAGAAACAGCCTTTAATTTTGCCGAAGCCGCAGGTTCGGGTAATACGTAGTAGTCTACGTCGCTCCTTGAGCCGATTTCACTCGCAGTTACAGATACAAGGTTTACAACGCCTTCTTCCGTTTCGGTATCACAAGCCGTAAATACAGCCGCACAGCACATTGCCGTTGCTGCGCATACAAGCCCTGCAATAAGTTTTTTCATATAATAATTCTCCTTTATACCGCTGTTTTACAGCGTTATTTTTATATTTTGCTCATAAGCGTTTTTGCAGTAACGCCCTTTAACATACCTATTTTGCCCGTTAAGGTGTTTAATATTTCGGCAGGGGCGTCTATAATTACACACATTACCGATATATTTTTTGCCTTGTAGGGCACGCCCATTCTGCCTATTATGTACTCGCCGTAAAAGGACAACAGTGAGTTTATGCTTGCCGATGAAGAACGGTCTTCTACCATTATGCTTATAACAGCCACTCTGTTTTCTGACATAAAAAAATCCCCTTACCTGAAATTGGTAATGGGGAACTGCTGTAGAGCATTAAAAGAATTAACACTTTGCTGAATTTGTTTGGAGATCTCTCCACGCGTTCGCCAATGCTCACTTGGTCGAGATGACAGCCCTACGGGCTGTACAATCGGCGGCAGCCGTTTGTCATTTCGAGCGTAGCAACTTGTTGCGTAGCCGAGAAATCTCCTGACATTCAACATTATGTTTTTATTTTATTGCGCTGATAATTATTAGCTATCCCCTTTACCGTCAGGAAGCTCCTTCCGATTCAGGCAGAAATAATTTTAACACATCTGTAAAAATATTGCAAGCAAATGTATAAGTAAAAAATAGATCCGCATACTGCTTGTATGAAAAAGTTAAATTTTGTTTTACTTACGGCGGCGGCTGCCGCTACACTTGCCTGCGCTGCAGGCTGCACCAACGGACAGACAGGCGGCGGTGATACCAATGCCGAAAAGAGCGGCTACGAATTACAGAGCCGTACGCCCGCTTCAGACAACCCGTCTGCGGCAGATGAATTTGAATTTATGCCGCCCGAAACGCCTTTCGTAAACGAGCCGATGCCGCTGCCGTTACCCCCGCAGGGCAGAATTTTCAGCTACGGCGGAAGGCGCAACGTTATGCCAGACGCCCCCACCGGCGGTTCCGCTGAAGAATCCCCTGTGCAGGACAACATGCCCAAAGGTAAGATTCGCCACAAAAAGAACGGCAACAAGGGCGACATGCTTACGCCCGATTCCGCAGTGATGCCCCGCAGCGGAGAAAAGACAGAAACTGAGACTAAAGAAGATACTGCGCCTGATGAAAAGATTAAAGATGATACTACAAACAAGAAGCCCGATCACAGGGGCAATAAAAGGAACAGAAATAAAAAACAGCCGAACGCAACACAAAATAACAACGGCTGAAATTACCAAAAAGGCTACGGTTTATTTACCATAGCCTTTTTAATTTTATTTAACTTTCATTAACCGCACAAGTGAAGCTCTTTCATTTTCGTCGAGCTTGTTGCGTACATACTTGATCGTTTCTTCAAGCTGGGGTATCATTACGTATTCAAGGGCGTTTACCCTGCGCTTGTTGCGCTCGATCTCGTCGGCAAGCATGCGCACAGCCTTTTCTGTCTGGGCAAGCTCTACCATTTTAGGAAGAAGAGCGGATGCACGGGCTACGGAATAATCTGCTTCGGAAGTGATTTCTGAATAAGCGTAAGGCAACCCGTCGGAATTTTTTGTCTGGTTTAAAGAAATTTTTGGTACTTCTACGCCCATTATGCTCCCGGTAGTACATTCTGCAGACAGCGCAACCGAAGGCAGAGCAAAAGCTGCTTCTGCCGTGTAAGAAGGCGTTACCGAACGCGCTACAGAAAACTGCCTTAACGTTTCGGCAAGCTCCTTTTCCACTTCGTCGCGAAGGCGCTTGTTTTCTTTTAAAAGGATAGAAAACTGGCGGATCATTTCGTCGGACTTATCCTTTAAAAGTTTGTGCCCCCTTACCGCTGTAGAAAGCCTTGTCTTTAATTTTTTTAACTCCATCCTTGTGGGATTGACGTTAAGCCTTGCCATACTGTTCCTTAATTATCCTTGCCAAGATACTTATCTATATATTCCTGCCTGATACGCTTTAATTCGCCTACAGGCAAAATCTTTAATAATTGCCAGCCGAGATCAAGAGTTTCTTCTACAGACCTGTCGGTATCAAACCCTTGGTTTACGTAAAGCTTTTCAAACTCTTCGGCAAACTTTGCATACAGTTTATCTACGTCAGAAAGGGCGGCTTCGCCAAGTATTGCAGAAAGCTCTTTACACTCATTGCCCCGTGCATATGCCGCAAATAACTGGTTCATGGTGTCGGCGTGGTCTTCCCTTGTTTTACCCTTACCAATACCTTTATCTTTAAGCCTTGACAAAGAAGGCAAAACGTCTATAGGGGGATTGATACCCTTTTTGTAAAGGTCGCGGGAAAGTATTATCTGCCCTTCTGTAATATACCCGGTAAGGTCGGGTATGGGGTGCGTTTTATCGTCTTCGGGCATGGTTAAAATGGGAATCTGCGTAATGGAACCAGTGCAACCCCTTATCCTGCCCGCACGCTCGTACATAGAAGCAAGGTCGGTATAAAGGTAACCGGGGTAGCCGCGCCTGCCGGGAACTTCCCTGCGGGCAGCAGATACTTCACGCAGAGCTTCGGCATAGTTGGTTATATCGGTAAGAATAACCAGAACGTGCATGTTGCAGGTGAACGCAAGATATTCTGCGCAGGTGAGCGCCATACGGGGCGTTGAAATACGCTCTACCGCAGGGTCGTCTGCAAGGTTGGTAAATACAACCGTACGCTCTATTGCACCGGTGCGTTTGAAGTCGTCTATAAAATACTGCGCTTCTTCAAACGTGATGCCTATTGCTGCAAACACAACGGCAAACTCGCCGCCGTCTTTAACCTTTGCCTGCCTTGCAATTTGTGCGGCAAGCTGCGCGTGCGGAAGTCCGCTCATAGAGAACACGGGCAGCTTTTGCCCCCTTACAAGGGTATTTAAGCCGTCTATTGCAGAAACGCCCGTCTGTATAAATTCATCGGGGTAATCGCGCGCTGCGGGGTTAATGGGTTCGCCGTTGATATCCATAAGCTTTTCGGGTATTACGGGTGCGCCGCCGTCGCGGGGGTTGCCCATACCGTCGAACACCCTGCCGAGCATATCGCGCGATACTGCAAGCTGCTGGCTGTGCCCAAGAAAGCGTGCTTTTGCATTGGAAATCTGCAAACCCTGGGAATTTTCAAACAGCTGTACTACAGCTTTATCCCTGTTAATTTCAAGCACTTTGCCGCGGCGCATTTCGCCGTCGCCGCAAATAATATCTACAAGTTCGTTGTACTTTACGCCTTCTACCCCTTCTACTATCATAAGGGGACCGACGACTTCGGTTATGGTTTTATATTCCTTATACATCTTCTTCGCCCCCCTTAACCAAAGCGGCAATTTCTACAGTCATTTGCCTGTAAATATCGTCAAGCTCGGCAATATTTTCTTCGGGAATATACTTTGCCCTGCCTATTCTGTCTTTAAACGGGCAGGCAAGAATATCGTTAAGCGATACGTAAGAGGAAAGCGCATCCCTTGAAAGGCTGTCGAAGCCGTATATAAGCTTTAACATTTTAAGCTGTTTTTTAAGCGAAGTATAGGTATCTACTTCGTGGAACGCATTCTGGTGAAGGAAGTCTTCGCGGATGATCTTAGCCGTTTCCATAGTAAGGCGGTCTTTTGACGAAAGCGCGTCCATACCTACAAGGCGAACAATTTCGTCTAACGAAGATTCTTCCTGAAGAACTCTCATGACAAACGCGCGGTACTTCATAAAGTCGGAGCCGACGTTGCCGTCGTACCATTCGGTCATTTTGTCGGCATAGAGCGAATAGCTTACCAGCCAATCTATTGCGGGGAAGTGCCGCTTGTATGCAAGCGAAGCGCTTAAGCCCCAGAACACTTTTACTATACGAAGGGTTGCCTGTGATACAGGTTCAGAAAGGTCGCCGCCAGGAGGGGATACTGCGCCTATTGCAGTAACGGAACCTATCCTGTCGCCGCTGCCGAGCAACTTTACTATACCTGCACGCTCGTAAAATTCTGCAAGCCTGCTTGAAAGGTATGCGGGGTAACCTTCGTCGCCGGGCATCTCTTCAAGACGGCCGCTCATTTCGCGCAGGGCTTCTGCCCAGCGGGACGTTGAGTCTGCCATTATTGCCACATGGTAACCCATATCGCGGAAATATTCCGCAATGGTTATACCCGTATAAATGGAAGCTTCTCGTGCGGCAACGGGCATATCTGAAGTGTTTGCTATAAGCACGGTACGCTTCATGATAGGTTCGCCCGTTTTGGGATCTTTAAGGGCGGGGAACTCGTTTAAAACATCGGTCATTTCGTTGCCGCGCTCGCCGCAGCCTACGTAAACTATAATATCTGCATCCGCCCACTTTGCAAGCTGGTGCTGAACTACCGTTTTACCGCTGCCGAAGGGACCGGGTACCGCCGCAACGCCGCCCTTTGCAATGGGGAACAGAGTATCTATTACCCTTTGCCCCGTTATAAGCGGCTTATCGGGAGAAAGCTTTTCACGGTAAGGTCTGCCCTTACGCACCGGCCACTTTTTAAGCATACAAATATTTTTGTCGCCTTTGTTAGTTTTTATTACGGCAACCGTCTCTTCTATTGTAAAGTCTCCTTCTTTAACAGAGACAACTTTGCCGCTTACGCCGTGCGGCACCATTATACGGTGTTCTATTATAACCGTTTCTTGTACGGTACCTAAAATATCGCCTTCTTCTACCGTGTCGCCTGCCTTTACCCTGGGGACGAAGTGCCACTTTGTTTCCCTGTTAAGGTTGTTAACCGAAACCCCGCGGGAAATCCTGTTGCCGTACTTAAAGTAAAGCGTGGTAAGGGGGCGCTGTATTCCGTCGAATATGCCGGACAGCAGACCGGGACCGAGCTCTGCCGAAAGCGGTTCGCCCGTAGACACGACGTCTTCACCGGGGCCAAGCCCTGATGTTTCTTCGTAAACCTGTATAGAAGCTTTGTCTCCGCGGAGCTCTATAATTTCACCGATAAGCCCTTTATCTGAAACGCGGACAACGTCGTACATCTTTGAGTCTGCCATATTTTCGGCAACGATCAAAGGACCCGAAACTTTAATAGTTTTACCAGCCATAAAATCACCTTATTATAAATTACCTTATAAAAAATATAAAATTATAAGGGTTGTAATCGTTTAGTCGTTATGAAACAATATATCTACGCCAAGAGCCTTTTCCATAGCGTTTTTTAGAAGAGCGTCGCTGTAGCCGCTGCTGCCGCTTTTAGACGGTATGCTTATTACTACCGGGTAAGGCTCTTCGTCAAACCGCTTCATAAACTCTTCGTTGGGTTTATAAAATTCTTCGGTAACAAAAATTATACCGTGGTCTTTTGCGGCGCGGCGCACTGCTTCCCTTGCGCTTTTTGCGTCTTCTGCGGCAAAGGTATCTACACCCGCCGCACGGAAAACCATTATGCTGTCGCCGTCGCCCACTATAGCCATTTTACCTGTCATTTAACCTGCACTCCCCTTAATCTGCTTTTAATCTCCCTTTCGGGCATGCCGTTAAGAAGGCATACAAACACTATGCGCACATTCTCGTTTTCTGTCCTGCGGCGCAAAACGTAGTACAAAAAGGGCAGGTTTGCCTTTAAATCGTACTTGTTTACGGCAAGAGCGTCCGCTTCGTAAGAAGAGAGCCTTTTCTCTGCTTCGGTAAGCGGTTTACCTTCTGCTTTAGCCGCAAAGCAAAGTTTTACAAAATCTTGCTTGCCGCTGCCCTGAAAAGCCTTTAACGCTTCTTCTTCGCCTGAAAATATTTTTGATAGCGTATCAAAAGAAATTGAGCCGCCTTTTACATAGTACTTTGCGGCAAAGTCTGCATCGGCAGAGCGCATTGCCGTTAAAATATTTGTCATATCGGCTTTTTCTGAAACAAAGTTTTTAAGCGTTTTGTTTTTACCGCAGACGTTTTTTAAATGCTCGTAAAGCGCTTTATCAAAGATTGCGCCCACTTCTGCACCAGATGAATTTTCCTGAGAAAAGTACTCTTTTGCAGCACTGCAGGCTTTGCCAAGTTCGCCGTAAAGGGGCGTAAAATCACCCGAACGGAAGCAAGCCTGGATATCGCCCGCAGGGATTACGCCGTCGGGCGCAAGCATTGCGGCGGGGTCAGTGCCAAGATGTTCTGCCTTTGCAACAGCTTTTGCATTGTGGAAATCTCTTGGAGCAAGAAGATAGTGCAACGCCGCCTTGGAAGGGCAGAATTCCCTTATAAAATCGTCGGTAGAGCGGCTGTCTGCCAATAAAAGCTTTTCGTATTCATATACCGAAGAAACGCTTTCACCTGCGCCAAAGCCGCTTTCTACCAGCATACGGAATGCCTCGTCTGCGCCAACTTCGCACATACGGACTATTTTATCTTTTAATAAATATTTTTCCCTTACGGCTATAATGCCGTTGGTAAACAACGAATCTACTGCCATAAAATAACCCTGTACGGCGAACTACCTTAACAGCTCTGCCGCTACTTCCGCTTCGTGTTCCGCCCTGTCGGCGGCTATCATAGCTTCTATAGATAAATCTCTGTCTGAATTTTTACCGCGCAGAATAAATCCGCCGCTGATGCCTGCACCGCCGAAAACAAGTTTAAGATTTTTTTCTTTAACCACGGCGAGCTTTGCAAAATCGGCAGAATAGGCAAAGTTGTCTGCAAGAACAACTTCGTCGCCGTCTTCGGCATATTCTTTTAAAAGCCTTGCTAAAAAGGCTAAACAGTCCTTTTTATCCATGGCGGCAATCTGTTTAGCCGCGGCAAGATAAACGCCGTCTATTACACCGCGTTTTTCGCTTAAAAGAATTTTAGCGCCGTCTAAACGGGCGGTAGCCGCTTTTGAATCTGCTATCGCCTTTGCCTTGGCTTCGGCATCGGCTTTTGCAGCCGCCATCTGTGCGCTTGCCTTGTTCTGCGCTTCTGCAATTATTTGTGCAGCCATATTTTCAGCTTCGGCTATTACAGCCTTGGCTTCTTCTTCGGCATCGGATATTATCCTGCCAACCAATTCCTGCCTGCCCATCTATATCTCCCACAAAAATTATGCAAGAAGCATAATAGAAATTATAAGACCAAGAATTGCGTAGAACTCTATCATTGCGGGGTAAATAATAAGTTTACCGCCGAGTGAATCTTGCTTACCCACCGCATAAATACAATTTACAGCAGATTTACCCTGGAAAATGCCCGTTGCCAAGCCTGAAAGAGCCATAGGCATTACCTTGAAAAGCACTTCGAACCCAGCCGACAAAGTTTCAGCACCTGCAGCCGAACTTGACGCGATAATGGCAATGATAAAGCCGTAAATACCCTGCGTTGCAGGAAGGAGCACAAGCACCATTACCTTGCCGAACAGTTTGGGGTTTTCACCCAGAACGCCTGCAGCGGCAGAACCGGTCTTGTAAAGACCTATCGCTGAACCTATACCGCAAAGTATGGCGCAGAGCGCGATGCCGATGTAGGCAACCATCATGCCGTAGCCATCGGCATTTGTTACCTGTGCGTTAAAAAGGTCTACGCTCGCATCTAAGCTTTCTTCTGCCAGCTGAACGGCTGTTGTTAAAAGAGACATAACAAAAACCTCCGTTTTTTGTTTTTGATTTTTATTTTATTTAATACATTATGGTAATTACCAAATGCAGTTAACTTTATTAATATACAGCAAATATTTTATGTTACGCATTAAGATAAATATATTTGTGTTTGGACCCTATGGGGTTAAACAGTTCACCTTCGCCTTCGTAGAACTTGCCGTAAAATTCTACGTACTGCAGCCTTGCATCGTGGATGTATGCACCAAGAAGGCTGATTGCAAGGTTGAAAAGATGGCCTACCACAAGGAGCAGAACGCCAACAATTATAAACACGCCGCCCGTTTCCACTATAAACTGGGTGCCGTACTGCGAAACTATCTGCCCGATTACCGCGCCCGAAAGCATAAGGCCGTATAACCTTGCGTAGCTTAAGATATCGGAAACGTAGTTGATTATGCCGTATGCGGCACCGAATCCCTTTGTGAACTTACCCAACACCTTTTCGTGCCTGCCTGCGGTAAGCATTGCCGCAACAAGACCTGCAGCCGCCATAATACCGCCTATATAGGCAAGTGAAGGCATGCCAGCTTCATCTACAAGCCCGATAAGTGCGAGCAGAACGCCAATGGAAAATACAGTCCAGGTAACGCCTTCGCAGATGCCATCCATTATTTTACCCTTGCGCCAGTACTGCACCGCCTTGCAGGCGTAACCTGCGCCGAGCTGCACAGTGCCTATCATAAGCGCAATTACAAGCACAGCGGGGACGGATATTCCTACAAATGACCACATGTCGCTTTGCGCATCGGGCATTATATTAAACGGCAAAATACTGAAGCCGAAGAATGAATTGAACAATACACCCCATAGTATGGTGAAAATACCGCCTATTGCAAACACGCCGCAAAGGCGCTTTAAGCCGCTTTCACGCTTGCGGTTTTTATACCATATAAACCCGCCGCCGAAAAACATTAAAAGTCCGTAGCCGATATCAGCCATTATGAAACCAAGAAACAGGCTGTAGAAAAATGACATTACCGTATTGGGGTCATATTCTTTGCTGTTGGGCACGGAATACATGTTTGTAATCGCTTCAAAATTGCTGACCACCTTGTTATTCTTCATCAGGGTAGGGGGCATCTCATCTTCCGACGGATCGGAAAATTCCATATAGACCGCATCAGACGTGCATTTAAGAGCTTCTTCTACCGCCTTTTCCTGCTCTTTGGGAACGTAAGCTTCAAGAAGGAATGTGCGCTGAGTTGCAAGGAATTTATCTGAAAGCTGAGCCTTTTCAAGCTGGTAGCCCATATAGTCGCAGTAAACCTTTAAGGGGCGGATGCCGTCTTTAAGGGCGTACATTGCGTCGGAATTTTCTTTTAGTTTTAATTCAATGTCCTGCTTTTGAGCAAGCGCATTATTATAAACTTCTTCTCCGGTTGCATCCCCTTTAAAGGGGCAGGCGGTAAAACCTGCTGAAGAGAGAACGCCGTCAAGTTCATCCGCAATACTTTTGTGAGCTACGGCAAGAATTAAAACTTCATCTTCTGAAGCGGGATAAAATTCTACCTGCGCAAGGGCAAGCTCGTTTGCGGCGGCTGAAAGATTTTCTTTTTCGGCTGCCGCTATTGTGCCGAACCTTACTGCTGTACGGCGGGTATCGGCAAAACCTGCAAACGGCATTTTTACCTGAGAATAAGCTTTTGCCGTTGCAAGGGTGCGGTTGCACTGTGCAAGCTGTGCGTTTAAACTTATCTTATTATCTGTAAGTGAATTTATATCTGCGATAAGCCCGTCTGCCTGCTCTTTGTTTTTATAAGCGTTAATAAAATCGGAATAAGATACGTCAAAGCCGTCTTTTAAAATATCAGACTTAACTTTATTTTCTTTATTGCGGTTATCTACTTCGCTGCAAAGAATGTTTAACGCCGCTTCCGCCGAACAGATATAATCGTAAAGCTTGCTATCGGGTACGTCGCACGTCGGCAGGTCATAGGTGCCGCTGTACTGCTTTACTTCTGCCGCACCCGTTTTTTGAAGGGCGTCTAATATCTTATCCCTGTCGTAAGACATTGCGGCAAGGTTAAGTTTGCGCATTTCAGCTATTGCCATCGGTTATCCTCCCGACGATTTTGCCTACCGTAGCATCGGTATGCTTTTTCATATCGGCGGCGTAAAGCTTTGCGTCTGCCTTACTCTTTTGTATATAAGAGCCATAATCTTTATCTGCCTGTATGCGGGCTGCGCTTAAAGCGTCGCTTAAATATTTGGCGCACTGTTCTGCCGATGTTGCTTCTATTTCTGCGGCACGGTTGCGGGCTTCTTCTATAATTTCACCCGCTTTTACGACGGCATCATTTTTTATTGCCGCCGCCTTTTCTTCTGTTTCCGTTATTGATTTTATTAAATCTTCCATAATAAACACCGATAACCGAGCGATTTACGGGCAGATTGCCGCAACAATTATACCCATAGATGCCGCACGTTATTTTTTGTATTTTATTTTACCACAAATAAATAAAAATTGCAACTTTATAACCGCCATTTATTTGTCAGCAATTATCAATACCTGCTATAAAAAAAGGTAAACACAGTATGTTTACCTTTTTATTATTTAAAGTTTTGCTTTATCGCGGTTGTAGTTTATAAGGCAGCCCGATAATATAATCTGCTTTTCTTCTGCCGTAAGGTAGCCGAGCTGCAGCATAATATTTTTTACCTTTCCTTCAGAAATATGCTTTGCGGGCAAAACGTCTGCGCCTTCTTTTATAAGCCCGACAATATTTTCTATATAGACATAGTCGCCGACTTTAAAGTCAAAATTGCGGCACACAAGGGGAAGCATGCCCCAGTTGATAAGGTTAGAGCGGTAGCGCTTGGTTGCGTACTCCTGAGCGATGTTGGCTACGCCGCCAAGCACCCTTTGGCAGGATGCAGCCTGCTCCCTTGCAGAACCGTCGCCGGGCTTTTTTGAGGCAACAAAACTGCCGTACATCGTGTCGGGGCTGAGCTTTATGTCTGCTTCTTTAAGCACTTCTTCGGGCAGAGCGCCGCTTTGCCTGCGGGCTTCTTCTGCCAGCTTTATTTCTTTAGCCCTGCCCACGTAGGCGGGATCTTTACGGGAGAGTGCAAATTCGGCAAGCCGCATGGGGTTAGAGCGGTAAGACGACGTTTCGCCAGAAGGGATAAGCTCATCGGTTGTGGTAACTTCGTCATATATGGCGGAAGCCGCCTTCATGAGCACGCTGTTTGCAAGGGGGATCTGTTCGGGCCAGTCGGCGATATTGTTGCCGTACACAAGCTGCACAGAAGGATCTGCCTTGCCCCAGCCGCGGTAAACGCGCTTGTCGTATATAGAGCCGTCAAAGTAATACTTCTTTAACTTTTTGGTATACTCCACTTCGGTAGCGGGCGTAAGCACGCCGCCGTTAGCCGACGTTGCAGCTATGGAACGTGCGTCCATCAGAGCTACCGCAGCAAGCTGCCCTTCGCCGAGTTTGCTGCCTTCGCGGTTTTCAAAGTTACGGGTTGTGTGTCGGATAGAGAGCGCATTGTTTGCGGGGGTATCGCCTGCACCGAAGCAGGGGCCGCAGAACGCAGTTTTTACTACCGCACCGGCAGACATCAACGTGGATACGTAGCCGTTATCTACAAGGCTTTTGAAAACGGGCTGGCTCTGGGGATAGACGTTTAAAGAAAATTCCCCGTTGCCGCAATCTTTGCCCTTTAATATTTCTGCCGCTTCGGCAATATTTTCGTACATGCCGCCCGCACAGCCTGCTATAATTCCCTGGTCTACGTAAATTTTACCGTCCTTAATCTTTTCGGTAAGTTTAAACGTATTGCTGCCCTTTAGCTTGTTGCCGTATTCCTGCACTTCGCCCAGTATATCATTGGCGTTATCTATAACTTCACGTATGGTATAGGCGTTTGACGGGTGGAACGGAAGGGCTATCATCGGCTCTACCCTTGATAAATCTATTGTAACGGCGCCGTCGTAGTAAGCTAAAGCGTCGGGATGGAGTTCCTTATAGTCCCCCTCCCTGCCGTGTATTTTAAAGTATTCTTTGGTCTGGTCGTCCGTTTCCCATATGCTTGAAAGACAAGCCGTTTCGGTAGTCATTACATCTATACCCAGACGGAAATCCATAGAGAGATTTTTAATACCAGGACCGACAAATTCAAGCACCTTGTTTTTTACAAAGCCCTTTTTGAAGGTTGCGCCTACAAGAGCAATGGCTATGTCTTGCGGGCCGACGCCCTTTTTAAGTTTGCCTTTTAGGTAAACGGCAATGGTTTCGGGGCGCTTTACGTCGTACGTTTGCCCAAGAAGCTGCTTTACAAGTTCAGGTCCGCCTTCGCCTACCGCCATCGTACCCAGAGCGCCGTAGCGGGTGTGGCTATCGGAGCCCAAAATCATAGCTCCGCATTTAGCTTCTGCTTCGCGCATGTACTGGTGTATTACGGCAAGGTGGGGCGGAACGTAGTTACCGCCGTACTTTTTTGCCGCAGACAGACCGAAGACGTGGTCGTCTTCGTTTATAGTACCGCCAACAGCGCAAAGCGAGTTATGGCAGTTTGTAAGCGTGTAAGGAATGGGAAACTCTTTTAACCCCGATGCTTTGGCTGTCTGTATTATGCCGACGTAAGTTATATCGTGGGACGCAAGAGCGTCAAACTTTATTTTTAAATTTTCTTCGTCGCCCTTGTTGTGGGCGTTTAATATTTTATACGCCATTGTGCCCTTTACCGCACGGCGCTTTTTTGCTTCTACTATAAACGCTTCACGTTCTTTAAGCAGTTTACCTTCGGTGTAGTACACACCGCCCTTAATAAGCTTTACCATACAAAAGTCTCCTCTGAAAAGTTTATAGCTTTATTTTAACTCAAAAAGCAAAAATACTCAAATAAATTGCTATATGAAAATTGCACGTAAAATATTTTATTGCGCTATTTGCCCCCTTACGGTTGATTTTTATTTAAACGGATAGTATAATTCTGGGTATGAAAGTTTTTAAATATAAATTCAGCAAACTTATTACTGCGCTTATTTATGTTTGCCTTGCGCTTTGCATTGCAGGCTTTGTTATTAACCTGTACCAGGTTTTAAACGTAGGTCTGTCGCAATCGGCTGTACCCACATTTACGATAATAAGATATATTCTTATGTTTTTTGTAACCGTTGTACTTTTTGTTTTGCTTGTGTCGCTGCTTGCGCACTCTAATTATACGGTTAAAGACGGAAAGTTTTATACCAACTTCGGCTTTATAAAGAGCAAATTTGAAATTAACGACATAAAAGAAATTACTCTTGACAAAAAGAGCGAAAAGCTTACTTTGACCTTTAATGACGACACTTTTATGACGGTTGTGGTAAAGCCCGAATGGTACGATGAATTTATTAAGGCAATTATAGAAGTTAACCCCAGGATAGATTATTACGTAAATTCTGACGTAAACGAAGACAAAGACGAAAAAGACAAAAAGTAATAGGGAAAGATTTATGAATATCTGGCACGATATACCGCCCAAACGGATAAACAAAAACGATTTTATGTGCTACATAGAAATTACGCAGGGTTCACGGTCTAAATACGAGCTTGACAAAGAGACGGGTTTATTATGCCTTGACAGGATACTTTATACTTCTACCGTATACCCTGCAAACTATGGCTTTATACCGCGCACGCTTGCCGCAGACGGCGACCCGCTTGACGTGCTTGTTCTGTGCAGCGCACCCATACAGCCTTCTACCTTAGTAAGGTGCTACCCCATTGGCGTAATTGATATGACCGACGAAGGTGCGCACGACGAAAAGGTTATTGCCATACCGTTTAACGAGCCGACATACAACTGCTATAAAGACATAAACGAACTGCCGAGACACATTTTTGACGAGATGATGCACTTTTTTGAAGTGTATAAAAACCTTGAGCATAAAACTACGACCGTAAACACCATTACGGGACGGAAGAGTGCAGAAGAAAAGTTAGCGGAATGTATGGCTAAATATACAGAGAAGTTTAAAAACAAAGCAAAACTTTGCTGATGGTGTGTTGTGTCGCTTAGCGCTTCTCTCATCCGCCCGTTGGGCACCTTCCCTTAAGGAAGGCAAGGTGGAGCATACAATGTACTCTTCTGGTTGGAGATCTCTCCACTTCGGTCGAGATGACAGCTCTACGAGCTGTACAGTCCCTGCAGGGGCTGTCATTTCGCGTGAGCGTAGCGATGTATTCGGTCGTTTACAAATAAAGTTAAAATTTATTCTTCAGGGGAAGTTGTTTGTGTCTCTTCGGGTTTTTTGGTATTGCCGCCTGAAGCGCCTACCCCCACCGTGTTATCTACCGGCAGAGAAAACAGTATGCCGCCTGCTTCAGTTTTTAAGCCTGAACTTTCGGCAATGGCTGCCATTATGGCTTCTTTTTCTGTCCTGCGGGAAAGGATAAGAAGTATTTCTGACTCTTCCCTTAAAGATATACCTATAAACTGTTCTGCTTTGGCATTGTTTATTGAACGTGCGCTTATAATGGTGCCGCCTGCAGCGCCTGCCGAACGGGCTGCTTCCATAGCGTCATCTACGTAGCCTGCTGCTACTTCCGCCACTATTAAATCGTAAATACGGTCTGAATCTTTCATAATCTTCCTTCCGTCAACAGTTTTTGACGCCGCAGCCGACGTTATGCCGCCCGCAACAATTTCTGAAACCGCAGAAAGCGGTATTGTAAACGATATCCCGCGGCCTACAAGGTACAGAGACATCTTTTCTTTAATGCTGTATAAAATGGTTTTTTCGTCGCTTTCGGGGATAAGCGAAATCATTACCGCCTTTTTGCTTGTACCGATGCCAAGGTAACTTAACACCGCACTCTGCGCGGTACCTTTACCCATCAGCGAAAATGAGAGCGAAACGGAAAAATCGTTTATAAGTTCAGAAATTTTTTCGTCATCACCGCTGTTTACTATGCTTACAAGCAGCTTTACGCGGTTGAGCCGCACCGCAGGTTTTGCCGTGGTATGTACAAAACGGACTACGGGGTTAAAAGTTTTTTCTTCAGGAATATTCTTACGCAGCATATTCAGTCCACCTCGTAGGTTAAAATTCTGTCTTCTACCGTAAGGAATGTGCGCTTTATTTTTGCCGTTTTGTGCTTATAAATAATGCCGAAAATCTGTATGGTTATAAGGGGCATTAAAGCGACAAACGCAACGCAGCCGAAGGCATCGGTCATTATTGCCGCCGCTGCACCGCTACCGTTTATTGTTGTGCAGGCACCTATCGCCATAGGAATTACAAATGCCGAAACCATTGCACCCGACGCAACGCCGCCGGAGTCAAACGCTATACCTGTAAAAAGTTTTGGCGAAAAGAATGTAAGAATAAGCGCTAACGCATAGCCGGGTATAAGTATATACATAATGCTTATGCCCGTTATAACCCTTAGCATTGCAAGCCCCAGCGCACAGCAGACAGAGATGCTTAACGCTATCTTCATAGAGCTTGCCTTTATAGCACCTGCGCTTACGCGCTCTACCTGTTTATTCAAAACGTGCACGGCAGGTTCGGCGGCTACAACAAAGTAACCTACTACCATGCCGACGGGTATAAGCAGCCAGCCGTCAATAATTCCGCCGAGATACTCACCGATAAGCGTGCCCATAGGCGCAAAGCCGACGTTTGCACCCGCAAGAAAGAGCACCAGCCCCACAAAGGTAATCACTATGCCAAGCACAACTTTTATAATCTGCCGTTTGTGGAAAGAGCTGGTTATAATCTGGAAGAGTATAAAGAACACCACTATGGGAGCGACTGCAATGCCTACTTCTTTAGCGTAATCTGCAAAGCCCCAAAGGTAATCTATACAAACGTCTTGCAGCGTGCCTGACGTTGCCACCGATTCAGAAAATACGTACTCTATATTGCTGGCGCCGGTGATTATTCCAAGCACAAGCACGGCAATCACGGGACCTGTACTTGCAAGCGCAACAAGACCGAAGGAATCGTCTTTGCCTTCTTTATCGCTCCTTATAGAAGCGACGCCCACGCCGAGAGACATTATAAAAGGAACTGTCATGGGGCCCGTTGTTACGCCGCCCGCATCGAATGCTATAGCCCAGAAACTGGAATCTACAAAGAAGTATGCAATTAAAAAGGCTATTACGTAAAAAATTATAAGAAGCAGCGAAAGGCGTATCCTGAACACAATGCGCAGCATGGCGATCATAAGGAATATACCTACGCCTACGGCCACCGTAATAATAAGCAGCCAGTTGTTTATTGCGCCCGAAACGTAGCCGGCAAGAATCTGCAGATCGGGTTCTGCAACGGTAACAATTACGCCGATTATAAAAGAAACAAGGGCTATAAGCCATACTTTGCGTGAATGGGTAAGAACGGAACCCACCTTTTCGCCAAGGACAACCATAGACATATCGGCACCCATGTTAAAGCCGGACAGCCCCAATATAAGCAAAACGCACCCCGTTAAAAACAGCAGAAAGGAATATGTATCCACCCCCGCTACTACCGCAAGGATGACTACAATTACCGCAATAGGCAGGATGCTCGACAAAGATTCTTTAAGTTTTTCTTTAAAAGCAGACTTCATACAAAACTTAAAAATGTATTCCCGAAAAATTTACGTAAAAATTATAGCACACATACCGCCGCTTTGTCAACAGCCGCTTTTGCCATTACAAAAAATTCACAATAATTTCAGCCAAAAGCAAAAAGGGAACAGAAAATTTTCTGCCCCCCTTAAAGTTATTTGCGGGATATTGCCGCACCAATTCAATTTTAATCGGTAAAATGGGTAAGATTTTTGCCGTCTTCCCACAGGCGTTCCAAACGGTAAAAATCGCGGGTTTCGTCGTTGAAAATATGCACAACAACATCTGAATAGTCAAGCACAACCCAGCGGGCTTCCCTGCCGCCGTCGCGGCGGGAAGGCGTTAAGCCGTAATCTTTTTCCATCTTTTCTTCAAGATTTTCGGCAAGAGCCTTTACAGCCGTTGTAGACCTGCCGCCTGCAATCACAAAATAGTCGCACACGCTTGACTTATCCGCTACGTCTATATAAACGATGTCGCTGCCCTTCTTTTCTGATAAAAGTTTACAGATAGTTAAAGTTTTTTCTTTACTCGTCATTAATTTTTCCTCCTGTTAAGTTCGTATTCATAAGCCTGCTCCGTAAGGTAATATACGGGGCTGCCAGTTGACAAAAGATATTTATACTGATGCTCTGCGCTTAAATAAAAGCAATCGTCTATGCTGCGGTAAAAGGCTGCACGAAGGGCGTCTATACCGTCAAAATTGCGGTCTTCTTCAAGCATGTCGCACAAAAAAATCAATTTTTCTAAGGGGGACATCCCCGCCCTGCCGCTGGTATGGTAGCGTATTGCATTTATTATATCGGGATCTTTTATCCCAAAATAATTTTCCGCAAGGTAGGCTCCGCTGTATTGGTGCATTACGGGGTCAGGTACGTCTTGCGGCGGTGTAAAGCCCTTTAAAAGCGGGCTGTCCGTCGGTAAATTTTTAGCCGCATCGTGCAGGGCGGCAGCCGTTACCGCCGTTAGCTCAGAACAGTTTACCCTTGAACAGTTTTTTGCCGCCATTACGGCAACCCTTAACGTGTGTGCGGCGCGCTTCGGCTTTAAAAAAGTTTGCGCTTCCGCAAGTTTTTTATTTAAATACACCCCGTTAGTTGCGGCATATTGCGCCACTAATTGGGGAACGTCGGCAGATATGTCATAGCCCAATGCTGCTTTTACCCTTACCGCGGTAGAAGACACTTTTGCACCCGTGTAATTTATAATATTAACGCTGCCGCTGAAGTTATTATTAAAGTTTTTAAGCGACTTTGTAACGGGTTCTTCCCCTTCCCTTGCGCATACGGCAAGCGTTGCACAGGCAAGAATACGGGACGGGTTCTTCCACGAGCCGAACGTGGCAAACATATCAGCACCCATAAGAAAGTAAAGTTCGTCCTGCGGGTAAAGCTCTTTAAAGTGTTCGCAGGTGATATAGCTGTAGCTTGCACCGCCGTTTTTTATTTCGTAATCGCTTACCACGGTGTTTTTAAAGCCGCCGAAGGCAAGCGAACACATTTTTAAGCGCTGTTCGGGCGACGCCTGCATCTGCCCGCTTTTATGGGGAGAGACAGCCGTGGGAATTACAAACGCTTTACCGCAGCCGATGGCGTTAAACGCCGCTGCAAACATATTGACATGTTCTTTATGGACGGGGTTGAATGCACCGCCGAAAATAAGTATTTTCATATTTAAAGTATAAATTTTAAGCAATGCGGCAAAAACCTGACTATGAAATTTAATTTAGCCCTTTATGCCGATACCGCGCTTGCGGCGGTGTGTGCTTTTATATTTATTTTTACGCTTGTAAGGTATTATACCTTTAACATAGCAGCGTCGCTGTGCGCCGCCGTACTTTGCGCCGTTGCCGCAGGAACGGGTGCTTATTTTTACATAAGGCACAGGCAGAGCAAAAAGCTTTTATACGGCAAAGAAGCAGAAGAAAAGAATAAGCTTGCAATGCACCTTTGCCTGTTGCCGTTTGATAAAGCCTGCCTGCTTATTATATCCGCTACGGGCGGAGTAAAAAAGGGTAAACGTATAGAGTGCGAAAACTGCGTGCTGTTCCCGGTATTTAAAGCAGAACCGTGCGATATGGATGACATTATGCCTGCACTGCGCTGCAAAAGCGGCGGTAAAGATAAAATTATTGTGTGCAATTACATTACAGACGGTGCAAGAAAACTTGCCGCAAACTGTGCCGCTTCTGTATGGGAATGTGCCGATTTGTACCGCAAACTTAAAAAACAGAACAAACTGCCCGAAACGTACCTTTATGCCGAACCTGCAAAAGTTAAACTTTTAAAGCGCATTAAACTGCGTTTCAGCCGCAAACTGTGCCTGCCTGCATTCTGGTCGGGCGCTGCGCTTATGTTTATGAGCTGGTTTACCTTTTACCCGGTTTACTATATAGTAAGCGGTGCGCTGCTGCTTGCGCTGTGCGCCGCAGCCGCTGTATTTGGTCAGTCCAAAGAGATATGATTTATTCCCTTGCGGGATGAACGGCGGTATAAAACAGCCTTTCTGCCGATTACTATAACGCACTCAGCATTAAGTCGGGCTGCAAGTTCCCTGCCGATTTCCTGCGGGGTGCCGCCGTCGGCATTTTCCTGTATGTTTACTTTTATAAGCTCACGGGCTTCTAAACAGTCTGAAAAGCTTTTTAACATATTGCCGCCGATTCCGTCTTTACCCACGTCGCCTACGGGGTCAAGATTTGCGGCTATAGATTTTAATTTACTGCGTTGTTTTGATGTCAACATATATTTTCCTGTTTATAAAAAGATTAGGTTTATGGTATAAAGTCAAATTCTACGTCGCCGACTACTACCGTGTCGTTTTCTTTGGCGCCCATAGCTATAAGCTGGGATATTACACCCTTTTCACGCAGAATCTTCTGGAAGTACGCCATAGAGTCGGGGTCGTTTAACGAGACGTTGCGGCTGAGCATATCTACAAGCGTACCGACAACAACGTAAGCATCCCCGTCCATATAAATTTCAAATTCAAGGTTACCGGGTTTGCGGTAGGTAAACAGCTCGTCTGCCTGTTCCCGTTGAACGGGGGGCAGCGTTTGCAAAGTTTCGTAAAGACATTTTACAAGCTCTTCGGTGCCGCTTCCGTCTACCGCCGTAATGGTGAAAATCTTATACTTTTTTCCGTACTTCTTTTTAAACGCCTTAACGTTGTCTTCCGCACCGTAAATATCGCATTTGTTTAAGGCAACCACCTGCGGCAATGCCGCAAGCTTTTGGCTGTAGCCTGCAAGCTCGGCGTTTATTTTTACAAAATCTTCTGACGGGTTTCTGCCTTCCACACCCGATATATCCACCACGTGCAGCAGCATGCGGGTACGCTCTATATGCCTTAAAAAATCGTGCCCGAGACCTGCACCCTGCGATGCGCCTTCTATAAGCCCCGGGATATCCGCCGCAACAAAGCTATTGTCGTAATAGCTTACTACGCCAAGATTGGGCGAAAGCGTGGTAAAGTGGTAATTTGCCACCTTGGGGCGCGCAGCAGAAATTTTGGATAAAAGCGTACTTTTGCCCACATTGGGGAAGCCTATAATGCCTACGTCGGCTATTACCTTAAGCTCTAATACAAGTACGTGCGGTTCTACCTTTTCTCCGCGCTGGGCAAAATTGGGGGCGTGCCGCTTTGCCGTAGTAAAGCGCGTGTTGCCCTTGCCGCCCCTGCCGCCTTCGGCAATCAGCTTTTTTTCGCCGTCGCAGAACATATCTGCAATTACAGTGCCTGTGGCATAGTCTTTTACCACCGTGCCTACGGGAACTTTAATAACTGTATTCTGCCCGCCCCTGCCGCTGCAAAGGTTGGTGCCGCCCCTTTCGCCGTTGCCTGCAACGTATTTTGACGTATAACGGAAAGACAGAAGGTCGTTAAGCCCCCTGTCTGCAAGGATGTATATATCGCCGCCCTTGCCGCCGTCGCCGCCGTCGGGCCCGCAGGCGGGTTTGCCTTTGTACGCCTTGAACGAATTCATGCCGTCGCCGCCGTCGCCCGCCTTTATGGTGATTTTTACTTTATCTGTAAAAGAATTTTTATCTGTCATTATTGTAATATATTTTTAACCAATCGTCTGCACGCGCGCAAAGTTCTTTGTTATTTTTTGTCTTAGCCATCATAGAAAACAGATTTTCTGCAGTTACGCGCTTGCCTATCATCTGGCGGAATTTATAAGAAGCCGAAAGCTCTTCCTGAGATAAAAGAAGCTCTTCTTTTCTTGCGCCGGAAGATTTTATGTCTATTGCGGGGAACACCCTGCTTTCGGCAAGATCGCGCGAGAGCACAAGTTCCATATTGCCTGCCGATTTAAATTCTTCGTAAATGACGTCGTCTAAGCGGCTGCCGGTATCTACAAGAGCGGTAGCTATTATTGTAAGCGAACCGCCGTTTTCTATATTGCGGGCAGAGCCGAAGAACTTTCTGGGTTCTATAAGCGCCTGGGGGTCAAGACCGCCCGAAAGTATCCTGCCTGAATTTGTTATAGAGTTATATGCACGGGTGAGCCTTGTTATGCTGTCCATTAAAAGCACTACGTCGCCGCCTGCTTCTACCTGCCTTTTTGCATGTTCAAGCGCAAGCGTTGCCGCATGTATGTGGTGGTATTCACCGCGGTCAAACGTAGAGTAAACTACCGTTGCGCCCTGCACTGTGCGGCGTATATCGGTAACTTCTTCCGGACGTTCGTCTATAAGAAGGACGATAACCTTTACGTCGGGATAGTTTGCCGTTATAGAGCAGGCTATACCTTTGAGCATAGTGGTTTTGCCCGCTTTGGGGGGAGATACTATAAGCGCCCTTTGACCTTTGCCTATGGGCGAAAATAAATCTATTACCCTGTCGGTAAGCGAACCGCCTTCCCTTTCAAGCGTGTAGCGGCTGTCGGGATAGCAGGGCATTAGCCTGTCGAAGTAAGGTCTGGGATTGAGCACGTCGGGGCGGACGCCGTTAACGCTTACTATATAAGTTGCACCGGGGCATTCGTTTTCTCTGCGGCGGCGGGCTTTACATACTATATAGTCCCCTTCGCGCAGGCGGAAACGGTTTATAAACGTTACGTGCATGAACACGTCGCCGTTAGACGTAACTTCAAAATTATTGGTGCGTACAAACCAGAACTTTTCGGTAAATTCAAGAATGCCCGAATAGATCTTTTCTTCGTCTTCGGCATACTCGTTTCCTACCCTGCACTGGTTATCTTCGCCTTCGGGCAGGTTCTGAGGTTCGGCGCCGTCTGCCTTAGCCTGGGCAATAATAAGCCCCGTCTGCTCGCGGCAGCGCTCTACAAGTTCAACAAGCTCTTTATCAAACACGTCTGACTTGGGGGGAGCACCCTTTGTTGAGCGGGGAACGGGATCGCTTTTGCACTGCGCTATATCCATAATAGCATCTACAAGCGGCTGTTTGTTCATATCCGCAGGGCGCTTTACGCCTACCGCCCTGCCTATTTGTCTTAAATCGTATATACTGCGTTTTTTGAGCTGGGTTTCAAGATTCTGCAAATTCTCTGTCATATTACTTAACCGCCTTATTCATTACTATTATACGTGTGGCATCGCCGCCTAAATCGTCGCGTGAAAATTCCATTTCTGACTCACCAGAAAAAAGTACTTCTTCATCGTCGAAGAGATCGGTAAATTCTTCTACCCTGTCTATATCAAGTTTAAAATTCTTTGTACGGTAGTGCATGGGGATAACTATGTCGGGCATTATTCTGTCTACGTACTCTTTAGCCTGTTCGGCGTCTATCGTGTAGTTGCCGCCTACGGGAATAAGCAGAATGTTTACGGGAAGAAGAGCTTCTATAAGTTCGGTAGAGCACTCTACGCCAAGGTCGCCAAGATGGCAGATTTCTAACCCGTCCATGCTGAATTTAAATATAATATTTTCGCCGCGGAGCGTTCCGCCTTCGGGGTCGTGGAAGCTTTTTATAGAATTGATTTCTACCCCGGGAAGGTCATAGTTGCCCTCTTTATCAATAACGATGGGGCTGCCGCCCACCTGCGCCACGTCGTCGTGGTCGTAATGGTGATGGGAAACGGTTACCGCGTCTGCCGATACCTTTGGCATATGGCAGCCGACCGCTTCGTTATATGGGTCTGTTACTATTGAAGTACCCGTACTTTCGGTTAGTTTAAAACTTGAATGACCTAAATATTGGATTTTCATCTGAAAAAGTATTCTCCTGAGAGATTATATTTTATTATTATTTTAAAATAAAAATGAATTATTTTTTGTAATGGGCTGTAACTAAAATTTCGGTAACTTCTTTACTGCCTGCGCCGCAGTCTGCATACGTTACAAAAATTTCGCAGCCGTGATCTTTTATATCGGCTTGTGCTTTAAAAACGTTTATATCGCGGCTGAAAGAATACGCCCCTTCGGTAAATTCAAAAGAGCATTTTTTGCCGCCTGTAAATTTTACAAAATAATTAATTTTACCCTTCCTTGACTGGCTGACGGACGTACCGTCATATTCAAGCAGGCAGCCGTCGCCGTCTAAATTATAGGTAAGGGCAAAGCCGCTATCCGTTAAATTCAGCCCGCCTTCGGCAACGCAGGAATTGACTTCGCCGCCCGTGCGGGTAATTAATACTATGCTTGCATCCATATTATTTAAGGCTGATAACTTTTATATCGTCTTCGGTTAACTCGTCTTCTGTTATATATTCTTCCGGCTGTTTTTCGCTTGAATTAAAGCGTTCAACCCCTTCGTGTAAAAACTGTTCAAGTACGTCTTTGTCGCCCGATTGCAGCGCTTCGTTTGCAAGGGTAAGGTTGTTTATAAGCGTTTGTATGCGGTTGGAAAGGTTACGCTTGTTGGCAAGGTAAAGTTCTGACCACACGGCTTCGTCTACCCCCGCTATGCGTGTCATATCCTGAAAGCTGCCGCCCGTGAACGGCAAACAGTTTTCTATTTCGCCATCCCTTACGTAGGCGTTTGAAACTATATGGGCAAGCTGCGACGTGTAAGAAATTTTAGCGTCGTGAACTTTTGCAGAGCATTCTGCTATACATTTAAATCCCATATCCTTTGCAAGATCTTCTAACACAGAAATTGCCGTGAGCGACGTTTTGGGCGATACCGTTAAAATAATGCTTGCGTTATCATAAAGATCTGCACAGGCATTTTTTACCGTAGATACTTCTTTGCCAGCCATAGGGTGGGCACCTACGTATAAATAGTTGCGGGGTGCGGCAAAAACAGCCCTTTCTATACGGCGCTTTACACCGCAGAAATCGGCTGCCACCGCACCGTTTTTAAATTTACGGCTGCACAAAAAATCGATTGCAGCGTTTACGGGAAGGGCAATTAAAACCACGTCAAAGCCTGACACCGCGTCTTCGCTGTAAAAATCTTCTACCGCATAATCTATTATACCGTTTTCAAGAGAGTATGTTAAAGCTTCCTGCGAACGGTTCATACCGTACACTTCGTAACCGGCACGCTTAAGCGCCATTGCGGCGGACCCGCCGATAAGACCTAAACCGACAATACAAATTTTCATATCTGAACCATTTATTTTTCGTTTTTTTAATTATAACATACTATTTTAAATTATTCAATTATTTTTATTAAAAATTCAATATCAGTTAAAAATAATTTTGAACGGCGGCTGTAACTAATTATTCTGGCTTACCAATGAAGAAAGAACATCCAGAAACTTTTCTGCCGCTTTAGAAAATACCTGATGCTTTTTCCATGCGACGGCAAGGGTTGTTTCTAAGGCGGGTTTAAGCGGACGGAAGGTAAGTTCGCTGTCGCCCGTGGTGTTTATAATTCCGTCTAACCCCACCGCATAGCCGATACCTTCTTTTACCAAAATAGACGCGTTATATAAAAGATTGTACGTTGCCACAATGTTGTAATCTTCACCGCCAAACCAGTCGGAAAGTTCGTTGCTGTTTATTGCGTGCTTGGAACGTATTAACGGCAAACCGTGTAAATCTTGCGGCGTTACAAATTCTTTTTGTGCAAGAGCGCTGTCTTTACGCATAAGAACTCCCCATGTATCCTTTTGCGGCAGACGTAAATATTCGTATTTAGAAAGGTCGGCAGGTTCAACCAGAACGGCAAAATCTATAAGCCCCTTGTCAAGCTTTTCACATACGTCTATCGTGTCTCCGCTGAAAAAATTAAAGCGGACGCCACAGCAGGTTTCAAGCAGTTTTTTTGCCGCTTGCGCCACTACGGATATTGCGTAAGATTCACCGCCGCCGATATAAACTTCGCCGTAAACACTTTCTGTAGGGGCGGAAATTTCTGCCTGCGTTTTGTCGTATAAAGCAAGCATCTCTTCTGCCCGCTTTTTTAACAGTTCTCCCGCTTCGGTAAGGGTAATTTTTTTGTTACCCCTTATAAATAACTGCTTGCCGATTTCCCTTTCAAGGTTTTGCATCTGCCGCGAAAGGCTTGGCTGGGTTATATACAGACTTTCTGCCGCCTTAGAAATACTTCCTTCGTTGGCTACAGCTATAAAATATTTTAATTCACGGAGTTCCATTTATGCCACCATTATGCTTTATTATGTTTATTATAGTACTTTATAATATGCCTGTCAAGCATAGCAAGCTATACAATATAGGTATTTGACATATTATAAAACCCATAGTAAAATGTAGATATGGATACAGCGGAATACATAAAAAAGATAAAAGCAGATAACTATATAATTGCCGCATCGGAAGAGCATTTGTGCATGCACAAGGCTGCAGACGAAGCAAGAAAAATTACGGCAGAAATAAACGGCAGTTACCACACAATGCAAGAGCTTCAAAAGCTGTTTGCCGCCCTTACGGGTAAAACTATAGATGAAACTTTTGGGTTGTTTCCGCCGTTTTATACCGACTTTGGCAAGAACATTACCATAGGCAAAAACGTGTTTATAAACAGCGGATGCTGCTTTCAGGACCAAGGGGGTATTGTAATCGGCGATGGTTCGCTTATAGGGCACCAGGTTGTGCTTGCAACGCTTAACCACGATCTTAACCCCGCAGGGCGGGCAAACATGATTGCAAAGCCGATTGTAATAGGCAAAAACGTGTGGGTAGGTGCGCACGCCACAATTTTAAGCGGGGTAACCATCGGCGACAACGCCGTTGTTGCGGCAGGCGCGGTTGTTACAAAAGACGTACCAAAAAACACTATAGTTGCAGGCGTGCCTGCTAAAATAATAAAAGACGTACAGGAGTAAAAATGAAGAAGGTTGTAATAATATCAAGCTCGCCCAGAAAGGGCGGCAATTCTGAAATTCTTGCACAGAAGTTTGCCGAAGGAGCGATTGCGGCTGCAAACCAGGTACATATTTTTTACGTAAGGGATATAGACCTTAAGTTTTGCACTGGCTGCCTTTACTGCCAGCAGCACGGCAAATGCGTTTTAAACGACGGCATGAACGGGCTTTACGACACCATACAAAATGCAGACGTGATTGTGCTTGCCACACCCGTTTACTACTATTCGGTAAGCGGTCAGTTAAAGACCTTTTTAGACCGATTGAACCCGTTATATGCCCGAACTAACGCCTTTAAAGACTTTTATCTTATAGCCACCGCGGCAGAAGACGAAGATCACACTTTAGACGGTACTATAACCGCTATACAGGGCTTTATAGACTGTTTTGAAGGAACAAGCTTAAAGGGCGTTTTGCGCGGCACGGGCGTTACAGAAAAGGGCGAAATAAATAATACAGCCTGCCCCGCCGCTGCCTACGAAATGGGTAAAAACATATAGGTGCTTTTATGAAGGCAAAGCTGCTTTTTATAGCCGCAGTCTGCTGCGTTTTACCGATATTTACCGGTTGCGGCAACAACAGCGGCAACGATTTACAGAACGAAGCCGACATAAATTATGAACAGAATGAAAGCGAAGACGCTGGCGGGCAGGGCACGGATGAAACTTTTGTTGAAACAGACAACGGGAGCGAGATTGAAGTTATGTATATTACAATAAACAATAATAAACTTGAAGTTGAACTTGAAGATAATTCTTCGGTTGCAGCGCTTCTGGAAATTTTACGGCAGAATGATATTACCTACACCGCCACCGACTACGGCAATTTTGAAAAGGTTGGCAGTATCGGCTACACACTGCCCGACAATGACGAAGAAATTACCACGCAGCCAGGGGACGTAATTTTGTACCAAGGCAGCAGCATCTGCCTTTACTACGGCACAAACACGTGGTCTTTTACCCGTATAGGCAAAATAAAAGGTTATTCCGTAACGGAAATAAAAGAGCTTTTCTGCGCAGGCAGCGGCAGCGTGCAGGTTACAATAAGTTTAAACTAAAATTTAAGAGGTGATAATGATGGAACAATTAAAATTATGTACGGAATGGGATAAAACTTTTGCTAAGAGCGATAAGGTAAACCACAAAAAAGTTACCTTTTATAACCGCTTCGGAATAACGCTTGCGGCTGATATGTACATGCCCAAAAACGCACATGGCAGGCTTGCAGCCATTGCAGTTTGCGGACCATTTGGCGCCGTAAAGGAACAGGCTTCGGGGCTTTACGCACAGGAGCTGGCGCAAAGGGGCTTTTTGACTATTGCATTCGACCCTTCCTTCACGGGCGAGAGTGGCGGCAATACAAGATATATGGCGTCGGGTGATTTTTCTACCGAAGACTATCAGGCGGCGGTAGACTACCTTTCGGTACAAGACAACGTAGACCCAGAAAGAATCGGCATTGTGGGCATCTGCGGCTGGGGCGGCATGGCTATAAACACGGCTGCGCTGGATACGAGAATTAAAGCTACCGTTGCATCCACCATGTACGATATGTCCCGCGTGGCTGCTAAGGGCTACTTTGACAGCGCCGACAGCGAGCAGACAAGATACGAACAGCGCAAGGCATTATGCGGGCAGCGGACGGAAGATTACCGTAACGGGTATTACAAAATGGGCGGCGGCGTTGTAGATCCGCTTCCTGCAGATGCACCGTTTTTTGTTAAAGATTATTACGGCTATTACAAAACAAAGCGCGGTTACCACCCCCGCTCGCTAAATTCCAACGGCGGCTGGACAGCCATAGGCACAATGTCTTTGCTGAACACAAAACTGCTTGCATATGCAGACGAAATACGCAGTGCGGTTATGGTTGTACACGGCGACAAGGCGCACAGCTACTACTTCAGCAAAGACGCTTTTGCGCTGTTAAAGGGCGACAATAAAGAGTTTGTATCTATCCACGGGGCGGTGCACACCGACCTTTACGACAGAAAGGATATTATCCCCTTTGACAAGATAGAAGAGTTTTTTAAAAAATATTTAGTTTAAAATAATAACAATGAAAAAGATTTTAAGTTTACTGCTAACAATTTTTCTTTTGCCGTGCCTTGCCGCATGCTCTGCTTCTGTAAGCGAACAGGACAACGGAGATACAACAAGCGGAAATGAAAACGGCAGCCATACCACCACTTCCACTGCAAACAACGTGCTTGTAGCATACTTTTCCTGCACGGGAACAACCGAAAATATTGCGGAAATTATTGCAGACGAGACGGGCGGCACACTGTATGAAATTGTTGCAGCCGACCCATATACCGAAGAAGATTTGCAGTACTACACCGGAGGCAGGTGCGACCAGGAACAGGCAGACAGTTCTGCCCGCCCTGCTATAAGCGGCAGCGTTGAAAATATGGATAGCTACGATATTATATTTTTAGGCTACCCGATATGGCACAGCCAGGCACCGAGAATAATATCTACTTTTTTAGAAAGTTATGACTTTACGGGTAAAACGATAATACCCTTCTGCACATCACATTCAAGCGGGATAGGCTCAAGCGCAACAAATTTACACGCGCTTGCAGACGGTGCAAACTGGCTGGACGGAAAGCGCTTTGGCGGCAGCGAGAGTGCAGACGATATTAATGACTGGATTGAGGAGCTTGGTTTGGAAATTAAAAAAGTTAACGACGTATCGGTATTTGATCTGGAAAGCGGAACCAACGGCAATGCGCCGACGGTTACATTGAACAGCGGCTACGAGATGCCCGTACTTGGGCTTGGGACATATTCGCTTACCGGCGACACCTGCAAAAATTCCGTTCTGGCGGCACTGCAAAGCGGCGTAAGGCTTATAGACACCGCTTACATGTACGGCAATGAAGCCGAAGTAGGCGAAGCCATAAGAGAATCGGGTATACCAAGGGAAGAGATTTTTGTAATAACAAAGATTTACCCGGGCACGCAGTACGCTAACCCCGAAAAAGCTATACAGGACTCGCTTGACAAACTTGATATCGGCTACATAGACATGATGCTTTTGCACCACCCCGGCGAGAATGACGTTGCCGCTTACAAGGCAATGGAAAAATTTGTTGAAAGCGGCAAGATACGCTCTTTAGGACTTTCTAACTGGTATATAGAAGAGATAGACGGCTTTATTGAGCAGGTTGATATTATGCCATCTTTGGTACAGAACGAGATTCACATTTATTACCAGGAAAAGGAAGTTGTTGAATATATGCACAATCTTGGAATTGTAATGCAGGCATGGTATCCATTCGGCGGCAGGGGACACACTGCGGAAGTGCTTAACAACTCTGTAATATTAAAAATAGCAGAAAGCCACGGTGTAACAGCCGCACAGGTAATATTAAGATGGCACCTGCAGCGCGGTGTGGTTGCAATACCCGGTTCAAGCAACCCCGACCATATACTTGAAAATATTTCTGTATTTGATTTTTCGCTCACCGATGAAGAAATGGCAGCCATTGCCGATCTGGACAACGGCACAAAATACGATTGGTATTAAATTGAAAACTCCCCGTTATTATGGCGGGGAGTTTGTTTTTTTGGCAATTATAATAAGGAATTTTAAGCTATTATCCCCTCATCCGTCAGCTACGCTGCCACCTTCCCCCTCAGGGGGAAGGCAAGGGTAAGTACAATTTGATGCGAGAGTTTTAAGGTTTAATTAAAAAATTAATAAGCTCTTGCGAAATATACGACGTGCTCTGCCTTTTTGTGGCAGACAATGCACTCTTCTGCCGTTTCGCCTTCGGCAAACACCCTTGCCGTTGCGGCAGTCTTTTCTTTTATTAAATCTTCGCACTCGCGGCAGCCGCACCAGCCAGCTTTTACAAAATTGCCGCCGTCTACGCCGTCTAAAAGCTCTTGCACAGTAGAAGCAGAAATTATCCTGCCGTCGCGGCGCTTGCGGGAAGATTCAAGCATATCTTTCTGAACGGTGTCAAGCAAAGTCTTTACCGTATCAACAATATTTTCAAGCGTGTAAACGTCTTTACTCAGCGTATCCCTGCGGAAGATTACGGCGTTGCCCGCCTGAATGTCGCGGGGACCGAGCTCTATCCTTAAAGGTACACCCTTCATCTCCCACTCGTTAAACTTCCAGCCGGGGCTGTTGTCGCTGTTATCAAGCTTTACCCTTATGCCTGCAGCCGCAAGCTTGTTTTTAAGCTCTTCACAAGCCTGAAGCACGCCTTCTTTTTTTGCGGCTATGGGCACAATTACAGCCTGCACGGGTGCAACTACGGGCGGAAGGCAAAGCCCCCTTTGGTCGCCGTGAGCCATAATTATTGCACCGATAAGCCTTGTGGAAACACCCCAGCTGGTTGTATAACCGTACTTCTGGGTGCCGTCTTTATCAAGGTATTTTATTTCAAACGCTTTTGCAAAGTTTTGACCTAAATAGTGCGAAGTGCCTGCCTGAAGGCTCTTGCCGTCGTGCATCATCGCCTCCATGCCGTAAGTAGCTACCGCACCTGCAAACTTTTCTTTTTCGGTCTTTCTGCCGCAAAGCACGGGGATAGCAAGGCAGTTTTCGGCAAACTCTTTATAAACGCCGAGCATATTTTTAGTTTCTTCTAAAGCTTCTTCTTCGGTAGCGTGAACGGTGTGCCCTTCCTGCCATAAAAATTCTGACGTACGCAAAAACGGACGGGTAGTCTTTTCCCACCGCATTACGTTGCACCACTGGTTTATTTTGATGGGCAAGTCTCGGTAAGACTGCAGCCACTTTGAATACATTGTGCCTATTATAGTTTCTGACGTGGGGCGTATGGCAAGCGGTTCGGCAAGCTCTTCGCCGCCGGCATGCGTTACTACCGCCACTTCGGGGGCAAACCCTTCTACATGCTCCTTTTCTTTAGTGAAAAAGCTCATGGGTATAAGCAGGGGGAAGTAAGCGTTTTCGTGCCCCGTTTCGCGGAAGCGCCTGTCAAGTTCGCGCTGTATATTTTCCCATATGGCGTAGCCGTAGGGGCGGATGACCATGGTGCCCTTTACGGGGCCGTAGTCTACCAAGCCCGTTTTTATTACCACGTCGGTGTACCACTGGGGGAAATCTTTGTCTATATCGGCAATCTGGTTTACAAACTGGTTATCGTTTGCCATAACGCTCCTTTTGCTTTTTAAGCTTTAAATTTATTTACCGTTAAATTATATCAATTACGCCGCCAATAAGCAAATAATTTGAGCCGTTTGGTAAAAAATTAGTTTACGCCAAGCGCCAGCCTTACTTGCATTACTTACATATACTATATTACTATAACTATAAAAAGTAACCCACCCGCTAAGCGGGTGGTTCTTCATTTTCGGGCATAGCCCTAG
>JAJQDC010000010.1 GCA_021202395.1 Clostridia bacterium | reverse complement strand
AAACCGACTAATAAGGGAGCCAAGAGTGGGACTACGTACTTACGCCCCTTTGCAGCCACTATAAGGCATACAAAAGCCTTACCCCACTTGAAAAGCGGCTGCTTTTGTAGTATAATAAATTCAGCTTTTACAAAACTTTAACATTTCGGCAATATATTAAAAATAAGTATCAGATATAATTCTTTTAAAGGAACGGTAAAAATGACTAAAATTCTGCTTGCGGAAGACGACAAGGCGCTCAACGCGCTGGTGCGTGCTTACCTTACCGAAAACGGCTACGAAGTAACCTGCTGCTACGACGGGGAGCAGGCTTTTAACGAATGGCAAAACGGCGGTTACGACCTTATAATTACCGACGTTATGATGCCGCAGTTAAACGGCTTTGAGCTTGCCCAAAGGGTACGCAGCAGCGATAAGCGCATCCCGATTTTATTTATGACTGCGCTTGACGACAAGCCGTCTAAACAGCTTGGTTACAAAATAGGCATAGACGATTACGTGGTAAAGCCGTTTGACGCAGACCTGTTAATGCTAAGGGTAGGCGCTCTTTTGCGGCGTGCCAACATAGAGCGCAGCCGAGAGATTGTTGCGGGCAACCTGCGGATGAATGCAGACGAGCACACCGCTTACGTAAACGGCGAAGAGCTTGCCCTTACGGTAAGGGAGTTTGACCTGCTGTTTAAACTTTTATCCTTCCCCAAGCGGACGTTTACACGCAGGCAGCTGATGGAAGAGTTCTGGGACTACGATTCATCCGCCACGTCGCGTACGGTAGACGTTTATATGGCGAAATTAAGGGATAAGACCGCCGCCTGCGACGGGTTTGAGATTATTACCGTGCACGGTCTGGGGTACAAGGCGGTGCTTAAATGAAGAATAACAGGGGCAAAAAATCGCCCGTTCTGGGCGCCGCTTTGTTTTTTATTACCATTGCGGTAGCCGTATCGGTAGCGGTGGTAATTTACAACGTGGTGAGCACACACACGCAGAGCAACACGGTTATTGCCGTAAGCATGCTTGCCGTTATAGTTGTTCTTTCGGGCATATGTACGCTTATAGACGTTGTAAGGCGCAGGGTGATGGTAGAGCGCCCCGTAGAAAAAATTTTGCAGGCTACGCAAAAGATAGCGTCGGGTGATTTTACCGTAAGGCTTAAAATTACGCACCCGTACGGGCGCTATGACGAGTTTGACTATATTATGGACGACATAAATAAAATGGCGGCAGAGCTTGCAAAGACGGAAGTGCTGAACAGCGATTTTATTTCTGACATTTCTCACGAGCTTAAAACGCCGGTTGCCGTTATACAGAGCTACGCTTTGCTTATGCAGAAGGACGGCTCTGACAGCGAAAAAAGGCAGGAATACGCCCATACGATAGTTTGTGCCTGCCAAAAGCTTACAGCCCTTGCAGGCAACGTTTTAAAGCTCAACAAGCTTGAAAACCAGCAGCTTACCCCCGAATGCGAAGTTATACGGCTTGACGAAGCGCTTACAGAAAGCGCGCTGCAGTTTGAAGATATTTTAGAGCAAAAGGGCATAAACCTTGAGTGCGACATAAACGAAGTGCAGGTGTACTCTTCACGCGATTACCTTGACATTGTGTGGAACAACCTTATATCCAATGCGGTAAAATTTACCGGCAGCGGCGGCACGGTAAAAATTACCGTAGCAAAAGAGCACGGTAAGGCGGCGGTAACCGTTGCCGATACGGGCTGCGGTATATCAGCCGAAACGGGTGCACACATATTTGACAAGTTTTACCAGGGGGATACTTCCCATTCAAAAGAGGGCAACGGGTTGGGACTTGCGCTTGTAAAAAAGGTGATAGACGTTATAGGAGGGGAAATTTCCGTAGAGAGCGAGCTCGGCAAGGGCAGCGCCTTTACGGTTAAACTTAACGCCTATGAAGAACGGTAAAGGGGGCTTTAAACAGCGGGTTAAAGCAGCGATAGACAAAAGAAATTTTACAAGGAACCTTGCGGGGAACTACGGCTACAGAACGGTAGCCATTACCTGCGTTACATTTGCAATAAATGCGGCATATGCTGCGTTCAATATTGTTTTTGCGGCAATCACCCTTTCGGTATGGTACGCATCGCTTGGCGGCTATTACCTTATACTAAGCCTTATGCGCGGCGGCGTGATAGCGGGCGACAGAAGGGCTAAAAGAAAAGCCGCAGGCGACGGCAGGCTGCAGGCAGAGTACCGCCTTAAAAATTACCGTTTTTGCGGCTGTGCGCTGTTTGTGCTGGAAGTGGCGATGGCGGGCGCCGTTACCGTTATGATAGTCATGGGCAAGCCCACAAAATATTCTGAAGTAATGGCGATAGTGTTTGCCGCATATACGACTTACAAGGTTACGCTTGCCATAGTAAACATTGTTAAGGCTAAAAAGCAGGATGAGCCGCAGGTGCAGGCAATACGCAATATCGGGCTTGCCGACGCAGCCATATCGTTGCTTTCTTTACAGACGGCAATGGTGGCTACGTTCGGTGGTGAAAGCACAAGCATGACTATATTGAATGCGGTGATGGGTGCGGCGGTGTGCGTTGTTACCATCTGCATTGCAATTATTATGATAGTAAACGCCAACGTGCGGCTGAAAAGATTAAAATACGATATACAGGAGCAGTTATGAGCGAAGAAAAGTTTAACTATTCTTACAGCGCGCCCACCGAAAATGAGCGCAAAGAGATAGAGAGCATAAGAAGGGGTTACCTTCCGCAGGAAAAAACTTACAGCAAGTTAGAAAGGTTAAGGCAGTTAGATAAAAAGGTAAAAACGCCAGCTACAGCCGTTGCCGCTATATTTGGCGTTGCGGGCGTGCTTGTGTTCGGTTTCGGGCTTACAATGGTGCTGCAGTGGGCGCTGTATGTGTGGGGTTCGGTAGTGGCTGCACTTGGCGCAGTGCTGATGGTTGCGGCATATCCCGCATTCAATTTGATTTTAAAGCGCAACAAGGCAAAGTACGGGCAGGAGATAATAGAACTTTCTGAAGAGCTGCTCGGCGATAGTAAATAATTCGTTATTTGCGGTATATGTTGCGGTCAATTTAATAGTTTTTGGTAATTTGGTGCAGCCGCCCCGTTAAGGGGCGGCTGCACCTTTTTTGCGTTTACAAAACAGCAACAATTCTTTTACATTAAAAATACAAAATATTATTTATTCGGCAACATAGCAGATATATAATCTTAAACGGAAGTAAAAAAAGGAGAAAAAAATATGTACGCAATAGAAACGGATAATCTTACCAAGTCGTTCCGCGGGCTGTATGCGGTGGACGGGCTGGATATGCACGTTCCCGTTGGCGCAATCTACGGCTTTATAGGCGAAAACGGCAGCGGCAAGTCCACTACCGAAAAACTCATCTGCGGGCACCTTGTGCCGGACAAGGGCGAAATAAGGCTGTTCGGTAAAAGCTATAAAGACGCAGGTGCGCGTGTAAGAGTGGGTGCTTTGATAGAAAATGCAGGGTGCTTCCCAAATTCAAGCGTAAGAAGTAACTTTATGATGCAGGCAATTAACCTTGGGTTGGCTGACCGCAAAGGGGAGATAGAGCGCGTTCTTAAAATAGTCCGCATGGAAGACAACGCCAATCTTAAATTTAAAAGCTGTTCTTTGGGTATGAAGCAGCGTATCGGCATTGCAATGGCGCTTTTGGGCGACCCCGCCCTTTTAATTTTAGACGAGCCGATTAACGGGCTTGATACCGACGGCATGAAGATAATGAGAGAGATTCTTGTGGATATTACAAAGACCTGCGGTTGCAGCGTGCTTATATCTTCGCATATACTTGGCGAGCTTGAAAAGATTGCCACTCATTACGGGATTATCCGCCAGGGAAAGATGATACAGGAACTTTCGGCAAAGGAGATGGAAGGCAGGGCAAAAGTGTTTGTTACCATTAAAACTACAGATATAAACAGCTCTGCGGCGCTGCTGCGCACACGGTACCCCGACGTGCGGATAGATGAAGGATATATTGTGGTGTATGGTACCGACGACACCGAAAGTATGGCAGGTTACCTTATAAAACAAGGACAGTTCGTAAGTTACATTAAAAAGAACAGGGTGGGGCTTGAACAGTACTATATTAATCTTATGTCTGCAAAGGAGGGCGCTTAAAATGTCGGAATTACAGTTTAAATCACCTTCGTTTATTCAAAGGCTTAAGGGTATGCTCGGTGTAGATTTTTACCGTCTGTTCCATACGCCGATGTTTTACATATTCCTTGCCATAGCCGCATTTATCCCTGCTATGGTGCTGGGTATGACGTCTGCCGAAACGGCGGAAGGCGGCGCCGCACTATACACCAATACATGGCAGGTAATAGCCGCCGACACGCCCCTTTACGTAGTAAACCAGATAGGCGAATATGCCAATATGAATATGGTATTTATTTTTGGCGGCATAATGGTTTCGGTGTTCATCGGGCACGATTACCGCAGCGGCTATGTAAAGCAGCTTTTTACCACTCACGCAAAGAAGCAGGACTATATGCTGTCTAAATCGCTTACGGGTGCATTTTCTATGGCGTGTATGTGTGTAACTTACCTTTTGGGCACTGTAGCCGCAGGTTTATTTTCGGGTATGTCTTTTGAAGTGAATGCAGGTTCGCTTGTGTGCGCGATTATAGGTAAAATGATAATGAGCCTTGGCTGGGCAAGCCTGTATACCCTTCTAAATGTGATATTCCGCAGGTACTTTGGCATATGTGTGGCGCTGTCTTTCTTTTTAGGTACAGGAATAATAATTATCGGCGCGGCGGCAATACTTGGCAACAGCCCGCTGTTAAATATCTTTTTATACGGCTCTTCGGTTTACGCCTGCCTTTCGGGTAATGCGGTAAACGTTATTGTGTGTCTTGCCTGTTCGGCTGTGTGGGCGGCAGTATACAATATTCTCGGTTCTGTTATTTTAAACAGAAGCGATGTGTATTAAAGGGGGTAGTATGCTTAAATGAACGCTATAGAAATTAAAGGTTTAAGTAAAAAATTCGGAGCAAAGCAGGCTTTGGACGGGCTGGATATGACTGTGCCTGAAGGGGCTATTTACGGCTTTATAGGCGAAAACGGCAGTGGCAAATCTACTACCGAAAAACTTATCTGCGGGCTGTTAACGCCCGATGGCGGCGATATAAAGCTGTTCGGCAGGAATTATGTCGATGCCGACGTAAGGGCAAAAATCGGCGTTCTGATAGAAGCCCCCGGGTGCTTCCCCAATTACAGCGTGTGGAACAACATGCTTTTGCAGGCAGCCAACCTGGGCATTGCAAATGCAAAAGAAGAAGTACGCAAGGTTTTAAAAACGGTAAGGATGGAAGGCTCCGCTTCTAATAAATTTAAAAATTGTTCCCTGGGTATGCGCCAACGGATAGGCATTGCAATGGCGCTTATGGGCAGCCCCGCCCTGTTAATTCTGGATGAACCTATTAACGGGCTTGACGCCGACGGGATGCGGATAATGAGAGAAGTGCTTACCGATATTACTGAAAATTACAACTGCACGGTAGTAATATCTTCTCATATACTGGGCGAACTTGAAAAGATTGCCACACACTACGGCATTATCAGGGGCGGCAAAATGATAAAAGAGATGTCTGCCGCAGAGCTTGAAAAAGATTGCCGCACATTTGCTGCGCTTAAAACAAAAGACAATGCTGCAGCTAAAGAAGCCCTTTTAAAAAGGTACGGCAGGGTGGATGAAGAAAACGGGTTGATACACATATATGGCGGGGTTAAACCCGAAGAGATTGCCGTTTACCTTTATAGCAACGGCATTACCGTAAGCGAGCTTTCTGCCGATAAAATAAGCCTTGAAGAGTATTATACTGACCTTATGGCTGGGGAGATAAACTGATGGTTACTTTTAATAAAACAAGCAGGAGCAAAATGATAAAGAGCATGCTCAATACCGACTTTTTGCGGGTGTTTACCATGCCGCTTGTTTACATAATGGCGGCGGTAAGCCTTATTATGCCGGTACTTATAATTGTAATGACAACCATGATGGCAGGTACTACCGTAGATCCCATAACGGGAGCAGAGACCACTGTGGAATCTTTTACCAATGTATGGCAGTCTGTTGCTGCTGTGAGCGGAGACAGCTCGTCTGCGGCAATGGATATCGTGAGTATGTGCAATATAAATCTGGTTTACATTCTTGCCGCCGTGTTCGTCTGTATTTTTATTGCAGGAGATTTTACAAGCGGCTACGCAAAAAATATTTTTACCGTGCGCCCGTACAGGTACGATTACGTTATATCCAAAACGGTAATCGGCTTTGCTGGCGGCGCCATAATGCTTGTGTGCTACTTTATAGGTGCAATGGCAGGCGGCGCCATAGCAGGGCTTTCTTTCGATGCGGAAGAAGCAGGTGCCTTTGGCATTGTTATGTGTATGCTCTCTAAAATATTTCTTATGCTTGTGTTTGTGTCTATTTATACGGTAATGGGTGCGGTTGCAAAGCAAAGGCTTTGGCTTTCGGTATTGCTGTCTTTGGGGGCAAGCATGCTGCTATTTACCATGATACCCATGATAACGCCGCTTGACAGTAATTTTTTGAATGTGTTAATGTGCTTTATAGGCGGAGCGCTGTTTGCCGCAGGGCTTGGCGCAGTGAGCTGTGTTATTCTTAAAAAGACCGGCATTGTTTAAAAGAGCGGGACTACGTATCAGCTTTAAAAAATAACTCCTTATCAAACATTGGACTTTTGTGCAGATTTGGTTTAAAATGATTAT
The DNA here is from genome assembly GCA_021202395.1 of Clostridia bacterium. Classification (GTDB taxonomy): domain Bacteria; phylum Bacillota; class Clostridia; order Christensenellales; family Borkfalkiaceae; genus Coproplasma. The sequence continues at coordinate 12,230 of JAJQDC010000010.1, read as the reverse complement.
ACGGTCGGGCGGCGCCCGCAATAAATCTATGAGGCTTCTTATATGAAAATTACCAACTGCAAAACCAACCACATGACAAACCCCATGGGCTACACTTTAAACGGCGTTAACCTTTCGTGGAATGTAGAAGACTGTTCGGGCAAAAACTTAGCTTCTGCCCGCGTAACGGTATGGACGGACGGCGGAATATGTTACGATTCGGGTAACTGCAAAGACGCAAATTTTTTGTGCTTTAACGTACCTTTAAAGCTTGAACCGCGCACAAGATACTACTGGAAGGTAGCCGTAGTAACCGACTGCGGCGAAGAAGGGGAAAGCGGTGTAAACTACTTTGAAACAAATAAAATGGACGAAAAGTGGCAGGCGCAGTGGCTCACTTGCGAACGCGGCACAAGGCACCCCGTTTTCCGTAAAAAGCTCAACATCACAAAGCCAGTTAAAAGCGCAAGGCTGTACATATGCGGGCTCGGTTTATATGAAGCATACCTTACGGGGGAGAAAACCTCGGACGGCTGCCTTACAAAAGATAATAAAATTTCAGACGAAATTCTTACGCCCTATTGCACCAACTACGCAAAATGGGTGCAGTACCAGACTTACGATATAACGGACAGACTTACTGAAGGAAGCGTGCTCAACGTCCTTCTGGGCGTGGGGTGGTACCTTGGCAGGTTCGGCTTTTTCAGCAAGCAGGACAGCAACCCCTACTACGGCAAAGAACACAAGCTTATTGCCGAAGTGGATATAGAGTATGCCGATGGCACTACAGAAGTTATAGGTACGGATGAAAGCTGGCAGGTATGGCGCAGTAACATCACTTTCAGCAACATATACGACGGCGAAGGGCGGGACGACACTCTGCCCGCAGCGCCTTTAGAAAAGTGTATTATAGCTTCTGCACCTGACGCAGAGTTTTGCGGCAGGTACAGCCTGCATGTAAAGGTACACGAACAGTTTAAGCCAATAGAGCTTATACATACGCCCAAGGGCGAAACGGTGTTAGACATCGGGCAGAATATAGCGGGCGGATTCTCTCTTAAAGTCAATGCACCCAGGGGCACAAAGGTACGCCTGCAGTTCGGCGAAGTAATGCAAAACGGCTGCTTTTACAGGGATAATCTGCGTACGGCAAAGGCGGAATTCAACTGTGTATGCGGTGGCGGCGAGAGTGAAATATACAGCCGCTTTACCTACTACGGCTACCGCTATGTAAAGGTAGAAGGCGTACCAAATTTAAAGAAAGAAGATTTTACAGCATATGCGGCTTATTCCGATATGCAGCGCATCGGTTATTTAAATACCCAAAACGACAAGGTCAACAGGCTTATATCCAACGTGGAATGGGGGCTTAAAGGTAACTTTTTAGATGTACCTACCGACTGCCCGCAAAGGGATGAGCGTATGGGCTGGACGGGCGACGCACAGGTGTTTTCTGCAACGGCCTGCTACTTTATGGATACCTACCAGTTTTATACCAAGTACCTTCATGATATGTACACCGAGCAGACTGCTTTCGGCGGAATGGTGCCCAATATGATACCTTCTTTCGGCGAAAAAGGAACTGCCTGCGTGTGGGGGGATGCCGCAACAATTATACCGTGGAACGTATACAATTTTTACGGCGATAAAGAAATATTAAAAAACCAGTATGCAAGCATGAAGGCGTGGGTAGATTACATAAGCAAGGTAGACGGCGACAACCAGGGGTGGAAAAGGGTATTCCATTACGGCGACTGGCTGGCATTAGACCACCCCAACCCCACGGTATCACAAAGGCTTGGCGGCACCGACGAAGGGTATATTGCTTATGTATACTACGGCTACAGCGCGGGAATAGTTGCGCAGGCTGCTGAAATTTTAGGTTACGGTAAGGATGCGGAATACTATTACGGCCTTAAAAATAAAATTTACGACAGCATAAGGGAAGAGTACTTTTCTCCCAAAGGCAAGTGCTGCATTAACACGCAGACGGGCATGGTGCTTGCTTTAAGGTATAAGCTTGTAAAACCCGATATGGTGGTAAAAGATCTGCAGTTGCTGTTTGAAAAGACCGACCACAAACTGCGTACAGGCTTTGTCGGCACGCCGCTGCTGTGCCCCACACTTACCGAAAACGGGCTGGAAGGGCTTGCCTATGACTTGCTGTTTAATGAAGAATACCCCGGCTGGCTGTACGAAGTGAACCTTGGCGCCACCACCATTTGGGAAAGGTGGAACAGCATCAACCCCGACGGAAGTATATCTTCTACGGGAATGAACAGCTTAAACCACTATTCTTACGGCTCCATTGCAGAGTGGCTGTTTAAGTACGTTGCAGGGCTTGCACCCGTAAAGGCTGGCTTTAAAGAAGTATCGGTTGCGCCGGTGATAGACGCAAGGCTTGGCGGGATAGAGCTGGAGTATAACTCCGCTGCAGGAAAATACAAGGTAAGCTGGCAGGTAAAGGGCGACAGAGACGTTACCATAAATGTAGAAGTTCCCTTCGGGTGTACTGCCTACTTAAAGCTTTATAAGGCGCCCGATAAGGTATATTCGGGGGGCAATGCCGTTTTTGCTGACGTATCAGACGGCGTTTGCAAGCTTGGTGCAGGCAGCTATTCTGTAAGCTACACCGCCGCCGAACCGCTTAAAAAGTAAATGGTTTTACAAAAGCTGAAAAGGGTGCTTTGTTGTCAAAGCACCCTTTTGGGTGTTTGCTGTTTACTGTAAAAAGATGATATAATGTAAAAAAACAAAAACGGGGTAGAAGACTATGTTTTCGCAAACGGCACTTAAAATTTACGCTGCAAAAAAGGAAGGTATAATTAAATCAAGTGCCTTTTTCTGGAGAGAGTTTGATTGTGCGGAAAAGGTCAATATTTTAAATTTACCCTTAAAAGATTATGAGCGGGAAGTTAATGACAGCGGCATAAATCTTATCTGTGCTTACGACGATAACTTTCCTGCAGTATCCTTTAATGTAAAAGCAGGTGAAAGACCATACTTTTTTGCTTATAAAGGGGATATATCATTGCTATACAACAGGGTAAAGAATGTGGCTGTAGTGGGCACGTTAACGCCTGATAAGGGAATTATAAACAGAGAAAGGGAAGCGGTAAAAAGGATTGTTGAATCGGGCTGCACTATTGTAAGCGGCCTTGCCGCAGGGTGCGATACAGCCGCCCATGATGAGTGCCTGGCGCAAAAGGGTAAGACGGTTGCCTTTTTGCCTTCTTCTATAGAAAGAGTTTACCCCGAATGGAACAGGGATATGGCTGAACGAATTTGGTTAAAAGGCGGTCTTGTAGTTACGGAATACGTAACCGAGCCTTTAAATAAATACCAGCGTACAGGTCGGTTTATAGAGCGCGACAGGCTGCAGGCAATGTATTCTGCTAATATCTTACTTGTAGCAAGCAGCCTGCCGGGGCAGGGCGATTGCGGTTCACGGCACGCAATGGCAAAAGCTAAAGCGTATAACACTAAGCGCTTTGTTATGTATAACGATGCAACCGATAAGAACAATGATTTATTCGGTTTGAACAGGCAGCTGTTGCAGGAAGGCGCTGCCGTTTTAACGCCGAATGTTTTGAACTGTATGTAACAGCGGTTTTTATAAGAAAAAGTAAAAGCGTGTTTATTTGTTCAAATAAATGTATATGACGAAATACTCGCGGAAAAGATTTGCGAAGCAAAGATTTTTCGCGAAAAAGGAGCAACTGACGATAAAGCAAACGGGATAGGCATAACCTATCCCGTTGCAAAGTTCGTCGGATTGCGACGTGGCGCGGAAGGCGAGATTTGTAAGGAGCGAAGCGACGGAATAGCAAGGACAGGCACAGCCACCGCAGCGTCCATATTACGGTGGTGTCGGCTTCTGCGCAAAAAGAATGCAGCTACCATATTTGGTAGCCGCATCAATGGCGCGGAAGGCGAGATTTGAACTCGCGCTGCAGTTTCCCGCACTACTCCCTTAGCAGGGGAGCCCCTTGAGCCACTTGGGTACTTCCGCTCAAAGTTTTTCCGCCTATTAATTTTACACGTTTTGTTCAAACGCTAATTTAATATATCATATTTTTACGGCTTTGTCAAAACATTATTTTTATTAATCGCAAAAATATATAAATTTCTTTTACTTTGGATAATGGTGTTGCGCCTTGTGCCATATTTTTTTAATTTATTTTGTAAGGCGGTAAATTGCCTGTTTGTAGATATTAAAGCACTTTTCTATCTTTTCAAAGGTAATATACTCATTTGCCTGGTGGATGGTGCACTCTTCGCCGTCTTCTTCCGGACCGAATGCTGCTCCGTATTTAAGCGCTCTTGCGTACGTACCGCCTCCGATGGCAATGGGCTTTAAGTCGGTGCCGCACTCCTTATTATAAACATCGCAGAGCGTGCTTATTAAAAAGCTGTTTTTATCGTTAAACAGCGGATCTTGCTCGTTTACTATTTTATACTCAGTCCCGCTTTTGTCAAGCACGTCGGTTATCTGTTTTTTGGTAAAGTTGGCGGGGTAGCGGATATCGCAAACTACGTTGATTTTGCCGTTTTCCTGCCATATAGTATTGGGTGAAAAGGTAAGTTCACCCGTCTGGTCCTTCATACCGTCCAGCCCCATTTTGTCAGTAAAGAGCATTTTATTTATATCGTCAAGACCTAAAAACCTGAGTACGGGCGGGATGGCGTTAACGCCGTTTTCGGGCAGGGAGCCGTGTGCCGATTTGCCTTCGGATACCCAATATTCCCCGTCGGATGTAAGCCCGTAAGCCGTTCCGTCGCCGTCCGCTTTTACCATGCAGCGGTCGCACACCATGTTGGCACGCTCGCCGCCTTTAAGGCAGCTGAACTTTTTACCTTTATCGCTGAAAGAAAATTGGGCGTGCAGTATGCCCTTTTCAGCGTAGATTACGGGGAAGTTTGCGTCGGGCGAAATGCCTTCTTCGGGCATATGTGCCACTTTATTGTAGTGTTCTATGCACCGCCAGCCGCTTTCTTCGTTGCAGCCAAGAATAAGCTTGATTTTGCGGTTTGGGGTAAAGCTTTCGTCTTTAAGGGCTTTAAGCGCGTAAAGGGATATTATTGCGGGGCCTTTGTCGTCCATCGTACCCCTGCCCCATATGCGGCGGGCGGCATTGTCTATCTCTCCGCCGAATGGCTCCCTTGTCCAGCCGCTGCCTGCGGGAACAACGTCTAAGTGGGCTAATATGGCGAATTCATCGCCGCTGCCGAATATAACTTCGCCTGCATAGTTCTGGTAGTTGTGCGTTTCAAAGCCCATTTCTTCTGCAATGGAAAGGAAGCTTTTAAGCGCGTCGGCGCACGGTTTGCCGAAGGGCATATCGCCGTCTGCGGGCTGTTCGTAAGATGGTATTTTTACCAGCCGTGATATATCGTTTTTTATTTCGGTAATGTAATCTTTCATAACGTCTCCTTTACGCTTGATTTAATTATACGCTTTTTTTGTCTGTGTGCAAATAATTTAATGGTAGTTGCAGGGAATTTTTATTTTGGCGGTGGTAATGACGCTTGGTAAGGCGGCTTTGTAAGGAAAGGATAGCAACGCAACCACACCTTGCCTTCCCCTTTTATGGGGGAAGGTGCCCAACGGGCGGATGAGGGGACTACTTTAAACCGCATTAAAAAACCGATTAGCAGAAAAATAAGGAAAGGCAGGAATATCCCCTCATCAGTCGCTATGCGCCAGCTTCCCCCATAGAAGGGGAAGCCAAGGGAGAAAAAACGACCGAACACTCTCTGTCATTGCGCGTGAGCGTTAGCGTTACTTTGCGCACCTTATTTTAAAAGCCTTCAGATAAATGGGCGCAAAAGTGGCTGATTACCTTACAGCATTTGAGACGGGGGACCGCTTGTGGTGGAAGGGTTTTAATCAAAAACCATCAACAATTTATCAATCTGCACCCGACAACTAAAATTTATAAATATTTTTTGTGAAAATAATTGAAAGTACCTTAAATAAATGGTATTATAATTATAGTAAAAAAACGTTTACATAAAAATATGGTACGGGGAGCGGCGATGCACGAAGGACACAGACAGCGTATGTACGAAAAATTAAAGAGCGGTGATAATCTTTTTGAACACGAAGTGTTAGAAATTCTGCTTTACAACGCTTACCCCAGAATAAATACCAACCCAATAGCGCACGCTCTTTTGGAGCGGTTCCCCAGTATCACCGCTGTTTTGCAGGCTGATATAAACGAGCTTACTTCGGTAGAAGGCGTGGGCGAACAGACCGCAATATACCTTAAATGTGTGGGAAGGTGTTTTGAGCTTTTTAACCGTACAGACTGTTTTGCCGTAATAAAATGCAGAGCCGACCTTAACGCATTTATTGAGCTCCGCATGGGCGGCCACAGGGTAGAAGTGCTTGAACTTTACGCTATGGATAAAAACGGCAAAGTTACAAGGATAAGCTCTTTTACCAGCCGCGAAAACGACAAGGTGGTTGTACCGCCCGAAGATATAGTAAGGTTTATAAGTAACGTAAAGCCGTACAGCCTTATTATAGCGCACAACCACACATGCGAAAAATCGGACCCTTCGGTACCGGACGACAACTTTACCAAGCAGGTACAGATAATCTGCTCTATGAACAACGTGCAGCTGCGGGATCACCTTATATACGCCGAAGGCGGCGATATATTCAGCTATTACGACAGCGGCAGGCTGCAAAAAATATACGACAGCTACTCCATCGGAAACTTATTGAAAAATGTCAGATACAAATAAAAAGAAACATACCATAGATTTGGACGCTATACGCAACTATCTTGGTATAATAATAGTGATTGCGCTTGTGGTTATGGAAGGGGTAATCGCTGCGCAGTACGTTTCGGCGGGCACTGCGACCAAACCGACATGGATGTACGTAATGCTTATAGCCTGCTACGTACTGCTGGATGTATCCGTGGTAATGAAGTTTTACCTTGTTAAAACAATGCGCATAAAAATTATAGCATACGGCTTTGATATGGTATTTATGCTCACCATATCGCTTATAACGGCAAGCAGCTTTCTGGTGGTGCTGTATTGCCTGGTGCTGTCTGAACTGTATATCAGCAGCGACAACCTTAAATTAAACTTTATAGTTTTCGGCGTAAGCGTAGGTACTTACATTATATCGTTTGTATGCGGCTGGGTAAGGGTGTACCAGGGCGTATCCACATATACCGCCGCGGTAGAAATTCTGGGCAGCCTGCTCTTCGGTGTAATAATACTTGCCCTGCACTTTTTCCTTTTAACGCTTATAGTTCGCTTTTACCGCAACAACAGGCGCCTGCAGGAATCGCTTAAGGCAGAAGAAGAGAGCAAGAAAGAGCTTAAAGAAGCGTACGACAAGCTTGCCGTGGCAGCCGTTTATGAAGAGCGTAACCGCATTGCAAAGGACATACACGACAACGCGGGACACTCCATTACGGCGGTAATAATGCAGACGGAAGCGGCAAAGCTGCTTATAGATTCCGATCCCGATGAAGCAAAAAACAGAATTATATCTGCCAATATGCAGGCTAAAAATGCGTTGGACCAGATGCGTACAAGCGTACACCTTCTGGCGGGCAGAAGGACAAGCGATTCGCTGAGTAACGAGATTGCAGAGATAGTGGCTCAGACGATAGACGGCACCGATATAAAAATACGTAGCGATTTAGAAGACGTTCCGCTTGACGGCGAAAAGATGCGGTTTATTTTAAACAGCGTAAAGGAATGTCTTGCCAACGGCATACGGCACGGCGGCGCTACGGCGTTTTATATAGAAGCAAAACGTTCCGGCGGCGATATAAGCGTTATAGTTTCTGATAACGGAAGCGGGGCGCAGGGCGATATAACCGAAGGCTTCGGGCTGGGCGGTATGAGAGAGAAGACCGCTTCTTACGGCGGCAGTATGACTGTTTCAAGCTACAGCGGCGAAGGGTTTGAAGTTAAAATACAGATACCTATTGTTAATGAAAAATAGTTGTGCAGTAGGTAATTTGCGTTCACTTTTGGTAAGACGTAAAGCAGCAATTTTATAATAAACGACCGAGCTTTATAATGCGGTGGTAAGTATCTGCAACTGACGTTGCGTGGTAGCAGGGAGCAGAAGGGTAGGAGATTTCTCGACTTCGCCTACGGCTCCGCTCGAAATGACAGCCCGTGGGGCTGTACAGCTCGTAGAGCTGTCATCTCGACCGTAGTGGAGAGATCTCCAACCGTAAGAGTAAATTGTACAGTGCAACGTATGTTGCAAATCATTACTACCTTATTGTAAACGACTGCCCATCTCGTCATCCTGAGTGTTAACGAAGGATCCCGCAAGAGCGGCATCGAGCCGAGACTTGCGACCAGCAGGCAGGGCGGCAGAAGCGATGTTTAAAAATAATAATGTTTATTCTTGATAATAACGTTAACCGCAATAAAGGCTTCCCCTTAAGGGGAATGCTGTAATGCGGTAGAATAGCATTGAATAGGCGGGATTACTTATTCGTTCGCGAGTACTCGCGGGATCCTTCGCTTTGCTCAGGATGACGTACTTAGTAACCCGATTGGCAAAAAAGTGGTAAGTTATAAAGGAGAAAATTCCATGATCAAATTAAAACACTTAATTATAGTCATATGCGCAGTAGTGGCGGCGGGTGTAATTGCCTTATGTTCCTGTACTTCAGAAAGTGAATTTTTAAAAGATTACACCGAATACTACACTGAAGACGGACTGATACATTACACCACAACTTCAAGCGACTACGGTGCTTACGGCTACATCACAATAGGCGGCGTGTCTGCAAGGGCAGTTTTTTATGACGTTGCTCCCCACGGCGTCTGTTTTGAAGTAGCCTATAACGAAAATTTTAATATAGACGACAGCTACGTTTACGATACTTTTTATGGTGAACGATATGCTGTAGGTTCTTTTGATATTGCAGAAGACGACGGCGGGCTGTATGTATACGACTTTTATTTTTGCGGGATAGAGTATGACTATATAAGGCTGTACGAAAACCAGCTGAATACTACAACAGCCGATGCCCGCGATTACTATAACTGCGTGTGGGCTACGGATGATACTTCGGCGGTAAGCATGGTTTTTAACAGAAGCAGCGAAATTGATATATTGGCGGGCAGTGTGGTAACGGATGACGGCAGTACGGATATAAGGTTAAAGTGGTGCGACGGACAGCGCTTTGAAATTTATAACGGCGAGCAGGATGCAACCGAGTGGCTTTTGTATGCCAGCGGGTATTACACAAACGTTGCCACAGAACTTACGCTTACGTTTGAATATGACAGCGTTTTTGGCTTGACAGGGCAAACGGTAAACCTTACCGGTACGGTAGATTGAGCCCCACATATGTCGTAATTAACAGATGATTAGCTGTTTTTATTAAACGACTGCTCATTATAATGCGGTGGTAAGTATCTGCAACTGACGTTGCGCTAAAGCAGAGAGCAGAAGGGTAGGAGATTTCTCGACTTCGCCTACGGCTCCGCTCGAAATGACATTATACCTTGCCTTCCCCTTCTATGGTGGGGAAGGGGCGAGCCGACAGTTCTCCAAACAGCACTAATGCGCTGTTTGGGTTGGCGAGCAGAGCAAACGCATAATGCAAGGCGTTTGCGATGACCGAAACGGCGGTTGTCCTTACCGCTGTTGAGAGCGGCGTAGCCGACGGATGAGGGGATAATAACGTTAACCTTATTGTGAACGACTGCTCATCTCGTCATCCTGAGTGTTAACGAAGGATCCCGCAAGAGCGGCATCGAGCCGCGGCTTGCGACCAGCAGGCAGGGCGGCACACAAGTTATTTAAAAATAATAACGTTTATTTATAATGCGGTACAAAAGCATTGAATGGGCGGAACTACACTACTGCCGCCCGTTCGGGCGCGCGAGCGAAGCGACACCCTGCGCACCATACTATAAAAGGTTTCAGATATTAAGGCGCAGATATTGCCACGCTTACATTACACTACGCTCGCAATGACGTACTTGGATAGCCGAATAGCGAAATATAAGGGAGCCAAGAGCGGGACAGCGTATTAGATTTACTGTCATTCAGAGCGTAATATATTCAATAACTCCCGCATATATGCCGCAAGTAAGGCGGTTAAAATAGATAAATAAACTGTAAAAGGAGTGTACTATTATGATAAAAGTAATGCTTGCAGATGACCAGAAGATTCTTGCCGAAGGCATTAAAAGCGTGCTTGAATCAAGCGACGAAATTGAAGTGTGCGGCATCGCCTACGACGGCGCAGAAGCGGTGGATATGGCTGCAAAATTAAAGCCCGACGTAATTTTGATGGATGTACGTATGCCCGAAATGAACGGCGTGGCGGCAACCAAACACATCAAAGAGATTTTACCCGACACCAAAATTATTATACTTACCACGTTCGACGACAGCGATTACATTTTAAGCGGCATAAACAACGGCGCAAGCGGCTACCTGCTTAAAGATATCGGCTCTACCGCACTTATAGATTCAATTAAAAATGCCTATGCGGGCGACACGATTCTTCCTGCAAAGATTGCTAAAAAAATTACCGATGCCGCCATGCTTGTTTCTTCTGACCGTCAGATCAAGCTTAAAAAGGCATACGGGCTGTCTGACAGGGAAGTAGACGTTGCTCTTATGCTTGCTGACGGCTTTACAAACAGACAGATTGCTTCTGCCATAAAACTTTCTGACGGAACGGCAAGGAACTATATAAGCTCTATTTACCTTAAGCTTGGGGTAGACAACAGGGCGGGTGCAATAAGCAAAATTAAAGAATTAAACTGATTTATTAAAAAATATAAATTAAATTTGCTTAAAACAGCGATTAAATTGAGTTGACAGGCAAAATTCTATTTGTTATAATTGCTTAGCATTGAGTTGATGCGACAGGCTAACGCCCGTTACGGTCGGGCATAAATAAAGGTCGGACCTTGCGGGTGTAGTTCAATGGCAGAACACTAGCCTTCCAAGCTGGTTGTGTGGGTTCGATTCCCATCACCCGCTCCAACACCTTTTATAAGTAAGGCTTTTACTTTTTATTCTTCAATGCAAATGTTTGCGCCTGTAGCTCAGTAGGATAGAGCAACGGCCTTCTAAGCCGTGTGTCGGGGGTTCGAATCTCTCCAGGCGCACCAATGTTAATGGCGGGCGTAGCTCAATCGGTAGAGCGCCAGATTGTGGCTCTGGAGGTAGCAAGTTCGAAACTTGTCGCCCGCCCCATTAAAATTAAAAGCCCGCGCGGTGGCAGGCGCGGTAAACGCACAGGCGGTTAATGGGGTGTCGCCAAGCGGTAAGGCACGGGATTTTGATTCCCGCATTCGTAGGTTCAAATCCTGCCACCCCAGCCAAAATTACGGTCCATTAGCTCAGTTGGCAGAGCACGTGACTTTTAATCACGGTGTCCCGGGTTCGAATCTCGGATGGATCACCAGAAAATAAACTCCTAAGGCTTTTTGCTTAAGGGGTTTGAATATGCACCTTTAGCTCAGTTGGTAGAGCAACTGACTCTTAATCAGTGGGCCGCGGGTTCGAGTCCCTCAAGGTGCACCAAAAACAAGGCTTTTTAAGCGTTTTTTGACTAAAAATATGTCATTTATGGCTTAAAAAGCCTTTTGTTTTTTAGTGTAAATGTATATTTTGGGGCATAAATTGGGGCATAAATTAATAGATTAATTTGTTTCCTTCTTTTATTAGATATTCATCTGAAACATTGGTATATGTATCAGCTAATCCGCCTAGAGTATGTCCTACGAATTTTTTTAAAGCTACTTCAGCAACACCACATTCTTGACATCTTGTGTAAAACGTTGTTCTTAGATCGTATAGTTTATGATTTGGTAAAATTTCTTTCATTTTATCTCTCATATATTCTATTCGTGGAAAATTTAGTTCTGTTATTCCATTTATATAAGGTTTTAGTAGTGGTGTAATTGGTATTTTCTTTAAGGCTGTTTTGTTGTTTTTTTGTTTGCTATTATTTGCTATTATAAATTTTTTAGTAATAAAAGCTGTTTTATATTCGTTAGGTCTTAACCCTGTATATAAAGCAACTGCAAATAAAAGCTGATAACGAGTTCCTTCTGTTTCTTTAAGAAGTTTTTGTTCTTCTTCTTTAGATAATGCTGTTCCGTGTTTACTTTCGTGTTTTTGTTTAAAAACTATATCAAGCGGGTTTTTATTTATTAGTCCATGAGCTATTGCCGATTTAAATATTATATTTAATAAATAATATACTTCATTTATTGTTTTATAA
>JAJQDC010000012.1 GCA_021202395.1 Clostridia bacterium | reverse complement strand
TATAAAAATCATACTCTTGCAAAATCAATTTGCAAGAGTATGAACACAATTTCAAAGCTTAATAATTGCCCTCTAATGCAACTTCATCACTTATCTCACCGTTCAGCCACATCTCGCAGAGCATCATCCATTTGCAAGCCCAGCTCAAGGCTGTTGCTGCTGAAGTAGACTGAGTCTGACCAGTTTTAAAATATTTTGGATCAGCAGTACATATAAAATATTCTTCATTTCTGCCAAACTGTTGTCTATAAATATGCGGAAGACCTAAACCAAACCCACGATTAGCACATGCATCATACGAACCATACTGTTTTTCAAGCATAGGCATCGTTTGCGAAGCAATATCTTTTAGACGTGGAGTAATAGGTAAAATCTGAACGGATCCACCATATTCATTATGTCCCGCATGAGGATGATCATTTTTATAGATTAACATTACATCCCAAGTAATTCCCCCAGGGATAGGTTGAACTTTCCCACGCCAATACAAACGTCCTGAACCATCAGGAAGCTGAGCTATTTTAAAATGAGGAAAAAAATGATTCATTGCTTGTACTTCTGCTTGGTACAAAGCAGGATCTGACTGATACCAATAATAATTAAGAGCCATAAATTACCTCACGCCAATTTTCCACTCGGAACTTGTATAGCCGTCTGTCCTTCTTGCTGTGCCTCTGCCTTAAATTCCACTTCGCCAGAAGGGGCAACAACAACATCTTGTCCATTTTTTAAAGCCTGTGCAAGCGCTTTACGTCTTGCAACAACAGCATCATCATTTTGATCACTCATAATTTTATCTCCTTGTCATTTTATTTTTTTATTCGATTATGCGAAGTTTCTAATAATCTCGCCGTGTTCATTGAATGTAACAACCGAGTTACGAATGGATGCTTCAGCTGCTTCCGCGCCATGAGTTGCTACCTGTTGAGCATACGAGTTATTATGCAATGCGCCACCTTCTTCCATCAAGGAAGCAAGATCCACACCTACGTTGCGGCTTTCCACTAGAGTATATTCCATATAGTCTTTCATCTGGACAAGAGCAGCAGCATCGGATTTAATATAGCCTGATGTTTTAATTATGTATATTAAATATACAATTAATTTTTTTACTGTTCCATAAAGCGATATAAATATACACTTAAAGAAATCAATTATCAGCCAAAAAATTCCTCCTAACCAAGCACCATCTCCAATATTTTTAGCAAAATTAAGAAGCGTTTTTCCTAAATTCTTAATGAATGTCCACAAGCATCCGCAAACAAATGCTATTACAACAACAATCCATGTATCAACCTCAAGTGCAGAACCTATAATAGCACCCAAAATAATACCCAAAATAGTAAAAACATATTGAGCTATAATTGATCGACGATTCTTTTTTAATTGCTTTACATTTTCTGCTACTATTTCTTCACAACAGTCATAACATAAAGCATTTCCTGCATATTCTCCTACATTAACCTGATAAGTATCAAAACAATCTTGGCAAATCAGTTTTCCACATCGTGCGCATTTAGCTACAGCGCGCTCGTTTGGATGGTAATGACAACACTGACCATTGTTAGCATGCGAAGGCGGCGTAAATGTCGGTGTCGGGGGTGTAAATGTTGGTACGTTACTCATAATTTCTTGTCTCCCGAAATATATTATTTTTATAAAATTTAACAGCTTTCATTTTTCGCGACAAATGCAAAACGTTCATCAAAAGATTTAGCAACAACATAATTCATTTGTCGGAGTCATTACTTACATTAAAATTTTACACTGTTATAATTGTCCAGCGCTGTTGCAATCTTATTAAGACGAGGTATCGCCGCCTCAAGAGTCGAGATGGGCGACCTTGTTAACATTGCAATATTTTTTATCAATGCAGAAAATTGTTGTCCTTGAGCATCGTTCCAATCTCCCACATTTCCAGCACTGCTGACTTGTGCGCTTATATCATTAAGCTTATTTATTGTTATCTGCAAATCTCTCGCCAACTGTCTTACTGCTTCCGGAGATGCTTTTATCTGTGACACAATTTTTCTCCTTATTTTATGAATTCATGTATTCCTCAATAATCTTCTGTAAATCTGAAAGTTTCCTATAACAATCACCAAGACGACTTACCGGTTCCTTCAATGCGGCATTGCAAGTCTCCACTATTGCACCTAATTCTTTATATTTTGAATCTTTCCAGCCACTACCCGCCGCACTATACATTGACTGTAGATTTTTCGCTGCATTTTGTAGTTCTGTAGCGGCAGCCACACACTGTGACATAGCTGACTGCACTGCCGATAAAGAAACATCAACATTAGCCATTAAATAAACCTCTCTTTCACGAATTCAAATACTCATCAAGATATTGCAAACAACTATCCACACAACTAATATCGTGATCTGCTTCATCAATCGCACTGCACTCAAGATTTCTTGCGCAAGATATAAGGTGATTACCATCATTTTCTATTGTATTAAAATCTGAGACCATATGCTCATATTTTTCTTTTTCTTTATTATATTGCGCTTTTTTTTCAGCAAAATCACTTTCCATCTTGTTAATTTTTATTTTAAGTTCTTCAGCCTTCTTCTTGTGTTTTTCCGCATAACCCAAATATTCACTTGTTTTTCCTTGATAATACTTTAATTTACTATTATATTCCTCTAAATCACGTTTAAACGACTCCATATTTGAATTATAGTCTTCACATGATGGATTTTCATTTCTTATCTTATAATTCACATCATCAATTAAACGATTATAATAATCAATATATTTACTATATTCTTTTGCGTCACTTGTATACTTGCGGGTTTCGCTTAGTTGAAATGTATACGCTTCATCATATTCCTTTATTTGTTTTTCAATATAGTTAATTTCTATTTCTAATCTATCTACAATACTTTTTTGATCACTTACTTTTTGTCTACACGATGATATAGCCTCATCCACATCAGATCTAATACCCGTAGAAAGACCAGATATATTGCTTCGGAAATGTACCAAGGAACTCTTTAATTTTCTATAAGCTTCTGTAGATGTGTCAATCATTTAGCATTCCTTTTTATTTAATTATACTGATCGAAATTTTTTACTTTCTCTGAGAACTCTTTGCCGCTTATTATGACACCTTTCGAATTATTCGCTATAACACTTATACGACTATATAATTCCGCCGATTTTGAGGGATCCACTCCAGCTGCGGATATTTGAGAACTTAGTTTTCGTACACTGTCCTGAAAGCTATCCAGTCTTCTGTCTAATGTATATATACTCAAAGACTCTCTCCTAATATATTTTTTATTTCATCAACGCCAACAATTGAATAATTACTTATAATTGCGTTATTTTTTACGAGATTGAAATCTTTTTCTAATATTTCTCTCGTTTCTAAAGAAATGAGCATACGATAATTTTTGCGTTTACCCCTCGCAACAGTATAAATCGTATTACATACAGTTGCTGTCATTTTTAAAAACGCTCTTGTTGCTGAAATATACAGTTCTTCACATGCAATAATACAATCATTCTGCAAAGACCGTTTTAAAAGACCGATATAAGTCAGTAAACGGCTATAATTTTCAATATTTTGACGTCTGTATGTAGCAACATTAATGTTTTTATCTGCTTTACAACTTATCATTGCACAAAAAGAATCAATTTCAATGATAAATCTCTCGTAATCATCCCCATAAAAAGCTGTACGTTTCGATAACGCTATTAAATAGTTCTCGAAATTTCTCGTGCAAAAAGCGAGACACGTATTTTCATATTCGAGCAATCTAATATCATCTGGATATTGTATTAATGCTGATTGAATAAGAAATTTTGCGCTTTCATATTCACCTATATACAAAAGTCGCCCCACTCTTTTCAAATATTTTAATTTTTGAGTTTCGGCACTTCTGTCCTCATCAAAAAAATCCACCATAAAAAGAAATTAATCTGCTTCGTTATTATAATTGAAATATCCTTTTCTATCCTATAATTAAACAATAAAGCCCAGTAACCTACCCTAAAACTTCACTGATTAATATATTCAGTGAAGTTTTATTGTTAGATTTTGTACCCTGATAAAGAAATTTTTCTGTTTTTTTTCGACAAAATTATTCTTTTTATCCAAAACCACTTGACATTAAACCATCTCCGAATTATAATAAAGAAAATAAATGCACTGAATATATTAATCAGTGCATTTATTTTTTTAATAATTATAAATTAAAATCATCTTGCATTAAACATCCCAATCTATTCATCACATCAAATTTGTGATCCATGAGTGAATGAGTATATCTGTTTAACGTAACCTCAGCATTTTTATGCCCTAAAATTTCTGATAAAGTCTTAACATCAACGCCATTTTCCAATGCTCTCGTCGCAAATGTATGACGCAACGCATGAAAACCCTTATGTGGTATATTTAACCGTTTTAATAATAAATCAAAACTGTTTTGATACGATCTTACTGACACAGGCTTTTGATTTTCGCTTATAACATAATCAGAATGATTATCAGTCTTGAGTTTTTTCAAGTATACCATTAATTGCTTTGAAATGGGTATATCCCTTACTGAGTATATCGTCTTTGGAGTTTCTTCGATCCTACCATACTTGCCATCGCTCATCTTTCCATAATGACAAGATTTTGTTACTGAAAGTAAGCATTTTTTGAAATTTACATCACTCCATTGTAAAGCTAAAAGTTCACCAATTCTTAACCCAGTGTATAAACAGATAATTATTCCATACATTTTATTTTTTTTATGATTATTTACCGCAATTTCTATCTTCCGCTGCTCAATTACAGAAAAACACTCTATTTTCTTCTCTTGTATTTTTGGTCTAATAATATTTTCCGCGAATTGAGTATTGGATACGCCCAATTTGACTGCCATTTTAAGAGATCTCCTTAATACTGTAATCACACTATTAACATAATTTGAAGACAATTTTTCTAATAATCTCACTGTAAAACGTTGCAGTATATCTACTGTTAACTTATCCAGTTCATATTCTCCTAATTCATGAACAATATGTTTTCGTATTATTATCTCATATTTTTCATAAGTTCTTATCTTAACAAAGGCCTTAACATACAAATCGAGCCATTCTGATAGCCAATCTTTATATTTCACTTTAATTTCTCCTTTACGCTTTTTGAATTATTATAATCAAAAGAAATGTTAAAAGGAAACAGCGTGGTTTCATGTTTTGCTTTTAATTAACTTTTTATATTATTTTATATATTAATATAATAATTTTTTATTATATAAAACTAATGCCACCGAATAAGTCGGCGGCATTATAGTATTGTTGTTCAGTTGTTTTTATACTTTTAAATAGTGTTTCCGATAAAACACATTATCAATTATATGTAGTTCAATCGAACGATGGTATGATGTTAGAACAGACTTGTTTTTGTCTTATTAATTGCTATTGTAAAGAAAATCGCTTGGGGTTCTTAATTTTAATTGTCGCGTTGACTTTTTACATAAAAACAAGGGCTTTCAGGTTAAATACCTGTAAGCCCTGTGTTTTTTAGCATAAGTTTGCTCTGATTTCCTTTAAAATTCTTTAATTTTTAGTTAAATTTGCCCGATTTTTACGTTAGTCCATTGTTTTCCCTTGCAGTGGCGAGCATAAGTTTTATGCGGTTTTCCTGGTTTACCTTTGTTGCCGAAGGATCGTAGTCTACCGCTACAATATTTTCTTTTTCGTAAAGGGTTTTTAGCGTTCGTATGGCGCCCTTGCCCGCAATGTGGTTGGGCAGGCAGCCGAACGGCTGTGCACACACGATATTTTCTGTACCCGTCTCTGCCAGAGCCGCCATTTCTGCAGGGATAAGCCAGCCTTCACCCATTTTTACACCCTGGTTCAAAACCTTGTCTGCACACTTGCGAAGGTGCTCAAAATCGTGTATCGGTTCAAAAGTGCCGTCCTTTATATATAACTTTCTTATGGCTTTTTGCATATGGTAAAGCACTTTATATAAAAGTTTGTTGAGCACGATAAACTTACCCTTTTTATCGTACATCTCCCCTTCGTTGATGTTGTTTACTATACAGTAAAGCACAAAGTCCATAAGGGCGGGTACAACTGGTTCGCAGTCTTCTGACATTAAAAAATCTTCAAGATGGTTGTTGCCCAGTGCGGAATACTTTACGTAAATTTCGCCCACTATGCCCACCTTTACCTTTTTGATATTTTTACGCTCCACTGCGGCAAACGATTTGATTATATGCTTAGAGACCTTTTTATAGCGCACAAAGCTGTGTTTGCCAAGCATAGAAACCACGTAATCTATCATCTCGTCGCGCACCTTGTCGGCGGCGCCCGCAACCTTTTCGTAAGGCTTTGTCTGGTTGTAGCACCACATTATATTGTCGCCGTAATATATGGCAAATACCAGCCTTAACAGGAAGGGCAGAGTCATCTCTAAAGAAGAATCTTTTTCCAGCCCGACAAAGTTTAAAGATAATACGGGTACATTGGGGAATTCTGCCTTTAAAGCTTTTCTTATTAAAGGCACGTAATTAGAAGCCCTGCAGCCGCCGCCCGACTGGGTAATTAATACCGCCGTGTGGTCGGGGTCGTACTTGCCGCTTTTTAACGCGTCTATATACTGCCCTACCACACACAGGCAGGGGTAGCACGTATCGTTGTGCACGTGTTTAAGACCTTCGTCTATTACCGCACGGGAATCGTTTTTTAAAATTTCTACGTCGTAACCTTCCTTCTTTAAAAGCCTTTCAAGTATGGTAAAGTGCCACGGAAGCATATCGGGAATAAGAATTTTATGGGTAGCCTTCATAGAAGGTTCCCACCTGGCATATTCTTCTACGTAGTTTTTTGTTTTTACGTCGGTTATATAGTTGGATGTGTTTACATTATCTTTTTTCATATTGAAAAATTTATCCTGTTTAAATAAGGCAATTACCTGAATTGGTGCCGTAGTATGCCGCAATTAACGGGTATTACGCTTTGCTTTTTTTGCTCTCTTCTATGGCGGCAAGCATACTTCTTAAACGTATACGCACAACGCCGAGATTGTTGATTTCGTCTATTTTTATCTGCGTGTACAGCTTGCCGTTACTTTCCATAATGGCACGCATCTGGTCGGTTGTGATGGCGTCTAACCCGCAGCCGAAAGACACGAGCTGCACAAGGTTCACGTTGTCGTGCCGGCAGGCAAATTCCGCAGCGCGGTACATCCTTGCATGGTACGTCCACTGGTTGAGCACAGAGACGTTAAGAATGTCCGCCTTGTCGAACACGGAATCTTCTGACAGTACCGCCATGCCGAGCGAAGTTATAAGCTTGTCTATACCGTGGTTAATTTCGTTATCTATATGGTAAGGTCTGCCTGCAAGCACTATTATCTGCTTGCCCTGCGCGGTGGCCTTTTCCATAATTTCAGAACCCTTTGCACGCACGTCGGCATGATATTTACCCAGCCTTTCAAAGCCGACCTTTAAGGCGGCGTCTACCTGCTTGCGCTTGAATTTATATCTGGAAAGAGCCTGCGTAAGGCGTTTTACCGTGTTGTCCCACATGTTAAGGTCAAGGTAAGGCATAATAAAATTATCGTCGTTGAGCCTTTCATTATTAGCCTTTAACAGTTCGGGATAGTAAGCTACTATTGGGCAATTGTAGTGGTTGGTGGAATCGTGCTCGTCCAGATTGTAGCTTTCGCAGGGCATAAATATAAAATCTACCCCCTTATCTAACAAGCTTTCTATATGGCCGTGTATAAGCTTTGCTGGGTAGCAAGCCGTGTCGGATGCAACGGTATGCTGCCCCTTGAAATACAGCTCGCGCGAAGACTTGTCGCTTAACACCACTTCAAAGCCCAAAGTTTCAAAAAATCCTGCCCATACGGGAAGCTGTTCGTACATGCCGAGCTGAAGCGGCAGCCCCACCTTGCCGAGCGTGCCCTTTGTGCCTTCTACCGTTTTAAGTATCCTGTCCTGTTTGTAGGCGTATATGTCAAGCTCGGCAGAAGCAGGCTTTTGCCCCGCTCCCCTTTCGCACTTGTTGCCCGATATATACCTTGTTTTATCAGAAAAGGTTAAAATATTTATATTGCATTTGGAAGTGCATCCGCGGCAGATGGTGGTTGTTGACTTGTAAGAAAAGTTTTCCAGCTCCTGCTCGCTTATGGTGGTAGACTGCCCTGCCCCCATCTCTTTGGCGTACAGCGCTGCGCCGTATGCACCCATCAAGCCTGCAATACCGGGACGGATAACGTTCTTGCCCGTTTCAATCTCAAACGCGCGGAGCACTGCGTCGTTTAAGAAGGTGCCGCCCTGCACTACTATGTTATTGCCGAGCTCGTCTGCGCTGGCTGCGCGGATAACCTTGTATATTGCATTTTTTACTATGGATATAGAAAGCCCTGCAGAGATGTCTTCTACCGAAGAGCCCTCTTTCTGAGCCTGCTTAACGGCGCTGTTCATAAATACCGTACAGCGGGAACCAAGCTCTACGGGGTGCTCCGCAAACAGACCGAGCTGGGAAAATTTATCTATCTCCATGCCCATAGCCCGTGCAAAGGTCTGTATAAACGAGCCGCATCCCGATGAGCACGCTTCGTTGAGCATTATAGAATCTATAGCTTTGTTTTTGATTTTAAAGCACTTTATGTCCTGGCCGCCGATGTCTATTATAAAGTCTACGTTGGGGTTGAAGTGAAGGGCAGCCTTAAAGTGGGCTACCGTTTCTACTATGCCGAAGTCGGCTTTTATTGCCGCCTTAATAAGGTCTTCGCCATAGCCGGTAACTGCGCTGCCTTTGATTTTTATCCTGCCCTGAGACTTGCGGTAAATCTCTTTAAGGCGCTCCACTATTATGTCTACCGGCTGGCCGTTATTCGTCTGGTAATGGGAATATATAATGCGGCTGTCGGGCGTGATTAAAATGAGTTTTGTTGTGGTAGAGCCCGAATCTATGCCAAGGTATGCGTCCCCTTCGTAGGTTTCTATATCGGCAAATGTAAGGTCGGTTGCACGGTGCCGCTTTACGAATGCGGCATATTCTTCTTTATCTTTAAACAGCGGTTCGCCCGTAACAATTTCGTCGTTGCCTTCGGCATTTTCCACACGGGAGATAATCTCTTCTATAGCCATAGGCTGAACGCCCGCCGAATGCAGAGCGGCGCCTATAGACATAAAGCAGGGTGCGTCTTCGGGGAAGACTGCGTTTTCTTCTGAAAGGTTAAGCGTGCGTACAAACGCCTGCCGTAAGCCCTTTAAAAAGTATAAAGGTCCGCCAAGGAACAATGCTTTGCCCTTTATGCGCCTTCCCTGCGCAAGGCCAGATACGGTCTGGTCTACCACCGCCTGAAAAATTGAAGCTGATATATCCTGTTTGCTTGCACCCTGGTTGATAAGGGGCTGTATGTCAGATTTTGCAAACACGCCGCAGCGGGACGCTATGGGGTAGATCTTTTCTGCCTTTAAGGCAAGTTCGTCCATCTCGGTTACCGTGATATTCAAAAGGGTAGCCATCTGGTCTATAAAGGCACCGGTGCCGCCCGCACAGCTGCCGTTCATACGCTGTTCGGTACCGCCCGTTACAAATATAATTTTTGCATCTTCGCCGCCGAGTTCAACCGCGGCGTCGGCGTCGGGGTAAAAACGGCGGATAGCAACGAACGCTGCCTGCACTTCCTGCACAAAGTTTATGCCGCTGCGCTGCGAAAGACCAAGCCCCGCACTGCCCGTTATGGAAGCACGGAAATCACCGCCGAACTGTGCAGCTATTTTTTTGAGTTCACGCAGCACGGTTTCTTTTACCTGAGCATAGTGCCGCTCGTATGATTTGTATAATACTGTGCCGTCTGATTCTACTACTGTAAGCTTTACCGTTGTAGAACCTACGTCTATACCTAAAAGTCTTGCCATAAATTTTACCGTTTTGTAGAATA
Organism: Clostridia bacterium; assembly: GCA_021202395.1. Taxonomy (GTDB): domain Bacteria; phylum Bacillota; class Clostridia; order Christensenellales; family Borkfalkiaceae; genus Coproplasma. The sequence goes on along the minus strand of JAJQDC010000012.1, from coordinate 11,371 downwards.
TACCCGCTGTTTACGGGTACCGCGCCAGCACAAGATTAATTTTAAAAAGTGTAATTATGGTGCGTTGACGCAATCTTTATTTAAAAAAATTGTAAATTACCAAAGTGTATTATATCACAAGAAAAATTATATTTCAATTTTAAGAGCGTATTTTTTCTGTTAAATTTTGGTGTAAATTATATTAAATGTTTTTTTTGACTGATATTTGGTAAAATTGCAAAGTTAAATTTAAGGCGGACACTATTATTTAGAATAAACCCTTCCACCGCAAGCGGTTCCCCGTCTCAAAGGCTGTAAGGACAACAGCCTTTTTTGCGCAGTTATTGTCTGAAGCCTTTTATACTAAGGTGCGCAAAGTGTCGCTACGCTCACATGAGATGACAGCTATATGAGCTGTACAGCCCCTGCAGGGCTGTCATTTCGACTGGAGCAAAGCGGAATGGAGAAATCTACTACCCTTCTGCACTCTACTTATGTGCGATGATAGTTGCAGATGCTTATTACTGGCGATTACTCTCTTGGCTTCCCCTTCTATGGGGGAAGCTGTCCGACAGGACTGATGAGGGGATACTCCTGCCTTTCCCTATTCTTCTGCCATTTATGCTTTATAATGCGGTTAAAAGTAATCCCCTCATCCGTCGGCTACGCCACCACCTTCCCCCGCAGGGGGAAGGCAAGGGTAGCATTGTACAAGTTACTCTACTGGTTGGAGCTCTCTCCACTTCGGTTTGCGCACATTTATCTGAAACATTTTTATTATGGTGCGCAAAGTAGCGCTAACGCTCACGCGCAATGAAGTATAGGCTACTGGCGATTACTCTCTTGGCTTCCCCTTCTATGGGGGAAGGCAAGGGTAGCATTGTACAAGTTACTCTACTGGTTGGAGATCTCTCCACTTCGGTCGAGATGACAGCTATATGAGCTGTACAGCCCCCTACAGGGCTGTCATTTCGACTGGAGCAAAGCGGAATGGAGAAATCTACTACCCTTCTGCACTCTACTTATGTGCGATGATAGTTGCAGATGCTTATTACTGGCGATTACTCTCTTGGCTTCCCCTTCTATGGGGGAAGCTGTCCGACAGGACTGATGAGGGGATACTCCTGCCTTTCCCTATTCTTCTGCCATTTACGCTTTATTATGCGGTTAAAAGTAATCCCCTCATCCGTCGGCTACGCCACCACCTTCCCCCGTAGGGGGAAGGCAAGGGGGAGAGTGTCTTTTCGAGCGTGGTAATCGTAGCATAAAGCCACACCACTTTTATGTCCTTGAAGTAGTCCCGCTGCTCCGCTATAAGGGTGCGCCCGTCGCTGTCGGTAGTAGGCAAAGCCTTGCGTACAGTATCATTTTCAGATTTTTTTGAAGATTTTTTCGTTTTGGTATTGACTTTTTTGTCAGGGTTGGATATACTGTTATTAGAAAGTGCGCTACGGTCTTGTGCCGCATTATCACTTTCATTTAATGACTTTTCGTTAACACTTGCCAACCATTTGTGCAGTTGGTGATTAACTTGCGAAAGGTCATTTTTTTCGTATTCTACCCTTATTGCTCCGTCTATTGTATTTCTTGTGTAGTTATCGTCGGCAGAAAAAGCTGTAACGATAAGATTGTATTTATTATGCTTACTGTTTATATCTTTTACTGTGCCAAGCTCAATAGATATAATCCCATTGTTTCCTTTTTTGGTTTGGACGGTTGTTAGCAGATTAAGCCTTTCCGTGCCATTTCTCGCACGTACTCGTACTATTGCTTCTGGGTTAGATATGTATTCAGGTAACTTTGTTGCAAGCTCAACACCCAAATTATGATAATGATATTTATTGCTATTTTCTTTATTAAACGCACCGTCTTTTCTCACAGAAAGATATAACGCTTCAAATTTCATAACTACTTCTAAATTTTCAGCGTCATCTACATACTTTATAATTACATCGGGCGTTTCGTCCATAACCTTTATGTAATTATCTTCCGATTTTCTGTATAAGGCTTCTTCGTCCGTCATTGTAGCAATATCTTTTACATTCTCGCTGAACGGTTTATTGTTCATTTGTGCGTATCGTATTGTTTCTACGCCGTCCTTTGTTTCCGTCTTTGCTTCGGCGTCTTTCTGCCACTGTTCTAAGAGATAGTGCTTGTTGCCGTCTTCGTCTACGGTAAACCTTTCTGTTTCGTCTACGGCGTTGTTCTGGTAGTTTCTTTCCGAAAACTCGTCAAACAGCGTCTTATACTGCTTATACAGCTTTTCTGCCGCTTTTGAAAGCTTTGCGTCTTCTGCGTAGTCGGTCTTTGCGCCCTTAAAGAAGTTTAAAATCTTCTCTTTCAAGGTGGGCTTCTTCTCGTCAGCAACAAGCCTTTCAAGGATATTTTTGTTGGATAAAGTCTTTTCGGCTAAGTGGGCGTTAATCTCGTCCATATACGTAAGCTGGCTTAAAGTGTCGCCGTTTTACTAATAAAATGATTTTCAATCTTTATTGCTGTTATCTTTACCGCATACCGAGCAGGACATACTGTCTTTTTTGCTGCAGGCAAAGGAGTTACAGCAACAAGAAGGCGGTGTCTGGCGACAACGGCAATTATTATAGCTATCTGAATGAGTATCGCTGCCGTGCAACGACGAACTGCTGTTGCGGCACAATTCTTTACACAGGTATTTATTTTTTGTTGCAATGCCGCCACGGATGTGCCGTTCGGATAGATTTTTATCGAGTACGGCACGCACTCCGCGCCAGAGATATTCGTCTATATCCTTAAGCCGTTCGGTTACATCTTTGTGTACAGTAGATTTGCTTACGTTAAAATAAGCGGCGCAAGAGCGCACCGTTGCACCCGTCTGTAAAATGTATTCGGCTTCCGTTTTCACCCTTTCTGAAATATAATCCCACACTGCAAAACACCCCCATCAAGGCAGTGTTAAATTATATGTTGGTTTTTGTCGGTTTATGTAATTTTACGTGTAATTGACATCTGAAATAAAAATTACCCCACTACTATGTGGCAACTATTGATGTTAACTTGTAAATTATTTTATTGTTTTTATTGTGCAAAACTGCGGCTTCCTTCGTTTACCACAAAAGCGATTTTCAAATTAGTTTTTTTGCATTTCTGATAAATGGTTTACTCCTTACGTTTATCACCCCGTAACTTCTTCTTGCGTCATTGGTCTGCCCCTTTCAACTGCTTCTTTTAATAGTGTCGCTCGGCTTTGTATATCGAGCATGCTTACAGGAAATCTTTCATGATATTTTTCTTCATAAATTTTAGAATAGTAAGTTTCCATCTTCATATAAAAACCTATCAAATCATCTTCAATATTTTCCGTACCACGTTCTAAAGCATGTTCACAGATAAAGATACATATATCCCTTTGCTCGCTGTTCTTTACCCATGTTCTGAACACATCAGGGGCTTTACCAAAATTATCCTGATATTTACTTAATGCTTTATGGTATCTTAATATATTGCCCATTATGCTTCTCCTAAAAATTTCAAAATATTACCATATTATATAGTGGTCGTATTCCGGGGAACGCCACCAATAGTCGTATTCGTTATTAAGACCTATCCCGATCAGTTTTTCAAATTTATTAAAGTTATACGGGTAAACGTAGTCTCCGCGGGAGATAAACGGTTTATAACCGTTAGAAAACTGTATCTCTAACTTCCACTTTGTACCGCCGATAAGGTACATACCGTATCTGCGCAAATCGTACCAGCTGCGCCATTCGCCAAGATATAACAGCCTTAAACCTTTAAAAATCTCTTCTCTTTTAACAGGCAAATTGTCTGTCCTTGATGTATCCTTAAAATCATCTTCTGCTCGCAAAAATGCCGTTCTGAAGGTAGGAGTTTCCCCTTTAATTTCTATAATACGCATTTTTAAGCCTTTTTTCAAGGTGCCGCTTGTGAATATAATCTTATTTATATATTTTATACTGCCGCAAAAGGCATGATATTTTAAATCGGCTGCCGTTGCACAGTATGTACCGCCTGCTTTTTCCAGTTCATATTTGGCATGATCCAATACATATCTGTACCATGACATTATAACTTCGTCAGACGGACACCATTTAGTTTGATCACCATAATCAGGGTGTTCCATTTTAATTTTTAATCTTTCTATACTGCTCTTAAGATCATCAATCTCAACCATTATTTCTTTTGTAGACTTACCTTTAACATGTTTATCGAGATACATATAAGGCGGAATCATAACCATAAAACACCTGCTGCATACACATTGATTGGCACATATGTGCCAGGTAATCGATTACTCATCCAAATCATCTGAATAATCTGTTTCGCCAAGCAAAGCTGCTTTTTTATAATAGTACTTTGCCTTTTTTAAGTCCTTTTTAACACCTTCGCCGTGCTCGTAAATATAACCCAAATTAATGCACGCCGTACCGTCATCCAGCTCTGCTGCGTGAAGGTAATACATTAATGACTTTTGTAAATCTTTTTCTACACCCAGCCCCTTGCCGTACATTACGCCGAGCTGGTTATAGCAGCAGCCGTCGTCCTGTTCGGCACCGGACAGATAGTACTTCATAGCTTTATCGTAATCGACATCAACAAAATACCCTTCCTGGTAATATAAACCGACGTAAAATAATGCCTTTGGATCTTCATATTCATCTGCAAGTCTCAAAAAAACAGGGAACGAAACAGAATAATCTTTTTCGACACCGTAGCCATTATGGTACATATTTGCGTAATTAAAAGTGCCGTCTTCATCGCCAAGATCCATTGCATATTTATACCACTTCAAAGCTGCTTTATAGTCTACACTGCCGTTTTCGCCATTTTCATAAATGCTTCCAAGGTTAACTGCGGCAGTAGTATTCCCGTATTCCGCCGCCTGTTCAAATAGCTTTATAGCTTTTGTAACATCTTTTTTTACCCCATAGCCGTTACGGTAAAGCCAGCCAAGATTATTCAGCCCATAACCATCACCCATTTTTACAGCCATTTTATACGCTTTAAAAGCTTGTTTATAATCTCCTTCTTCTTCATAAAAATAGCCAAAATCTACATAGTTAATTCTGTTTTGCATAACACTCCCCTTAACAATTTTTTAATAATTCATCTAACATTGCTTTACGTTTGTTTATAAACATTTCTGTTATGCGGTAACTGCCCGTTTCTTCATATCTGCATTTATGAAGTTTGCCGCTGTCAAAACTCAGAATTTCTGCATCTGGCATACCAAGCAATATCGGCGAATGCGTTGCGATAATGAACTGCGCACCTCCCTTTATGCAACGATAAATTTCAGCAAGCAATGTAAGCTGCTTTTGCGGAGATAACGCCGCTTCAGGCTCGTCAAGAATGTACATGCCGTTACTCTGAAAATTATTTTGTGCTATAGTTAAAAAACTTTCGCCATGTGATTTTTTATGTAGTTCCAAAGGGGGAATATTATCAGATGGCGATGCATACTTACAATACTCTTCTTCTGCCGTTGCGACATTATAAAAACTTTCGGCACGCAAGAAATAACCTCTCTTCGGACGGAGTACTCCCTTTACAAGTTTTATTGCATTACATAATTCTGAATGAGAATCGTATGTGGAAAAATTATAATTTTTTGTACCGCCTTCGGGGTTAAAGCCATAGGCTACGGCAATAGCTTCTAAAAGGGTAGATTTACCGCTTCCGTTTTCGCCAACAAAAAAGGTTACGGATGCAGTAAGCTCTACACTTTCAACCCCGTTTAGTGCCGCAATATGCCGCAAATAACTGTATTTATCTACCTTGTCCCATAAAATTTTAACTTCACGTATAAAAAGCGTATTCATATTTTTTACCGCCATTATTTGCCGGCTTCTTCGTCAGTATATTCATCAACTGAACCTTACACTATTTCAAACTCCTGAGAGCCATACAGATAGTCATCGCCAGTTTCATCAACTATGCGATAAAGCCCGCATTCTATTGAGATAACTTCATATTCTTTGTTGTGCAGAAAGTAAAGAGGATCGCTTTCACCTTTATATCTTACAACCATTCAGCTTACCTGTTTAAATTTAATAGGCATTTTACTTCAAGATAATTTCTACATTATTATAAATTTGCAACAAATCTTCATCCAGATACTCAAGAGCTTTTGCACGCATATCGGCGGGTACGCCGTAAAAGGCTTCTGCAATGCTGCCCGTTATTGCTGCCAGAGTGTCGCTGTCGCCGCCAACGGATACGGCGGTTTTTATTGCATCTTCAAAAGATTCGCTCTCTAAAAAGGCTTCTATCGCCTGCGGCACTGTGCGCTGGCAGGTTTCGTTAAAGTCGTATGTGGGCCGGATCTCGTCTATAGTAAAATCTAATTTGTAGTAATTTTTATTTACGTAATTCCTTATGTACTTTTTGCTCTTGCCGCTTTTTGCAAGGTATATACATACCGCCGTAGCTTCTGCCCCTTTTAACCCTTCAGGATGGTTATGGGATACTTCCGTTACAGCTTTTGACATCTTTTTTACTTCGTTTAAAGTTTTACCGTAAAAGCCGCAGGCGCTTACCCGCATTGCCGCACCGTTGCCGTAGCTGTTATATGGTAGCGGATGGTCGCTGAATATCCAGTTGTAAAAACTTGTACCATAGCCGCTGCTCGGGTACATCTGGCCAAGCATCTGCATAGTTGCTTTTGCATAACCGGATAAAAAAGTGTAATCACCTTTGCACATATATACAGCCTGGGCAACGGCAAGAGTCATTACAGAATCGTCTGTTATAAACGAATCCTGAGAAAAGATTTTAAATTTTTTACTGCGGTAATTACAAAATTCAAATTTAGAGCCCGCTATATCGCCTATTATTGCACCTATCATTATAAAATCTCCTTGTAAATAAATAAGTTACAACGCTGTTTAATCGTTTTTACCTGGTTTATCATCGGCGGTAAATTTCTTAAAAAGCTCTATTATTTCATCTACTGACCAGCCCTTTTCGGTTAACCCTTTTAAAAGCCTTAAAACCATTTCACCCTGCGATACGCCAGCTTCTTCAGTAGCTTCTTTTGTCTCAGAATCGGGTTCGGTTAAAGCTATAATTAAATTTAATATTTCTTCTGCCGACCAGCCTTTCTCGGTCAGTGCATGAATTAATCTGTTAATCATTCCGTAGTGTTTCTCCGCTTCTTTTTCCCAATTTTCCATATCTTCGTAATCCATATCCTTACTTCACCTCTTTGTCGTCAGGCTTATTCAAATCGTTCATAAGCTCGTCCCGTGCCAGCCCAAGCAAAACCAAAAAATCATGATAATTGTAAGGGTAAGCATTGCTCCCGCTTGATATAAAAGGTTTGCATCCGTTTGAAAATTCTATTTTTACATCCCATTGGTTGCCGTCAAGAATATGTGCATAGTAATGCGCTTTCCATTCGAAAATATGTAAATTTTTTATACCCTCAAGTAATTCTTGTTTTGTTATAGAACTCTCTCCTCCTAAATCCATTAAATCTTCTTCAGCATAAATATCCATAGTCTTTACGTATACCTTATCGTTTGCAAAAGTGAAGATTGTGGTTTTGTACCCGCCGAAATAACCGCCCGATGTAAATTTTATCTTATTTATTTGTGATATATTTTCGACGTAAGACAAGCATTCCTGTTCTTCATCTGACGGTGTATATATACCGCCAGCTTCTTTTAAAGCATTAATTGCTCTATCCAGATATTCTCTTGTAAGCGAATACTCATTGGACGGCTCCTGATTTATGTCATACCGATCTTTTTTAGCATTTGTCAGCCTGTTTAGCTCGTATTTTAAATCTTCAATTATTTTAAGTATTTTTTCTGCAGATTTACCTTTTAAAAACTGTTCGTAATAATCTTCCGGACTAATCATCATAATTTCCACCACCTGATTTAAAAATCTACTAAACTGACAGCTATTTTTACAAAGCTGTTTTTATGTGTAACACCTGTTCTTACAACTACTGCCTTTAACGTTTTACCTGCGTCAAGCAAATGCGCATAGACGTCATTTATAAGGTCGCTTAAATCACCCACGCGGACGCCTTCTGCAGTATATGCAGATACGTTTAATTTATCGTATAAAGTTTCTTCATGCTTTAATGTAAGGCAGTCGCCTTCTTTTATTTTTACAAGTTCGGTTACGGGGCATTCATCCACATTGTAAAGATATAAATCTGTAAGATAAATTTCCTTTTGCAAAGGCTTTATAATATTGCCTGCTCCGTTATTTTCTATTTCTGCAATAACATTTTTATTTATTACTGTAATTTCGTTCATTTAATTCACCACCTGTGTAATGTTAAATTCTTTTATCTTTTCTTTAAGCTGGTTGTGGTAGATAGTAAATTCTTCTATCTCGTCTGTAAGCTGGTTGCGTTTTTCTTCACACAGAACGTCGTCTAAAAGAAGATCTTTATAGCGGTACACAGCGCCGTTTAAAATCTCTTCTATCTCTTTGCGGAGCCCGTCGATAAGCTCTTTTAGCTTTTCTTCTTCAAAATCGGCATCATTGACAGGCTTTTTAAGATAATCATTTAAAAGTAGTTTAGCTTCTTCAAGCCCAAGTAAATCGTTGTTATCGTAAGCGGTTTTAGCCTTTTCCCATAGTTCGCTCAGCGTTTCGTCAAATGCAATATTGGGGTGAAGGTCTGGATGGATGGCAGTTGCAATCTGACGGTAAAGCTTTTTAATTTTTAAAAAATCGTATTCAGAGACAGGCTTAGAAGTAACCTTGCGTGCAGCTGCAATTTCTTCAAGCTCTTTATAGTAGCCTTCCATAGCCTGCGAAATATATACGTCTAACTCTGCGCCATCTATTGCTTCACTGCGGTTTACGTGCGACTGGCAATAAGCTATTATTTTTTTGCATTTAATGCACTCCGCCTGCAGGTTAAGGCTCTTTTCTAAAAGTTCACCAAACTCCCTTATATAATCGAGCCAGATGTGTGCTTCTTCTTTTTGCAGTTTATCGCGCTGCAATATCAATTTTTTGTAGAGCTCAAAACTGCTCTCGCTGCTACATATAAGCTTAATTTGTTCCATAACTTACCACCTCGGCATAATCTGAATACGGATATAAATTTTTTACAGGCATACCTGCTATTTTACAATTTTTAAAAAGTTCTATAGCATTGCGGTAATACTTATCTTTAAACTTGGTTACCTTTCTGCCGTTTACAACGATAGTTTCTAAAAAATAGCTTTTGCCGTGCACAACAAGCTTTACCTTTGCAGGGTCTTGTAACACGTAAAGCATGTCAAATAAATCCGGATCCGGTTCATCAAACGGCTGCAATGCATATAGCTGCTTTTTAACGTCTACCACATCGTTTAAATCTATATAGTCAATGTATTGCCTTGCATTGGCATAAAACTTCAATGCAATATCCAAGCCACTTTCTATATTGCCGCTTTCCTGCTCTATACGGCATAGTTCAAGCGGAAAATAGCCTGCACACAACATAGTAAGGCTTTCACCGCGCTCTTTTATCATTTCTTTATAACCGGAACGGATGAGCTTTACGTATTTGTTATAATTTTGCTCTACGTAAACGCCGTTTTTGTACATTAACGCAATTTTGTACTTTGACCTTAAAAAGCCCCTTTTTGCCGAATGGCTGTAATATTCAAATGCTTTTTTATAATCTGGCTTATCAAGGTAGCCGTTGTATTCTATCTCGCCCATAAGATATGAAAGAATAGGGTCGCTGTCCTTTTGCAAATACATCCTTTTTATGTGTTCGTATTTGCCGTAATCTTTGTAATCGCCGGTAATATAATCGGTATACTGGCCGCCGTATTCTTCCCATGCAGCCATAGCTGTTTTTTTGAACTGCGGCACCCAGTCGGCATTGCCGTCGTGATTACAAAAGTAATCATTTAAAAATTGATTGTATTCCTTTTTTCTTTTCTCTTTCAATTCATACTCTTTACCCAACGCTTCATCCGTTATATCGGTCCATAAAGAAGTATCTGGAGTTTGCCGCTGTACGCATATGGTATCAAACAGCGCAAGCGTTTGCTTTTTGCCGGCATTTAAGCTGTACATATGCCCGTTTAAACAATCACCGTCTTTTATATTTATCCGCACTTCGGTATGGTAAAGATTGGTTTTACCAAAACCGGAACAGTGTTTTACCTGAAAAAACACTACGCCCTCGTCATTATCAATATCTTTAAGATCAACAATGATATAATCGTCATAATAGCAGCCAAGAGCGGATATTGCCCTTTTTATCTTTTCCGCAACCGACAAATCGGCTTCGTAAAAATCGTATTTCTGTTCATCACCGTATATTAAATCACCGTACATGTTTTGCCCCCTTAATCATATTGCTTTGCCACCGTTTTTAGGTAGTCTTTTATCTGTTCAATAACAGGCTGCGGAGAAATTACCCGCATACTATCCCCGAATGAACACACCCACGATATAAATCTTGAGCTCACCTGCACTTCTGCATCAAAAAGAATTTCATCGTCTGAAAATGAATATAGTTTTGTGTTTTCACCGAATTTATCCAATACGGTATCTATAAGATATTTTTTTGCCCGTATGCGCACTTTGCTCTTTTCGCCTACGTACATATTAAACACTTCACTCTTATGTTTTTCAAGGTTGAACCCTTTGGGGAACACACTCTCTTTATCAATCGTCTGCACACACTCCATTCTGTCTATACGGTAGTGCGTTATTTTGCCGAAAGTCTGGTTATACGTTACAAGGTAATAATTATCATCGGAATAGACAAGCGAGTAAGGGTTTTCTGTATACAAGCCGCCGTCTTTACGGTAAACCTTTTGCTTGTTTTCGTTAAAATCAAAGTACTTAAATGTTACTTTCTTTTTGTTTTGTATGGCATGCGTAAGCTCGCTAATCGTGTAATAAACCTGCTCGTTTGTGTGTTTGGCAGTATTGAAGGTTACTATATTGTCCTTTAAAATTTCACCCTTGTACGAGCCGCCGAGTGCAGCTACTTTATCTATAAGCACTGCAGTCTTTTTGGGAGTGATAAAGCTTGCCGCCTGCACTGCATCCATAAGAATACGTATTTCAGGAAGTTCAAAACTACCGTCGTCGATAAAGTACTCGTTTACCGTGCGGCGCAGACAGATTATATTGTAGCCGTAATCGTTGAGTGTTTTTATATCCGAATATACAGTCTGGCGGGTTGCCTCTATGCCGTCGTTTGCAAGCATGTTTATTATATCCGTTGTGGTTATGGGGTGCGTTTCGTCAGAGTTCTGGCGCAGAATTTCAAGCACCTTTAAAATTTTTATCTTTTTAGCTTCAGTTTTCATACCATACCGCCTTTCGTTTTTCTGATTTTATTATAGCATAATTTTTAGTAAAGTAAAGGGCAAGGCGTTAAAAATTTTTAACGCCTTGCCCTGGATTACAT